>DASPPB010000001.1:0-2637 GCA_035625725.1 Burkholderiaceae bacterium
TGGCGTGCGGCGCACAAATTCGAGCAAAGTCCGCTCATCGACCCGCAGCTCGCCGATTTGCAGCCGCAGGCACTCGAGCGTGCTGATCTCGTTATCGCGCCACGCGGTTTCCCATTCAAGCCAGCGGTCCGTGGGCGAGAAAGTCTCGAGCACCGATCCCAGCACGTCGCCGCAAGTGATGGTGTTGTCGAAATCGATGAGCAGCGCAGTCTTTCTTAGGGTGCGCAAAGAAACGTCATCCACGTCAGAGGGGTTTGCGAGTTCGGGCCGGCTCCGCAGGCGCCGCGTCCGAATATGCCGCGCGCTACCGGTTGCGGTCGGAACGAGCCCACGATGCGCATGTTATATGATCCGTCCTTGAAAGACGGGAAACCTACCACGATGAATGATCATGACGGATCCGGGTTCTTAAGCGAGGCGGGCGCGCGCCTGCTGGAGAAGGAGAAGAAGTACTGCTCGTACGGCGATACCGTGCATTATGCGCTTCGGCCAAAGCTCTTCGAGCGCTGCGAGGGTAGCTACCTTTTCGACGATCGCGGCTGCAGGTACCTCGACCTGCAAATGTGGTACTCGACTGCGAACTTGGGATATGCGCATCCGCGGATCAACGCGGCGGTGCATGCGCAGATCGATCGCCTGCCGCAGTTGGCCTCGCAGTACCTGCACCGCGAGAAGATCGAGCTCGCCGAAAAGATCTGCCAGAGCGTCGAGCGCGGATTTGGTCTGAAGGGACGGGTGCATTTCAATGTGGGGGGCGCGCAGGCCGTCGAAGACGCGCTCAAGGTCGTGCGCAAGGCCACGAAGAGGCAACGCATGCTGGCCTTTCAGGGCAGCTACCACGGGCGCACGCTCGGGGCCTCGGCGATTACTGCCGCCTACCGCTACCGCGAGGCGTTCGGGGAATTTGCCGATCGTGCGCAGTTCATGCCGTATCCGTATACGTTTCGCGCCGGCTACGGCGGTGATGCGCAGCGCACGGAGGATGCCTGCATCGCGGAATTCGAGAAACTCTTTGCGCATGAGTGCACGGGCGCGTGGAACAGCAGGACGGGAGCCTGCGAGTTCGGTGCCTTCTTCGTGGAACCCCTCCAGGGAACCGGCGGCTACATCGTTCCGCCCAAGGGGTACTTCAAGCGCCTCGCAGCCCTGTGCCGCGAGCACAACATCCTGCTCGTCGACGACGAAGTGCAGATGGGTTTTTACCGGACCGGCAAGATGTGGGCCTTGGAGCACTTTGACGTGCAGCCCGACATCATCGTCTTTGGCAAAGCGCTGACCAACGGGCTCAACCCGCTCTCGGGAATCTGGGCCCGGGAAGAACTGATCAACCCGCGTGTTTTCGGTCCCGGCTCGACGCACTCGACCTACGCGTCCAATACGCTGGGCACCACGGCCGGCCTGGCCGTGATGCGCGAATTCGAACAGGGCGACTACGAAACCTCGGTCGGCGAAAAGGGCAAGTATTTTCTCAACGGCTTGCGAGCCCTGAAGGCCAAGCACCCGCAGATCGGCGACGTCGATGGACTGGGCCTGGCACTGCGCATGGAGATGTGCAAGGCCGATGGTTTCACACCCGACCGGGAACTGGCCGACCGCATGTTTCAGATCGGTCTGGGCCATGGGCTCGATCTCGGTTCGGGCACCGTAGGGGTAGTGCTCAACATCGTGGGCTACCACAAAAACGTCGTGTCGATCGTGCCCTCGCTGCAGATCACGCGCGCGGAGATCGACGAGGGCCTGCAGGGCCTGGACCAGATCGTCACACTCGCAACGCGCGCCTAAAGCCGCGGTTCGCAGAGCGGCAAAAGCGCTCTGGGCGCGAGCGCTATGGCGCAGGCGCAAGCGTGACGACTCGGGCACGCTGCGCTGCGCGCCGCTGTATCTCCCGAATGATTCCGACAAACTGCAGTTGGGCCTGCCGTCGAACGAGCGCCGTTGAGATCAGATCGGGCAGCAGCGTTGCGTTCTCCACGCGACCATCCCGCAGGATCGAAGTCTGGCCGTCGGGGCCCTCCTGAATCGAATAGCCGCCCTCCAGGCTCTTCAGGTCGCCGCGCACCAAATGCACATCGAGATTCGACAGTGGCCGCTCGATCGATAGGACGGTGATGTCGACCAGAAACGGAATCAGAAGAGGCGTGGCGCGCCAGCGCTGCTCGACGGTGCAACGGGCAGCGCCGCGAGACAGCACACGGCTTGCGTTCAGGCCAGGGATGAATTGCGCGAAATTCCCATAGTCCGTCAAGATCTCCCAGATGGTCTCGTGCGTGGCGTGCACCAGCGCCGGGGCATGAGTCTGGTACAGACCGTGGCCGACCCGCGTCACGGTCACGGCGGGCTCGTCTTTTGCATGCAAGCCCACCGGTTCGATTGCGGCCAGGCCCCAGAACACGGCCAGCATCCGATCCTCGGCCGGAGCGCCGCGCCCGAGCAAGGCGGAAAGATCGTGCGCGTTTTCATGCGGCGCGCACCAGGAGCCCATCGGGCGGGAACCGTAGGTCAGGCACACGCACGAGGTGCAGTGCCGCCGTACCACGAAGGAGCCGCGCTTGTGCGACGGGCGTCGGGACATCGCATCGGCCGACCCCAAGCACACCGCACTCCTTGATGTGCGTTACGGGCAAAACGGGCGACAAA
>DASPPB010000002.1:0-31686 GCA_035625725.1 Burkholderiaceae bacterium
CGACGAACGTCTGGTCACCGCCCGCTATTACTTCACTTTCGGCCTCAAAGAAGGAATCCAGCGCGCCCTGTCCAATCTGGCGATCGCAGCGGGGATGGTGCGCACCGGACGCATGCACATCGGCTGGCCGCGTCGGATCAAAGATCGCAAGGGACTCAAAGCCATTTTGGCCAAGGCACGCGAACTCGAATCGCTCGACTGAGCGAGGAGCAGCACAATGGGCGAGACCAAGGAGTTCAAATTCACCTACTACCCGGGCTGTTCTTCGCAGGGCAGCGCGCGCCACCTCGACGAGTCGCTGCGCGCAATACTGCCCAAGGTCGGGGTGGAACTCGACGAGATCGACGACTGGAACTGCTGCGGTGCATCGGTCGGACACATCGGTGGCTGCGAGAAACCCAACCTTGCGCTCACCGGACGTACGTTGGCCAAGGCGCAGCAAAAAGGCACGCACGACGTAGTCACCGGCTGCGCCGCGTGTTATCTCAACACGCACGGGGGTGCGGAAAAGATCAAGGCCGATGTGAAGACCCGTGCGCAGCTCAACGTCGCACTGCGCGAAGCCAGTCTTTCCTACGATGCCGACCTGCGCGTTCGCCACGTCTGCGAGGTGCTGGTCAATGACGTTGGCGTCGACCGGATCGCGGAGCAGGTCACCAATCCGCTCCAAGGTTTGAAGGTCGCGGGCTACGTCGGCTGCCAGACCGTTCGTCCATTTGCCGCGACGGAGGGAGGCGGCCGGTTCGATGCCACCGACGAGCCCACATTTCTCGATGACTTTAGCCGCGCCTGCGGCGCCGTGGCGCTGCCCTTTTCCAACAAGACCTCCTGCTGCGGTGCCTCGGTCGCGGTGATGAGTCCCGATCGCACTCTGCCGCTCATCCGCACGATCCTGGAAGAAGCGCAGCGAGCCGGCGCCGATGTCATCTCGACGCCCTGCCCTCTGTGTCAAACCAACGTGGAGATGTACCAGTCGGCGATCAACCGCAGATTCGGCACGACTTTTCAGATCCCCGTTGTTTTTTACAGCCAGCTGATGGCGGTGGCCTTCGGCATGGCCGCAAAGAAGGACGCGGCGCTGCACCGAAACACCATCGCGCCCACGGCGCTGATGGCGCTGGCACAAGTTCGCCCCGGCGGTGGCGCTTCATGATCGCAGACAGGTGCTAAATAAAACGCATTTCGATTCGAACAGGAGTACGAGTCCATGAGTTCCCCCAAGCTCAGCATTTTGGTGGTCAGCGGAGACCTCGAGCGGCTACAGATGGCGGCCATGGTCGCCTCCGTCGGCGCGGTCAGTGGAAGCGAAGTTCAGATGTTGCTGTCGATGAACTCGCTGCAGTATTTCGTACGCGGCAACACGAAGGAGCCTGCCCCTGAGGGTAGCTTCGGGCGTACGATGGCGGGCAAAAAGATACCCCCGTTCAAACAACTGTTGCAGCACGCGGTCGAATTGGGCGACGCCAAAATCCACCCCTGCTCGATGGCGATGGACGTAACGGGCTTCAAAACCGAAGACCTGGAGTCGTTTTTGGCGCGTCCGCTGGGACTGACAAAGTTCTTGACGGACGCCGCAAACGGGCAGTTGCTCACGTTCTGAAGGAGGAGGAGGAACTTCGATGACAAACAAGCAGGTGATCGACGCCCGCGACACGTATTGTCCGGGGCCTTTGATGGAGCTCATTGCGGCGATAAAACTCGCCTCAATCGGCGACGAGATCGAGGTGCTATCGACCGACGCGGGTTCGGCCACGGACATCCCTGAGTGGATACACAAGGTTGGTCACGAACTGGTATCGACAGCGAGCGACTCCGGTGTCTGGCACGTGGTGGTGCGCAAAGCAAAATAGCAGTCCCAATACGCGAGGAGACAGGACATGAAAATTCTTATCGTCGGCGGTGGAATGGGCGGGACGATTCTGGCCAACAATCTGGCCCGGCGTCTTTGCGGCGAACTCAAGTCAAAGAAAGTCCGGCTGACGATGCTTTCGGCGTCGGACAAGCACATGTACCAACCCGGCTTGCTGTATGTTGCGCTCGGACGCGCGGCCACCGACGAGCTGTATCGCGATCAGGCAAGCCTGCTTGAGCCGGGAATCGAGTTTCACGTGGACCCGGTCGAGGAATTTCATCTCGACAAAAACCAGGTCAAGACCAAGAGCGGGCGCACCTTCGGCTACGACCTGATTGCCATCGCGACCGGCTCGCGGCCCGTGCCCGAAGAAATTCCAGGCCTCGCGGATAACTCGATTAACGTCTACACCGAAGAGGCGGCGCTCAAGTTCTGGAAAACGATCAATGCATTCCGGGGTGGACGCGTCGTCGTAGCCGTGGGTGTGCCGCACAAGTGCCCCATGATCCCGCCGGAGGTGACTTTTTGCCTCTACGACTTCTTCCGTGACCGGGGACTGGGTGACAAAGTCTCGTTTCACTACACCTACCCCATCGGCCGACTGCACAGCCTGGAGCCCGTGGGCAAGTGGATGCAAGGAGAGTTCGATCAGCGCGGCATCACATACGAGACGCTCTTTAACATCAAGGACGTCGATGCGGGCAAGAAGGTGATCCGCAGCGAGGAGGGAGGGGAAACGAACTACGATTTGCTGGTGTCCGTTCCCGCTCACCGGGGCATGGAAGTGATCGAGAAAAACAACTTAGGCAAGGGCGGATGGATTCCGGTCAACCGCAATCGCCTGACGATCGACGGCCGGGAGAACGCGTTTGCGCTCGGGGACACGACCAACATCCCGATCAGCAAGGCCGGATCGACCGCGCACTTCGAGGCCGAGGCGCTCGCCGAAAACCTCGCCTCGATCGTCAAGATCGGCTCGCCGGTGCGCGATTACGACGGCAAGGTGTTTTGCTTCATCGAAGCGGGCAAAGACAAGGCGACGTACGCGATGTTCAACTACGCCAATCCGCCCGACCCCAAACCGCCGACCAAGTCGATTCATTGGTTCAAGATGGCGTACAACCAGCTGTACTGGGCCAGCGCACGCGGCTTGCTCTAAAGGGGACGACCATGAGCGAGGAAAAAGCAAACGGCGGCGGCATAGCCGGGTCGGTGGCTTTGGGCGAGATCGAGCGCGTCATCGCTGGCGCGCGCGACGCGCTCACCGATGACACCGTGACGCGGCTGGCGGCGACCGTAGGCGCCAGCATGGATTTGCTGGACCGGGCCAATCGCAGCGGCGTGGGCGATGCCCTGCCGACCATCGCCGCCATGGTGCGCAACGGCGACTTGCAGCGCGTCGCGGACTTCGCGCGACTTGCCGGAGCGGCCGAAGACTCCCTGTCCGACGACATCGTGGCGCGTGTGACGGCCGCGGCCTCGGGTGGCATGGACTTGCTCGACCGCGTCAATCGCAGCGGAATCCTGCGGGCCCTGCCTACCATCACACGGATGGCCGAGAGCGGGGATCTGGAGCGACTGGCCGGGCTCGCGCGCCTCGTGGCCGCCATGGAGGATTCGCTCTCCGACGACATCGTCAACCGCGTCTCCACAGTTGCCACCGAACTTGCAGCCCTGGTCGACAAACTGGCGCGCAACCCGGGGTTCTTGCGCCTCATCGAGGTGCTCGGGCGCGATGAGGTTCAGTGCGGTCTCATCGACCTGGCAGAGTCGGCCTGTGCAGCCAAGGCGGAGCTGGCGAAACAGCCGGCTCCGTCGGGCGGCGTCTTTGCGCTGCTGCGCATCGCCAGCGACCCCGGTACGCAAAGTGCTTTGCGCTTTGTCTCTTTGGTTTCGGCGCAGATGCGCAAGACGCAAAGCGGCTCGGGTTAAGTCGGCCCCCCAACGATGGCTTGTCCGTTTTGCACTCTTAGCGAATCCCGTGTCCGATTCGAATCTGCACTGGCGGTAGGCGTCGACGACGCCTACCCCGTCTCGCCCGGCCACACCTTGATTGTGCCGCGGCGCCACGTCGGATCCTACTTCGAGCTCAGTCACCTCGAGCGTCAGGCCATGAACGAGCTACTCGATCAGGCGCAAAAGGATCTCGCCAATCGGCTCCAGCCCGACGCCTACACGATCGGGATCAACGACGGCCCCGCGGCGGGGCAGTCGATCCCGCACGTCCATATCCACCTCATTCCGCGATTTCGTGGCGACCGGGACAATCCGCGAGGAGGCGTTCGCTGGGTTTTGCCGCAGAAAGCCGATTACTGGAGCGGGCGCTGAGGCCCGCTCGACATGCCCGACTTGCTGAGCCTGGCCCGCGCCGCACGTCTGGTTGGCGTGACACGCGGTGTTCTGCAGCGCAAGATTGCCGAGGGCCAGCTGTCCTCCTTCGATGGCCTCGTGAGCATCGAGGAGCTGCATCGCAACTTTCCGGATGCGCAGCTCTTCGACACCGGAGCGCTGGAGAAAACCACGCGCATTCGCGAGCAGGCCTTCGCGCGGCGCGTGCTCGAGTTCGCGCTTCCCTCGCAGGAGGTGCTCGCCCAGCGCCTGTTTGCCAAGAGCATCGAACTGGCCGAGGTGCGCCGCCACTTGCAGGCCTACCACGACCTGCTCGTGGCCGCTCGCGCGCGCGCGGCCGCGGGACCGGCCGACGAGCAAAGCCGACGCACGCTGCTGGAGTTCATCGACAGCGGTTTGCGACGCATACTGGCGAGCGAGCCGGAAGAATTTGAAGCGGGTGTGAGCATGCTCGAGGCGGTCACGGCGCATGTTACGGTTCGTCCCAGCGGTCACCAGTATCTGGTTGAGGGCAACGACTCGCTGCTGCAGGCTGCACTCAAGTCGGGAGTCCAGTTGGCTTACGGCTGCGGCAACGGTGCCTGCGGACTGTGCAAGGCCCGGCTGATTTCCGGCGAGTTGCGAACCCTCGCCAGGGGCGACTACCACTTGACGGAGCACGAGCGCGAACAAGGCTACGTGCTGCTTTGCACGCACACGGCGGTGAGCGACGCAATCATCGAGATTCTCGAGGCGAGCGGTCCGCAGGACATTCCGCACCAGCAGATCGTCACACGCGTGCGCGCGATCACCCCCTTGGCCGCCGACACACTGCTCCTGCATCTGCAGACGCCCCGCTCGCATCGCCTGCGCTTTTTGGCCGGCCAGTCGGTGACGCTGGGCGCAAGCAGCAGCGCCGGCGATGTCCAGGAGTCAGTGCCCCTGGCAAGCTGTCCCTGCGACGAGCGCAACCTGCATTTTCACTTTGCGCGCGAAACCGCCGGAGCGGTGGGCGCCTGCTTGTTCGGGGACCACATCCGGGTGGGTGATGTCATTGACTTGCGCGGACCCGTCGGGGACTTCGTGCTCGCGGCCGACAGCCCGCGGCATCCCGTGTTCATCGCTTGCGATACGGGATTTGGACCCATCAAGAGCCTTGTTGAACATGCGATCGCAATCGACGAGTTCGAATCGATTGCGCTGTACTGGCATGCGACGCGCCCCGACGGACACTACTTAGCCAACCAATGCCGCGCCTGGTCCGCGAGCCTGGAACACTTCGGTTATTGGCCAAGCGCCGGCGCGGATGCCGTCGCCGGCGCCCAGTCGGTGGCCGGTGCCCTCCTCGCCCGTTGCGCGACCCCGGTGCGTTGCACCGTGTACGTCGCGGGACCCTCGCTCTTCGTCGACACTGCGGTGCGTTCGCTTGCGGCCGCGGGACTGCCCGCCGGCCAGATACGCGCCCTTGCGTTGTGAGTCGGCCGGGCCGTTTTGCCGTCTCAGGCGGGACAAAGCGCGAGCGTATGCGCGGCAACGGCCTCGCGGCCGCCCGTCTCCCAGTGCCCAAGCAGCTCGCGTCCAACCGAGCTCCACTGCTTGAGCCCGCACGTGATGGCAACCTGGAGAGCCTCGCGGTCGATCATGCCGTCATTGCTCGCGCGGGCATCGAGGAACTGTGGCGCCAGTGCGCGGTGCATGCCATCGAAATTGGAATACCAAAATTGCAGCGACGCCCAGGCGCGCCGCTCCAGCAGTTCGGGCAAGGTCACCATGCAGTCGGCCAGCAGATCACGCACCGCGCGCACGACGAGTTCCGCCCTGCGGTCGCTCAGGTGCTCCAGCATGCACTCCCAGTCGGGGCCCAGCATCCGACCGGCGCGCAGCTCACCCAGTTCGTGCAAGAGCAGTGTTTCGAGTTCGCCGCGGGCCATGCGCTCGATCGTATCGTCCAGATGGCCAGTTTTTTCGTAGGCGCGCAGGCACATGACGAAGGCGTCGCCGGGCTGCCGCGCCACGGCCACCTCCGCGCGTGTCCACAGCCAACGTCGCAGTGCATCGGAGCGCAGCACGATCGTCGAACCTCGACTCAGCGCGGGAGGGGCCGCAAATCCCCGCGCGTGCTCCTCGCCCGCAACCAGGATCCGAATGCCGTCGCGCAGCGCCTGAGATTCGCACTGCGCAAGAAAAAACACGGGAACGCCAAAACGGCCGATGCCGGCGCCATAGACGAGACCGTTTCGCGCGATGACCTGGTTTGCCGCCTCCTCCTCGTAGGGGTCCAGACCCCCTAACACCGGCAGCGGCACCAATCGGTCCGTACCGCCTTCGAGCAAGGCTTCCCAGCCTCGCTCCTTATGCGTGATCCATGTGCCCACGGAGCCGGGCTCAGCCTTGCCGCCCAGCGTCAGGCGGGAGACCCAGCGGAAATATTCACGCATCCCCAGTAGGTAAGTGCACAGTCCGCTGTCGCGGGCGTGCTGGGCATCGACCACGTCACAGTTGTGCTGAACCGCCCGCGCAAGCTCGGCGAGCAACTCTGCCGGGGGCACCGTCGCCGGTGGATTGTCCCCGGCCAATGCCACGCGGCGCCCCGAGCAAGGTCGCGCGGGCGCATCCGGTATAGCCCTGCTCGCTCCAACTGCTTTGTGCGCGCTTGCCATTGACGCTGTGCCCAGGTCAGGTGCCATTCTGTGGGGGCGGACTGGCCCGCTAAATCACCCATCGGAGTAATGCACACTACGCCCTGCAGGGACTAGGCGCACTTCTCGATCGGTCGGCTAAATAGCAAAGGAATAGAGAAAGATTACGATCCTCACGACGCCCGAGAGCGAAAGGGGGCTTTGTGTCACGCCGGCAATCCGGCGCCGGAGTTATCGAGCACCCGAGTGGCGCACGCGTGACGGAGAAAGCCCTGGAATACCTGGTCGATGGAAAACCTCTGATTGCTGATGACGAAGGCCACCTTCTGGAGGCGGATGTTTTCCAATCGGTATGAGTGGCAATCGCGGCAGTCGAGGGTCAAAGCCTGAGCGAAGATCTTTGGACGGTCATCGCCTATCTGCCGCGATCGGTTTCGCGAGCACGGCCATACGCCCAATGTCCGCACAGTGCTAAAGGGCCTTGGGCGAGCCCAAACCCGGCTGCGACAACAAGCGCCCGTATGACCCTTTTCCAATGGGCCCGGCCAAACAGGGCGCATGCATCGCCGGCTTGCCTAAACCCTTCGGAAAAGGAGGCCATTAAGAACATGCGGCGTGCACGCCGCGCTGCTTAATTTTGCGAGCGCGCCGCCGCGCGATCCCCGTGCTCGACCGCGAAGACCGCCGCCTCGACGCGCGATGTGAGGTTGAGCTTGGCCAGGATGTGGCGCACGTGGAGCTTGACCGTGTCGTGGCTGATGTTCAGGACCTTGGCGATCGCCTTGTTGCTCTTACCACAAGCCACGTGGTGCAAGATCTCCCGCTCGCGCTCAGTCAATTTGACGGTTCCGTCCTTGGCTTCTTCTGCGCGACCCTGCAGCAGATACGCCAGTTTGCCCGCCATGGCCGGCGCGACCACGATCTCGCCCTTGGCCGCACGACGGATGGACTCGACGATGTCGCTCGGATCCATGTCCTTGAGCAGATAGCCTCGAACACCGGCGCGCAATGCATTGGCCAGGTCCTCTTGCGAATCGCTCATGGTCAAGATGACTGCCGGGACCTCGCAACCGTCGGCACGCAGCTGTCGCAGCAAGCTCACACCGTCCATTAGAGGCATGCGCAAATCCAGGACCGCCAAATCGGGCATGTGCGTCTTGATCAACAGCTCCGCTTGCTCCGGATTGCCCGCCGTACCGACCACCGTGAAGCCGCCGCTATGCTCGAGGAGCTCCGCGAGCCCCTTTTGGCACAAGCGGTGATCGTCGACCAGCACCAGACGCACCACATCGTTCATTGCAGGGCCTCGCCGGAATCGGTGTGCGCGGGCAGCCTCAGGCGCACGCGCGTGCCCCCATGCTCACGCCGCTGCACCTCGAAAATGGCGCCAATGCGCTGTGCGCGTTCGCGCATGATATGTAGCCCAAAATGGCCGTGCTCGGCCGCTCGAGTATCGTCAAAACCCACACCGTCATCCTCGACCAGCAGTTCATAAGCACCCGGCTGCTCGTCGAGGGCGAGCCGCACGCAACCTGCCTGCGAGTGCTTGAGCGCGTTGGTGAGCGCCTCGCGTGCAATATAAAAGAGCTGCATTTCCTCGTAGGGGGAAAGTCGGGGCTCTCCCACCTGGCAGACGAGCTCGATCGGTACCCCGCTTGCACCGTGCAACTGCTCGACCGCATACTGCAGCGCCGGCAGCAAGCGTGGTGCGTCCATCGGTGCGCGAAAATCCGTGATGATCTGGCGCACCCTCGATTGCGCCACGGCCAGCGACTCGTCAATCTCTTTGAGATACTGCGCAGCGCGCTCTTGCTCCTGCGCGGCCACCGCGCCCCGCAGCAGCGAAGTGCGCATCCGGATCGAGGTCAAGTGCTGCGCCAAGGAGTCGTGCACCTCGTTGGCGAGCAAATTGCGTTCCCGCATCACGCTCGTGTACAGATCGCTGCCCGCCCCCACGCCATTTTCCATTGCGGCCCCGACCATCTCGGCGAGAGGCGGCAACAGTTCCAAAAACCCGGCGGGGAGCTGTCCGGCTGCGTCGGCGTCCTCGAAAAACAGGCTCAGTACCCCGCAGGGCCGATCCTTGTGCTTGAGGGCGACCGCAACGACCTGTCGGGTTGCACACGAATCGGCATCAAGTTCGCGCACGCAACCGCAGGCGGTGTCGTCGGACTGCATTGTCCCGGTGCGCAAAGCGCTTGCGCAGACGCCACAATCAGGCTGCGCGCGTGCAATCCGCGCGCATGCCTGCGTGTTCACCCCCGAAACCGCCACCAAATCCATGGGACTGCCCGCTTGGGCAATGGAACGCAAGGTAACGGCCCGCGCGGAACTCATTTGCGCAAGCGCCCGCAGCAGCCTAGCAACGGACGCCTGCAGATCCGTGTCCATGGTGCGAAAGCTACCCTCCTTTGCAGATTCTTCCAGCGGCAATATCGGGCCGCAGCGTTGCAACATCGCTAGCCGGTTCCTTGTTTCGTGCCGCCTGCGGGCCAAAAGGCGGCATTGCTCGCGCGCCTCCCGCGCACGGCCCTTTTTTTTCGTTGGTTTGGTGTCAAATTGTGCTCGTTCGCGGTGCAAGGCGCAAGAAAGCCACCGCCCCCAGTTACTTGGCTTGCATCAAGCTTTTGCGCGAAAATCCCCCGCGCAGAATTATGCTGCAATGCAATATCAGGCTCCCCATCTGGGTACCGCGGTCCTCCCCGACGCGGTAATAGACAAGCGCCGCCTTCGTTTCGCCTAATAGCGTCTCCGACACAAACGAGCAATTGAGGCGCATGTGCGACTGCGGCGCGTGCGCCTGTTTTTGCATGCACGATGCCGCCGCTTCACGACCCGACTGCTTTGCCGCTGCCCGACGCCAAGACCGAGGTGCGCACGACGACCTGCTACATGTGCGCCTGCCGTTGCGGCATCCGCGTGCATTTGCGCGACGGCGAGGTGCGCTACATCGACGGCAATCCGGATCACCCTCTTAATAAGGGCGTGATCTGCGCCAAGGGTTCCTCGGGAATCATGAAGCAGTACTCGCCGGCGCGGTTGCTGCAGCCGCTCAGGCGCCGCGCAGACGCGCCGCGTGGCGCCGGAATCTTCGAGCCCATCAGCTGGGAAGAGGCGCTCGACACGCTCGTGGAGCGTCTGGGTTCGATCCGCGCAACGGATCCGAAAAAATTTGCGCTCTTTACAGGTCGCGATCAGATGCAGGCCCTCACGGGTCTGTTTGCGCGTCAGTTTGGAACACCGAATTACGCAGCCCACGGCGGTCTGTGCTCGGTGAACATGGCCGCCGGCCTGATCTACACGATCGGCGGGTCCTTTTGGGAGTTCGGGGGTCCGGACCTGGAGCGCGCGAAGCTCTTTTTCATGATCGGGACCGCAGAGGATCACCACTCCAACCCGCTGAAGATCGCAATTTCGCAGTTCAAGAGGGCCGGCGGACGGTTTGTTTCGATCAACCCCGTGCGCACCGGGTACTCGGCAATTGCCGACGAGTGGGTCCCGATTCGACCTGGCACCGACGGTGCCTTGCTGCTCGCCCTCATCCACGAGATCCTCGCCCTGGGTCTTTATGACCGGGATTTTCTGGTCCGCTATACCAATGCCGGACAACTGGTCAACTGCGATTCCGCCAGCGACGAACTGGGCATGTTCGTGCGCACCGAAGTCCCGGAAGAGGAAGCCTGCTACGACCCCCAAAACAAGCTCTGGTGGGATCGCAAGCTCAATTGCGCGGTGCGCACCCACAGCGCGGACGCCGACCCGTTTTTGCTGGGCGAGTTCCGACTGCCGGACGGCACAGCGGTCAAGCCCGCCTTTCAGCTTCTGCAAGACCGCGTCAAGGACTACACCCCCGAATGGGCAGCGCAAATCACGGGCATCGATGTGACTACGATCCGACGCCTGGCGCACGAAATGGGAGTCACCGCGCGCGACCAGCGCATCGAGCTGCCGATCGCCTGGACCGACTCCTGGGGGACGGAACACGAGTCCGTCACGGGAAACCCGGTGGCGTTTCACGCAATGCGCGGCCTGGCTGCGCACTCCAACGGCTTTCAGACAATCCGGGCATTGGGCATCCTGATGACGATTCTGGGCACGATCGACCGGCCCGGCGGGTTTCGACATAAGGTCCCGTTTCCGCGGCCGATCCCACCGTGCGCCCGTACACCCAACGATGCGCGCGGAGTCAAACCCAACCATCCTCTCGACGGTCTTGCGCTGGGATGGCCGTCGGATCCCGACGATCTGTTCGTCAATGACGATGGCAGCCCCGTGCGCATCGACAAGGCGTTCTCGTGGGAGTACCCGCTTTCCGTGCACGGCCTAATGCACAACGTCATCACAAATGCTTGGCGCGGCGACCCATACCGGATCGACACCTTGTTGATCTTCATGGCCAACATGGCGTGGAACTCGACCATGAACACCTCGGAGGTGCGCCAGATGCTGTGCGACCGAGATGCCGAGGGTCAATACAAAATCCCGTTTCTGGTGGTGGCCGACGCGTTCCAGTCAGAGATGACCGCCTTTGCCGATTTGATTCTTCCCGATACGACCTATCTGGAACGCCACGATGTCATGTCGATGCTCGATCGGCCAATCTCCGAATTTGACGGACCGGTCGATTCGGTGCGCGTGCCCGTGCTGCCGCCGACGGGGCAGTGTCGACCCTTCCAGGACGTGCTGCTCGACCTGGGTACGCGCCTGAAGCTGCCGGCTTTTGTCACCCGGAGCGGGGAGCGCAGGTACCGCGACTACCCGGACTTCATCGTGAACTGGGAACCCGAGCCCGGAGCGGGCATCGGGTTTCTGGCCGGCTGGCGCGGCAAGGGCGGCGAAAAATCCCTGGTCGGGGAACCCAATCCGCGCCAGTGGGAGATGTACGAGCAAAACGGCTGCGTCTTTCACTACGAACTGCCGCGCAGCTACCAGTACATGCGCAACTGGAACATGGGCTACCTGGAATGGTCGCGACGCAACCGCATCACCCGCTACGCCGAACCAATCCTAATCCACCTGTACTCGGAGGTGCTGCAAAAATTCCGGCTGGCCGCCCAGGGCCGTGGCATTACGCGCAAACCACCGGCGCATCTGGCGCAACGCGTGCAGACCTACTGCGACCCGCTACCGTTTTTTTACGAAACGCTCGAGTCCCAGGTTACCGATCACCGACGCTATCCGCTGGCAGCCGTGACGCAGCGACCCATGGCGATGTACCACTCCTGGGACTCGCAAAACGCATGGTTGCGCCAGATCCATGCGCACAACTACCTGTTCGTTAACAGCCGCACCGCGGGCGAGCTGGGCATCGCCGACGATGATTGGATCTGGGTGGAATCGCAATGGTCGCGGGTGCGCTGCATGGCGCGCCTCACGGAATCGGTGGAACCCGGCACGGTGTGGACGTGGAACGCGATTGGCAAGGCGGCCGGGGCATGGAACCTGGCGCCAGGAGCCAACGAATCGCAGCGCGGATTCTTGCTCAATCACCTCATCCGCGAGGAACTCGATCTGGCCGACGGCCAGCGGGTCTCCAATTCCGACCCCGTCACAGGCCAAGCCGCCTGGTATGACGTGCGCGTGCGGCTGTACAAGGCTGACCCCAGCGACGCGAAGCACACAGCACCGCAATTCGAGCCCATGGCGCCCTACCCTAGTATGCGCCCGCGCAGCACGATGCTCGCCTACTTCGGTGGGCTCTTCCGCAAAGCGGGGCAGCCGTGACGCAGCTCGCGCTCGTCATCGACCTCAACGTCTGCGTCGGCTGCCACGCCTGCGTGACGAGCTGCAAGCAGTGGAACACTTCGGGCTCGGCCGGCCCTTTGGTCGACCTGCGACCGTACGATGCGGATCCGTCTGGCACATTTTTCAATCGCGTGCAGACTTTCGAGATCGGGCAGTTCCCGCACACCGAAACTTTGCACCTGCCCAAATCGTGCCTGCATTGCGAAGACCCGCCGTGCGTGCCGGTGTGCCCGACGGGCGCCTCCTACAAGCGCAAGGAGGACGGCATCGTCCTGGTCGACTACGACAAGTGCATTGGCTGCAAGTACTGCGCCTGGGCCTGTCCCTATGGCGCCCGCGAGTTCGACGAAAACAGAAAAGTAATGACAAAGTGCACGCTGTGCGTCGACCGAATCTACGATGCTTCGCTTGCCGAGGCGGATCGCGAACCGGCTTGCGTGAAGGCCTGCCCTACGTCGGCCCGGCTCTTCGGCGACATCCATGATCCGCAGTCGGAGGTCTCGCAGGCCGTCCGCGGCAATGGCGGCTACCAATTGATGCCTGAATGGGGCACGCAGCCCGCCAATCATTATCTGCCGCGGCGCCAGACCCGTATCAAGATTCACGCCGACGAGCTCGAGCGCTCCGATAACCCGCGCAAGCGCGATGCACAACTTCCGCGCCCGACCCCGACGGGTCCGACCATTGAAGATGCGGCGGGCTGGTAGGAGACAACAGACGTGCGCCCTGCCCTGTCCGTCATTTTTCTGACTACGCTCATCGGCGCCGGACAGGGGCTTTTTCTCGCGCTCTATACGGTGCAGCTGTATGTGCTTTTTCACTTGCTGCCTGCGCCCGAAGCCCAAAGCTTCTACACGCTGGGGAGCCTCATCGCTGCGCTTCTGTTGCTGGCGGGACTGATTGCGTCCTTTTTCCACCTCGGACACCCGGAGCGCGCCTGGCGCGCTGCCACACAGTGGCGCACGTCCTGGCTTTCGCGCGAAGTCATCGTGCTGCCGGCACTGTTAGGGACGATCACGCTCTTTGGTCTGGCCCACTGGCTCGAGTGGCGCTCGGCGCTCGCGACGCTGCCCTCCGGCGGTCGAGTCGACCCCACGGTGCTGCTCGGCGCGCTGGGCACCTTGCTCGCCTTTGCACTTTTTGTTTGTACCGCCATGATTTACGCCTGCCTGCCGTTTTTGCGCGAGTGGCATTCCCCGCTCACGGTCGTGAATTTCATTTTCCTCGGAGGCGCTTCCGGCTTTACGCTGGCCAGCGCGTTTGCCGTCCAGGCGGCGCCCTCCCTCGTGGGCTTTCTCGCGGGTTGGGCGCTGATTCTCACGGCTTTGGCGCTGGTCGCGCGCGCTGCCTCGCTGGTTCGCAACGCGCGCCTGCGGCCGGGCTCGACTGCCCAGAGCGCGGTCGGTGTGAAGCACCCGAGAATCGTGCAAAAAAGCCAGGGAGCTATGGGTGGTTCGTTTAACACGCGGGAATTTTTTCACGGCGCAAGCGCGCAAACCATGCGCGCGGTTGCGTCGGGGTTTTTGCTGCTCGCTTTCGCTGTGCCCGTCGCCTTACTGGCACTGGGCCTTGCGCAGGATGCGTCCTGGGCTTTCGCGGCCGCCTTCGCGCTGCAGTTCTTGGGTTTACTTGGCGAACGCTGGTACTTCTTCGCGCAAGCCAATCATCCCCAAAATCTGTATTACCGCGCCATCGCTTAGGAGAACCCAATGCGCCTGAGCTGGCTCAAACTCGAGGGCCTGCGCTTTGACGCGGAGACCCTGCGCCATGACCTATTGGCCGGCGTCACGGTTTCACTTGTCGCGGTGCCACAGTCGCTGGCCTACGCGCAGCTAGCCGGGGTGCCAGCCTACTACGGACTGTACGCCGCGTTCGTTCCGACGATCGTCGGCGCAGTGTTCGGTTCGTCACGACAGTTGTCCACGGGACCCGTGGCGATGACCTCGCTTCTAACCGCGGCGAGTGTGGCACCCTTTGCGCTTCGGGGAACGGAGTCCTTTTATACCCAGGTTATTTTGCTTGCACTGCTTTCGGGCGTATTTCAGATCGCATTTGGCCTGTTTCGCGCGGGCGTCTTGCTGAACTTTCTTTCGTTCCCGGTACTCATGGGCTTTATCAACGCCGCTGCCTTGATCATCGGTCTGTCCCAGCTGCCGACGCTGCTGGGAATCCCGTCGCGCCAATCAGAGCACTTTCTGGCCGATACCTGGCAGGTGCTCACCAACATCGACACGACGCACGCCGTATCGCTGGGCTTCGGGTGTTCCGCCTTCGTACTGCTCGTCGCATTTCGCCGCTTCGCTCCGAAGCTCCCGGGGGTATTGCTTACGGTAGCCGTCCTCACCTGGGTTTCCGGCGTGATTGGCTACGCGCAGATGGGCGGCCGAGTCGTAGGAACCGTGCCCCAAGGACTGCCGACGGTTGCGATTCCGAAAATGGATTGGAACATGATCGTTGCACTGCTGCCAGCGTCCTTCGTCATCGCCGTCATCAGTTTCATGGAAGCCATGTCGAGCGCAAAGGTGATCGCTATCAAAACCCGCCAGCCTTGGGACGAGAACCGTGAGCTCATCGCCCAGGGTCTCGCCAAGGTGGCCGCCGCGTTCGTCCAATCCATGCCGGTGAGCGGATCGTTCTCGCGCTCGGCACTGAATTTGGCTTCCAACGCCAAGACGGGGCTGTCCTCGGTTATTTCAGCCTGCGCGGTCTTGTTGACCCTGCTGTTTTTCACCTCGCTGCTCTACAACCTGCCCAAACCGGTGTTGGCCGCGATCATCATCATGGCGGTCGTGGGGCTTATCAACTTCCCCGCACTGCGCGGGGCCTGGCGCGCAAGCCGCGATGACGGCATCGCGGCGGTGGCTACGTTCGTCGCAACATTGGCTTTTGCGCCGAACATTCAAAACGGCATCATCACGGGCATCATGCTCTCGCTGGGCCTGATGCTTTATCGCTTGATGCGGCCGCGGGTCGCGCTGCTCGGCTTCCATGCCGATGGCGTCTTGCGTGACGCTCGTCGCTTCGGTCTGCCGCCGCTGCATCCGCAACTGGGGGCAATCCGTTTCGATGGTTCGCTGCATTTCATCAACGCCTCGTTTTTTGAGGACGCGCTGTTGCAGCTCGAACGGGATACCCCCAACCTGCGCTACGTTCTGGTTACTTGCGGCGGCATCAACGACCTGGACGCCTCCGGCGTGGAAGTTTTGGGGAAACTGGTCGAGCGTTTTCGCTCCAACGGTATCGAGTTGACCTTCAGTAGCCTCAAAAAACAGGTGCTCGATGTCATGGACCGCAGTGGTTTGACCGAACAAATCGGCCGGCACAACATCTTTCCAACGGATGCGCACGCTCTGGAGCAATTGCGCGAACGCTTGCACGAGCACGGCTCCAAGATTCAGGGCGTTGCCCGGGCGTCCGTTCCAACGGCCGGGTAAAGGGAGGCCTCCAACGATGTCGCCTGCCGCACCGCCGGTTGATGACGAGGGATACCTGCTCGACCCGATGGACTGGAGCGAGGGATTTGCGCGCAGCGTTGCTGCAAAGGAGAACATCGCGCTGACCGAGGATCACTGGGACGTGATCGGCTTCATGCGCGAGTTCTACCTGGACCGCCAGGTTGCTGCCGATGCGCGCTTCGTAATCAAGCACCTGTCGCGACGCTACGGCGCAGGGGCACGCGCCCGGCTCTTCGAACTGTTTCCCTACGGCTACGTGAAGCAGGCCTGCAAGATTGCCGGGATGAAGCGCCCGCGGGCCTGGAGCACGGGCTAGCTTCTGCGTGCGCCCGGTATTGGATGGGACAGCTGCCTTCTCAGGCGGCCCGCATACTGCTGGACGATCGCAAGCTGCTTTAAACTCACGCTCTGACAATGGTTTTCCGCCCGTCGGGGAGGAGCGGCGCGCCGTATCGGCTCCGCCCTTGCAATTGACCGCGCCCAGGCGCGACCGTGTCGATCGTCCTTCAGGTCCTCCCGGTGTGACCGGTCGGCACCTTTCCGATGCAATGCAACACGCGGCAAAATCCGATAAGGAGCATTCATGGCGGATCGCAAGGTCATCGACGCGCGCGGTTATTCCTGCACCGGCCCGCTGATGGAGCTCATCGCCGAGTTGAAATTGGCCGCCGTCGGTGAAGAAATCGAGGTCCTGTCTGTTGATCCTGACTCGGCCACCGAAATCTCCCAGTGGGTCCAGAAGGTTCGCCACGAATTTCTGGGTGCAACCGCGGTCGATGGGGTTTGGCGCTCGGTGGTGAGAAAAACGCACTGAGCGCACGCCGGCAAAAGCCCGCCTCGGGCTTCCGCCAGGACCCGTTGCTGGGGCAATTCCCTACGGCATCCTACCAATGCCAAGCCGCACCCACGCGCTTATCCTACCAACATCGGGCCCTTGGTGCCGGTTGCACGAACGCAAGTCCGCGCGGGCTTTAGCACCGCGACGAACCTGAAACTGCGGACGTGTGAGCGGGCCACCGCGCGGGCCAGCTTGCGGGGCAAGGAGGGCATATGTGGAGGCGTGGGACACTTTGGGCGGCAGCGCCGCTGGCCATCGTGCTTGGCGGCTGCGCCGATTCGCAGCAATTTCTCGCCAAGCGCGAGCGCATCGAAGAAACGAGGCCGGTCTGTGTCCAAGGGCCGGACTGCGATGCGAAGTGGGATGCTGCGCTGCACTGGGTCTACAACCACGCCGGGTTTTACGTTCGGACGGCAAACGCCAACCTGATTGACACCTATTTTGGCGGCGATTCCGATGAGCGGCCCGTCGTGCGCGTGACCAAGGAGCCGCTTGGCGAGGGAAAGTACAAGCTCGTCGTTTCCATCGACTGCACCAACTTCTTTGGGTGCGTGCCGAATAAGTGGAACGAGGAGCTTTCCTTCAACCAGACGATCGCCTCGGTCACGCCGTAGGCCGCTCTGCGCGGACAGGCGTCAGCACAGCGCCGGCCTGATCGATGACGCGCACGTCCACGGGGATGGCCGCGCGCACGCTTTGGGTGACGATGCAAAATTCCTCGAATTGCGTGAGGATGCGGTCGAGCATCTGTACCTGTGCCGCGCGCATCGGCAGGTGCAGATCGATTCCAATATGGCCGATGCGCAGCCGCTTTTGTTCGTTGCGGATCAGACGCACCGTTGCGCGCGCCCGAAGTGCACCCGGATCGTTCTTGAACTTGCGCATTGCAAAGGCCAAGCTCGCGGCCAGACAGTTGGCAACCGCCGTGCCCAACAACTGGCCTGGGCTCGGACCCGCGTTGGCGCCAAGCGGTGGGTCCTCATCGGTGATCAGGACGGGCACCGCCGGACTGTCGAAATGCACCTCGAATCGGTAGCCGCCCTGCAGCTGCAGATCGATATGAAATTCGTTCTCCACGACGGCCATCATAGTCCTGCGGCGCAAAGGCGAGCAACCTCCAGGCACTGTGCGGCTTGTCTGTGGTCACTCGGGCTCAGCCACGGAACGCACCCGAGACAGGGTGCCGGCAGCAGCGCCCGCAAGGCGGCGAGATTGCGTTCAACCTGCTCCATGCGCGGATCGATGGTGTTGCCGACCCAGGCCGCCAGGTGCAGGCCGCGGGTGGCGATGGCCTCGGCGGTCAAAGCTGCGTGGTTTAAGCACCCGAGCCGCAGCCCCACGACCAGCACGACGGGCAGCCGCAACGCGCGCGCCAAATCCGCCGTGTCGAAGTCCGCGGCAAGCGGCACCCGAAAACCGCCCACGCCTTCGACGACGACCGCATCGGCCTGCTCGCACAGACTTTGATACGCGCGCACGATCGCTGGCAGCTCCAGCCGTATGCCGGCGAGCTCCGCGGCAATATGCGGGGCCACGGCTTGAGGCAACAAGTAGGGACAAAGCAGCTCGCGCGACACCGAAGTATTCGCAGCCGCGGCGAGCTGCTCCACGTCCTCGTTTCGCCAGGCCCCTTCACGCCAACTTGCCCCGGCCGCCACCGGTTTCATCCCGGCCACGCGCAACCCGCGGCTCCCCAGCGCGTGGAGCACAGCGCTGGCAATGAGCGTTTTCCCGACGCCGGTGTCGGTCCCGGTGACAAAACACGATCCGCATCCTTGCGCTCGTGGTTTTTCACTGGCGGCCATGCTACGCACCGCGATGCTGGGCAGCCAAGGCATTGAGCGCCGCAGCCAGCCGGTCAATCTGTTCGGCGCTGTGCGCCGCGGAGACCGCTACGCGCAGCCGCGAGGTCCCCGCGGGCACGGTTGGCGGCCGAATGCCGGCGACCCAAAACCCCTGGTCCTGCAGCGCGAGGGCGGCTCGCATCGTGCGCGAGTTTTCGCCGATCACGACCGGTTGGATTGCCGTGGCCGACGGAAGAAGCCGCCATGGCTCGACGTGCAAGGCCTGGCGTAGCCGCGCGATGTTCTGTTGCAGCCTTGCGCGTAGGCTCTCGCCCTCCGGCCCCGTGGCGATCGCGAGCGCTTCCTCCAGTGCGACGGCCAGGGCCGGTGGCGAGGCGGTGCTGAAAACGTAGGGGCGGCAGCGCTGCACGAGGTATTCGATGAGCGTCCGATGCGCGGCCACGAAAGCGCCGGCCACACCCAAAGCCTTGCCGAGGGTACCCATGTAAATGAGCCGATCAGAGCAAAGGCCATGGTGCGCAAGCGAGCCCCGCCCCTGTGCACCCAATACGCCAAACCCGTGCGCATCATCGACGAGCAGCCAGGCACCACGGCGATGCGCAAGCTCCAGCAGCGGTTCAAGCGGCGCCAGATCGCCATCCATAGAAAAGACGGCGTCCGTGACGATGAACTTCTGCGGCGCGGAGCTTGCGCGCAGCATCGCGTCAAGGGCCGCGAGATCCGCGTGCGGATAGACCTTGCGCTGCGCACCGGCCAGACGTATGCCATCGATTAGCGACGCGTGGTTCAGTTCCTCGGAAAAGATATCGCTACCGCGGTCCGCGAGCGCTGCCAGCACACCGAGGTTGGCCAGATACCCGCTGCCAAACAGCAGGGCTCGACATTCCGGGATGTGCGGGCTTTGCAGCGCGGCCAGGCGTGCTTCCAGGCGCTCGTGCGCGCGGTGGTGGCCGCTGATCAGGTGCGATGCACCGGCACCCACGCCCAGCTGGCGTGCGCCCTCTATGAGAGCCGCAATCACCGCCGGATGAGCGGCGAGTCCCAGGTAATCGTTGCTGCAAAACGCCAGCAAACGCCGCGATGCATCGACGCCCCAGACGGATAGCTGCGGTCCGCACGCTCCATCGACAATGCGCCGCGTGCGCAACAAGCCGTCCTGCTCCCATTGCTGCAGTCGCGCACGCAAGTCTTCGAGCGGTTCCATGTGCAGGGACCAACCGTGCCTAGCGGCACCGCCAGCGCCTAGCGGCGCAGGCGAGGCCCAACCGGGCTGAAAATCCGGCGCAGGCGCGCATGTCAGCCGGCCAGTGCCGCGTCCAAGGCGCCTCGCGTGCCGCGCACGAGGTGCTGCATTTCGTCGTCCGACAAGATATAGGGCGGCATGAGGTAGACGGTGCGGCCAATGGGGCGCAGCAATACCCCCCGTTCACAGGCAGCAGCAAAGTAGCGCTGCGCAAAAGACGGCCGCTGGGTGCTGGCCGCGGAGGCGACGGGCGCGTCTTCGCGCACGTCAAAAGCCCAGATCATGCCGCAGCGGCGCAGATTCGCAATGCGCGGATCTTGCCGCAAGGGCGCGAGCAGCTCATCGAGATACGCGCCGCGCGCCCGGTTGCGCTCAAGCACCCGATCCGTGTCAAAGATGTCCAAGGTGGCAAGCGCGGCGCGGCAGGCGAGCGGATTGCCGGTATACGAATGCGAGTGCAAAAAAGCCCGAGCGCTTTCGTCCGAATAGAACTTCTCGTAGATCTGCGCGCGCGTGAGCACGACGGACAGGGGTAGATAGCCGCCGCTGATGCCCTTGGACAGGCACAAAAAATCGGGCCACACGCCGGCTTGCTCGCACGCGAAAAACGTCCCACTACGTCCGCAACCCACGGCGATCTCGTCGGCAATCAGGTGCACATGGTAGCGATCGCATAAGGTGCGCAGTTCCCGCACGTAGAGAGCATCGTGCATCACCATCCCGCTGGCGCATTGCACGAGCGGCTCAATGATGAGTGCCGCGATCTGCTCGGAGCGCTCGGCAAAGAGCCGCTCGACGTCGGCCGCGGCCCGGCGCGCGGGCTCCTTTGCGCTTTCGCCGGTGTGCGCCAGCCGTGCGTCCGGACTGGCCACCACGTGCGCGGCTCGCAGCAGCGCCCGGTAGACGTCGTGAAAAACGGGCACGTCCGTCACGCCCAAAGCGCCCAAGGACTCGCCATGGTAGTCCCCGCGAACGCAGGCAAACTCACACTTCTGCGGCCGGCCCGCGTTCCGCCAGGCATGATGGCTCATTTTGAGGGCGATCTCCACAGCCGACGCCCCGTCCGAGCCGTAAAAGCAATGCCCGAGCTCGCCTTGCGTGAGCGCGCACAAGCGTTCGGAGAGTTCCACTACCGGCGCATGCGTGCAACCGGCAAGCATCGCGTGCTCCAGAACGTGCAGCTGCTCGCCAACGGCCGCGCTGATGCGCGCATTGGCGTGGCCAAACAAATTGACCCACCACGAACTGATGCCGTCGAGCAGCCGCCGCCCGCTGGTTTCGATAAGCCAGGCGCCCTCGCCGCGCGAGAGCGCAAGCAAGGGGATGCGCTCGTGCACCTTCATCTGCGTACACGGATGCCAGACGTAGCGCAGGCTGCGCTCCTGCAAAGAGCCCTGCCCGCTCGCGGGCAGGCGCTGCGGCGGCTCGCTCATATCGGCCGACTCTTGTTCGGCGACCTTGCGCATTGCGCGCCCGGCGCCCCCGCGAATGCAGGAACTGGCGCCGGCAGCATGCCCATCTCCTCAGTTCCCCGCGTTGTCCGGGCCCGGGCTCACCCACTCGCGCGTGCGCGCGACCGCGCGGCGCCATTGGTGCAGCATCGCCATACGCTGATCGGCGTTCCAGGACGGCGCAAAAACCCGTTCCACCCGCCACAAGGAGGAAAGCTCCTGCGTGCTTTGCCAGAACCCAACCGCCAGGCCGGCCAGAAATGCTGCGCCCAGAGCCGTTGTCTCGGTAACGCGCGGACGCACCACCGGTACCCCGAGCAGATCCGCCTGCATCTGCATCAGCAGATTGTTGCGCGCTGCACCCCCGTCGACCCGGAGCTCGCGCAGAGCGCCGGCATCGGCGTCCATGGCCTGGAGCAATTCGGTCGACTGCAGCGCGATGGACTCGAGCGCAGCGCGGGCGATATGTGCGCGATTCGATCCGCCCGTCAGTCCAAGGAGTGCGCCGCGCGCGTTCGGGTCCCAATAGGGTGCTCCCAGGCCGGCGAAGGCAGGCACAAGCACGACGCCTCCGCTGTTGGGCGTCTGGGCGGCAAGCTCTTCGACCTGTGCGGCGGTTTCGATCAGCCCGAGCCCGTCGCGCAGCCACTGTACGACCGCACCCGCCACAAAAACGCTCCCCTCGAGTAGGTAACTCGGTGCGCCCTGGCCCAATTGCCAACCGACCGTACTGAGCAGTCCTTTTGCGGGTGCGCGGGGTTGCGTACCGACTTGCAACAGCAAAAAGCAGCCCGTGCCGTAGGTATTTTTTGCCATGCCCGGTTCGAAGCAGCCTTGGCCAAACGTTGCCGCCTGTTGATCGCCGGCGATGCCGGCGATGGGGACCGCTTCACCCAACCAGTCGGCGTGGCAGGCGCCCACGATGCCGCTGGAGGCAACGATACGGGGCAGCAATGCTCGCGGAACGCGGAAGCACTCGAGCAGCTGCTCATCCCAGTCCAGGCGCCGCAAGTCGAGCAGCTGCGTGCGTGCCGCGTTGCTCACGTCGGTTGCGTGCACAGCACCGCGCGTCAAGCGCCACAGCAGCCAGCTGTCCACGGTTCCAAATGCCAGTTCGCCGCGCTGCGCGCGCACCCTCGCCTGCGGCAGCTGATCGAGAAGCCAAGCGAGCTTGGTCGCGGAAAAGTACGGATCCAAGACCAGGCCCGTGCGATTGCGGATCAGATCTTCCAGGCCCAGGGCGCGCAACCGGGCGCACTCCTCGGCCGTGCGCCGATCCTGCCACACGATCGCATTGGCCAGTGCTCGCCCCGTTTCGCGCTCCCACAAGATCGTGGTTTCGCGCTGGTTGGTGATGCCGATCGCAGCCAGATCGCTCGGCCCCAGACCCGCTTGCTGCAGGGCTGCGCGCGCGCAGCCGAGCTGTGTGCTCCAGATTTCCTCCGGGTCGTGTTCAACCCACCCCGGACGCGGATAGATCTGGCGTATTTCGCGCTGCTGCATCGCAACGGGCTCGCCCCGCCGATTAAAGATCAGCGCGCGCGAACTTGTCGTGCCCTGATCGAGCGCGAGCACGTAGCGTCCCGGAGCCTGCGCGCTCACCGCGCGACTCCCATCGCACAGCGGGTGGCGCAAGACCAACACCGTGTGCGCTTGCAGCATGGGCCATGCGCGATGGGCAACGCCGCCCCAAGACGGTTGCCGGCAAAACTTGATACCCACCGAACCCCGAAATCTGCAAACTTGCGCAAGGTATTCATCCCTTCGTGCGACGCCGATTTGCGGCTAACTAGATCCATGCGGTTGCGCAAGTGGCGCGACGGCCGTCAAGCAAAGGAGGCGGCGATGCGAATGCGAGTCAGCGAACATGGCGACGAGGTACTCATCGAGCTCCTTGGCGTGGCCGGGCGCCACCAGCAGATCTTGCAGGCGCTCATCGGCAGCCCCGTCACACCCGGAGCGACGGATGCCCCGTCGCGACTTGCCGCGGCTGATGTGTCCGTGCGCGCGGGCGCCGACGAGATGCACATCCGCCTGAAGAGCCGTGCGGGCCATCACTTCGAAGCGCTGTCCGTCTACCACTATCTGCGCCATATGCTGATCGAGCGCAATATGCTGCGTGCGACCGCGCCCGATGCCGAGCCACGCGCTCCGCATAATCTCGCAGCCGCCTGAGCCGCTCGCTCTTTCTTCAGCGCCGCAGCTCACGTCGGAGGATTTTGCCCACGTTCGTTTTGGGCAAATCGGCGCGAAACTCGATCGTCTTGGGGCGTTTGTAGCCGGTCAAATTCTCGCGGCAGTATTGCGCGAGCTGCTCTATCGTAAGCGCCGGATCCTTGCGCACCACGAAAAGTTTGACGGCTTCCCCCGAGTGCTCATCGGGCACTCCGATCACAGCGCATTCGAGCACTCCCGGATGGGCAGCCACGACGTCCTCGATCTCGTTGGGATAGACATTAAATCCCGACACGAGAATCATGTCCTTCTTCCGATCGACGATCCGGGTGTAGCCACCCTCATCCATCACACCGATGTCGCCCGTGCGCAAGAAACCATCTGCCGTCATCACCTTCTGGGTCTCGTCCGGACGCTGCCAGTAGCCCGCCATCACCTGCGGCCCGCGCACGCTGATCTCGCCTGCGCTGCCCAGCGGCACGCGTTCGCCCTTGTCATCGAGAATTGCCACCTCGGTCGAGGGCAAAGGCAGTCCGACCGAGCCGCTATACCGATCGGTGTCGGTCGGGTTGCAGCACACCACGGGCGAAGTCTCCGACAGGCCAAAGCCCTCGCAGATGGGGCAGCCGGTGAGCTGTAACCAGCGCTCGGCGACGGCCCGCTGCACCGCCATTCCGCCTCCGCCGGAGAGCACCAATCCGGAGAAGTCCAGCTTGGCGAAGTCCGGGTTGTTCGCCAGTGCGTTGTACAACGTGTTGACCGCCGGAAAGACGTGAAACCGCTGGCCCTTGAGGGCGCTCACCAGTGCCGGAAAGTCGCGCGCATTGGGAATCAGCAGGCACCGCGCACCGGTGCGAAGCGATATGAGCGCGCAGCATGTCAGCGCAAAGATGTGATACAGGGGCAGCG
Organism: Burkholderiaceae bacterium; assembly: GCA_035625725.1. Lineage (GTDB taxonomy): Bacteria > Pseudomonadota > Gammaproteobacteria > Burkholderiales > Burkholderiaceae_F > GJ-E10. Next base: position 24,441 of record DASPPB010000002.1, read on the forward strand.
CGGTGACGACGACAGACTGTTCGCCATTGGCGATCTTCGACAGCGCCGGCTGGTACCAGGCCTCGAGCTGCAAAATGTTGGCGACCAAATTGCGATGCAGCAACATTGCGCCCTTGGAGACTCCGGTTGTGCCGCCGGTGTACTGCAGCAGCGCCACATCCTGCGGGCCGACGGACACCGGCCGGTAAGTGAGGTCGCGTCCCTGCTCCAGCACCTGGGAGAAACGAAAGCTGCTTTGCGGCGGCAATCGATAGGGGCGCACCAGTTTCTTGACGTGGCGCACCACGAAATCGACGATCCAAGATCTGGGGCTCTTGAACATTTCGCCCAGGCGGCAGACCACGAAGCAGCGAGTGGGAACTTTGCCCACGACGGCCTGCACGGTGTGGGCAACATTCTCCAGCACGAAAAGGATCTGCGCGCCGCTGTCCTTGAGCTGGAATTCCAGTTCGTGGGCCGTGTACAGCGGATTGACGTTTACGACGGTGGCGCCGGCGCGCAGAGCCCCGAAGAAGGCGGTCGGAAAATGCAACACATTGGGCAGCATGATGGCGACCCGATCACCGGTCTTGATTCCTTGCGCCTGCAGCCACGCGGCAATCGCAGCACTACGCCGATCGAGTTCGTCAAAAGCCAGATCCGAACCCATACAGCTGTAGGCCACCAGAGCGCCATAGCGCGTGAAAGCCTCCGCGAGCAGTTCCAAAACGGAGGCATAGCGCGTCGGGTCAATATCGGACGGAACGCCCGGCGGATAGCTTTTGAGCCAGAAGCGCTCTGTCAAATCCATCGCGTATCCCCTCCTTGGCGGGCTCTTTTGATTTCGGCCCAGGCAGCGCCCGGATGCGCATCATACGCGGGCCGCGCCTGGGCGGCCCACAACTCGCACTTGCACCAGGCAATCGTAAAAGCTCGCCCCGCCACCGAGGTCGGTGAGGTGCTGGTGGGTGACTTCGTTGGCATTCTTTCCGTCGGCGGTGAGCTTTTTCCACCATATCGAAAGAGCCACGACGACGCCCCTGCGCGCTGCGTCGCTCACGCGCGCCCGCAGGCGAAAGGAGCCCCGGTCGTTAAAAACTTCAACCAGCTCGCCGTGCCCGATCGCGCGCTCGGCTGCGTCCTGGGGATGGATGTCAAGCCACGGCTCTCCCTCGGCGGCACGCAGGCTCTGCACGTTGACAAAGGTCGAATTCAGAAAATTACGCGCCGGAGGCGAAATCAACGCCAGGGGATAGCGCTGCGCGAGCTCCGGCGTGCTGGTCGGTCCTTCGTAGGGAGCAATGAACTCGGGCACCGGATCAAGCCCCATCTGCGCCAGGCGCGCGGAGAAGAATTCGCAGCGCCCGCTGGGCGTGGGAAAGTTTCCTTGGGCAAAAGGAGCATAGGCCTGCGGCACATCGAGGCGCTGCCAGCCGGCGCGGCGCACCGCCTCCCAGTCATAGGGCGATGCGCCGCAGCGTACGAAGGCCTTTGCGGCGATCTGCTCGTCGGTCTCCTGAAAGCACTCCTCGGTGTAGCCCATGGCTCGGGCGAGGCGCCGAAAGATCTCGCTGTTGGACAGGCACTGACCTTGCGGTTCGATCGCGGGGTTGTTGGCCACGATGTACAGATGACCATAGGACTTGTGCACATCAAGATGCTCGAGCTGGGTTGTCGCAGGCAGCACCAGATCTGCATAGTCGGCCGTGTCGGTGAGAAAGTGTTCCAGAACCACGGTGAACAGGTCCTTGCGCGCGAACCCCTGCGCCACCTGCGCCGCCTGGGGGGCGACAGCAACCGGGTTGCTGTTGTAGACAATCAAGGCCTCGATGGGCGGGCGCGCAGCTCCCAGGGCCTCTCCGATCGCGCTCATGTTGATGGTTCTGGGTGTGCGGGCACCCAACAGGTCCGGTCGCGTGAGCGCGTGTTGATCGACTTCGAACGCATCGGAGCTCGACAGCAGCAGGCCTCCGGCGGCCTCGCGCCAGTGCCCGGCAAGCGCCGGCAGGCACGCGATCGCGCGAACGGCATTGCCGCCGCCATGCGCGCGCTGCATGCCGTAGTTCAGGCGGATCGCGGTGGGGCGCACGTGCCAGTAGTCGTGCGCGAGGCGCTCGATCGATCCGGCCGCAACACCGCAAATCGACGCGACGCGCTGCGGGTCATAGCGCAGCGCGCGCTCTGCCAGCGCATCAAAACCCAGGGTGTAGCGCTCGATGTAGTCGCGGTCGAGCCACCCCTCGCGGATGAGCACGTGCATGATGCCCAGCGCAAGGGCGCCATCCGTACCGGGCAGCGGGGCAATGTGCTCGTGGCAGTGCTGGGCGGTGAGGGAGCGATACGGATCGATCGCGATCAACCGGGCACCGTGGCGCTTGGCCTGCTGCGCACGGCTCCACAGATGCAGGTTCGAGACGACCGCGTTGGCACCCCAAAAAATGATCTGGCGACTGTTGGCAAACTGCTCGAGGTCCATGCCGAGGCGTCCACCGAGCGTGAAGCGCAGCGCCTCGGCGCCCGCGCTCGAGCAGATCGTGCGGTCGAGCCGACTGGCGCCGAGTTTGTTGAAAAAACGCTGCGCCATCGCTTCGCCCTGCACCAGTCCCATCGTCCCGGCATAGCTGTACGGAACGATGCTCTGCGGATCGCGCGCGGCGATCTCGCGCAGGCGTGCCCCAATCTCCTCGAGCGCAAGTTCCCACGAGACGGCCTCGAACTCACCGGCACCTTTTTTGCCGACCCGTCGCAGCGGGGTGAGGACACGATCGGCGTGATACGTGCGCTCCAAATAGCGGCTGACCTTGGTGCACAACACGCCGCCCGTGGGCGGATGATCCGGATCACCGGCAATGCGCACGGCGACGCGGCGAGCGCCCTGGCGCTCAACGGTCACCTGCATCGCGCACGTGTCGGGGCAATCGTGCGGACAGGCCGCCTGCACGATCTGGCGCTGCGCCGCATCGGCCCTCGGCTCCAACGGCAATCCTCGATCCTCCGCACTCATCGAGTACCCCACGTGGCGGTGCAACCTCCGCCGGCAGCTTACCCCCGGGAGGAGACGGCGCGCGGTGCGCTGCGCGCGATCCCTGGCGCTAGCGACAATGGCGCGATAGCCTGTAGCAAACCTGCGCCGGCGGCTCAAACGACGCTCGCGCACCGAAAGACCCGATCGAGCCGCTCCCAAGGGTAGGACCCCTTGGGGGTCCTACCCTTACCCCGAGTATGGGTTCAATCTGATCTATGATTCGTTCGGGCGGCTCACCCGCCCCCGACCGCCAACCTGGCGGCCTGCAAAGACCCCCAAGAGGTCGACGCTCGTTTGAGCGACAATAGCGGTTTGCGCTCGCCCGGCCCCAGGGGTACCGTCCCCGCGTGCTCGGGCGCCGGTCCAGGAACCCCTGCGGGAAGCCCCCGCCTTAGCAGTGATGAAACCCAGAACCAAGAGATTGATAATGGTGTTTGCCGGCTTGGCGACGGCCGGCGTTGCGGCGACGCTGATTCTCAACGCCTTTCGCAGCAACCTTGTGTTTTTCTTCACGCCCTCGCAGATCGCTGCCGACGAGGCGCCGCGCAACCGTGCCTTTCGCGTCGGCGGGTTGGTGGAAACGGGGAGCGTGCACCGCGACGGCACGACGGTGCATTTTCTGATTACGGACACGGCCAAATCGGTCGCGGTAACGTACGAGGGAATCCTTCCCGACCTGTTTCGCGAGGGCAAGGGTGTGGTCGCCCAAGGGCACATCGAATCCGATGGTGTATTTCACGCCTCCGAGGTCCTGGCCAAACACGACGAAAATTACATGCCGCCCGAAGCCGCCGACGCGCTCAAGCGCGCCCGCGGAGGACAACCCGATTCGACCGCGACACTGGTCGTGGCGCAGCCTGGCGCCAAGGCGCCCCGTGGGAGCGATCAGGGCAAAACGCAATGATTCCAGAGATCGGCAATTTCGCGCTGATGGTGGCCACGGCGGTGGCGCTGGTGCTGGGCACCCTGCCAGTCCTTGGGGCTGCCCGCGGCAACGTGCGGTGGATGGCGCTCGCGCGGCCGGGGGCACGCGTGCTGTTCTTGCTGGTCGTCGTTGCCGCCTCCTGCCTGGTTGCGAGCTTTTTGCACGACGATTTTTCCGTCGTCTATGTGGCAACCAACTCCACGCACGCGCTCCCGATTGCCTACAAGCTTGCCGCGTTTTGGGGCGGCCACGAGGGGTCGATGCTGCTTTGGCTGTTGATCCTGAGTTTCTGGATGTTCGCGGTAAGCGTCTTTAGCGCCCACCTGCCTCGCGAGATGGTCGCACGCATTCTGGGCGTCATGGGACTGGTAGCGCTGGGTTTCTTGCTGTTCATCATTCTTACGTCCGATCCCTTCGACCGACTGCTGCCAGCGGTGGCCGAGGGCAACGATCTCAACCCGCTGCTGCAAGACCCCGGCATGGTCGTTCACCCGCCGATGCTCTACATGGGATACGTCGGCTTTTCGGTGCCCTTTGCCTTCGCGATCGCGGCGCTTTTGGGCGGCAACCTGGACGCCACCTGGGCGCGCTGGTCGCGCCCCTGGACCACGGTTGCCTGGACCTTTTTGACGATCGGCATCTGCATGGGAAGCGCCTGGGCGTACTACACGCTGGGCTGGGGAGGTTGGTGGTTCTGGGATCCGGTGGAAAACGCCTCCTTCATGCCCTGGCTGGCAGGCACGGCGCTCATGCACTCGCTCGCCGTCACCGAAAAGCGCGGGGGCTTCAAGGTCTGGACCGTGCTGTTGGCGATCTTCGCGTTCTCGCTCTCGCTGCTGGGCACGTTTCTGGTGCGCTCGGGCGTTCTTACTTCGGTGCATGCGTTTGCGTCGGACCCGCGGCGCGGAGTCTTCATCTTGCTGTTTCTCGCCACGGTCATCGGCGGTTCGCTCGCCTTATTTGCCTGGCGTGCACCCAAGGTCGGTTTGGGCGAGCGCTTCGAGATGATTTCGCGCGAGTCCATGCTGCTCACCAACAACGTGTTGTTCCTGGCCGCGGCCGCTTGCGTGCTGCTGGGCACGCTCTACCCGCTCATGCTCGACGCCCTGGGACTGGGCAAGATCTCGGTGGGTCCGCCCTACTTCGATACGGTTTTCGTGCCGCTGATGGCCCCTGCACTGTTCCTGATGGGAATCGGGCCGCTGGCCCGCTGGCGCAAGGCGAACCTCCCGGAGATTGCCACGCGCCTGAAATGGGCCTTCGCCGTGAGCGTGATCTGCGCGGTGCTGGTGCCGTGGATCGAAGGCCGCTGGTCGCTGCTCGTTGCCTCCGGCATCCTTCTCGCGGTATGGATCTTTACCACCAGCGTCGTAAATCTGTGGTCACGCGTGCGCCCGAGCGCGGGCGGCCAGATTGGCGCCAAGTTCGCATCCTTGCCGCGCGGCTACCTGGGCATGCTCGTTGCGCATATCGGGGTGGCGGTCTTCATCGTTGGCGTGACGCTGGTGAAGGGCTACGAAGTCGAAAAGGACGTGCGCATGGACGTGGGCGACACGGTGTCCGTCGGGCCGTACACGGCCCGCTTCGCAGGCACGACGGAAGGCTCCGGGCCCAACTACGAATATCTGCGCGGCCAATTTGACATCCTCAAAGGCGAGCAACTCGTACGACGGATGTACCCGGAAAAACGTCAGTTCTCGGCCAAGAGTGAACCGATGACCGATGCGGCGATTGCTCCCGGCATAACCGGCGACCTGTACGTGTCGCTGGGCGAAGCGGTGAGCCAGAGCGCCTGGGTGGTGCGGGTGTACTACAAGCCGTTCATCGATTGGATCTGGGCTGGCTGTCTGCTCATGGCCGCGGGGGGCGTACTGGCGCTGAGCGATCGTCGCTACCGTCTGGCCCAGCGGCGCGCGACTGCCGCCGAAGTTGTCGGGGCGGGGGCGGCCTCGCGTGCTTGAGAGGTAGATTGATGTCCGCGTCGTTTAAGTCTCTGCGTTTCTGGCTACCGTTTGCCGTGTTCCTGGCGATCGCAGGCTTCTTGCTCAAGGGTCTGTGGCTCGATCCGCGTGAGGTCCCATCGCCCCTGATCGACAAGCCCGCGCCGGATTTTCGGCTCGGATCGCTCGAAGACCCCAATCGCCAGCTCGAACGCAAGGACATGCTGGGCAAGGTCTGGCTGCTCAATGCCTGGGCCTCCTGGTGCGTAGCGTGCCGCGAGGAGCATCCGGTGCTTGTGGAATTTGCGCGCAGCGCGAACATTCCCATCGTCGGCTTGGACTACAAGGACACGCGTGTGGACGGCATGCGCTGGCTGGCGCAGTTTGGGAACCCCTATGTCACTTCGCTGTTCGACGAAGCGGGACGCGTCGGAATCGATTTCGGGGTCTATGCCGTGCCTGAAACCTTTCTCATCGACAAGCAGGGTGTGGTGCGCTTCAAACAAATCGGCCCGGTAACTCCGGAGCTGCTGCACGAGAAGATCCTGCCGCTGATCCACCGCCTCAACGCCTAGCACGAGGAGAGTATTGCGATGGACGACTCCAAAGGGGGAGCGCGCCCGCGCGGCGCGCGTGCGCCGGCCTCGGCATGGTTGTTCGCGCTGGCGCTGGCCAGCGTGCTGGTGTCCCCACTGGGCGCGCGCGAAGCCCCGGAAGTCGGCAACGACCCTGCGGCCGAGCGCCACATGATGCAGCTCGCCTCGGAGCTGCGCTGCCTGCAGTGCCAGAACCAAACGCTGGCCGATTCCAATGCGCCGCTCGCGGTGGACCTGCGCGAGCAGATCCGCGAGCTGCTCGCCAAGGGCCAAAGCGACGAGCAGATCAAGCAATACCTGGTCGCGCGCTATGGCGACTTCGTGTTGTACCGCCCGCCCGTCCAGAGCAACACCCTGCTGCTTTGGTTCGGGCCAGCGGCCGTTTTGCTGGCCGGACTTGCAGCCCTCTTTGTGACCCTCAAGCGGCGTTTGGCTCGCATCGAATCGGAGCCGCGGCACAGCGAGGCCGAATCGCAACGCGCGCAGCGTTTGCTTGAAAACGAGGCAGAGGAAGGCGGACTGTCATGACAGTATTTTTGCTTGCCGCCGTGGTGCTGCTCGCGACGGGTGCGGGCGGGCTGCTCTGGCCGCTGCTGCGCAGCCCCCAAAGCTCACCCGAACGGCGCGCAGGCGCGATCGTCGCGCTGTTTCGCGATCAACTGCGGGAACTCGAAGCCGAGCGCAAGTCCGGCGCCGTCGAGGAGGCGCAGTACCTGCAGAGCCGGCGCGAAATTGAACACAACCTGCTCGAGGAAGTCGCCCGGGCCGATTCCCCCTCGAG
>DASPPB010000003.1:0-5715 GCA_035625725.1 Burkholderiaceae bacterium
AGGAACCTCGCAAACGGGAACACGGACTCCTTGACGCAAAAATAAGGCGGCACGACATCGACGCGCTCGCCTTGCTGGCGCAGGCTGCGGCCCAGCATGCAACGCGCCGCGATCTTGGCCACCGGCACCCCTGTGGCCTTGGAAACGAAGGGAACGGTGCGCGATGCGCGCGGGTTTACCTCCAGCACGAAGACCAGATCGTTTTGGATCGCAAACTGCACGTTCATGAGACCAACCACCCGCAGGGCGCGCGCCATCTGCTGCGTCTGGCGCTTGAGCTCCTCGACGGTCGCCACCGAAAGCGAATAGGGCGGAAGCGAGCAGGCCGAATCGCCCGAATGCACGCCCGCCTGCTCGATGTGCTCCATGACGCCTGCGATGATCACCTGCTCGCCGTCGCTCACGCAGTCCACGTCGACTTCGATCGCGTCATCGAGGAAGCGATCGAGCAGCACCGGAGACTCGTTGGAAACCTTGACCGCCTCGCGCATGTAGCGCTCGAGGTCGCGCGTCTCGTGCACGATCTCCATGGCGCGCCCGCCCAGCACATAGCTGGGCCGCACCACGAGCGGAAATCCGATCTCGTCGGCGAGCCGCAGCGCCTCGTCTTCCGTGCGCGCGGTGCGATTGGGCGGCTGGCGCAGTCCCAGCTGGCGCAAGAGTTTCTGAAAGCGCTCGCGATCCTCGGCAACATCGATGCTGTCCGGAGAAGTACCCACGATCGGCACACCATTGGCCTCCAGATCGCGCGCGAGCTTTAGCGGCGTTTGGCCACCGTACTGCACGATCACGCCTAGCGGGCGCTCGCGCTCGACGATCTCGAGCACGTCCTCCAGCGTCAACGGCTCGAAATACAGCCGATCCGACGTGTCGTAGTCCGTGGACACCGTCTCGGGATTGCAGTTGACCATGATGGTCTCAAAGCCGTCTTCGCGCAGCGCCAAGGCGGCGTGCACGCAGCAGTAGTCAAACTCGATGCCCTGTCCGATGCGGTTCGGGCCACCCCCCAGAACCATGACCTTGCGCCGGTCCGTGGGCGCAGCCTCGCACTCCTCCCCGTAGGTCGAGTAGAGGTAGGCGGTGGAAGTCGCAAACTCCGCAGCGCACGTGTCCACCCGGCGATAGACGGGTCGTACGCCATGGGCCCGACGTGCGGCGCGCACGGCTCTGGCGTTCGCACCCAGCAGCTTCGCCAGTCGACCGTCGGAAAACCCCTTGCGTTTGAGCAGCATCCAGTCGTTGGCGTCCAGACTATCGAGGCTGCGCTGCGCAAGACGCCGCTCGATGTGCACGAGCTCCTCAATCTGGGCCAGGAACCAGGGATCGATCCCGGTTTCCTCGAACACGAGTTCCAGCGACATTCCCATGCGAAACGCATCGGCGACGAACCAGATGCGGTTTGGCCCCGGTTCGCCGATTTCCTCGATGATTTCGTCCCTGTCGGTCGACATCTCGTTTAAGCCATCGACCCCGGTCTCCAGACCCCGCAAGGCCTTCTGGAATGACTCCTGGAAGGTGCGGCCGATTGTCATTACCTCGCCCACCGACTTCATCTGGGTCGTGAGGTGGTTGTCCGCCTGTGGAAATTTTTCAAAGGCAAAGCGCGGGATCTTGGTCACCACGTAGTCGATCGTGGGCTCGAAGGACGCCGGCGTCGCACCCTCGGTGATTTCGTTGCGCAACTCATCAAGGGAATAGCCGACCGCAAGTTTGGCCGCGACCTTGGCGATCGGAAAGCCGGTCGCCTTCGAGGCAAGGGCCGAGGACCGCGACACCCGCGGGTTCATCTCGATCACGATCATGCGACCGTCGCGAGGGTTGACCGCGAACTGTACGTTGGACCCCCCGGTATCGACGCCGATCTCGCGCAGTATTGCGATCGAGGCGTCGCGCATCCGTTGAAATTCCTTGTCGGTGAGGGTCTGCGCCGGCGCCACGGTGATGGAGTCGCCCGTGTGGATTCCCATGGGATCGAGGTTTTCGATCGAGCACACGATGATGCAGTTGTCGTGGCCATCGCGCACGACCTCCATCTCGTATTCCTTCCACCCGATGAGCGACTCCTCGATGAGAAGCTCCCGCGTGGGGGAGAGCTCGAGGCCGCGCTGGCAGATGGTTACGAATTCCTCCATGTTGTAGGCGATGCCCCCGCCCGTGCCGCCCAGTGTGTAGCTGGGCCGGATCACGGCCGGGAAGCCCACCAGTTCCTGCACCGCGAGGGCTTCCGGCAGCGAGTGCGCCACGGCCGACATGGCCGAGTCCAGGCCGATGCGCGTCATCGCGTCCTTGAACTGCTGGCGGTCCTCGGCCTTGGCGATCGCCGTGGGCGAGGCCCCGATGAGCCGCACGGCATAGCGCTCGAGCACACCGTTGCGATGCAGGTCCATCGCACAATTGAGCGACGTCTGGCCGCCCATCGTGGGCAAGATCGCATCCGGACGCTCGCGCGCGATGATGCGCTCGAGCACCTGCCAAGTTATGGGCTCCACATAGGTGACGTCGGCCATCTCGGGGTCCGTCATGATGGTCGCCGGGTTGCTATTGACCAGGATGACCCGGTAGCCCTCCTCGCGCAGCGCCTTGCAAGCCTGCGCTCCGGAATAGTCGAACTCGCATGCCTGCCCGATGATGATGGGGCCGGCGCCGATGATCAGGATCGAATGGATGTCAGTGCGGCGGGGCATGGCGAAATCGTTCGAGCCTATCCGACGGCCACGCGGGTCCGGCTGCGAGCGCCCTCCTCGATCAGATCAAGGAAGCGATCAAACAGGTAGCCGATGTCTTTGGGACCCGGACTGGCTTCCGGGTGCCCCTGAAAGCAAAAGGCCGGTCGATCCTTGCGGCGAAAACCCTGCAGGGAGCCATCGAATAGCGACACATGAGTGATCTGGCAATTGGAGGGAAGCGTTGCCGGATCGACGGCAAAACCGTGGTTTTGCGAGGTGATGAGTACCCGCCCGCTGTCCAGATCCTGCACGGGGTGATTGGCACCGTGGTGGCCAAATTTCATCTTGATGGTGCGCGCGCCCGATGCCAGGCCCATGATTTGGTGACCGAGACAGATCCCAAAGGTGGGCAGACCCCGCTCGATCAACTCGCGGGTCGCGGAAATCGCGTAGCCGCACGGCTCCGGGTCCCCCGGACCGTTGGAAAGAAACACTCCGTCCGGTTGCATCCGCAGCACCTCGGGCGCGCTGGTTCGCGCGGGCACGACCGTGATGCGGCAGCCACGCTGGGCGAGCATGCGCAAAATATTGCGCTTGATGCCGAAATCGAAGGCCACAACGTGGTGACGCGGCAAGGCCTGGCGCCCATAGCCTTGCTCCAGCCTCCACTCGGTCTGGTCCCAGACATAGGGGTTTGATGCGGACACGACCGAAGCCAGGTCCAGACCACTCATTCCGGGGAACGTCCGGGCCAAGGCCACGGCTGCCTGCGCGTCATCGCCCTCCATCACGGCGCCGGCCTGGGCGCCACCGTCACGCAGCCGGCGCGTCAGGCTCCGAGTGTCGATCCCCGCGATCGCAACCACCGATCGCTCCTTCAGGAACGTGGGCAGGTCGACTTGCGAGCGAAAATTCGAGGCGCGCGGCGCAACGTCGCGCACGACTAAGGCCGAGGCGAAAACGCGCTCCGATTCGTCGTCCTGGGAGTTTGTCCCGACGTTGCCGATGTGAGGGTAGGTGAGGGTAACGATCTGACGCGCGTAGCTCGGGTCCGTGAGGATCTCCTGGTAGCCGGTCAGCGCCGTGTTAAAAACGACCTCGCCAACGGCCGAGCCTGGCGCGCCGATCGATACGCCGCGAAATACCGTCCCGTCGGCGAGCGCAAGCACCGCTGCGGGGCGGGAGTGTTCGATCAGGCTGGGCACAAAGGCTCCTGGAGATACCCGCGTAACCGGGGCGTGCACCCACTTTCGCGGCGCAGGCCCACTAGCGCCCTGCCGCCCCCTGCACATTCCCGCGACCGGCCGAAAACCCGATGGTCACACTGGTTAAACTGTTGAATTATAGCGGGATCCGACCTCGCCATGCCCCGTGCGTACCCATGCTTCGGGCGGCGCGGCTTTCCGGGATCGATAAGGCACCTTTGCACCGCCTGCTTTGGGTGATTGCCCATGCGCCCGGCAGCGGAAAATTGCAGCATGCTGCTACTACCCTACAGCGACAAGTCCGTCGTCCGCAGTTTTCCGGTGGTAACGACCTTGCTCGTCGTGGCCTGCACCGTGGTGCTCTTTGCCTTTCAGAGCCGCGACCCGCTGCGCGAGCAGCACGCCTTTGAGTACTACCACGAGAGCGGCTTGGACAAGATCGAGCTGCCCCTCTACGAGGAGTACCTGGCATCGAGCAACGAGGCGGACGCGACCGAACGCCTGCGTCTGCTGCACCGGGCGGAGCCCGGCAGTCTGATGGCAGCACAACTGCTGCAAGGCGATGCGCAGTTTGTCCGGGCGCTGCATGCAAAACACATTTTGCGCGAGAGCGATGCGGATTTTGCCGACTGGAGCGCCGCGCGCCAGCACTTCGACGAGATGCTCAATGCGACCGTGCCGGGCCGGTTTGCTCTGGAGCGATACGAAGCCTCGGAATTTTGGCGCTTCGTGACCTATTCATTCCTGCACGGGGGGGTGGCCCACTGGCTGGGCAACATGGTGGTCCTCGTGCTGGTGGGACCTTTTGTCGAGTCTGCCCTTGGCCGCTTGCGCTTTGCAGCCGCTTACCTTGCCGGTGGTGCGGCGGCCGGCGCCTTGCATGTCATTGTTTCCGATTCGGCTGTGATCGGCGCCTCCGGCGCGATTGCGGCCACGATTGGCATGCTTGCCGTGTTGTATGGCACACGCAAGGTGCCGGTCTTTTACTGGATTTTCATTGTCTTTGGCACCGCGCAGATCCCAGCCCTTGCGCTGCTTCCGATCTGGCTGATCAACGAGGGCTACCAGTGGTCCCTTCAGGCCAGGGGACCTCTGTCCGACGCCACGGTCGCCTACGCTGCGCACGTGGGCGGATTGTGCGCGGGGGCGATACTGGCGCGGCTCTGGCGCCCGCGCGCTGGCGCTGGCGCCGCCATGGCATCACCTGGGGCTTCCGAGCAGCGTCGAATGGACGCGGGCTCCACGCTTGCCGCGCAGGCGCAGGACGCGGCCGCGCGTCTGGACATACGACGCGCGACCCGACTGTACCGGGAGCTCGTCGAGCTCGAACCCAAGCGCGTCGAGTATCTGGGTGCGTACTTGAACGTGGCGCTGCTTGGCGCCGAAGAAGACATTTTGCAAGATGCCGCGCTGCGGCTGCTGTGGGCCCGAGTCCGCACGCCCACCGACGACCTACGCAAGACGTTCTTGCAGCTCACGCAACCCAAGATTCTGAAAGTGCTGCCGATCGATGAGCACCTGCGGCTTGCCCGGCGCCTAGTGCGATTTCGCGAGGACGCGGCGGCACTTCGCGTGATCGACGCACTGCTGCGCGATGATCACTTGCGTCAGCTCTACGGCCGTCAGCTTGCCGATTGCCTCTTGGGACTTTTTACGGCGTACACCCGTAACGGTCTGCTCAAGCAAGTCGAGCAGGTCAACGCACGGCTGACAGCCTACTTTCCAACAACCGATCAGCGGGGCGGTATGGCACCGACCAAACGAGCGCCCACGACGCTGCTCACCTCGGTGCGTCCGACCTCAGGCGGCTTGTCGTTGCCGGTTCGAGACCCGCAGCTCGCATC
>DASPPB010000004.1:0-58755 GCA_035625725.1 Burkholderiaceae bacterium
CCGAGTGGTTCGGCGCCCGGGGCTAGTTGCACGAAAGGAAATGACCGACGCATCAGATCGCTTGGCGAACGGCAGGGAAGCGTTGCCAGGAAGCGCGCGAGCGCTTCGCGCGCCCGATCTTCGACGGTGGAAGTCGTGGTCGGGAAGATCGGATCCCGGCCGATGCGGCGCAATCCGCATGCGGTGAGCGGAGCAAGCAGGGCATTGCGTTCGCGAGGGATCATTCGTCGTCTCCTTCAACCCGTCCAATCATTTGTGCAACTTTTCGGTTCTCCGAAGAGCCAGTGGATCAGATGTCTGACTCGTTGGACCGCATGGTATGGACCGAGAGATTTGCGCGAAAGTGAAGAAGGTCATTCGCGCAAGCGGGTGGGAGGCGCTGGAAGCTCCCGTTCGCGGGTGGACCAGACGCGAAGAGGCCGCGGGATGAATTTCGATGGGGAAATTAACTATGGAGGCGGGACGCTTCCATCATGCGACTTTTGTCCATGGAAAATTCGACCGATCCATCTGGCGAGGCGACCCCCTCGACCGGCGTCAGGCGGGGAATCGCCTCAGGGTCGTCTGCTCCTTGCCCCTCGCGCACGAAGGTGGCGAGGATCTTTGCGAGAAATTTCGGTAGCGTTTTCTGAGCTCGCCAAGGACAGCGGCGCAACCGCGCCCGCGAAGCTCCCGCCGCAAGAGCGTGGAGTTGCACCTGCTAGATTGCCGGCAGGTCCGGACCCGGCCGCTCCTTGCCTCGGACTTCACGAATGCGGTTACGCGCGTTGACAAAGACGACCGATGGACGCCACGCCTTGGCCTCAAATTCGGTCAGTTGAACGAACGCGGCAATGATGACGATGTCGCCCACCTTCACGAGATGCGCCCCCGCGCCGTTGATGCAGATCACCCCGCTCGCGCGTGCGCCGCGCATTGCATATGTTGTTACGCGCGTACCCGTTGTAATGTTCCAGATGTGTACCTGCTCGTGCTCGATAATGCCTGCGGCATCCATCAGGTCCTCGCTGATCGTCACACTCCCCTCGTAGTTAAGGTCCGCCTGCGTGACCGTACAGCGGTGAATCTTTCCCTTGAGTACAGTTAGTTCCATTGCACGGCAATTCCAGTAGGTGAAAGAAACAAGCAAAGACTGCTTCGCGCCCCAAAAATCGCGCACAGCCGGACATCATAGCGCCAGCCGTGAGCCGGGCGAGAACGACGAGTCGCCTTCGCTCTTCCAAGGGCCCGATTACGGCAATCGGATCGAACCGGCTTTCGAAGATGCGCATCGTCTGGGAGCAATTGCGTGCTTCGAAGACCGACTTGGAAGCGAGCAAACCGCGCGCTCGGCGAACGGTCGCGGCCCGATCAGAAGCTCTGAGCCGTCGCGGCACTTGCGCCGCGGCTCGACGCGCTTATGCGAAACTCGCGCAATTTCCGGTGCTTCGGGGCTCTCTGTCCGACGATCATGCGCAGCGCTGCGGCCGTCTTCTTCTATGCCTTCACAAGCCTTGCCCTTGCGCAGGGGCACGCGGACTCCTGCCAGGCGCAGATTCCCCGCTCGCTTGCCGACGCGTTGGCAAAAACCTTCCCGGGCTACCGGGCGCCACTGGAGTACGACAACGCACCCGAGGACGCGAGCAAGAATCGCGCGCAAGGGGGGAGCGGCTGCCTGGGGGTGGGTGTGGGCGATTTCACCGGGGAGGGAAAGAAGGAGTACGTGATCGGTCTCACGGCCCTGAAGGGCAGCGGCGGGCTAGCCGTCGTCGCCCTTCCCCGCAAGGGTGGCTGGCGCTTCCAGAAAATCCGCAGCGACGCCGAGGAGGCGAGATTCCGCCAGTTCGTCGAGGTCGTGGAACCAGGCCACTTCGAGCGCGCGAAGACTCGAAGGGCGCCCTTGGGCACCGACGAGGCCGGTGCGCTCGAGTGCCCCAATGCGGGGGTGCGCGTGGGCGCGCTCGATACCACAGCCATCGTGTACTGCTTTGTCGCGGGCCGCTGGCAGCACGTCGTGGTCCTGGGGAACTGACTGAAGCCGCATGTCGCCGCCTGGTGCGGCGCTTCGCCTCGGCGACATACACCGAACGCGCGCAAGCCCCGGGGACGATCCCAAAGGCGGCGAGTTCTGGCTGCGCAGCGCATTTCTCTTGGCGATTTCCCCCACTCGGACCCGAGGTAAAAGCCGCCGCCCGCGTCGTGGGAATCTGCGTGCCTCGGATCAAGCGAAATTAACCCTGGCGATCACGCGAGCGCGGTTCTTAACTCTCGCTTAACACGCCGCTCACCGGGAACTAACGAGCCGCGCGTACCGTCCCAATTGTTTGAGGCTCCGCGCCTTTGCCCCAGGCCGTTGGCCGCAGCTGCGCTCCGCCAGACCTCGGGAGACGCGGGCGACATTGCCGAAGGGAGATCCCCATGACCGATCCGGACAAAATCATTTTGGCGCTGGCAATCGTTTGCGGCATCGTTCTTGCCGCCAGCCGTGCGCACGCCGCGACGCTTCCCGAGACGGCCCCCCGCGATGTGGCCGCCACACAGGTTGCCTCCGTGCCGGTGGACAAAGGGCCGCTGTATGGAATGCATCAGATCCGCTCGGCTGTGCGCAGCCTCGAGCAGGCTGCGCTGGAATTCGACTTCAGCAGCAACAAGCATGAGCTCGTCTTGTTGCAATCGGCGCACGACCAGATCGCATCGGCGATGAAGACACTGTGCTGTGTGGAGCGCGAGCGCGCGCAAGCCCTCCTCTCCGACATCGATCACGTCCTCGTTCGCGATCAAAGTTACCTTGGCCCGCTCGCCTCGCCCAATGGGGACGAAGTGGGCCCCTTCGGGCCCACACAGGGACAGCTCGATCAACTGGCCATCGAGGGGCAGGACCTCGTGGAGCACGCTCCCGTTGCGCATCGATTGAACGATGCCGATGCGTACGATCTCGCCGGTAACCGGCCAC
Organism: Burkholderiaceae bacterium; assembly: GCA_035625725.1. Lineage (GTDB taxonomy): Bacteria > Pseudomonadota > Gammaproteobacteria > Burkholderiales > Burkholderiaceae_F > GJ-E10. Next base: position 2,933 of record DASPPB010000004.1, read on the forward strand.
CCGCGAGCCTTGTGAAACCAAGAGGCAATCCGTTCCCTTGGGTGAACACCGATCCGCTTTCGATGCCCACCGATACGCCCGCAACCACCCAGCAGTTTCGCTTCAGCTTCTGATTGGCAGGTTCTCGCCGCGCGCGATTTTCGGGCCCCGGTCGGGGCCCAGCGCTCCTCCCACACGGGCGCTTTGGCTTGGGCACCGGGCACGCGCCTAATCCTCGCCTAACTTTTGCTTCACCTGACCCTAACCGAGGGTGGTTACCGTTTGCCCAATTGACGACGAGTTCGGGGCATCCCGGAGCTTGGACCGAGCCGAGATCCAGGTTGGAAGGAGGACTCTGGGCCGATCCCCAGAAGCGCCCCCCCGCCTTGCAAGTGAGTCTGTCGTCACGTCGCAAACATTGCCAGCAGAACGTTCGGAGCAGATCAAATGAATTTTACGTTGCGTAACTCCTCGGTCGCCGCCGCAGTCGCTGTGGCCCTCGCCGGCGCTGGCGCGATGGCGTTTTCGCAAAGCCACGCCGGCATTCTCGGGTTCCTGGGGCACAAAGGCGACGAAGCGGCGCAGACCGATCGCATGCCTCCAGGCGATGAGGTTTTGAATCCCGCGCCAGTGCTGGCGCCGGCACAGGCACCCAATTACCGCGCCATCGTTCAAAAATGGGGACCGGCCGTGGTCGGAATCACCGTCGACGGAGTGCATAAGACCGGGCCCGACGAAGCCAACGGCATCGACCCCGAGAACGACCCCTTCTTCAAGTTTTTCCAGGGACTGCCCGGGTTTCAGTTGCGCATTCCCCACGCGTCCAAGCAGCCGTTTCACGGTCAGGGCTCGGGCTTCATCATCAGCAGCGACGGTCTGATTCTTACCAACGCCCACGTAGTGCGCGATGCGCAGGAAGTCACCGTGAAGCTGGCTGACCGCCGCGAACTCAAGGCAAAGGTTTTGGGCGCGGACCCGATCACCGATATCGCGGTCCTACGCGTCAAGGCCACGGGACTGACGACGGTGAAGTTTGGCGACCCCAAGACTTTGCAGGTCGGCGATTACGTCCTGGCCATCGGTGCGCCCTTCGGTTTTGACCAAAGCGCAACGGCCGGCATCGTGAGCGCCAAGGGGCGCTCCCTGCCGGGAGACACGCACGTGCCGTTCATCCAGACCGACGCGGCGGTCAATCCGGGAAATTCCGGAGGGCCGCTTTTTGATGCTGCCGGCGACGTCGTCGGCATCAACGCCCAGATCTACACGCAAACGGGCGGGTACCAGGGATTGTCCTTTGCGATCCCGATCGACGTTGCGCTGCAGGCCAAGGACGAAATCGTCGCAACGGGCCATGCGAGCCACGCCCGGCTGGGCGTTGTCATTCAGGACCTCAATCAGGGTCTGGCCGAGTCCTTCGGCTTGAGCCGCCCGGACGGCGCGTTGATCTCCAGTGTGGATCCGGACAGCCCGGCGGCAGCAGCGGGTCTTAAACCCGGCGACGTCATCACGCAGGTCGATAACGTCCCCATCGAACGAAGCGGGGATCTGTCCTACCGCATCGGCATGGATTCTCCGGGCACGCGCGTTCAGCTCCAGGTCTGGCGCGATCACGCAAAGCGCGACTTCGACGTGAAGTTGGCCAGCGCGCAGCCCGAATCCCTCGCGCAATCCGGCGAGGAGGAGCACCAACGGCCCAAGCTGGGTTTGATGCTGCGCCCCCTCACGCCGCAGGAGCGCAGTGCGCAAGGCGTGGATCACGGCCTGGTCGTCGAGGATGTCACCGGGCCGGCGGCCAATGCTGGAATGCAGCCCGGCGACATCGTTTTAGGCATCAACGGCCAGCCGGCAAATTCCGTCGCGCAACTGCAAAACGCGCTGCGCGACCATCCCAAATCGATTGCACTTCTGATCGAACGCGACGGGCAGAAGATCTTTGTCCCGCTGCAGCTCGGTTGATTCATGCTCAACGCCATTGCGCGAAAGGAGATTGCCATGCATGCGAAGACAGCTTTGAAATGGGCACCGTGCGTCGTTGCGGGCCTTGCGACATTGGCCGCACCGGCTTTTGCGGCGACGATGCAACTGCCGCCGGAGCAACACGAAGGATCAGTGAGCTACCTCACTGGAGGCATTGGTGAGGGACAGGCGAAGTTGTTTGAGCACGCAATTGCCAAACACCGCCTGGCAATCGAGTTGCTCCAGCACAGCGGCAAGTACGAGGAATTTACGGCCGACGCCATGATTCGGATCACCGATCAGCACGGTCACATGGTGCTCAATGCACGCGCCGGCGGACCGTTCATGTTGGTGGATCTGCCGCCGGGACGCTATTCGATCGAGGCGACGCTCAAAAATGTCACGCTCAAAAAACCCGAGACCTTCGTGACCAAAGGGCAGGTGGCGCGCGCGACGTTTGAGTTTCCGGCCCACACCGATTAATTCGGTTGCAAGAAGAGCCGGCGCGGCCGACTCCGGTTCCCCGGCGGTCGACGTGCGCAGCAATTGCAAGGACTTCGCCCGGGCGAAGTCCTTGCACATCGAATTTTTCCGATCGACCGCGTATGGCGCGTGCGTGGGCTCAAGCGCAAAGAAGCGGCGCAAAGCTCGCTCGTGCGCGCGAAGTCTTGACGCTCCGAAGGCGCGGGAGGGATACTCGGCCTCCCTGCGAATCTTCAGGAGCACAAGATGAAAAGGGCCACCGTTGTTCAGTGTGTCGCCGGCGTTTTGCTCTTTGGCTGCGGAGTTGCGACCGGGCTCCTGGCGCAAGGCCCAACCGACTCGCCGCAGCGCATCGAACAAAAGCGCGCCGATTTGAGCGGCGCACCCGACATGGAGGTTATCGCTTCGATTGCCGAATACAAGCCGGGTGATTCGCTGGGGCTGCATTACCACCACGGCCTCGAAGCCGTCTACGTTCTACAAGGCGCCACTGTGCAGCCTCCGGGCAAGGACCCGGTGACATTGAAAACGGGCGCGACCACGTTAAATCTGCGCGACGTCAAGCATGCGGGCTGGACGGTCGTAGGCGATACGTCGCTGAAACTCGTGACGGTGCACATCGTCGACAAGGGCAAGCCTCTGTACGAGTTCGTGAACTAAGCCGGGCGCCGGGAGCTCGGCGAATCATTCCGCGCAGACAGGCAGGAGGGCCTGCTCCAGGTCACGGTCGGCGCGCTCGCCGTGGCCGTTGCCGCATTGCTCTGGGCAAGGGGCGCATCGGTTCCGATCCATCGCCCAGTCGTCGGTGGCTGCTGCCGCAAATCGCCGGGAGCCGTCTTGCCGCAGACACCGACCACGGGTGAGCGGCGCAACGCACGCGGCGCCCGGCGTGAGCGGCATTGCAAATGCGGATGAATCGACTCCGACCTTGATCGAAGGGCAGCATAATCAACCATATGCATGTCATGGTCATCAGACTGCCGGGAGTCGCCGTCGAAAAATGCTGTTGCGGCCGGGCCACCCGTCGGCAGCGTTTGCGAACTTTTTACCTTCTTGAGAGGCAATGTTCGCGGAATTTGACGCGCCCTCGTATACCATTTTCCAAGACCGCAAAGACCCAGTAGTCAGACACTCGGACGAGGCGCAATGTAGCCACACCAATCGAGGTCCCCTATGCAGCTCGCTCAGTTTCCTCGTATCGCAACATTCGTGGACCAGGTTGCTGGCGTCGCGCAGGGCTTGGGGCAATCCCGCGGCGGCCGTCCCCAGCACGCGTCGAACCGGATCGGAAGCCTCCTTGCAGTCGAGGACATCTTGCTCGACGTCGTTTCGGGCAACAAGATGGATCTCCTCGACGAAATCGGCCAGCACATCGAGTCCGTGCATGACATGGCGCGCGGTTCGGTGGCTCCGGCCCTGCGGCACCGCGAGCGCATATCTTCCACCGCCCTGGGACAGGGTGTTGCGCTTCCCCACGCGCGCGTAGCCGGCCTCGAGCGCATCTTGCCGATGTACTTGCGGCTGCGCTTTCCGATTACCTTTGACGCGCCCGACGAGAGTCCCGTTTCCGACGTGTTTGTCCTTCTGGTTCCAAAGCAGGCCACGCAGGAGCACTTGGAAATCCTCGCGCAAGTCTCTCAGATGCTGTCGGATCGCTCGTTTCGCGAGCGTTTGCACCAGTGCAGACAGGCCCAGGAAGCCAAGAGCCTCTTTGAATCCTGGCCCGCACTGCCCTCGACGTAATCGCTGGCGCGCGCAAGCGGCGCGCACAGACTCCGCTTGGGGTCCGCGGGCAGCGGCGAGGTGTCGGCCCCGCCCGCAATCCTCTATCCTCGTGCTACTGGAGCGTTCGATCGCCAGGAGGAGGACCTCGATGACGCGTCCGATCACCTTTGAGCCCGATCCCCAGCTTGACCTGGTCCTGGAGCGAACCGTCAATGTGCCCGCGCATCTGATCTGGATGGCATGGACCAGACCCGAGCTCCTCAAGCGATGGTTCACTCCGGAGCCGTGGCAGACCGTCGATTGCCAGATCGATGCGCGGCCCGGCGGAATCTTTCGCACGGTAATGCGCGCTCCGCAGGGCCAGGAGTTTGACAACACGGGTTGCATCCTCGAGGCCGTCGAAAACGAACGATTGGTGTGGACCGGCGCCTTGCAACCGCACTATCGGCCGCTTGCACGAGGTACGGTTCCCGAGGATTCCTTCCTGATGACGGCGGCCATCTTGTTGGAAGCGCGAGGCAGCGCCACCCACTACACGGCGATCGCGTTGCACGGAGACGAGCGCTCGCGCGCGCGGCATGAGCAGATGGGGTTTCACACGGGCTGGGGCAAGGCGCTCGAGCAGCTGGTCGCGCTCATGAAGTCCCGGTAGTTCCCCTTTGGCCAGTGTCGCAGGCAAAGGCGCAGACACCGAGCGCCCGCGGGCATCACACGCCCGACGGTTCTTCTTTGGGCAACTCCGTGAGTATGTCCCCGGGGATCGTATCGCCCATGATCACCGTGTCGCCCTCGCTCCAGGGGGAGACCTGGTAGTCGAACTTCTTCACGATGCGCGGCTTGATGACCTCGAAAAACGGCGAGATGTCGAAGTCGCGCGGCACGTAGAGGCTGTGGTGGCGGATGCGCCAGAGCTCGCGCACTTGCTCGGCACGGCCCGGATTGCCGTCGTTCTTGCGCGAGATGATCGGCAGAATCGGATAACGAACGGCGCCGAAGGCTTGCGCAATGAGCGTGGAGCAGATCGCGCGCGTCGGGTCGCCGCTGCCAAAACTGATGAGCCGGCGTCGATACCGCACCGGCACCGGGAACGGAAAAAGATAGCGCACAAGATCCACGAGATTTTTTAGATCGTAGCGATAGCCCAAGCGCTGGAGCACAAACTGGACGAGCTTCTCCCGATCCCTGGAGGTGAGGTTGACCGGCCGACAGATGCGAATGCGAAATGCGCTGTAGCACGACAGGGGCACGGCACGCACACCCTCGAGAACATCGGCCTCAATAAGAGAGCAAGCCTCGCCCTGGACCATGGGCAATTCCGGTCGTGAACCGACATAAAGTGCCGCGTGCGACCAGGTCGACTGTGTAAGGTACTTGATTGCGGCGCTCATGCGCGTATTGCCCTCGATGAGCAACACATCGCCCGGAGCCACAGTTTCGGCAACCAGTTTTGCGTCCGTACTGTTGCCGCCGGGTTTACCGATTGGCTTGGAAAGGTACGTGGCAATTACCCTGCCAACGGATTCGAACAAGGTATCCCTCTCGATGTTTCCTAAGTACCGTTCCTTGATATCTAGCACAGTGCAAGCGCGCGCCACGGGACACAAGCACGGGCAGATAACCGCTTAATTCGAGCTTTTGCCCTCTTGCTTTTCGGTCCCGCTCGTGGCACGCGGGGCGCCGCAATCAAAGCCTAGTCCACCGGAAAGTTTCGGGCGCGGGCTTTTCAGCAGAAATACGACTTGCGTCCGACGCGATACGGCGCTGCGGCTTGTGCGCCCAATGTGCGCGCGCGAGAGGCGCCTTGGCCTTTTGGTGCCGGCGGCCCCCACCCGGAAACCCGTCGCCGGGAGTCCCAAGGTACCGAAACGTTGGTGCCGCGCACAAAATCATCGCTCGCCCGATCGTCGACGGGCCGCCAATGGCGGATCCGACTGCCGCAACGCGGCGGGCGGTCGGTCGGAGGTTGGGTCGGAACGCGCCAATCGGGAGTCGCTGGAGCGCGAACAGCCTTTGAATCCGCTGACATCTCTTGAGGTCGTGCAAAACCGAGGCGCCAGCTCCGGGAGCGCTCTCTGACGGGTTGCTTTTGACATTGCCCGGGCGTTCGCCGCGGCCACAAAGACGTCAGAGGCTGTCGCTGCACTTTGCGTGCAAACGCTTCAATGGGCGATCGAGGAATCCGGCGCGTCGGCTCCCGGTTCAGCCCTCTGTCAGTAACCATTAGTCGCCGAGGGCTTTTCATCGTTAAAGACTCAGCTTTGATGTCCGAGGTCTATCAATCGTGCGATCCCGCCCGTCTTTTCGTCAGCGCCCTACACGTGAGTCGTTCCAGTTAAGCCGGATGCGCTCGTAATCACCAACCGCGCGGCACCCCTGTGGACTTCGCGCTCCGGATGACACTCGGGCGCCTCGAGCGCGCCGATACACGCGATCGCGGTTTCGTGTCGTGCCCGAGTGCGGTTCGGCGAAATTGATCCTCGTCAAACGAATGGGCTCCGACGAGTCCACCATGTCTGACGCGAAGTCGCATCCTGGTGCCGGTGAAGACAATATGAATACACGGCTGGGCAGACTGCTGCGTTTTCTTGCCACAGCATTGCTCTGTGGTGCGGGCGTCGCGCATGCCACCAATGGTTTGCTTTTTATCGGCACCGGCTCTGAATCGGAGCAGATGGCCGGCGCCGACGTCGCCGTGGCGCGCGATGCCTGCGCCGTGAGTACGAATCCCGCGGGGCTTACGCAGATTGCGCATCGGTCGCTTGAACTCTACGCGTCGACGGCGCGCGCGCTCGACGTCGTGCACCAGGATCAATATGGAAACGATGTGAGCGTCTCGAAGAAGTACATTCCGACGGCAAACGCGGCGTTTGCCGAGCGCCTTGGAGACTCGGGCTGGGTCGCCGGAATCGGACTGTTTGTGCAAGGCGGTGCCGGCGACGTGTACAAGAATGTCAGCACCGCCTTTGGGACCCGCGACGATATGTCGTCCCTATTCGGTATTCTGAGTCTAACGGCGGGGGCCGGCTATCAGATCAACGAGGCGATCTCGGTCGGGGCCAGCATTGAGGGATTGTATGCGAAGACCACGCAGCGCTTCTTTCCGGTCACGTCGGCGTTTAATTCCGCCAACCCGAGCGCATCATTTTTCGGCTACGACCTGGGCGAGATAAGCGGTGTGAATGCGGGTGTGCGTCTTGGTGCAATGTGGCGGCCCGCAGAGGATCTGACGTTCGGGGCCGCGTTTTCCAACCGGGTGACGCTGCCGCAGAAAAACGGCAACATGGACATCGACATGAATGCTGTGGGACTGGGAACCGTTCACTATTCGAACGCGCGCATCGACGGACTGGCGCTACCCCTGGAAGTCGCGCTCGGTGCCTCCTATCGACCCGCTTCCCGCTGGTTGCTCGCATTCAAGTGGAGTTGGCTCAACTGGTCTGACGCCCTGAAGAGCTCGACGCTCATCGCTACGGGACCCAGCAATCCGCTGGCGCCACGATCCTTGAGCAATACAGCGAGCCTGGATTGGCAAAACCAGAACGTGTTTGCGATCGGTGCCGAACGCGTGCTCGATGAGAGGACTGTGGTGCGCGGCGGTCTGAATTACGGCAAGAATCCGATTCCTCCGCAGACGCTCAATCCCTTACTTGCGGCCATTGGCGAGACCCATCTGACTTTCGGATTTTCCAGGAAGTTTGCGCAAACCTGGTCGTTTGACTCAGGCATCGAGTACCTCTTCACGAAAAAAGTGTCCTACACGAACCCCCAGCTGCCATTCGGCGAGAATGCGCAGGAGCGCGACGGCTATGTCGCGCTATCGATCGGCTTGAGCCGTTCGTGGTAAGGCACGGCCTTGGTGAATGCCGCGGTCCCCGGCCGTGTGGGTCAGAGACTGTTGATCCGGGACTGCAGTTTTCGAATCTCGAGTGACGGCTGCATGCCCAGTCCAGTGCGCATCAGTTCGCGGCATCGCTCAAAGGCATCCTGCGCTTCGCACTTTCGCCCCAGCGTGATCAGTGCGCGCATCAGTCCTATGTGAAACGACTCGGCGTGCGGATCCAACGCGATCGCGTGGCGGCTTAACTCCACCGCGGTCTCCAGCGCACCGGCTCGCTCCAGCGTCTGCGAGAGCTCCGCCACCACTTGCACGAACCGGCTGCGAAGCTGTTCGCGCACGCCCACAGCCCACGGCTGCTCGTCGCCGGGGAGGAAATGCCCCGGATACGCGGCCATCAGTTCCTTGGCCATTTGTTCCGCCTGCGGTCGGGAACATGTCCCATTGCTCAGGCCGCTGCGAAACCGCGACGCCAGGGCGCGGAACGCCTCCACGTCGACCCAGGCGCCGATCATGTTCAGTGAAGCGACGCCCTGATCGATCTCGATTGCCGAATCATCGCCAAGAACCTTGCGTAGCCGGTGCATCGCAACATGACACGCATTGCGCGCGGCGTCGCCTTCCAGATCCGGCCACACAGCCGTCTCGAGCGCCGCCAGACTCACCTCGAGGGGCCCCAAGCCGATCAACGCCTTGAGCACTTCGAGCGGCTTGTGCGCCGAAGTGAGCGCCTTCTTCGGGGCCTGGCCATCGATCGAAAGCGCAAAGCGGCCCAGTACCTGGATTCGAAGCCGCACCGGCCAGTCGACCCCGGGCGGCAATTGCGGCGGCGGCGCAAGCTTGCGCGTCCAGATCAACTGCCGCACGTACGCGGGCTCAATGCCCGCGCCTAGACCAAGAGCCAGCAAACGCGCCGTTCGCATCCTCTGAAACACGCCGACACCGCCCCGGAAGTCGCGCCGCGCCGCGAGCGGCAACACTTCTCGCAACCGCTCCAGCGCGCGCTCCTCCAAGCCGCGCTCAAGTTCGATGCCCGCGCGCACCATCTGCGAATCGAACGTCCAACGGTCGCTGGGCAAACGCCCTGCCTGCTCCAGCGCCTGGTCAGCACATTTCGACGCTTCTTCGAGGGCACCCGCTTCGAGAAAGGCGACGGCAAGGCAAGTGTGGTCGCAGGCGGCATGAGACGGCATATCCTCCCAATTGCCCGACGCAATTAGATCGCGTGCCAACGCTGCGGCTTCCGCAACCTGGCCCGCAAGACCAAGCTGCATGGCTTTTACCGATAGGACGAACTGGCGTGCGCCAGCACCAGCGCCCGCCAAATTGCTACCTTCTTGCAAGTACTGGCCCGCCATTCGCGTATCACCGGCGCTAAGCGCGCAGAAGGCTTGGTGAATAGCGTAACCCCATTCGAAAAACCCCAGGCCCACGTGGCGATAGCGTTCGCGCGCCGAACGCAGGAGTTCGAAACAGCTTTCGTGTTCGCTTCGAGCCCACAACGAAATCGCACGCCACACATCAAAAACGCTGGATGCCAGCGTGGGTCGCGCTTGATCTCCGCGGCCGCGCTCCAATTCCGCCATTAGCGCGCGGACCGATGCCTCGTCACCGCGCCACTGCAGGTACCCTATCGCGACGGCGCCAATAGCGCGGCGCTGATCTGCATCCTCCACGCGCGGGGCCAGCATGCGCGCGCGTTGCACAAGGTGCGAAGAGAGGGCAAGCTCCGGGCAATGGCCAACCATATTGCAAAGCAGGCCGAAGATTGGAAATTCGATATCCTCGGGAATGGCCCCGCCGTTTTCCGCGCGCAGCGTCTCAAAGACGCCGATCCATTTGCGCTGCTCCGAGGTCGTCGTACCCCAAGACTGGAACAAATTGCAGATGATCCCGGCAGCTGCCAGCCATGTGCCTTGTCGATCGCCACAAGCACGAAACCGCTCAAACGCCTGCTCCAGGTGCGCCCGGCCCAATGCCTCATCGTTTACCGAGTGCGCCACGCCCGACCAGTATGACAGCCAGCCCTGCTTACGGCGAACCGCCTCGGGCACGGCCTCGAGCCACCGTGCGAGTGTCGGCAGCCGGCCTTCTCTGGCAAGCAGCGGGGCCTGCGCAAGAATCAGGCGGGAGAGCAGCGCCGCATCTGCGCAACCAAGCGCGAGCAGCGTGGCAGCCTCGAGCTGCCCGCGCTGCTCTAACGCCAGCGCCGCGCGTCCTTTGAGCCGCGCGACCGCCTCGGTTCCCTCCTCTTGCGTCAGTCGAGCCAACAAGAACTCGCGAAACAACCGGTGAAAGCGATACGATGGCCCGCTCGGCAACAGGCGCCGTTGGATAAACAGTCGCTCCTCATACAGGTGCGCAAGCACCGCTGGCGCATCCTCGCGCCCGCTAACGACCGTGGCCGTAGGCCCATCCATCTCCGCAAGCACGCTGCTGTGCAACAGGAACTCCTTGCACTCGCGTGGTGCACGTCGCAATACTTCCTCGGCAAAATAATCAAACAAGCCCTCTGGTGCGGTATATGCCTGCCCCTGGAGCCGAGCGATCTGCTCGGGACCGGTACGCAACAAGAGCTTTAGTCCCGTTACCCAGCCGTTTACCTGCTGATTGCACGCGCCCACGTCGGTGGTCGAGTCCGGTGCAACCAGTGTGGCAAGCTCCCCGGCTTCCTCGTCGGTAAAGCTCAATTCTTCCCAACCGAGCAGCTGAAAGCGCGGATCGACGCTCCAGCGCACTAGCGCGGGCGGAAGGGCGCCTCGACTCAGGCACAGCAGGTGACCATGCTCGGGAATCGACTCGATTAGCGCGGGCAAAATTACACCCGGAAACGCTGCCTCCAGGGGTACCTCGTGGCAGTTGTCGAGCACCATCGCAAAGGCCTCGGGGTACAAACCAAACAGGTACTCAAAAAAGCGCCGCGCATAAACTGCCAGCCCAGGGAGAAACTCCGGCGTGAGCGGCGGCGGACCCACATCCCGGGGCCCGGCGCGTTGCGCTGCGGCCAAGTTCAAGTAATGAAAAAACGTCGCCGGGTCTGCATCGCCGGCGTCGAGCGAAACCCACACGTACGCCAACCCCCGCTCTTCGACCCAGCTCGAAGCCAGCGTCGTTTTGCCGGAGCCGGCGGGCGCCGCAATCCAGGTCCATTGCAAACCCGGCGCTTCCAGACGCTGGAAAATTCGCTCGCGCACGACGGTCGCGTGCGCCTGCGGCCGCGTGAGCTTCGCCGGCAGCAGCGGCCGCATAGCGGCGGAGCGTGTTTTCTTGCCTGCGCTCTTCAACGACTGCCCCTATTCCCTCAACGGGGAAACGGAAAAATAGTTCTAACGCCTACTCTCGGACTCCAGCGGCCGCTGGACTCCTACGGTAGAGCTCTCCTATTGCCACCGAAGAAAAATGAGAAAGGCAGCCGTGTAAGTACCTTGTAAGTTCGCCGGGCCCGTCTCAACAGAGACCCTTCCTCTCTCTCGGCCGAAGCTGAGAAAAGCTTAATCGTAAGTAGCCGGTAACTCAATAGAGTTGAGAATTAATACGCTCATTGAGAAATGAGAAATGCCAGTGATTCGCTGGGGCTGATGTACGACTGACAAGGCGTCGCAATGGGAAATCCCGCGAACGCGCGGTTGGAGCTTGAGACCATCCGACTCGGCGCCGGCTGGGATTCCGAAGTCGTATTTCTAACGAGCCAGAGAATCGGCCTCTCGGCTAAGCGGCAAAACCGCCCGAACTCTGGCGCCGACCCACGACGTGCGCGGCAGCGCGTTGCTTCAGCAAACCTCATCCCAGGCGCCGATCGAAGCGTAAGCGCCACCGATGGATTCGGCTACGCAATCAATTTTCGCGGCAAGCAAATTCTCGTGCCACCTCGCACATTGCCCATCTTGCGCATCGGTGGCGCCGGCCGCGATCACACCAGCCGCGCTCTCTCAAGGTATGCCGCGGCCAAGACCGGAAGTATGAACCGAATTTTCGTGCGGGAAGGTGCTATCGAAGTCTTGCACCGCAATGCTGCGAGCGAGCCCGGTACGTGCGTGGAAAGTGTCGGTTTCTTTTCAACTTTTCGCGATATGTCTTTAAAGGGGGAGGAGGAGAAAGGAGGTGGCAAAGGACTTTGCCCAATCTGGAACCGAACCATGTCGGCCGCATCGAGCGGCGACGCAGCCCACAAAAAGGAGGACGCTCCTGCACACGCCTGGCAGGTCTGACGAAGACGAGATGAAGTTGCGAGTCGAGATTGGGTAGCTGGAGAGTTCGCTGGTCCGCTGACAAACAGGAGATCGAGCCATGAAACGATTATTCGAGAAATCGACCTTGCCGGCCTTGTGCTTGACTGCAGTGGCTGTTCCTGCGTTGGCCGGGGCGGCCGATACGCCCAATTCGACGATGAACTTTCTGGCGAGCCCAGCGATCGCCGCATCGGGGTATGCGTCCTACCCCCACGTCGTACAAGTGCGCAATAGGGATGTGACGAACGTGATCGTGCACCAGCCCGCTGCATGCGGCGAGCGCCTGACAGACGCTGCCTACGAGCTCGAAGGCAAATGGCTTCTGCTCCGGTATTCCGCGCCCTACAAGAGCGCTTGGAACAGTGAGTGCGTTTCCACTGGCATGTTTGTCTTCCACGGACTTCCAGCCGACGTTCAGGTCGTAGCGCTACCCGAACCGGCGGCGGTGGCGCCTGTGGCCACAGCGCCCGAAAAGAACGGCTTGGGGATGGGCTTTCTGGCCACTCCGGCGATTGCCTTGCCCCGTCAGTATGCGTCCTACCCACATGTTGTGCAGGTCCGCAATAACGACGTGACCAATGTGATCGTGCACCAGCCGGTCGCCTGCGGCGAGCGCCTCAGGGATGCCACCTTCGAACTCGAAGGCGGGTGGTTGCTGCTGCGGTATTCCGCTCCTTACGCGGGCAGTTGGGACAGCAACTGCGTGTCGACGGGCATGTACACGTTCCACGGACTTCCAGCGGCCGACATCCAGCTCGTAGCGCTGCCTGAACCGGTACCGGTTGTGGCATTGGCGGCACCTGCCGAGGAGCACTCCCTGCACATGGGCTTTCTGGCCACTCCCGCCATCGCCGTTCCCGGGTACCCGATCTATCCCGATGTCATCCAGGTGCACAACGGAGACATGGAGAACGTGATCGTGCACGAACCGTGCGCCTGTGGCGAGCGCATCACCGACGCCAGGTTTGAGCTCGAAGGAAACTGGCTGCTCGTGCGCTATTCCGTGCCATACAAGGGCAGTTGGAACAGCGAATGCGTCTCCACTGGCATGTTTGTGTTTCGCGGGGTCACGTCTGAAGAAATCCAGGTTGTGACGCTGCCCGAACCAAGCCCGGTGCCGACCATGGTGGCGCGCAAATAGTGGCGCTGGCACACCCCGGGGACTGCTCCCAAGTGAGCCCCCGGGGGTTTGCTTCATTTTTCTAGGCGACTCACGCCGCTATCGCGGCAAAAGGTCGGATTTGGATAAGCGACCAGCGTTCTACGAACGACCGGTTGCGGAGAGCTGCTATGCCGCGCCGCGGATTCGCTTTTTGTCCAAGCAAAACTAATTCGACCAGAGAAAACAAAACTGCTTGAACTCGGAATGACGCACACGCTGCAAGTGATTTCGGGCTTGGCTTTCGTGCTCCGAATGCCTCGCTAAAGCCGGAATGTCGGATCGATGTTCCTTGGGTTCGCGTTCTTTGGCGCAAATGGAGGCGTGCGCCGCCACCTCGGCTGGGCGCCAATCGAACAGTTTGCCAGCACGCAAGTCGCAGGAGCCGCGCCCGTCCTTCGCGCTGGCATTGAGCCATCAGCGCGGAACTTTGCCGTTGGGCGTGAGTTTGTCAATGACCTCAGGCAAGGCGGTCGAGAGCTTGCTCGCAAGCTCCTGAGGAGAGAGGCCCGCCTTTGCGGCAAGTTCCTGGATCATCTCGGCTCCGAAGGCCTGATGCACCTGCGCAGCGGAGATGGGCTGATTGGCGCCCGTGCCCACCCAGGACTGTACGGTTGCCCCAAGTCCCTGGTTTTCCAACTGGCTCACGATGCCCTGCAAGCCGCCATGCTTCTCGATGAGGCTGTTGACCGCCGTCGCAATTTCCACCCCGACGGCCCCGCCCAATAACCCGTCCAAAAAACCCATCGCTTCGCTCCCTGCAGGTTGACTTGCGGCGCAAGCGCCAAAATCCGGCAACGATTCGCCGGCGCTGCCGGATCCTTTGCGCGGGGCAGGTCCAGGCGGCCTGCCCACGCGATAACACCGACTTTTACGACTTGCAGGCCTTGCCGTGGTCCGGATGATTGCCCTTGGCCTTGGCATCGGCCTCGCTCATGTACTCCCCTTCCTTGGTCTTGCCGTACCACTTATCGCCCTGGCAGTGGTAGACCTTGGACTTTGTATTGACCCACACCAGTCCCGGGCCGCCGCCCGGTGCGGCGGCTGCGGGTGGTGCTGATGGCGTCTTGGCCGCAGGCGCGGCCGCTGTCGCGGCCGGAGCAGGGGCTGCAGCCGGCGCGGCCGCGGCTGGCGCAGCCGCAGGCGCGGCGGACGGCGCCTTGCTCGGTGCCGGTTGGGCAGCGCCTGCCGCGGCGGCCGCTCCATACCAGTCCTTCACGCCTTGGTGTTTCGAGCAGGCCCCTTTTTTGCTGGCGGCTGTGGTGTACGTGCCGTCATTGCAAATGCCAGTGGCGTTGGCCGGGGCCCCGGCGGGCGCCTGGGCCCAGCAAAGAGCCGATCCGACAAGCCCAGCGGCGAGGAACATCGATTGCATTGCGGTTCGCATAGAAAATTTCCCTTATGGATGTTTGATGTGTATGTCGATTACTGCATGCCAAAGAAAAAACTCCCAAACAGCACAATTCCTTGCTGCACGACCGCAGCCAAACAGAAATGCGCCGCCGTGTTACGTCCTCTCCCATTCAGACTCGCGCAAAGCGCGCAAAACCGCGACAGCAGTGCCCGGTGCACGCAACGCACGAAAAACCAGGCCCCCGTCGCTCCCGCCACGATCCGTGATCTCGGGACCGTACGCTATTCCCCAGCGATTCAAATAACACAAAGACGGATTGGGCCCCTTATTCGAAGTGCGAGCTCTCCCGCCCGCAGGCATTTTATCGTGGGGAATCTGCGCACGGTGGCGGCCTCGCGCACATGCGCTGCGGTTTCGCCCGCGCGCGCGCAAAAGCCGAAGCACCTCGCGCGGCAGTCTGAGGGCGTGCGTTTGCAGCCCGGTCGAGCGCTCGAGCGCGACTATCCGTCGCGAAAGTCGTATGCCGCCTTGTACGCCCGATACCAGTCCCGGGTGCGTTTATCGCCGGGCAAGTGCCCGGAGAGGTAGCCCAATTGCGCAAGCATCTTGTCGGCGCGCGAGGTATTGAGGTACAAGTCCATGAGGCGCCAGCGATAGCTGAGTTCCCCGGGCTCCAGCGCAGCCGCCTTTTCGTAGAGCTCTAGGGCGGGCGTAAGCCAATTCATCTCGAACAGATACAGATCCGCGAGCTGCGCATAGTTGGCTGCAACCCGGGGTGCCGCGCGAATCCGTTCTTCGCCTGCGCGCACAGCTTGCGCCAGCGAAAACGGGTAGCCACGTGCACTGCCCGCTCCCACGTGCGCGCCGTAGATTGCGGCGGCCATGTTTGGCACGCCCTCAGCCTGCAGTCGCGCAAGAAACGGGTTGTCCGCATATTTGACAAAGAAATTCACGTTGTCTTCGAAGCGGTGGAAATACGTCCAGGACTTGGGCTCATCGACGTACCACAGCCCATCGGAGCCATGGCGCAGCACGATCGGAAGATTCGATTTGTCCGGGCCCGGCACGGCAAGACCCAGATCGCCCGCGAAAATCAGTCGATACGCGCCGGCGGAGGTGAAATATTCGTAGACACGCTTTTGCTGTGCTTCGTTGCGAGGAACGACCACGCGAAAAATTGCGCTGCCCTGCGTCAAAAGTGAAAGTCGCGGATCGCCGATTCCGGCCGCAAGGGAGGCCAGATAGCGTCGAACCGACTCTTGCGGGTCGCTCGAGGCCTCGTACTGGCGCAGATCGGCCTGCGGCAGACGCCGGATCGAACCCAGATAGTCCTCGAGCGTGTGTCGGTAGCCCTGTGCCAGCGCGCCGCCACCGCCCGATAAGAACTCGCTATTGAGCCACTGCGGCTGCGTCAGGGTATCGGCCTCGGCTCTGGAGCGCATGCCGCGCAAGTTGGTGGTGATGATGAGTTCGGAGAGAAAGTCCTGTGGGACCTCGGAGAGCATGTAGGTCTTGGCTGCCTCCTCGAGGCGTCGGCAAAACACATCGGGGATGTCGCCTTCGAGCGCATAGGAAACCTCGATTTTCAGGAGGTTCTCCCGGACCGAATAAACGTAGACAATGCCGCGCCCATTGGTTCGCGCGCCAATGCGCTGCTGCGAGAGCGTGTCGGCGGCTACTTCCTCGATGCTTTTGTCCGCGGGCAGCGAAGCGAGCAGCACGAGCCCGTTTTCGATTCCCGACTTGGCCTCGGCAAGCTTCAGGCTCATGCGTAGCGCCAGATCGAAATCGTGCTGCCCCGTCTCGTTGATCAGCAGGTACTCGGGGCGCTTGGGCGCACGCGCCTGCTGCCAGGCCGCCGCGCCGGCCACGGCGGCGAGCAGTGCAACGCCCAACCAGAAAAGCCGTTTCGTCACGGGGATTTCAGAAGTCTCCGAAAATCGCGGTCTTGTTTGCGTTAGCCGTGTAATTGACCAAAAAGGCGTCCGTGCTCGACGGATTCAGCCCAAAGATCGAGCGATCGGCACCCCTATTTTTGAGCACCACCACGGGGGTCTCCTGGCTGCCAAACAAACGGAAGATCCCCGCTGCAAGCTGATGCGTGTCGTTTAACACCACGAACGGGTACTCGCTCTCGGTGACCGAATACAGGCCGAGCACAAGGCGGTTTCGCCCATGGGTGTCGTAGAAAAAAAGGGCAGGCCCCCCGTCTCCGGACATGGCCAGTTCCGCGCGCGTCTTGCCAGCGGCGTCGAGCAGGCGGATGCGGTTTGCGGATACAACCTCCTGCGCCGACGTGGCCGCAGTCGCAGGCGATACAAGCCCGGTTGCGACCTGACCAGCAACAATTGCGCCCACGATTCCGCCGGCAAAGCCGGCCACCAGTAATCCAGCGAGGTAATTTCGATTCATAGTTGCGAACGCGCTCCCTCAAAAGCCACGGAGTTCGGGCGCAGAAGAGTTCGCCCGAACCAAGGCCGAAAGAATATCTGCAACGACGACCGGGGTATACAAACTGATGCGGTCAAAATGCCCGCCAATAGCCTCTGCGCCCGCACATGTTTTGCATGGCAAGGGAGGGCACGGTACCGCGACTTGACCAGCGGCACGTGACGAGATCTCTTTGGGCCGCCGGTGGCAAGCCAGCGGACCTGCGTCATGCCACCAACCGACCGGGGCTTACAAATTACGAACATCTCCGACGAGACGCTTCGAGATTACGCGAGGCCAAGGAGTCCTCGCGAAGAGTTCCCCGCCGAAGCTTGGGGCCCACAGAGCTGTGGAGCGAAAAAATTGCGTTGCGGGCAGGCCAATTACCACGCAAGCTTCGAGGGAAAAGCGGCTCCAGACCGAATACGATGCGCTGCCGGCTCAAAACGGCGCCATCCAGGAGTTTTTTCATGTCTACTTTCATCTCTCTTTTTGGCGGCCTGTTGGTTTTTGTCGTGCTCGCCTACATCATGGCCGCAAAGGCTAAGTAAGAGAAAAAGACCCCGCCCTCCGGCTTGCGAGGCGTCCGCAGCGCAAGCCCGAGTTGCGCCATGGCGCGAGGGTTGCGCGCGAGGCGCGCAGAGCGTTTGCGCAGCGGCCGTTACGTTCGAAATGCGGGCGCCTTAGGTCCGCAAGATTTGGGCTTGTTTGCCTAAGCGGCAGACGCAAATTTGAGAAGCGCAAGCGCTGTCGGTACCCAGAGCGGGGTTAACGCGCGAACCAGTCTCGCGCCGCGTTGCGCCGTCGCGAGCTCACGCGTGCCGGCGAGACCTCGCTCAGACTTGCAAAGAAGGGACTCTCCGATTTGCGTGCCGCCTGTGTCCGCCACGCGAGCGAGCGCGGGCGGATCATGACGCGCAGCTATTTGGCTCTGGCCGTTTTTGCAGCTCGCCGCTTCGGCGGTGCCATGAGATCCTGGGAGCCGGGGCCCAACAAGCTCCTCTCGAGCCCGGTGAGTCCCCACGCCTTTTGCCGCAACTTGTGCAACGCCGCGAGCATCTCCATCTCGCGCTCGGTGCGCATATCGGGTGCCTTATGCGGCTGATTGCAGACGGTTTCGATGTAGGTCTGGCGGTCAATCTCTCCGTAGATGCAGGCAAGACGCAATGCCTCGCCACGCGCACGGAGCGGTTTACTTTTTTTCGCCTGGAGCGACTCGAAAGTGTCGATGAGTCTTTGCGTTTCGACACGCAAAGACTCGTCGGACCAGACGTTGCGATCGGAAATGAATTCGCGCCGGTTCGCCAAGGCGCCGGAGAGCGCCCAGCGCAGCAGCTGGTCCTGGGTAAAACGCATAATGCGCAAAAGAATAGCGCAAGAACCGAGCAGTTGTGCCAGTTCGCTTTTTGCGATGGCTGCAGCAAAAAGCGCGCCGTCGCCATGGCGTCGGCGCGTTGCAAAAAACCGACGCCTCTGCGTGCAGACCGACGACACCGACTGCTCCGGTCGCGCGAAAGCGGCAAAATTGATAATCAATTCAAGGCGAACCGCGAATCTGCAGCGCTAACGCCCGTGCGCACAGGTCATCGGCATTACTGTCCCGTGCAAGCGCGCCACGGCCGCCCGGGCGAGCGATTGCGCGGTACGGCCGACCTTGCCGGGCCGACTCGCCTTGCCGACAGACCCCAAAACTCGAGCATTTGGGAAAGTCCGGTTCGGGGTGGCGGTGCGCCTGGCAACTAGTTGGCGCCTTGCCCGCCTCGATGCTCCGATGCCTCTGTCCGACGCACGCCATTTCCACGACGATGCGTCTCGCGGCGCGATGTACTTTATGACCACGCGTGTCATATCCGCAGCATCTGCCCCTAGCGGAATCTTGCGTTCGACCTTTTGCACGCCGGGCGCCCTTATCCGGACTTGCTGCAACGCCCCGGCCCGATTCCCCGATGAGATTGCAAACAAACCACGTCAGCAGTTTCGAGGCAGTGCGCGCGTTGGCGATTCCGTGCCACGCCCTGGATCTTTCGGGCGGCGAGTTGCTGTTTGCCGGCACTCATGCCGATCGCGACGAAAAGACGAAGAACGCGTATTTGGAGCAATTCACGAGTTTGCTGCTGCGAGTCGCAATTGCGCTTCGAACCAAGTTCTATCAGGGCTACGACGATCGATCAACGCTGGCCTATGTCGCACACTGTGGCTCCCTCTTCACCCTTGGCGAGGCGAGTGAGGAGTCGGTCGAATTTTCCATGAAGGACGTGTGCGGCAAGATCATCCACGCCGTCACATTCGAAAAGTACCTGGAGGCGCAATCCGAGCGATCGCCAACAACGCTCAGCGGAAAAACGCAAGACGGAACGGGCCGGGAACTTTCGCTTTTCGTGAGCGAGTTTGCCGAAGCCGTGTGGAACTGGGCGCGCGGCACGGAGACTCGCCGCCCCGAGCCGATTGCCGTGCTCCCGGCACCGGATGTTGCGCTCACGGCGATTCGCCCTTGGACAGAAATCGAGCGGGATCATCGAGTGGGAGCGCGACTGCGAGCAGCAGTCGAAGGCGCCGCTTTCTCGCCGCAACGGCTACCAGCCAAGCCGCAACGCCCTGCGCATCACTTCGGCCCGTGCAGCATTGGCAATGACTAACTGCCGGTACTGTTGGGCGGTGCGCGGATCCTGTGCGGGTGCCGGTTCCAACAAAGCGCCTAGTTGGGCTTCGGTCATCCACGCGATGTCCGGGACCCGTTGCGCTGGCTTTGCCGCGTCGAGATCGGGTTCGGTCATGGTGATAAGGGGCCTGCGAAGCGCTGCGTAAGACGGCGAAGAATTGGTGAGGAAGGCAAGACCCCCGATCCAGAGATTTTCGCGTCCGCGCAATACACGCTCGTTACAGGAGGCGGCGCACTGCTTGCACGATGCACTGCTGCAGCCAGCTACCGATGCAAACACCAAAGCGCTTGTTGCATCGAGCGCTGCCGCGCGCTCACCAACGAGAGAGCACCGAGGAGTTGCGCACTTGCGGGGCGCACAATCCGCGGCGGCCGACCGTCCTTTCCTCTGACAGCGCCTTGCATGAGCGCCCGCGTCGTCTTGAACGCCGTGCGCGAATTCAACGGTCGCAGCCGAGACAAACGGGAGCGGTTTTACTGACAGGCGCCTTTGCGCCCAAGGCCCGAATTGCCACAGAATCGGGCACGGGCCACCAGGCACGGTATACCGACGCCGTCGATCTGCGTCCTTATTTGTGCATCGGATGCAGTTCGCAGCCGGCGCATTTGCGAGACCGCGCTCGTACCCCAAGCCAACTGAGAAAACGGACAAGGGCGACCCGGGCTAGGCAGTCATCCTTTCGGAAAGCTGTTCGGGAGAAAAATTGGCGAGTACGCTGTCTAATGAGTGATTCGTTACGCCACTGCTCGCTTGGACATTTTCGTGGGCATGTTCGTCGCAGCCCTTCGATGCGAGTTGGGAACGGGCCGTCGGTCTTGGAGATGACGCTTTGCGCAGCAACTTACACACGTTCGTCCGGACCCTCCTTGTCTGCGGGTTGACACTGGTGGTCCTTGCGGCGGACGCGGACACGGGGCACGGTGGTGGCCACGTCGGAGGGCATGCCATGGCCGCCGGACGAGGCGGTCGCGCGGTCGGGCACGGCGGTGCCTGGGGCGGCTGGCACGGACGCCCAGGGCCGGGCGCGAGTGGCTGGAGCAGCGGCGGCACTTGGGGCGTCTGGTACGGAATGGGTTGGCGAGGCTGGTACCCGGGCGGCGGGTTTTACGGCTGCTGCGGCTGGGGTGTGGCTTTTTTTTATGATCCTTTCTGGGATCCGTACCTGTGGTACGGCGAAGGCCCGGTAGACCTGCCTTACGGAGACTTTGAACTGCCCTCCGCTTTCGAGAGCATGCCTCCAGCGGCCACAGACTGGTACTACTGCCCGGATTCGCGTTCGTATTATCCGGAAGTGGATCATTGCGCGTCGGAATGGCAGAAGGTTCCTGCGACTCAGTGAACTTCCTAGCGCGTGCCGGCGTCTTGGGATGAACGTGACCTCGCGCAGCAGAGCAAACCAAGAGAAGGGCGCTGAGTCCCCGTTGGAGCGCGAGAATTGCCCGTTCGCTTGGCGGGCGCTCGCGCAGATCCGCTGCAGCTTGGGCACATTGGCGGCGCTATCGCAACGGGTGCGCGCGCACTGTCGCGCAGCAAGCACCATCAGCCACAAGCCAGGAAGAGGATTCGAGGTTCCGCGAACGTCAAAGGCGATGCGGGCTGCGTTGCGATGGCCACGGCATTGTTCCACGCCATTGCCGTTTCTGACATTCCTCTCGCTCATCGCTCTGGCCGGGTGCGCTGCGTCGCCGCCCGATTCGCCCGCGGCCGTTACGGACTTGGATATTCAGCGCTACCAGTTCAGCCTGTATCAGGATTGCCGAGATGCGGGCGCCCGGCACGGCGAGCCGCAATCCAAGATCGAAGTGTTTTGCAATTGCGCCTCCGAAACGCTCAAGCGCGAGGTGGGCCGATCCGACTGGCAGATCATCGTCTTTTACGCGCTGAACAAGCGCGATTCTGACGAAATGCAGTCCATAGCGCCGTTCATGAAAAGAATCGTTGCATGTCGTGCCTTGCCTCCCGCTCCCGCGGGGTCACCGAGCGCGCCGTCTTTGATCGGGACATGGGAATGGAGCCGTCCCCCCGATCGATGCAGGGAGGTTTACACCTTTCGCGAGGATGGGACTGTGCGCATCGAAAGCGGCAACGAGAGATCGGAAAATACCTATCAGCTCTCGGACAAACCGGGGTCGTCGGGGCGATACCAAATCATGCTGCGGACGACGAAATATCTGAGCGGGCTCAATTGCGATGGATCCAGTCACGATACGACCGGCGAACACTCGTTGCTTTATGTTTTGTTCGGCCCGAGCAACGAAACCCTGGCCATTTGCCAATCCCTGGAAGGCCTCGACTGCATCGGCCCTCTGAAAAGAGTCATCGCGCCTTAGCGAATTGCGGCCCGTGCGCGAGTTCTTGGGGTCTCACCCGAACAGGCAAAACGATGCCGGCCCTTTTTCACTTCGTGGCGGCGCTGGCTTGCGAAGCCCGTTCCTTCCAATCCCCCGCGCGTGCCGCTCCCTGCCCTTCCCTCATTGCGCGGTGTATGAAAACAGGCCGTTGACGCCACCCGTCGCTGTCTGTTTCAGTGTGGTCAGGAGTGCCACCGTACCGCTGCTGCCCGCTGCGATCGACCCCGACACCAGTGCCATCAGCAGCGTGTTGCTCGCCGCGGCACCCGCGGGCGTGTCCGTGATCTGCAGGGGACTGGGTTGGGCGCCGCCAAATCCCGATGCGGCCGCGACCGTGCCGCTGCCTATGATCGTAGTCATGTCGTTGGAGCAGTAGCGGTTGTACGACTGGCCGGTCGCGGAAAAAGCCGCCACCGGTGAGGCACCCAATGTCGCACATTTGCCGCCGGCAAAGCCCGCAAACGTAATCGTTCGACCCGCCAGCGTGCTCACGGCGATGGAAGACAGGGCGTAGGCGTTGCCGGTCGCCGTCGCGGTCTCGGTGCTGGCGACGGTCTGCGTCCAAGTGAAGAGAATCTCCTCGGGGTTCTGGTAGTCCACCGTAACGGCGGTCACCACCGTCTGGCCAGATCCATTCACGTGCGTATCCGTGAGCACGTCGCCGCTCACGCTGTAGGTTCCCGTATTCAAACTCGACGCGGTCCCCGCAGTCCCCGCCGCGTCAATGCCGGCAAAAGTGCCTGCCCCGTTTCCGCCCATGCCAGCGACAAACTGGTCCATACCGGCGAGATCTGCGCTCACAGGACTCGCGCCCACGCTCGTTGCGACTTCCTGATAAAAATACAGGCCCGGCACATTCAAGGCCGCAGGTGGGCTCAGGTTGCCCGCCGCCGTCGCAAGATTCGCCGCGGCCTGCGTGGTTGAAGCGCCGCCCGGGTAGACAAACGTCAGCCCGGCCATGGCGGATTGGGCATCGGTCTGCGCCTGGGTCATCATCGCGGTGTAGGTCGCCGCGCTGCCAAAGGATGTGCCCCCGCTCGTGATGAAATCCTCCAGATTCGTGACATCCGTGGAGGTGAGTGTCAAACCGCTTACATTGATTTGCGAGGCCGACCCGCTGTAGTTCAGCGATTGCAGTACCTGCGCGACTTCCAGCGAATTATTCATTCCCCCTACGAACACGACCGTAAATCCGCTGGCGTTTGCGACCGGCTGCACGGATCCCAGCGCAATGGCACCGCCTGCCCCCACCGGCAGGGAGAATGTCGTTGTCTGCCCGGTCTGGTAGCTGAAATTCCCGTTGACGTTGGTCGTTCCCGTTAGCGTCGTCGTACCGGCTCCGCTCGATGTGTAGTCAACCCCTTGCACGTATGCGTCGAGCAGCTGGCCATTGAGATTCCCACTGCCGCCACCGCCACCGTACCCGCCGCCGCCACCACAGCTAAAAAGCAGCATTGCGCAGGCGGCGAAAAAAACGCGCACGCCACCGCGTCGAACGGAGTTTTTCATGGCCACCCTCCCCGATCCCTGAGCGACTCTCTTGACCGTGGGGCTTCCGGTCTGGACGCGCATCCATCGGGCGCGTCAATTTTTCGCGGACTGGGAGCCTCACCGGGCCCTTGGCAACGTGACCGAAATTCCGCGTCTGCCATCGATCACGTTCCGAAAGGCGCTGGGTTACGCCTTTCCTCGAGGCATGTCAAGGAGTCCTGCTCAGTATTTGGTAAGAGTTTTTCTTAGGAAGACTTGCTAGAGCAGAAGTCAGAGTA
Source organism: Burkholderiaceae bacterium (assembly GCA_035625725.1). Taxonomy (GTDB): domain Bacteria; phylum Pseudomonadota; class Gammaproteobacteria; order Burkholderiales; family Burkholderiaceae_F; genus GJ-E10. The sequence goes on from DASPPB010000004.1 coordinate 26,863, forward strand.
TCGAAAAACCGGTGCGCATCGCACAATGTCGGGGACCCGGTCTGGGGACAGCGAAGCGCAACCAATCCAATCGAGTCGACTCAGTGGCCCTCTGACTTCTACAGGGCTTTCTTAGAAAAAACGCCCCTGCCCGGCCATCCGGTTTCGTTGGCCTCCAATCCAAACCCTTGCTCCTTTGGCCGTCATCTCCGGGTGGCCGACCGCAGCGCCGGGCCGGCCAGCGGACAGTCGCGAGATTGCAGCTGCGGCCTCGTGGTCAGTGGCGTCAACTCCCAATCGAGAGCGACATCGCGCGATCTGCTGATCGGCTCGGGTTGGACCGGCAATGGCCGGCGCGCTTCGTCTTAACTTCGCCCGCATTAGGGACACGCGGAAGGCAGACACTGCGCCGTTCTGCCGCAAGAACGCATCGCCGTTGTCGATCGGCGTGTGCGCGCCCCTTGGTGATGCAACCAGCGGCATCGGGCGCCCATTTCGCCGCCGGCTAAACAGCGAGAAGCGCGCAGTCACTTATTGTGTGCGCAGCCTGCGGCCAGCCACCTTTCACGAGAGACGCAAAATACGACGGCGGTACGGGATTGCCCAGTTTTTACGCTTCTCTGCCGGGCGCACTGCAGTATGAACGCGACGACAAGCCGAATGCGCACGCGTAGAAGGCGTCGCTGAGCGCTCTCGCGCCCATCACGGCCGCGTCTTTGCCGATGCTCCATCTCTGCGACCCGGCTGCGCTTTTGCAATAACGGCGCTGCGCTGCGACCTGTGCGCGGCCAAGACCATCACAGATGGTCCCACGCAAAAATGGCCGCGACGAGTGTGTACGCGGCCCCGCCGTCTCGCGCGCCGCCTAGCGACCGCGCCGCGGCTGTGCGCCCTGCGCCCAACCGGCCGGCAGATTGCTGCGTACGAGCGCCGTCGATCCTGCCGGCAAAGCCGGTCTGGTGCGGCCCTTGGCGGTTTTGTCGCCGGTGGCCAAGGAAACGGGGGAGACCCTGCGCTCCCCTTGCACGGCTTGCGCGCGCGATGACGTCGCACGGCCCGGGGCGCGAAGCTCGCGGGCCTGGGGGTGCGCCGAATGTGCACGACCGCCCCCGGCTTGCTCGAGGCGGCGCCGCGCGGGATCGCGCGGCCCGCCGGCGCGAGCGACGTCGGGTCTGGGTGCCTGCCCCGTGGAGCGAGACGAGGATCGAAGATCGTCGCTGGCAACGCGCGCAGGCGCTGTCGAGTTTGCACGACCCGGCTCAAACCCGGGCACGACTGCGCGCGCGATCGAGCGCCGGATCAAGCGCTCGATATCGCGCAGCCGACCGTTTTCCTCGGCACTAACGAGTGATATTGCCTCACCATTGGCACCGGCACGGCCGGTGCGACCAATCCGGTGCACATAGTCTTCCGGCACGTGGGGAAGTTCGAAGTTCACCACATGGGGCAGCTGATCGATATCCAGACCACGTGCCGCGATGTCGGTTGCCACGAGCACCTGCAACTTGCCGCTCTTGAAGTCGGCAAGCGCGCGCGTGCGCGCGTTCTGACTCTTGTTGCCGTGTATCGCCTGCGCGGGCACCTGACTTTTTTCAAGCCGTGCGGCCAATTTGTTGGCGCCGTGCTTGGTTCGGGTGAAGACCAAAACCTGAAACCAGCTGCCCTGCTGCACCAGGTGCACCAGCAGATCGGCTTTGCGCGCGGCGTCCACGGGGTGCACGGTCTGCGTCACCGCATCGACCGTCGAGTTGCGCGGTGTCACCTGGATGTGTTTGGGCGCATTGAGCAGGGAGTCGGCCAGCGCGCGGATTGGATCGGAAAAAGTCGCGGAAAACAGCAAGTTCTGGCGGCGCTTGGGCAAAATCGCGAGGATTCTTTTGATGTCCGGCAAAAAGCCCATATCAAGCATGCGGTCGGCTTCGTCGAGCACCAGGATCTGCACGCCCGATAAGTCAATCGTGCGCTGGGCGCAATGGTCGAGGAGGCGTCCGGGGGTTGCCACGAGGACATCAACGCCCCGGCGCAGCCGATCGATCTGCGGACGGATGGAAACGCCCCCGAAAACCGTGCAGGACGAAAGGTTCGAATGCCGGCCATAGGTGCGCACACTTTCTTCTACTTGCGCGGCGAGCTCGCGGGTCGGGGTGAGGACGAGGCAGCGGACCTTGCGCGCCGAGCGCTGCGCCCCGCTTGCCGGGGTGTCGAGCATGTGCAAGACCGGCAGCACAAACGCCGCCGTTTTGCCCGTGCCGGTCTGGGCTCCCGCAAGCAGATCGGCTCCGGAGAGCACGACCGGTATGGCCTGCGATTGGATCGGGGTGGGTTGGGTGTAGCCGGCGTCGGCAACGGCGCGCACAAGCGCATCGGACAAACCGAGGTTTGCAAAAGACATGAAATACCTTCAGAGGTTGGCCTGCCGTCGCTTCCCCTTGGGAAGCGAGACGTTCATCGACCAGTGGATTACAGACGAACGGGTGGGGAGTAACGAGTCGGAACTGACTGTGGCGAGGTGATCGAACAAAGCGACCACGCTGGTCTCAAGCCACGGCGAGAATGATACCAGAAAACCGACCGGGATGGATATCAAGACGCAGGCGCGCACAGTGCCGCTCCCCGGCGATCGCGCTCCTTCGTCGGCCGAGTCGCAGGGATAAGTACCTGATTTTGTACGTGTCACAGTCCCGACACTTTTTATCGGGTAGCGTCACTTGCCGCGACGGCCATATCTGTTTCAGCCTCCGGTTCACCGGGACCGTCCCTTGTTCAACCTGACATTCAAAGCAAGTCGAATCATGTATCCCATGCCGACGTCAGGGGAATGCAGTCGTCGTTCTTTGGGGCCTCTCGCCTCATGCGCAATGCCTCTCCAGTGCCCTCAAAGGCAACGATCGAGGCCGTTTCCGAAAGATGCTTGCGAACGGCGGCCGGCTCAAATGAAGCGATGCCGCAATCGGCGCAAACGTGGCGCCGGGCGGCCCGCGGTGTCGTGGGCCTTTCCTTGCGACATCGGTATGGTCCTCGATGACGCGCGGGCGGGTCGTTGCATTGGCATCGGCCTCGGTGCCGAAACACGCGGACGGTCTTGCGCGCACCCGTCGCAATCCGCGCACGCAAACCGGCGCGCGCTGGAGTTGCGCCGCATCCCCGCCGCGCTTGGCAACACAAGAGAGCATGATGGCGGTCCCGGTGCTTGACTTCCGCCGAGCCGATATCGGGGATTTGCCGGCCGTACTGGCGTTTCTGCTTGCAAACGCGCGGCCGGTCGAAGGTGTGGCGGAGCATCTCGAGCAGTTCTGGATCGCGGCATCGGGCGAGAAGATCGTTGGCTGCGCGGGGCGCGAAACCTACGGCGAGGTCGCGCTCTTGCGCTCGGTTGCGGTCTTGCCCGAAAGACGAAATCAAGGCATTGGAAAGACACTCATCGAGCACGTCATCCACGATGCGGCCTCCGAGCGCGTCAAAACGCTCTACCTCTTGACGGCGAGCGCGGGCCGGTATTTCGAGGGTTTGGGTTTTCGCGCCGTCGATAAAGCGCACGCGCCCAAGCAACTCCTCGTCTCGGCCGAATTTCAGGGAGCCTGTCCACCGGACGATATCCTCATGGCGTTGCCGCTAGCGCTGCGTGACGAGGCCGCCCTCTTTAACGTGAAGCCCGGCACCTAAAACCGCGCTGGCACCCCTCCGACCTCGCCTTGCGCGCTCTTCACTGGCACGCGCGTCGTTCTTTGCGCTCTCGCCCCCGCGGGACGTCCACCGGCAGAGCAATCGGGCTTTGCACCCGCGAGCGCTACGCTCGCCGCATTCCGGGCGCCGCCGGGTGTACTGCACCACCTCGCATTGACTACCATTGGCCGCCTGACGTCTTATGCGGACTCGCACGTGAAACTGCTCCTCTTCGTTGTTCTGTGTCTTGTCGCGCTTGCCGTCGTTGGCTTTGCGCTTGCCATCGCGCTTGGCGGACCGCACCACCCGGCGCCGATGAAGAGCATCAATGAGCCCTTTGCGCAGGTGGATTTTTCCGATCTTCCGCCTACGAGCTTCTTTACCGCGCGCGACGGTACGAGCCTGGCCTACCGAGCGTATATGCCGCCGGGCGTCCCTTCCGCGGGCAGCGTGATTCTGGTGCACGGCTCGGCCGGCAACGGTGCCAGCATGCACGTATTGGCCAAGAGCTTTGCCGCGGCCGGATTCTCGACCTACGCGCTCGATGAGCGCGGCCACGGGCGCTCCGGCCCCAGGGGCGATATCGCGTACATCGGGCAGCTGGAAGACGACCTGGAGGACTTCGTTCGGGCCACTCGCCCCGTAGAGCCTGCAACCCTGGTTGGCTTTTCCTCAGGTGGCGGCTTCGTGCTTCGGTTTGCCGGCAGCTCCCGACAGCGGTTGTTTTCGGGCTACGTGCTCCTTTCGCCCTTCCTTGGGCCCGAAGCGCCAACGCAGCGCGCCGGCAGCGGCGGGTGGGTCAGTGTCGGCCTTGCGCGCTACGTGGCGATCGCAACGCTTCATGGCTGGGGCATCCGGCTGTTCGACCATCTGCCGGTCTTGCGTTTTGCCGTGGTCGATGATCCCAGAGCGGATTTGACGCCGCAGTACTCCTTTGCGCTTGCCCAGAATTTCCGACCGGAGCAAGACTATCTCGCAAACATCCGCGCAGTGCAAAGGCCTATGGCTGTCGTGGCCGGCCTCGAGGACGAGGTCTTCTTCACCGTCAAACTGCCTCCCGTATTCCAGTCTCACGGCACGAACGTACCCGTAACGCTGCTGCCCGGCGTAGGCCACATCGGTCTCACGCTCGACCCTGTTGCCGTGCGGGCGGTGGTCTCGGCCGTGCGCGCCTTGTATCGCGACAAGCCGCAGAACATCGCCCTACTTCAAACGAAGGGCGATGCTTCGGGAAATCCGCACTAAAGCCCGTGTCCGGGGTTTCGGATGCCCGCAGACGTTGCGCGTCGCTGATCCCGAGAGGCACACTCCCCCAACGCCCTGCGAGCTACCCATGCGTGCCCAACAGCGATCACGGACAGCGGTTTGGTTGCGCCGCAGCGGCGCGCATCAACGCCGACGCGTTGCCCCGGCGTGTGTTTACCGTCGCGCGCATCGATTTATCGGTCGCGAGCCGGTAGACTGGCTGTGGAGGCCGGAGCACGAGTGCGCATCGCTCCTCGGACCCGGTCGTTCAATTTTCGCAACCCAGGTTGCTGCGCCGCGAGATTGCTGGATCGCGACGTAGATTTCGGAGATCCATGCGATGTCCCACGCGGGCACACCCAGCAGCGACGCGGCCGCTCCGCCATCGGAACTGTTACGGGTATCGCAAATCCGTGTGTGCTTTGGCGGCATCGTTGCGCTCGATGATGTGTCCTTTGGCATCGAAACGGGTCAGATTGCGGGCTTGATCGGCCCCAATGGCGCGGGCAAAACGACTCTGTTCAATTGCTTGTCCCGCCTCTACGAGTACGAACACGGCACGATCGTTTTCGATGGCACGCCGCTATCCGCGGTTGCGCGACATCGGATTGCCGCCCTGGGCATCGGCCGCACATTTCAGAACCTCGCCTTGTTCGGCACGATGAGCGTGCTCGACAACGTCATGGTGGGGCGGCATTGCCGCACGTCGAGCGGGTTTGCCGCAAATGCATTGCAGCTGCCCCGCGTCTGGGCCGAATCCCTACGAACCCGGGAGCGCGCGCGCGAACTGGTGGAATTTCTTGATCTGGACTCCGTTGCCCGGGCGGCAGCGTGCGAACTGCCCCTTGCAGTGCAAAAGCGCGTGGAGCTCGCGCGCGCACTGGCCTCGGATCCCAAACTCCTGCTGCTCGATGAGCCTGCCAGCGGACTTAACCACCAGGAGGCCGCTGCGCTGGGGCGCCTGATTCTTGAAATCCGGGACCGGCTTCGGATCACAGTGCTCCTTGTGGAGCACCGCATGAACCTGGTGATGAGCATCTGTGACAAGGTTGTGGCGCTGAACTTCGGGCGCAAGATCGCCGACGGTACCCCGGAGCAGGTGCGCACGCATCCGGACGTCATCCAGGCCTATTTGGGCACCACGGCATAAGGGCGTGGCTTCCATGCTGCTCGAGGTCGTAGAACTGCAAGCCGCCTACGGAGCCATGCGGGTGCTGCACGGCATCAGCTTTGGCCTGGAGCAGGGTTCAGTGACCGCACTGCTTGGCGCCAATGGCGCGGGGAAGACCACCACGCTGCGTGCGTTGTGCGCGATGGCCCGGTCGCACGGCGCAATCACTTTTGACGGCCGCCGCATTGAACGCATGGCAACCGAGGACATCGTGCGCCTGGGCATTGCCCACGTGCCCGAAGGGCGCGGGACCTTCACGCACCTCACCACCGAAGAGAATCTGCGTCTGGGCGGCTACGTGCGCAAGCCCAAGGGGCAGGTCGCGGACGATATGGAGCGCGTATATGGCTATTTTCCGCGGCTCAAAGAGCGGCGGCGCCAGCAGGCAGGAACGCTCTCCGGCGGCGAGCAGCAGATGCTCGCGCTGGCGCGCGCCTTGATGCTGCGCCCCCGCCTATTGCTGCTCGATGAGCCCTCCTTTGGGCTGGCGCCGCTGCTGGTGCAGGAGTTTTTCCACATTCTGGCCAAAATCAACCGCGAAGAGGGCGTGAGCGTGCTGCTTGTCGAGCAAAATGCCGCGCTCGCTCTCGAGATTGCCGACCATGCGTACGTGCTCGAAGTCGGCCGCATCGCGCTGGGCGGAGCCGCCGAAGAGGTCAAACGCAACGAGGCCGTGCGCGCCTCCTACCTGGGATCTTGAGGCATGGAGCAGCTCTTGAGCCAGATCCTCGCCGGCCTCGCCACGGGCGGCATCTATGCCAGCGTTGCACTGGCGCTCGTCATGATCTACCAGGCAACGCAGCTCGTGAATTTCGCGCAGGGCGAGATGGCGATGTTCTCGACCTACCTCGCCTGGGCGATGATCCAGGCCCAGATGCCGTACTGGATCGCGTTCTTCCTCACGGTTGGCATCTCCTTTGTGATGGGGGCGGCGATCCAGTACTTCGTGCTGCAGCGCATTCGCGGCCAGCCCGTACTTGCCCTGGTAGTGGTTTTCATCGGGCTGCTCGTGATCTTCAACAGTCTGGCGGGCTGGATCTTCACCTCCACCATTCAGGTCTTCCCAAGCCCCTTCCCGGCCGAGTCGCCCTTCGGGCAGCACTACATCTCCGCCCACGAACTGGGCGCGACCGCGGTCACACTGGTGCTCATCACCCTGCTGTGGGCGTTTTTCCGCTTCACCTCGCTGGGGCTTGCCATGCGCGCCGCTGCGCAAAACCCCGTATCGAGCCGGCTCGTTGGCATTCGGGTCGGCCAGATGCTCGCGCTGGGCTGGGGGCTCGCGGCAGCCGTCGGATCGGTTGCCGGCATGATGGTTGCGCCCATCGTCTTTCTTGACCCGAACATGATGTCGGGCATTCTCCTGTACGCCTTCGCTGGCGCATTGCTGGGCGGCATTGACAGTCCCGGCGGCGCGGTTTTCGGCGGCTTTCTGGTCGGCGTGTTGGAAAATCTGCTCGGTGCCTTTGTGGTCGGCAACGAACTAAAGCTGGTTGTCGCACTCGTAGTCATCGTCGGGGTGCTGCTGTTGCGGCCGTCGGGCATTTTCGGAAGCGTACAGGTGACGCGCGTATGAGCGGCAAAGAAGAAAAAGAAGTCCGCAGCGCACAACGCAAGGACCGCGGCACGCTCGTGCAGCGCCCCGCAGCCTCGTCTTTGTGCAGTCACGCAAAGCCATGATGGCGAGCGCCCCGCCACGCCTGCTGAGCGTCGGCATGCCGATCGCAGTGGCGTGCGCCGCACCCTTCGTTCTTAGCAACTATCACATCTTTCAGCTCACACTGGTGCTCGTCTATGCGATCGCGCTGCTGGGGCTAAACATCCTGACAGGCTATAACGGCCAGATTTCGCTCGGGCACGGCGCTTTTTATGCGATCGGAGCGTACGTTGCCGCGGTTCTCATGGACCGCTTTGGCGTCCCGTACTGGGTCACGGTGCCGGTGGCCGGCGCGCTTTGCCTGGTGGTGGGTTTTCTTTTTGGCCTTCCCGCGCTGCGCCTCGAGGGTCTGTACCTTGCGCTTGCCACCTTTGCTCTGGGCGTCGCGATGCCGCAGCTACTCAAGTACAAACCCTTTGAACCCTGGACCGGGGGCGTTCAAGGCATCGTCATCGTCAAACCGGACCCGCCCTGGGGTCTGCCCGTCAGTGCCGATCAATGGCTTTACTACTTCACGCTGGCCATCGCAATTGCGATGTTCGTGCTGGGCGCCAATTTGCTTCGCGGCCGCATCGGACGGGCTCTGGTGGCAATTCGGGATCATCCGATCGCGGCCTGCGCCATGGGCATCGACACCGCGCGCTACAAGTCGCTCGCCTTTGGCATCAGCGCGATGTACACGGGCGTGGCGGGCGCCCTGGGTGCGATCGCGGTGCAGTTCGTCGCGCCCGATAGTTTTACGATCCTGCTTTCGATCAGTCTCTTCGTCGGCATCGTCGTGGGCGGACTCTCGTCGATCGGCGGCGCGTTCTTCGGAGCCCTATTCATTGAATTCGTCCCGAGTATCGCCGACCAGATATCCAAATCCGCACCGTGGGCGATCTACGGGGTCTTTTTGATCGGCCTCATTTTCTTGATGCCGATGGGTATCAACTGGGCGATCCGCCTTGGCTGGGCGCGGATCGCCCGAAGCCTGCACGCAGCACCTGCCCAGTCGCGCAGCCGATGACACACCGGCCGCGATCAACCGGAGACAGACCATGCTTACAAGAAACAACATCGCAAGTGCTGTACTGATCACGCTGCTCGGCTTTGCCGCGCCCTGTGCGCTGGCGCAGAAGATGTATGACACCGGCGCTTCTGACACGGAAATCAAGATTGGTAACACGATGCCCTACAGCGGCCCCGCATCCGCCTATGGAACCATAGGAAAAACCGAGGCCGCGTATTTCAAGATGATCAACGAGCAGGGCGGCGTCAACGGACGCAAAATCAATTTCATCAGTCTCGACGACAGCTACAGCCCGCCCAAGACCGTCGAGATGGTGCGCCAGCTCGTAGAGCAAGACGGCGTGCTCTTCCTCTTCGGCACTCTGGGTACACCGTCCAATACGGCGATCCACAAGTACGCCAACGAGAAGAAGATCCCCCAGCTTTTTGTCGCCACGGGTGCGGCCAAATGGAACGACCCGCAACACTATCCCTGGACCATGGGCTATCAGCCCAGTTACCAGACGGAAGCCGGGATCTACGGGCGCTACATTTCGCAGACGAAACCTGACGCAAAAATCGGGGTGCTGTACCAAAATGACGATTTCGGCAAGGACTATCTGAAGGGCCTCAAGGAGGGCTTGGGCGACAAGGCCGCAAAGATGATCGTCGCCGAGGTGAGCTACGAGGTCACGGATCCCACGATCGACTCGCAGATTCTGCAACTGCAGGCTTCGGGCGCCGACGTTTTTGTCAACGTCACCACGCCGAAGTTTGCGGCGATGGCGATTCGCAAGACCTACGACGTGGGCTGGAAGCCCGAGCAATTCCTCACCAACGTTTCGATCTCCGTTGCCTCGGTGATCACGCCTGCCGGGCCGGAAAAAGCCAAGGGAATCATCTCGAGCATCTACGGCAAGGACCCGACGGACCCGCAGTGGCAAAACGACCCGCAGATGAACGACTGGCGCGCTTTCATGAAGAGGTACTACCCGGATGGCAGTCTCACGGACGTGAACAATGTCCTCGGTTACGCGGAGGCGCGCGTGCTCGTGCAAGTGCTCAAGCAGTGCGGCAACGACCTCACGCGTGAAAACGTGATGAAGCAGGCCGCGAACCTCAAGAGCTTCGACCCCGGCACGGGTCTGCCCGGCATCCTCATCAGCACGAGTCCCACCAACTACGCGCCCATCCGGGCGATGCAGCTGATGCGATTCGACGGCAAGGAATGGGTGCGGTTTGGCAACGTGATAGGCCAGTAGCTCTCCCTGGCTAACCGCTGCACGACGGGGGGACGCGCAAGCGGCCCCCCGTCCCGGACGGCGGGACGCGAAGCTTTGGGGCTTGGGGCGCGCGCGCGCGCGCGCAAACACACTGCCTCGCCCTGCGGCACGCGCCGGCCGGGAGCCGGGCGTCACGAGCGCGCAGAGGTGTGCGCGGGCTTTGTCGCGCAAGTCAGCGGAGTTTCGCGTGCTCGGCATCTTCGCGCTGGGCAAAGCGGCGCGTTTGCGCGTGCACGACCACTCCCAGCGCTCCGCATTCGGCATAGCGGGCGCGAAGCCATGTCGCGTCGTTGCCCTTTTCCACGCAGTCGATGATGTTCCGCAGCGCGATTCGCTCGGAGGGCGTGGAGCGGTGCCAGGATGCCGCGACCGTGTTGCGGATGTCCTGCACGATGGGCAGCCGCTCGCGGGTCAGCGGATCGATGAGCTCGCCGCGCAACCCGAAGCGGCAAGCCTGGAACCGATTGAAGCTGTAGACGAGGTACGCATCTTCCGTCAGACCGAGCGACGGCTGCGAGAGGATGCGCCGCGCGATGCACTGCACGTAAATCGCCAGTGCCGCGGCCCGCTCCACGCGCAGCGGCGCATCGAAGACCCGCACCTCCACCGTTCCGTACTCGGGCTTGGGTCGGATATCCCAGTAAAAATCCTTCATGCTCTCGACGACGCCGGTTGCGCGCATCTTCGCAAAGTAGGCCTTAAATTCCGCCCAGTCGCGTACGAAGGGCATGCGGCCGCTCAGCGGAAACGAGGAAACGGTGTTCATGCGCACGCAGTCAAACGCCGTGTCTTCGCCCTGGAGAAAAGGCGAACTGGCGGCCAACGCAATGAAGTGCGGCACGTAGCGCGACAATCCGTGCGCAAGTCGAATGGCCGCGTCGCCGTCGGGACAGCCCACGTGCACGTGCTGCCCGAAAACCGTGAACTGCTTGGCCAGATACCCGTAGAGGTCCGAGAGGTAGCGCATGCGCGGACCGTCGGCTATGTGTCGCTCCGTCCAAAGCTGAAACGGATGGGTGCCGCCGCCGCACACGCCGATGTGCAGCAGTCGCGCGCCCTCGCAGACCGCGTCGCGCAGCTTGTGCAAGTCGGCGAGGAGTCCGTCGTAGTCGCGACGCACGCCGGTAGCCACCTCGATCATGCTCTCCGTGATTTCGAGCTTGACGTCGAGCTCCGGATGGCGCTTTTTTACGATCCGCAGCAAATCGGTGGCCGCGCGCGTGAGGTCGCCATCGCGCGGATCGACGAGTTCGAGTTCGAGCTCGACACCGATGGTGAGCGGCTCTGAGCCCTTGAAGTCCAGTTCCTGCGTCATGGTTCGTGGCGTGTAGGCTCACCGGAGACGCGAAACGCAACTTCGGTCAGGACGGGGCCGACGACCGCCATGACGAGAACCGCCGCCGTGGCAATCTGGGCGGCCTGCGCCAGCCCCGCCAGAGTCGATACGCTCGCGGCCAGGCCCAGCGCGAGGCTCGAGAGCGGACTCAAGGCAAGACCGACCAGGAGGCCTTTGCGCGGATGCAGCGCGGTGGTGCCGGCCAGCGCCGCGTTGCTTGCGACCTTTGCCACGGTGCGCACGAGCAGCAGCGCAATGGCCATGAGGGCGATTCGGCCCGAGTCGAACCCCGCAAAGGAGGCGCCCAGCAGGAGAAAATAGGCCAGCGTCAGCACCGCTCCGGTCTCGGAGCTCTGGTAGGCGAGCAGTCGGTGCGAACGGTCGGTTATGCGCACGGCCAGCCCAAAAAAAAGTGCGGACAGGGTCGGGGATAAGCCCAGCGCCGGGGCGCAACCGAACAAGAGCACGCACAGACAGATGACGCCGATGGTGAGGACCGCGCCGTGCGCGCGCGTGCCCAGGGCGTACAAGCGCAACGCACCGGCGGCAACCGCTCCCAGCAGGAACGAGCCCACCAGCTGAAAGACGGGTTGCAGGGCAACGCGCAGTTGCGCGTGCGCGGCGGCAAGATAGCCGGCGGTGAGAAGCTGCATCGCAAGCACCGCGTAAACACTCGAGAGCGTGCTAAAGAGCAGCGAGCGTTCGGCCACCTGCCCGCGCGCCCGCAGATCCTTGCTGACACTCATGATGACGATGGGGGAAGCCGACATGCAGACGACGCCGACAAATCCGGACTCGATCGGGGTCAACCGGAATCCGTAGGCGAGAACCGCGAACACGAGGCAAAACGCCAGACCCGTTTCGGCGACACTCGCCAGCAGCAGCCGCGGATTGCTGCGAATCCAGTCCAGCGGTACGCGCAGACCGACTTCGAAGAGAAGGACCATCGCAAGCGCTTCGAGCAGCGTCCCGGGCACGGGCATCGATCCGGCGGCCGGAAATACCTTGCGCAGCCAGCCTACAAGCGCGCCCGCAACGATCAATGCCGCAATGCGCGGAACCCGGATTGCGCGCACAGCACCTTCGGCAAGGAGCAAGGCGCCAAACAAAAGGATCGCCGTGACGACCAGCGGCGACGCAAAGGCCTGCCTGACGATCGAGAGCGGATACTCCGGCACCAAGGCCACGGACCCTTTCGCAATTGGCCTGCGGCAATTGCGTCGGTCGAAGGCGTCGCGCTACGCCGCCACGGACCTGGCAGGCCGCAAAGCATTGGGACAAACGGATTGGCCACAACCCGCGTTCGGAGGCACTGCAATCGTGGCCGCTTGCAATGGCTCGGCCGACTTCGTCAAAGCGTTCCCGAGCCGGCGTGCCCTTCTAATTGTTTTGCGCAAGTTCCTCTTGTTTGACAATCAGCGCAGCAAGAAAACGGGGCCAACCAAGCAGGTACCCGGTCTCAAGAGCCAGGTGTTGTGCTCGGTAGCCAGCGCCCCGTTCCTTTTAGCGCAGGCTTTCGCGTCGGATGATCGTCGTTAGGCCAAAGCCCTTCAATCGCCTGATGGGTCGACCCAAATTCTGCGATGGGACCAAGCCCCAATAGCGCGGAGCCGCTATTGGGGCGGCTTCGCGCTATCGATTCGATTGCCGATGGATGCGCGCGACGCGATTGCCGCGCGAGGCTCGGGGCTGCCGCGCGCCTCTAGCGCTTGATCTCAGTGATCTTGGTACCTTCGAGGCTCAAGCCCGCCATCATGCCTTGCTGGTCGAAGATAAAACCATAGGCCGATGGCCTCAGGGTGGAGGTGGAGAGGTTCTTCCCCACACCCTCTTTGGCCATCACAACGTTGGGGTCGACGCCCAACTCCCAGCCGTGAGACTTCTGAAGATACTGCACCGCGTCGTCCGTCACGAGAAACACAGCGTACGAGTAGGTCTGCAGCCCGGCCTGCAGGCCCCAGGAGCCGCTCACCGAGTTGTAGTAGTTCACGACCGTGGAGTCTTTCATCAGAACGCCTTCGCCATAGGCGCCCCCAAAGATCAGCCCGCCTTTGATGATGTTGGGGAACACCAGTATCGCCTTGGCGCGCTTGGAGATTTCCGTGGCGTTCGGGTTCGCGCGGTAGAGCTTTTGCAGCGCCTCATTGGAGTCGCGAGTAAGTTCCTCCGCGGTAGCGGCGTTGGCGCTTGCCGATAATGCGCCCAGGCAGCAGGCGGCGATGGCGGCAAGGGGCAATGCCAAAAGAATGCGTCGTAAGGTCTTCATAGGGATACCCCGAAAAGGAAGTTTTGTGGATTGGTGGTCCGCAGGTCTGCGAAACCCGCCCAAGCAATCGCCCCCAAGCAATTGCGGGAGCTCAAGCATTGCGCGCGCCAGCGCCGGGCACCGCGGAAAGCCCACATGCAAACGAGGGCGTGCATCTTCGAGATGAGAGGCGCTCCTCCCAACCCGTTGCCCCGGTGGGCGGGTTTCCGCGCCGTCCGGCCGGCGATGCGCAATGACTAATCTTAATTTTTTGTCTCACCCCTCGGCGCAGCTTCTGGGTAACGGGTTCTTGGGTAAACGGCATCCTTTAGGATGAATGGGAAAGCGAAAGTTGCGCTCCCCCGCAGAAAAGCGACCCGCGCGCAGGACGCTGCGCTGATATTCTCGTCGCTCGCAACCCCGGGGCGCGCGGGCAGCGGCGAGCGGCCGCGTGCAAATAACTGCGCGATGGACCCCCGCAGCAACACAGAACGCCGCGGCGCCATGCCTCAGAACGGCTGCGGCCGGCCGCGGATTTTGCGTCCCGCGGCAACAGAGTTGGGGGCCATTGATCAATGAGCACGGTCTTGTGGGCACGGCTGCGCCCGAGCGTTCCTCTGAAATCAAAATCCGACCGCGGTGGCAATGCGCGCGATTGCGCCGCGGTTGCGACGTGGCGCGTGCTTGCGCCCGTTCCTCGGTTTTCCAAAGCGAGGCTTGCGGCACTTGCCTGTGGCGCGGTGCTTGCCGGCTGTGAAAGCGCGCCACCGGCCGTGCACCAGCAGGACCTGGACACGTGGGTCGGCGCTCCCGTATCCGCGCTCGACACGCACCCCTTATTTGGCACCTTGCCCATGGTGCGTGTGTTCCCCGAAAGCGGAGTGGAAGTGCGCGACTACGTGAACAAGCGCTATGTCGCCGGTTGCCTGCCGCCGGCCAGTGCGGGCTCGAAAACCTTCACGATGAACCCCGGCACCTATAAGGCCTTTCGCACCTGCTCGGAGAACATGAGCGGCTGTGACAACGTCTTTACCATCAAAAACGGCAAAGTCATGCAGTTTTCCCCCGAAGGGCAGTGCAAGACGAGCGAGATCGTCCGGCCATCCGGCCGCTAATTTCTGACGCAAAAAACTTAGGCGCGCGCGCGCGGGGCTCAACCCGGTGCCCGCGGCCTGGGTTGGCAGCGCTGCGCCGGCAAAACGCGTCCCCGGTTGTACCGATCGGGTAACCTGTGCGTTGCGCTTTGTGCTGCTGCCAGAGGGACTGACACATGAATCAACGAGCCTTGGGGGCGGTGTTCTGCTGCCTGCTGGTTTGCTCTTGCCATCCGGCGCCACCCGACCCCACGGCCACGTCGACCCCGGCCGCGCGCGCGCCATTTAGCGACTATCGCTCCGAGGCGCCGGGCAATACGCACAAAATCACGGTTCTCGACCTGCCCCCGCCGTACGCGACGAAGTCCTACGGAAACGGGCCGACCATTGTCGCGCGCCCGCCGGGCTTGGTGCCTCTGGCGCCACCGGGCTTTCGGGTCACCTTGTTCGCGGAAAACCTCGGCATGCCTCGCGTCATCCGAACGGCGCCCAACGGCGACATCTTCGTCGCGGAAAGTGGCGCGGGACGCATCCGTGTGTTCCGGGGCGTCAAACCCGACGGCTCGCCGGAGCAATCGGCGAATTTCGCGAGCCAGATCAACCACCCCTACGGCATTGCGTTTTATCCGCCTGGGCCCGACCCGCAGTGGCTCTACGTCGGTGCAACCGATGCCATCCTTCGCTTTTCCTACCACAACGGTGACCTGCAGGCCTCCGGCCCCCCACAGCACCTTGCGGATCTGCCGCACGGCGGCGGCCACTGGACCCGGGACCTGCGGTTTTCCGCCGATGGCAAGACGCTGTACGCAGCGGTGGGCTCGGCCTCTAACAGCGATGATCCGGATACCTCGCCCGCCGAGACAAATCGGGCCGCAATCCTGGCCTTCGATCCGGACGGCTCGCACCAGCGCATTTACGCCTGGGGGATTCGCAACCCCTCGGGCATAGCCGTCGATCCCCAGACCGGGGAGCTTTGGTGCGTGACCAACGAGCGCGACGGCATGGGCGACGATCTTGTGCCCGATTACGTCACTTCGGTGCGCGCGGGCGGGTTTTACGGCTGGCCGTGGTGGTATCTGGGACCACACCAGGACCCGAAGTTCGCGGGCAAGCATCCCGAGCTGCGAAGCCAGGTGATCGTACCCGACGTATTGCTGCAGCCGCACGACGCGCCCTTGCAACTTGCCTTCTACGACGGCCGGCAGTTCCCCGATGCCTACCAGGGCGATATCTTCGTCACGTCCCACGGCTCCTGGAACCGCTCGGTTCGCACCGGCTACGAGCTCATTCGTATCCCTCGGCACCACAGCCTGACGGCGAGCGGCGAGTACGAGGACTTTCTCACCGGGTTTGTGCTTCCCAGTGGCGAGGTCTGGGGGCGGCCTGTGGGTGTGACCACGGCATCCGATGGGTCGCTGCTCGTGACCGAAGACGCTTCCAATACGATCTGGCGCGTGCAGTACGTCGGCACGGGCCGCTGACGCGCGGCCGCAATCAACGCGGTTTGCGCGCGGGGTAGCCTACCGTCTGCGCAAAGAGCACTCGCTGGTCTTTGCGCAGATGCAGTTTCGCAGCCAGGCGCGACTGTTCGCAGTGGTGAAACCACGCGCCCAGACCGGCGCTTGCCGCAAAGAGGTAGACGTGGGCCGCAATAAGGCCCGTGTCCACATAATAGTAGGAGCGCTGTACCTCTGGATCCCGAAGGCCGGGTTCCATGTAGCCACGGGTGTGCACAAGCTTGTCGATATCCGCGACAAAAATCAGGCGCACGGGCGCACGGGCACCGCTATCGACCTGGCCGCGCCCAAGCGCGTGCCCACGCAAGTCAGCGTCCGTGAGCCAATCGAGTCGGTGGGACAGTGGTTCGTAGCGGTACGTCCCCTGCGCAAGAGCAACATAGAGGTCGACCTCCTGGGAGTTGCTCGCGGATGCCGCCGTCTTGCCGGCGCACCCGAACGGACCTTTGCGGCGGTTCACCCCGCATGCGGCCCACAGCAGATCGGAGAGGATCGCCAGCGGCAGCGGCTTGGGCGCGATCTGCCGCACGGTTTTGCGACGCTGCAGCGCCCTCGTGAGCGAGCCGCGGTCCTTGCGCGAAGGACGCGGCAGTTCGATGCCGGGGTGCTGCGCCTCCCGGTGATGGCGGGACGCCCGTTGTTTATTGGATTGCCCGATTTGCGCCATCTCGGTGGCCCGGCCGCCGCGCGGCCAGCCGGCTTCTCATCCCCGGCGCGTCACGAAGCGCCGAAGTGTCGTTGCACGCAGGCCCCAACGCGCGCCAGATGCTCCTGGGCAACGCTTTGCGCGAGCGTGGGCGTGATGGCGTCACAGTGCAGGTGCTCGAGAATCTCGAAGCCGGTCGCACGAAACACGTGCGAGTCCTGCAGAAGCTGCAGCGCACCCCAGCCGCCGTCTTGCTGAAGTACCGGTAGCGAGGCACCTGAGAGCGTGATGAGGATCGCTCTTTTGCCCGCCAAAAGTCCTTGCACCTGCTCATCGACCAGATCGAACGCAAAACCTTGCGCAAAAACCCGGTCGATATATCCCTTCATCATGGCTGGCATCGCAAGCCACCAGAGCGGGTAGACGACACAAAGCACGTCGGCCGCGCGCATGTCTTCCTGGGCCCAGGCCACATCGGAGCTCGCAGCCTGATTGGGGGCGGGAGCGAGCTCATGCGCGGCCAGTACGGGGTCAAAGTCCAGGCGGTAGAGATCGTGCATTCGATGGCTGTGCCCGAGCTTTTCCACTTCCGCGGCGTAGGCGCGCGCAAGCGCCATCGTGAAGCTGTCCTCTGCGGGGTGCGCAACCACAATCAGGTGCCTCATGTTCGCCTCACGGATCGATTGGAAGAAATCCGGTCACGGTTTTTGGCCCAGGGCCGCCAGGTGCGCCGCGCGCCAAACGCGTCCGGCATTTTGCCCGTGCGGATAGCAAGGTAATGGCGCCGCCACCCGGCGCTCGACGCCGCCTAGCCTACCCATCGGATCTCGGGCTCCCTGCGTGCGACTGGCGCCGGCCTTGCCTTGGGGCGGCCGACGATGATGGGGGCAACCGGAACCCAGGGGGCGGGAATTCCGAGCGCCTTTTTGCCGGCTGGCGTGTTGAGATAGCTCTGCGCGAGCCCGATCCAGCAGCTTCCCAGCCCGTTGCCGTACGCGGCCAGCATGAGGTTTTCCGCGGCCAAGGCACAATCTTCCACGATCCAGGGACCCGGCGCCCGAGCCGAAATCAGGATGAGTGCCGGCGCGTTATGAAAAATCTGCACATTCGGGTCACTAAGTGTCGCACGGAAGTGCTCAAAATTCGGCTCGGCAGCCGTCGTTGCGAGGCGGTGCGCTTTGGCATCGCGTGAAACTTGATCGAGCACGGCCCGATCGCGCACCACGGTGAAGGCACAAGGTTGCTCGTTCACCGCGCTGGGCGCGAGCACCGCAGCGCCGATCAAGCGGCGAATGGTCGCCTCATCGATGGGCTCATCCGCGTACTCGCGCACCGAGCGCCGACCCGCAATTGCCTCCTCGAGATTCATGTCCTGCCCCCTTTGCAAGGCGCCGCAACCGCACTGCGACGCTAGCGCAGAGGGCAGCGCTCCCAATTGACGCCGCGCAAATGCGCGGCCGCAACGACCTCGATAGCTTGCGCCATTTCCGCGCTTGCTGGCGATTCTTCCCGCGTTTGCACGAAAAAAATCGCACAATTTTCGCCCCGCCCGCGGTTTCTGGGGCGTCGGCGTTGCACCAAGAAACAATTGCGGTCTCGCGATCCGCTACATTGGCGGCTAACATCGCTCATCCATTCGTGACGGGAGAATGACAATGGTGCATCGCCGGGTTGCACTGCGCTATTTGGCGGCGGCTGTCGCCTTCTGGATTACGGCAGCCATTGCGGCGGAGCCGGAACATGAACGCGAGCACGGCGGTGGGGCGCCTCCTTCCGCTCACCAGCCTGAACCGCACCCCGCCCCCAGAGGCTATGAGCATCCGGTCGAACCCAAGGGATGGAATGCAAGGCCGGCGACGGTGGATCGCGCTGCGTATCAGCACAATTACCAGGCGGCGCGCAGCTACCACATCGGCCCGTACCATCGTCCCGCCGGTTGGGTCGAGCGCCGCTGGATTTACGGGCAGATACTGCCGCGTGCGTACTGGGCGCCGCAATACATCGTCGCGGACTACTGGCTCTTCGCGCTGGAAGTGCCTCCCATGGGCTTTGAGTGGATACGCGTAGGCCCCGATGCACTGCTCATCAGCGTATCCAACGGCGAGATCCTCCAGGTCGTCTACGGAGTATTTGCCTAAACACCTGCGGCCCAAACGCTGTCTTTGCCCCGTGCTGGCGCGCGCGCGGCGCGCCCGCATGTCCTTGCCGCAGGCTGCGCCCGCAGCTTGCGGGCCTTGGTCACCGGGAAGTAGGCTCGCTCCATGGATAAATACCTGGAACTGGTCTCCTACGCACCCTCGGGTGCTGCGCATCCGACCCCTGTTTTATTTGTGCATGGTGCATGGCACGGCGCTTGGTGCTGGCAGGAGCATTTTTTGCCCTACTTCGCGCAAAAGGGTTACGGTGCGCACGCGCTGAGCCTGCGCGGGCACGGTGCAAGCCCCGGGCGCGAACGCCTGCGCTGGACCAGCATCGCGCAATACGCGAACGATGTCGCACAGGTGATCCAACGCCTGCCCAAGCCACCCGTTCTCGTGGGGCATTCGATGGGTGCAATGGTCGTCCAGAAGTACCTCGGGCAGCACTGGGCACCGGCCGCAGTGCTCCTCGCACCCCCTCCGCCTCGTGGAGTAATCGCAACCGTCTTGCGCATCCTCAGGCGCCAGCCGCTCGTTTTTCTGCGCGCAAACGTGGCGCTGAGCCTGTATCCGTATGTCGGCACGCCGGCGCTCGCGCGCGAGCTGCTTTTCTCGGTCGGGCTCCCCGAAGATCAACTGCTTCGGCATTTCGCACGACTGCAAGACGAGTCCTATCGCGCATTTCTGGACATGCTGTTTTTGGATCTTCCGCGACCGCGCAAGGTGCAGCTTCAGCCGCTCGTGCTGGGTGCAGCCCAAGATGCCGTTTTTTCGGTGAGCGAAGTCGAGGCTGCCGCAGGCGCCTATGGCGCGCGTGCCGAGATCTTTGACAACATGGGGCACGACATGATGCTCGACGCAGGCTGGCAGGCCGTGGCCGACCGCATCGTAGGCTGGCTTGCAGCGCAGCACTTATAGCGACCGGCTTGACGTCCGAGCCGGCGCGCCAAACCGATCCTTCGGCAACGCGGCAGGCACGGCCCGTTTCCGCGACGCGTTGCCTGCAAGCTGCGCTTGGCGCTCGTCAGCTCGTATTGCCTGGCGAATTGCGTCGGGGCGGATGACCGACCTCTCTTGATCGATCGAGGCGGCGCAGTCCAGGTGGGCGCCACGAAATCAGCACTGCGCGCGCCCGGAGCCCCGGCAATCGACGATCGCGGAGGGGTTGCGCGCCTCGGCGTCGGTGCGGCTGCTACCCGAGGCTGCCGCACGTTGTTCGATCTCCGCGACCATGCCACGAAACTGGTCGCGCGCCAGCGTCCTGACGATGGGCAGCGACACCCATTGGGGCAGCAACGCCGGTCCTTCGACAATGCCCTCCCAGCGCAAATCGATGCGCCCGTCGGAGGCCGCGGGAATCTCGTAGGCCCCGTCGAGACGCTTGAGATTTCCGCGAAGCAAATGGACCATCACGGTCGACGGGGGACGCTCTTCGGACAACACGGTAACGTCAACCGGAATGGAAATCCGCAGAACGGATATGTGCCAATTTTGCTCGACGACACATTGCCCGCGATCGCACGAGACGAGATGACTCTTGCTCAGACCGGGAACAAAACGGCTGAACTGGCCGTAGTCCGTGAGCGTGTTCCACACAATCTGGTGCGATGCGCGCACGAGAGCGTGTGCCTGAATATGCAGGACACCGTCGCCCGTGGGCGCAACCTCCACGCTCAGGTCATCGCCCGCGTCGGGCGCCTGAGGCCACCCAACCAGCGGTGCAATGACACAGGCCAAGCATAGCGCCAGGCGCAGCGCGTCCTGCAAAAAGACAAACGGTTCGTGTCCTTCGGTTTCCATCGTAGCCACCCACAAACGCCCTCGACCCGATGCTGCGCATGCTCCATTGACTTGATTCGAAGGCGAGCCAATCGCTATCCCTTCGGCCGTCGCGCCGCCCGGGCGTCCTAAAACGACCATCGCAGCTCGAGCACCCATACGCTTTTCGCCCCATGCTCGGTTCCGTAGTACGTCTGGACGGGGTAGACGGTTGCAACACGGTTCGAGCTCACCCACGAGATGCTTGCCGACACGCTCGACCATCGCGCGGCAATTCCCGCGCGCCCGTCGAGTTGCCGTCGAGTCGCGTCGCTATCCCCAGGCGGCAAGGTCAGAAGCTGCAGGTCGCCCGCGTGAGCAAAAAGACGCAAATTGCCCGCAAGGGCCCGACTTGCGTCAATCTCGGCATACAACGTACGCGCGTCGCTGCGGAAGTAATCGGGCGAGTAATACAGGCGTATGCCAACATTGTCGGTCGTAAACCCCGCATTGGCCTCGAAGTATCCGAGCGCATTGCCGCGGGTAAATCCGGAGTAGGCGGCACCCAGATCCACGGACGCACCCGAGGAAAGACGCTTGGTGAAGCCGCCGTACGGGAGCCACTGCACCATTGACCGCGGCTGCGCGCCCAGGCGGGTGTTTGCGACGAACGCCCCCGAATACCAACCTCGCGGATCGTCGAAGTTGACATCGGCTTGGGCCGCCGGGTCTCCAGCGCTGAGGGAGACCCCGCGAAATCGATAATCGGTAACCGCCGTTGCGCTTCCCGAAATTTGCGCGCGCGCTGCCGAGACCAAAAGCACTCCTAGGCAAACAAAGGCTGCGACGTCGGCAGCGGGCGCCTTGTTCCTGCACCGGCGCACGATTCGGATCTAGTGCACGGAGACAACGCGCGGCGCCGGGGCTTCGCGGCAAACCCGGCGCCCCACAACGCGGCTCAGAGCCTCGCAGGCGTCGACGCGCCCGAGGGGCGCGCTCTGCGCGCTATCGACGAGTCGGCGTTCTGGGGACAAGGCGCTGCGCACCTGTACCGGATCGAGCGTCCGCGCGACCTCCCGCATCAGCGCGACAAGCCCGCTCACGTGTGCCGCTGCGAAGGACGAGCCGCTCACCAGGCCCCAACTTGCCCCGGGCAGCGTGGTGGGTATGTCGCGGCCAGGCGCCAGGGCGACGGCATGGGGCAAATCCGTGGCCACCTCGTCCTCCTCCGCTCCGACGGCCAGCACACGCGGATAGGAGGCCGGGAATCCGCCGTCGGTCGCGGAGGGATCGGCTGCCGCCACGACGGTGACGCCGCGGGTCCACAGCACGTCCAACAATCGCTCAATGAGGCGGTCGGGGGGACCGCTCAAACTCATGTTGATCACCCCCGGCTGCTGGTCAATGGCGAACTGCAGCGCCTTGGCAAGCGTAAAGCTGTTACAGCGGGCCACCGCCTCGCGCGATTGCCAACAAGCGCGTAACGCAAAGACGCGCGCGCCCGGAGCCACGCCGACGACACCCATGCCGTTGTCCGCGCGTGCAACCAGGACGCCCGCGACGGCGGTTCCGTGCTCCTCGGCCTGATACGGCGACGCATCGACGAAATTCGTGGCAGCAGCTACCTGTCCGACCAGGTCCGGCTGGTCCAGATCGACGCCGCTGTCGATTTGTGCGATCGAAACGCCCCGCCCGGTTGCGACCTCGTGCAGCTCTGCCAAGTGCCAGCGCACCGCACTGGGCTGGGCCGCGAACATCGGGTCGTTGTGTCCGAGCGAACGAAAATCGTGCATCGCCTGAACCGACTCGACTCGGTGATCCTGTGAAATCTCGCGAATCTTCTCATCGACGGTGTCGCCAGGTGCCACGTCCATTATGTAGCAGTCAACGCCCAAAGCCGGCATCGCCCAGTTCTGTCCCAGCGCCAAGCCATGGGAGCGGGCCAGGTCTCCTGCTACGCGCCGCCGGGCCTCGTGTCCGGCCCCCGCTTCGTACTCACCCACGTAGTCGACGTCGGGCCGAAAGTGTGCCGGGGCGAGCGGCAGCATGACGAGCAGCTGGCGCGCCTCGTGCGCGGACTGCGCCGCTTGCGGCCCCTGCCCCCATGCGCCGTGCACCAGCAGCGCAAAACACAGCCAGAGCCAGCCGCGTGTCATGGCGGCATACTCGGCTGCAACGCTTCGGCCAGACGCACGTGCCGGTCCGCGCGCAGCTTCTGCAGCGCCGAGGCCCGGAATTTTGGATCGATCGCGAGAACGTAGCCGCCCGCCTCATTGGGGCCGCTTGTGATGTGCCCACCGACCCCGCGCAACAGTGCCTCCAACTCCCCTTCGCGCAGGTTCGGATCGAAAACCACCAGGATGGCGCCGGGATCGGTCAATGCCGGACGCCCTGCTCCCAGTGTCCGGTACGGCGCACTCGCATCGCGCTCGAACAAGGCCCAGCCCAGCACTGCGATGAGCAGCAGTTGCGCGACCGCGGCGTAGCCGACCCATCGAGGCGAGATGCCCCAAAGCGGACTCGCCCGCATTCGGACCCACCGCAAAGCACGAGGAACCCACCACCGTGCGGGTTTGTCCAGCCGTTGCTGCAACTGGGCAAGACCCAAGTCGGCGTCCCACGACGTGGTGGCACCCGCGCACGCCTGCTGCAACACGCGCTCGCCTTGCAAGTCATGCTGGCACAGCGCGCAGGAGCGCAAGTGCGCCTCCACCGCAACGCGCTCGCCCTCGTCGAGTTTGCCCGTGAGATACCACGGCAGCAGCTCTTGCACATGGCGATGTGCCGAGCGCGAGAAGTCGACCACGCGTCCGCTCATCGCAGGTCTCCCATCCGGTGCGCCAGAGCCGCCCGCAGTCGACGACGCGCGTAGAACAGGCGCGTTTTGACGGTATCGACGGGGCAGCCGACGATTTGCGCGATCTCGCGACAGGAGCATTCGTGCAAATACGTCAGTTCGATGACTGCGCGATGTTCCGCGCTCAGGTGCAGCAGGGCTTCATCGAGCACCTGACGGTCCTGCTGGTGGATCAGACTGCGTTCGGGCTCCGTCTCCGGTGGCGCAGCCTCTTCGGGTGCTTCCCATTCGACCGGATCGCGTTGCTGTCCCAGGGTGCGCAGCGCGGTGCGATAGGCAATGGAAAAAATCCACGTCGAGACTTTCGACTGCCCGTTGTAGCTCGATGCCTTGCGCCAGACGACAAACATCGTGTCGTTGACGATTTCGCCTACGATCTGAGGTCTGCGCACCATGCGCTCGACGAATCGCGTAAGGCGCGGAAAGTATTTGCGGTAGAGGTTCTCGAAAGCGGCGCGATCGCGCAGCACGACGCGCCGGATCAAGGTCTGCTCCTCGTCGTCGCCCGATGCAAAAGCAGCCACTCCGGTCTGGCCCGCTGGCGAAACGGAATCGGTGCGACGGCTCCCTACCCCTAACACGAGATCTCCCTGTTAAAGCCCCCGGGCGCGGCGCTTTTCCTCACCCCCGGCTTTGCGCTTTGCGCAGGCTCCGGACAAAAAACCGCAAATCTGCGCGCCCGATTCCGCTGGCGGCAGCCCGGGCGCCGGGCTTGCGGCCCTGGCCGCTCCCCCACGGGTTGCTTGGCCCCCATTGCACGGCAGCGCACGACTGGCTTGCATCTTTCCTCAGGACAAATGGCAAACCAAGCATCCGATGACGCATCCGTCCTGTGCCCGCAGGCCTGCGCCATCGTGGCTCCGCCGCCGCGCATTACATCACCGTCAGGATCGCGTGGTTGCTCAGGATCGAGCCGTACGCGTTGCTCACTTTGACCGCGAACTGCGCGTTATTGTCCGCGCTCGAGACCGGGGGCGTCGTATAGCTTGCGCCTGTGGCCCCCGTGATGTCGATGCTGTTTTTCATCCATTGGTAACTCAGGGTTCCGGAGCCCACGGCAACTACCATGAAAGTCGCGGTCTGACCCGCGCCGACCGTCGCGCTGGCAGGCTGCATCGTGATATTGGGCGCGGTATAGACAGCCATGCCACCGCTTCCGCCGCCTCCATAACCGCCGCCACCGCAGCCGGCCACAAAGGCCGCGAAGAGCAGCGCCATTGCCGGCTTCCAACCGTGCCACTTGCCTGCAAGGCGATCCAGGGCCGATGACGTCATCGCGACCTCCGTTGCGAACCGCGAGTAAATGCCCTTGCGCGCGCATTCGGTTCACGGCGGTCACCGCGTTGCCATTAGGGGTTTTGACGCACTACTGAACCGTCCGCGAAAAAGCCGGCATGAACCGGCCGCACCATCGCCGCACACGTCGTTTCTTGCCAGATTCGTAGCAAACCGGGAGCTAATCATGTCGAAGTCGCTCGTTTCCCCCTCTTCTCTATTTTTCGCGGCCCTGCTCGCCGTAACTGCACTGACCGGCCCCGTCGCTGGCGCAGCGGCCGAGCCTTTCCTTGACCATTTTTCGCTCGTTGACCGCATCGCATCCACGGTCCCGTTTAACGGAGACCAGAATCCCTACGGCGTCGCGGTCGTAAAGCGTTCCGTCGGAGCGCTGCGACGCGGACACGTGCTCGTGAGCAACTTCAACAACGCAGCAAATCTCCAGGGAACCGGTACCACGATCGTTCAAGTCGCGCCGGACGGGAGCGTGAGCCTCTTTGCCCGCCTCGACTCTCCGGGCGTAGCGCGGGCCTGTCCCGGCGGCATCGGCCTCACCACCGCGCTGGTTGCCTTGGATGCTGGCTGGGTCATCGTGGGGAGCCTTCCCAGTCCGACCGGTCTGGCGGCAAACGCGGGGGCCGGTTGTTTGATCGTTCTCGACAGCGACGGAATGATGGTGGAGACGTTTGCGGCCGAAGGAATCAACGGTCCATGGGATATGGCAGCGCTCGACCTAGAAGACAGCGCCGTGCTCTTCGTGACCAACGTATTAAATGGTGACGTCACCCGAGGCGCGCCGCACGTCGTCCATGAGGGCACGGTACTCCGAATCGGGCTCAATGTGCCCCAGCAGCACGAGGGAGTTCCGCTGCGCACCGATTCGACCGTGATCGCCTCGGGGTTCGCGGAGACCGCGGACCCAAATGCGTTTGTCATCGGGCCGACTGGTCTGTCACTTTCGTGGGATGGAACACTCTACGTTGCAGACACGCTCAATAGCCGCATTGCGGCCATCCCCTACGCATTGACCCGCAAATCTTCCGCGAGCACGGGCTCGACGCTCGCGCAAGGTGGTTCCCTGAACGGCCCGCTCGGACTCGCGCTCGCTCCAAACGGCGACCTTGTCGCCGCCAACGGCGGCGACGGCAACCTCGTGGAAATCACGCCCGACGGCCGCGAGGTAGCCGTCAAGACGGTCGAGACGGCCACCGGCGCCGGCAGTCTGTTCGGCCTGGCAATCGCGCCGCTCGGTCAAGGGGTGTATTTCGTTGACGATGGCGACAACACCTTGAAACTGTTCACTGCAACGCAGCCGCAGTTGCCCTGAGCTCGGGTGAGCGCCACGCGCGCCGCACCCGTTGCCTGCGTGGCGCTTCTCCGGATCGTGCCGTCGGTTGCGGGGCAGGACGGCACTTGCCGCCTCGGAGCCGCGCCCGACGAGCGGAGTTTCCATCCGCGGAATAATCCGCGGCACCGATTTGCCGCGTTCTGGCAAGCGCAACTGGTCAAAACGAACTGCCGCCTTCGATTTGCGGACAAGGCGGCGTCCTTGAAAATCTCCCGGTGCAGCGTGGCTCCCCGCCTCGTTCACCTGGTTCGTTCGAGTTCCCCGGGGCGCGCGGCGCGAGGCACCTCGCCATGCTCGCGGGTCGCTTCGCACTTCTCAGCTCGAGGAGCCTGGCTTGAGCGCTCGAGCATCCACGGACGGGTTTGCCGGCGCGCAACGATGGGCATCTCGCGCACGAACTCGATTGCCTGTCGCGCCAGCAGCCGGTCTCGCGGGTCCTCGGAGCGCGAGAGCGCGCCGGCTACTGCGTGCCAGGCGCTAAGCACGTCGTGTTCAGCGGCGGCCTCGTGCCTGCTGCGTTCGTTGCCCGCCTCGGTCAGCGCCAGCGGTTCCGAACCGTCTCGATCAACTCTGGCAGCCCAGCGCAATTCACCCCGCACCCGCCGGCTGGTTGCGCTCGCCGCAATTCCCCACTGGCGGAGGCGATCGGCAAACTGCTCGCGCCAAAGCGCCAGATCCGCAGGTCCGGGTTCCAGGCGCGCGCCGTCCTGGCCTTGTTTTCTGACAATCAGGTGCACGTGCGGGCGCAAGGAGCGCAGGTCAGTCTGCGGCTCGTGCAGAACCATCGCGAACTTGTGCCGCGCGAGCGCGTCGTGCGCAAAGTCGCGCGATGCCTTGAGAAGCGCCCAGCGATCGACAGGCGGCGGCATCGACAACGTGAGGTGCAGCGCTTCTCGCCGGTGCGAGCGTGATGCAATCGCGCTTCGCGCAAAGCGCCACTCCTGCGCGAGATCACCGAGCGCCTGCTCACCAAGGATCTGCTCTCCGCGCTCGTCCTCGAGGGGAAGCGCTCCGCGCCGGCTGATGTACGACAGGTGGGCCTTGATGGGCGCCATGCCGCGGCCTCCGCCCGTCACCTTGACGACGACCTCGGGCGCTCGGCACAGCAGGGCGCGCAACCGGCGCCGAACCTCCTCGCCGTTTGCCGCCCCCAGACTGCCGTCCTGCCAGTGCTCCGCATTCGCCCAACGGGTGCGGGTGCGCGGACCAAAGAGGCGCTTCCCCCAGTGCAGGAGCGCGGTCTCGAGCTCGGAAGCCTTCATGCCCTCGCCTCCTGTGCACCGCGGAGCCGCCTTCCGCGCGATCGATCGACGCAGCAGGCAAACGGCGAAGTTCCGAGTCCAAAGTCGGCAGAGCCTAGAAATGCGAGCACGAAGCCCACCGCGTCGTGCTACCGACTGCGCGCCGTGCAAGCGCGCCGGTGGGCTCGCGCATCTTGCTTCGGACAGCGCGTCTGTTCGATATGAGACAGCACGCCAGCGGCGCGTGCAAGGTGTGTCGTGAGTTGCGCGAGCACTGCGGCCAAAGTGGTGCCATCGGGCTCTTGCGCGGGTTGCAGCGCGGGATCGAGCTTGCGCGCAAGCTCCCGCATGTTGCGGCCCACCCACGCGAGCTGGTAGTTCGACTGGGCGAGCGCCTCGATCGCTTCTTTGCCCGCGATTGCGGCGCGGCCTTCTTGGACCGCGGCAAGGGCGGCCGCCACATAGGCCGAGGTGCGCATGCCCGCCTGCGCAGCCTGCCCCCGCAAGGCAGTCGCCTGCGCTCCGAGGAGCTGCACCGTAACGCGAGGCGCCTCCTGCGTCGCCGATGCGCGCCTGGGCGTTGCCTGTGCACGCTTGCAATCGCCAGGTTCGCCCACGGTTGCGGCAACCAGCTCCCGCAGCGCAGCCGATCGCGTCTTGCCGTGCCGCTCGCACCACTGGTCAAACGGCTGCAGCAACCCGGCGAGATCAATGCGTATGCAGCTGCCTGGCATCCCCTGCTCCAGAGCACTCGTCGAAGTCGACAGACAGTGCCATGAGCTGCGCCACTGCGCCTATCCTCCCCTTGCGCTGATCCCAACACCCGCAACCCCCTCGGGCTTGCATCCCAGCCGGATCTAGGAGCACATCCGGTCCTGCAATAGCGCTACTCGAAACGCCGCTTCAAGCGAAACGCGCACGTGCCAGGCGCTGCGTGTGGGGGCCGGTTCGCGCCGGCGTGCCCTTAATCGCGCGCAGGTGCTGTTCATTGCGTCGCCCGGGCACCCGGAGCGGCAGGGTATATCCGCCAGGCATATCCAAATGACGTCTCACCATTGGAAGGACGCCCGCGGGCGTCCGTATGATTTCCACTCGTCATCTTGCAGTGCCAGGAGATCTCGTGTTCGATCCGTCTTTGTCCTCATTGACCCAGCCTGACATCGAGGAGCCGGCACCGGCCGCTTCGCCAGGGGCGGTCACGCCCGAGCATGCCTGGCGGCTCGTGCAACAGGGCAAGGCCGTTTTGGTGGACGTCCGCACCGCCGAAGAGCGCAAGTTCGTCGGCTTTGTTCCCAAGAGCATTCACGTGGAGTGGGCGAGCGGCGTGGCCTTGCGGCCCAATCCGAATTTCGTCCGGGACCTGGAAACCAAGGTTGAAAAAACGGACCTCATATTGCTTCTTTGTCGCAGCGGCAAGCGTTCGGCGCTCGCGGCCGACGAAGCGGCAAAGGCGGGCTTTACGCAGCTCTACAACGTTCTGGAGGGCTTTGAGGGCGATCTGGACGACGATTCGCACCGGGGCTCGTTCGAAGGCTGGCGTTTTCGGGGTCTGCCCTGGGTCCAGGAATAGCGCCCAGGCTATCGGCCGCCCTCGGTCCGCCGGGGGCCGCGCAGGCGCTCATGACTTTCGGTGCTTTCGCAATTGCCAACGACCATTTTTCGCGCGAAGCGCGGAATCGTATTCTTTGCCCCGCGGCCTGAAACGACGAGGAGGTATTTTTCATGATCCCCCAGACGAGCAGTCCCACGCGCGCCCGCGCGCCAACAGCGCCCATCGGGTTTGACGAGGACGGTTTTTTGCTGCAGACGGAAAACTGGAGCCCGGCCCTCGCGCAGGAACTGGCGCGCGAGGCAGGTGTGAGCGAACTTACCGCCAAGCACTGGGAAGTCATCGACTACGTGCGCGATCGCTATTTTGCGATCGGCGCATTGCCCGTCATGCGCCTAGTTTGTCGCGCCGCGGGCCTGGATCCGAAAAATGCGCATCGCCTTTTTAGCAGCTGCAGGAGCCTGTGGCGTATTGCGGGCCTGCCCAATCCGGGCGAAGAGGCCAAGGCCTACATGAACTGATCGGCGGTCCAAGTCCGGACCATAAAAGCTGCAAATCGTCCGCGCCGCGGCGCGCTCAGCGATGAGCGCCCCAGACCAGCTTCGGGATACGCACCGAGAAGCGATGGGCCAGACCCGTTAGCTCGCGCATCAGACTTCGACGGCGCTCGGCGAGGCTGGCATTGAGCGTCAGAGCGACATCCTCACAAATTGCGTTGAACCGCGCCTGCAGGATGCCCACGCACTTTGCGGTCGTCTCGGGCTGCCCGCCGAGGTTGGCTTCGCGCCGCGCATGCACGAGACACTCGTCGAATAAGGGTTGCAACTGACCCGGGACGCCGTCGATCAATCGCTTCACGGCGAAGGTATTGGGCACCAGCAGCTCGGCCACAACGCTGTCGTACTGGGTGAGCACCGTCTCGGCCAACTTGTAGAGCGCGTTGCAGCAAATGAGGAGAACCTCCTCCTCCGCGCTGCCTTCGATTGCGGCGCGGCGACTTTTCATCGTCGCGACATCCTCCGGCAGACCATCCATGAGTTTGCGCCGTTGCGCTTGAATTCTGCCTTCGGCAAAGCCCCGCAGGTGACCCATGTCCCAGAAAAACGAAGCCGATCCCGCCTTCCAGATGAGCGCCGAGAGCAGCAGACCCGGCGCCGCCATGCTGGCGTGACTGGCGATTGTCAGGGGCGAAAAACCGTGGTGGGGATCCCAACCCATTGCATTGCTCACAATTACGTGCACCACGATGCCGGCGACCGTTCCCGCCAAAACCCCCGCCGTCCCGAAAAAGGCAACTCGAAACGGCCGACCCGGAGCCGCAGCGCACCCGAGGAGACCGGCCAGGAAGAAAATCCACCCCTGCGCCGATATGTTCTCTGAGGAGGAATAGCCATCGATCCAGGCATTGAAAGCCAGCAGTATGAACATCACCCCGAAGCCGGCAATCAAGGGGGCGTACTCGCCCAAGGACCGCTTGCGCGCACGCCACGCCTCGCGCTCGAGGGCCGCGTTCAATCCCAGGGCAATGACCTCGTGGAGCAGTTCAACCCGGCCCGCGATGGGTGCCCGACTCTGGGTTTTCACTTCCTCGCGCAGGCCGCGGCGCTTGACCAAGTCCGCAAACCGCGCCACTTCCCCGGGCAGAAGCACAGGGTTGCCAAGAAGCTCCTTGTGGCATTCGTAGCAGAGGATTACCGATTGTCCCTCCTGCATCCAGGGACAAAAAGGGAAAATCCCATCGACCAGCACCCCACGTCGCGTCTTTGAGCGCCCAAAAAAACGCTCCGCGACGAAGTAGTGCTGAAACGCGTGACTGCGAACGTCAACGCCGGTCGGAGCATAGCTGCTGGCCACGCGATGAACGCGACATCCGCAAATTGCGCACTGTTCGGACATAGCCTCTTGCCAGGCCATCGCGCTCCGTCTTCATCGCGGAAAACGCGTCGACTGGTACTCCCTTCCTCTGATTGCCAGCGTAGCACCGCGGTACTTCCACGGAATAGCGTGGTGAAAAAAACCACAACGTCGTGGGCAAGGTTGAGCAACGCGTTGATATAGCGAATTTTTTGCGGCTCTCGCGCAATCGCAGCATGAGCGCGCATGCCGATAAAAGCACGGGTTGAGCCGATGAACGGATCGCGAAACGACGGGCCTCGTTGCGATCCATGCAACAGTGCGGGCAGTAGCGCGACGACACCGTGGTTTTGACGGCGGCAATGATCGAAAGCCTTGAAACAGTTGCCAGGTCTGCGTGATGGATCCGTTGCCGCAACCTGCAATCCGCCTCTTCGCAACGAGCGGAAAGTAACGCGGGACTCTTCGCTCGCTGCGGTGCCTGAGAGCAGGTGTGCACGCGCCTCGCAATGCAAGCGCCAGTGCCCGCAAGCGCGCCGCAATACCCGCTGCGCGATCGTGGGCTGCTTGGCTGCGCAAAACAAAAATCGTCTCGTGCCGGCGCCCGCCGGCTGCTTACGCGCACGCACGCACCATTAGCGGGACGGATGCGAGTGTAAGACGCCGCCGCAGGGCGCCCACGGCTGTCGCGGCACTGCCGCATGACTCGCATCGTCCACGGCTGCGCGGATGCAGGTATCGCACGAACGGATCGACCTGAAACTCGAAGCGGTGCGTGTGTCGGGGGTAGCAGCGGTAGCCGTCTGTAAATTGTGTTTCTCCACGAGAGGCGTCGAAATCGGTGGCGCAGCCCAACGAAAACCGGGGGAACAAGGCAATGACCCGGCAGTTGAGCGCAGAAACAATAACCTCGGGCCACAGCCTGCGCGGCGGCTAGCATGAACCGCCCGCAACTGGGAGTTCGATGATGAGCCTTAGGCAAGTTGGCACCGCTTCGTTGCTTGGCCTGATCGCGATCGCAGGCATCGCGCGGGCCGCTGATCCATT
>DASPPB010000005.1:0-5026 GCA_035625725.1 Burkholderiaceae bacterium
GATGGCACGAGTGTGCAGCGCGCGATGGGCGTCGAGCAACGCGGTCGGAATCTTGACGTCCAAGCAAGTGCACATCAGTCCGCGTCGTCTTCGCGCAGCTTGTCGATCATCTCGTTGGTAACGATGCCGGCGCGTTTCGGAAAAGGACGAAATCCGTAGAGCGTCTTCACAGCGCGCGCCACCAGCGGCGGCTGTGGCATTGTCAAAGCACTGCGTGCGAGCTCCGAAATCACCTCGCCCGTGGTCTTCTTCTCGCGGCGCGCGCGCGCTTCTGCGGCCTGGAGTACATCATCGTCAATGTCGAGTGTGGTTCGCATGGATGAAATGATGTTGCACCGAAGACCAAAGCACAAGTTGGCCCATTTTTAGGCACTGGGCCGGCAATCGGAAGGGGTCGAAGGCACCAACTTCTTGCCGCGCCCGGCAAATTTGCGTCTGTTACGGGCCGAGGTGTCCCGTTCGCGCCGCGCATATTCGAATAAGCCGTGAAAAATGCGCCCTTTCCGCTCTCATACGAATTTCGGGAGGCTGCGATCATCGTAGTGGTGTCGGATCGGCCGGTTGCCGGATCGGCGCGCTAGGCAGTCGCTCTCTGTCTTTGGGGCAATTCTTGCGGCGAACTAAGCACTGCGCTACTGGCAACTGCATCGCCTGCGGCAATCGTGGGTTGCGCGCTAATCCGTAAGAATTCGGATTGCGCGATCCTGCGGTCGATTGCCGGTTCGATAATCCACTTTGGCTTTCATGGAAAGGAATTAGGAAATGAACCGAATCGTTTTCGCGGCCGCTGTCAGCGCGCTCGTTTCGTTGACGGCCCAGGCGGCCGATGTGGGTGTCTCCATCCAGTTCAGCCAACCGGGTATCGCTGGCCGCATCGACGTGGGCCAGTATCCGCAGCCCGTGGTCGTTGCCCCGCAGCCCGTTTTGGTTGCGCCGCCGCCGCCGGCCGTCGCAGCGCCGGCGCCCATCTACATGTGGGTGCCGCCCGAGCATCAACGCCATTGGGAAAGGTACTGCCACGAGTATCATGCCTGCGGTCACCCGGTGTATTTCGTCGATCACAACTGGTACAGGGAGCACGTCCTTGCACGCGCCCCGCAGGGACGTGTTGAGCACGAAGAACACTGGGATCGTGAGCACGACCGCGACCACGACCACGAATACAGGCACTAAAAGCTGAAGCCCGCCGTCCCGGCCGACCGATCGGTTGGGCCGGACGGCTGAGGAAAAACGCAGCCGGGGCGCGAGCGCTTGGGCGCCCCTCTGCGGCGACGCCCCCCTGATTCCGGCTGGTCGGTCTCCTATCTGTGCGCGACCGCGCAGATCCGTGTGATCGGCCGCCAGCAAGCATCTGCCCTTGCGCGCCCTTCAACGGGGCACAGGCACGTGCAGGTCTTCGGGCAGGGCGCCGGCCAATAACCTTTTCGGAATAACGTTTCACGTCCTTTGTGGACGCAGCGCTTCGCGTCCACGTGGCGCTCGTCCCGCGTATTCGCAAATTTGTAAGGCAGCGCGGAATATTTGCCCGGCTTTGGTTGTAGCATGGGGCGCTCCCATGGCCCTCATCAAGAAGCGCTCCTACGGAATGGTTGCGTTCGCGGTCGACCGCGAGGGCAAGCGACGCTATCTGATTCTTCGAGCCTTCCGAAACTGGGACTTCCCCAAAGGGGCGATCGAGGAGGACGAATCCCCGTTGATGGCCGCCGAGCGGGAGTTGCGCGAAGAGACGGGAATTGCCGACTTCGCATTGCCGTACGGAAACCTGTCCAAGGACACCGAACCGTATGCCGGCGGCAAGGTCGCGACGTTTTTCATCGCACGGGTCGAGCAGCAGCCCTTGACGCTGCCCGTGAGCGAGGAACTGGGCAAGCCGGAGCACGACGAATACCGCTGGGCGACGGAAGCGGAGGCGCGAAGACTTCTGCCTCCGCGCCTGGTCGCTGTCCTCGAATGGGCCATCGGCGTCATTGGAGGAAGCAAGGCATGAGCGCTGCCTGCGGGCCGAGTGCCGAGACACCATGCCAGGAGACCCAACGGAACGGGCCTGTCGCCTTTGCTCATCTGCTCCTTGCGTTGCTGCGTGGGGGATACGGACGTGCGCCAACGCAAGGACGGTTCCTCGGAACCGGCGGCCGTCCGGGATTGCCTCGTGCTTGCCTTACCCCAACCGTGGTGATGTCCGAACGGTACAGGTCGATCGCATGACGGCCCAGACGCACCTTGCAGTCGACGGATCCGCCCGCCGCGTGTCGGATCTGCCCGGGCCGAGGGGGCTACCCGTGATCGGCAATGCGCTGCAGATCGACCGCAGCCGCATGCACCTGCAGCTCGAGCAGTGGAGCCGGGAGTTTGGCGAAATCTATCGCTTTCGTATCGCCATGCGCGAGCTCGTCGTGTTTGCCAACCCCGAGACGGTGTCGGCCATACTGCGCGATCGTCCCGACGGGTTTTGGCGCTCGGCCCGGCTGGAGGAGACGGCACGTCAATACGGCTTCGGAGGTTTGTTCTCCTCCAACGGCGAGGACTGGAAGCGCCAGCGCTCGATGGTCTTGAACGGCCTGGATCCGACCCACGTCAAGGCGTTTTTTCCGGCACTCGTGAAGGTAACGGAACGCCTTGCGCAGCGCTGGCGCCTCGCCGCAAGGAGCAAGGAGGCGATCGACCTGCAATCGGACCTCATGCGGTACACGGTGGACGTGACGGCGGGCTTGGCCTTTGGCACCGACATCAACACGCTCGAATCGCACGGGGAGATCATCCAGACGCATCTGGACAAAGTCCTGCCGGCCGTCTTCCGCCGCCTCGTTGCGACCTTTCCGTACTGGCACTTTTTCAAGCTTGCCCGCGATCGCGCCGTGGAAGGACACATTGTGGAACTGCGCCGCGCAGTGGCCAACTTCATTTCGGAAACCCGCAAGACCCTGGCGCAGCATCCGCTGCGACGCGAGCATCCGACCAATCTGATCGAGGCGATGGTCGCTGAAAGGGATCGCGCGGGGAGCGCATTGAGCGACGAGGACGTCTCGGGCAACGTCCTCACGATGCTGCTTGCGGGCGAGGACACGACGGCCAATACGCTTGCGTGGTTGATCTGGTTGCTCAGCAAGAACCCGGATGCGCATCGACGCGCAATCGATGAAGTTCGCGCGGTTTGTGTCGATCCAAAACCGGTGCAGCTGCAAACCCAGCTGGCAGAACTCGCCTACGTGGAAGCTTGCGCGCACGAGGCGATGCGCTTAAAGCCCGTTGGTCCCTTTCTCGTTTTGCAAGCGGCGCGCGACACGGTGGTCGGCAACGTGGCACTGCCCAAAGGGGCACTCGTGCTTTGCCTGATGCGTCCTGCGGCGGTGGATGAGAGAAATTTCCCGGAACCGCAGGCGTTTCGCCCCGAGCGATGGCTGGCCGACGGTGCATCGACGGCGAGCTTCTCATCCGCCAAACGCATCGCGATGCCCTTCGGGGCGGGCCCTCGCATGTGTCCCGGGCGCTACCTTGCGCTGGCAGAAATCAAGATGGTGATTGCAATGTTGCTTGCCTGCTTTGACATCGAGGCGGTGACGACGCCCGACGGTGCGGAGGCGAGAGAAAAGCTGGCATTCACGATGTCACCGGTGGGCTTGCAGATGCGAGTGCGGGAGCGCTAGAGGCTGGGAGAATTTGACGATGTGGAGCGCGTCCCGCCCGCGCCCGCCGTGCTTTTGCCGCCCGGAGTGATGCTCTGACGGGCGACGTGCGGGCGCACTGCGAGCGCTGGAGTCAGGGATGAATCTGCAAGGGACCTATACGAGAAAACGCGATGGCTTGACCTGTTCCTACCGCGCCGAATGCACGGAGTGGGGAACGGACGTCGCATGGAGTGCGGACGTTTATGTCGGCGAGCGGCTCGTTAGTGCACCGAGCGGCAAGCTCGTCTTGGTCCCGGTTGCGGCCGTCGAGCTCGAACACGCAGTCCGGCACGCGGTGGAGCAGTCGATTGAGAGCAGCGACTCCATCCGGTCGGAGGCGCGTTAGGCGCGCGCAGGCGCGCAAACGACCGAAGCGATGCTGGAGACGCGCTCGCGAGACCAAGCCCTTCGAGGCCTGCGTCACACGGCAAGGACGTTTTTGCCGTACTTGACCAGCAGGGTGTCGCTGGTGAGGAGATTGAGCGGCTCGACCTGAGCTTGCGCAACGAGCATCTTGTCAAATGGGTCGGCATGAACCGCGAGCAGGTCTTCGATCGCCGCTGCGTGCTCCGGCCGCATGTCGAGCATTCGGTAGCCGGCTTGCCGGAAGTAGCCTAGTGCCTGCCGACCGGAAATTGGCATGCTCCTATTCGCCAGCGTGTGTTTGATGGCGATTTCCCACACGGATACGGCGCTCACGCAAATGGAGTTTGCTTCGTCCGCGATCCGCCCGGCTGCCTCCCTTGGCAGGCGCCGGTCATCGGCGATTGCAAATAGAGCAATGTGCGTGTCAAGCAGCAGGTTCATCGACTGGACCTGAGGAACCGCTGCGCGATGCGCGCGTTCGATCGATCGATCGAAGCGGGGACACGAAACTTGCCCTTAGCGACGCCAAGGCGTTTGCCAGGAGGGTTCGCATGGACTGCTACGAGCTTGGCAGCCGCCTTGCCGTTGCGCGCAATGATGATCTCGCGTTCGTTGCCGCTTTCCACCGCTTCGACGAGCCGTGATAAAGACGACTTCGCCTTGAGAATGTTAACGATGGCCATGAATGCCGCTCTTGACGGTATTAGCTGTCGTTGCCGCTATTTGATTTTGCGGACATTCTCGCGTCAGGTCAGACCTATGTAGGGATTGTGCAGTGCGCCATCGTGTCCGCAACGTTGGGCCTACCCGTCATATTAACGACGGTATAGCGGACTATGGTTGATGGCTCAGTTCGGCCAGGAGCGGCCGCTCGCGCCAGGAACCGAAAGCGGTCAAATTTCGGGACTGCCGACTCGTGGCAGACGTGCAGGTTTTTGCGGGAAGCGGCAGCTCAAAGGATGCGGTACAGGCACTTCGATGCTACTCAGCAGACG
>DASPPB010000006.1:0-134681 GCA_035625725.1 Burkholderiaceae bacterium
CGGGTTCGTGCTTCGCGGGCACCTTTTTGGAGCTCGCCCTGGCCTGCGACCGCATCTACCACCTGGCGCTGCCGCCCGGTGACGGCAGCGCGCCCACGATCAGCGTGGACCAGACGAATTTTGGCCTGTATCCGATGGCCACCGGTCAGAGCCGCCTGGGCCGGCGCTTCTACGAGGAAGCCGACGCGCTCGAAGCGGTGCGTTCCAAGGCCGGCCAGATGCTCGATGCGCGCGCGGCCTTTGCCGTGGGACTGGTGACTTCGGCGCCCGACGATATTGATTGGGCCGATGAGGTGCGCATCGCGACCGAGGAGCGCGTGGCTATGTCGCCGGACGCACTCACGGGCATGGAGGCCAACCTGCGCTTTAACGGCAAGGAGACGATGCTCACGCGCATCTTCGGGCGCCTGACGGCCTGGCAGAACTGGATCTTTCAGCGGCCCAACGCCGTCGGCGACAAAGGTGCCCTGAAGGTCTACGGCAAGGGCGAGAAGGCGGCTTTTGACTGGAGCCGCGTCTAGAGGCCCATTTTTTTCTTTTCATGCGGGGCGGGCAAGGTGCCCGCACGCGCGGCAGACTCAAATTACGGAGACCCCGATGTCGAACATCGACTACAGCGAGAAAATCCCCAACAACGTCAACCTGAGCGAAGACCGCGCGCTGCAACGCGCGCTCGAGCAGTGGCAGCCCAACTACCTGGAGTGGTGGGGCGACATGGGCCCGGAGGGTTCGCAAAATTTCGATGTCTACCTGCGTACGGCTGTGAGCGTGGATCCGCAGGGCTGGGCGCAGTTCGGTTACGTGAAAATGCCCGACTACCGCTGGGGCATCTTTCTGAATCCGGCCGAGAAGGACCGCAAGATTCATTTTGGGGATCACAAGGGCGAGGATGCCTGGCAGGACGTGCCCGGTGAGTACCGCGCCAATTTGCGCCGGATCATCGTGACCCAGGGCGACACGGAGCCGGCCTCCGTCGAGCAGCAGCGCCACCTCGGACTGACCTGCCCGAGCCTCTATGACCTGCGCAATCTGTTCCAGGTCAATGTGGAAGAGGGCCGCCACCTCTGGGCGATGGTCTATCTCTTGCACAAGTATTTCGGCCGCGACGGCCGCGAGGAAGGCGAGGCGCTGCTGCAGCGGCGCAGCGGCCAGCAGGACAATCCGCGCATTCTTCAGGCCTTCAACGAACCCACGCCCGATTGGCTGTCGTTTTTCATGTTCACGTACTTCACCGACCGCGACGGCAAGTTCCAGCTGTGCGCGCTGGCCGAAAGCGCCTTTGACCCGCTGGCGCGCACGACGCGCTTCATGCTCACCGAGGAGGCGCACCACATGTTCGTGGGCGAAAGCGGCGTCTCGCGCGTGATCCAGCGCACTTGCCAAGTCATGAATGCGCTCAAGACCGACGATCCGGCCGCACTGCGCGCCGCCGGGGTTGTCGATCTGCCAACCGTCCAGCGGTATCTGAACTTTCACTTCAGCGTCACGATCGACTTATTCGGCGCCGATGAGTCGAGCAACGCCGCGACGTTTTTTGCAACGGGCCTCAAAGGTCGATTCGAAGAAGGCAAGCGCGCCGACGATCACGTGCTCAAGGCCAGCACGTACAAGGTTCTGCAGTTGCACGGCGGGCAGCTCGTCGAAAAGGAGGTCCCGATGCTCAACGCCTTGAACGAAGTGCTGCGCGATGACTTCATCAAGGACTCGGTCGCGGGCGTCGAGCGCTGGAACAAGGTCATCGAGAAGGCCGGCATACCCTTCCGCCTCAAGGTCCCGCACAAGGCTTTTCACCGCAACATCGGTTCGTTGGCCGGCGCCAAGGTCTCGCCCGAGGGGCGCGTGCTCACCGAAGACGAGTGGCGTGCCCAGGTAGACCAGTGGCTGCCCTCGCCGGCCGACCGCGCTTTCGTCACCAGCCTGATGGGTCGCGTCGTCGAGCCCGGCAAATACGCCAACTGGATCGCGCCGCCCGTGATGGGAATTAACCGCCAGCCGGCGGATTTTGCGTACGTCCGATTCAACTGAGGCCCACGTGCACGGTCGCATCGAGGGGCAGCCGCCCGACGCCACACCGATGGGCTTCGCCCTTCGGTCGCAATCGCGAGGCGGGCGATGAACGCGCCGCGCGAGGCGGCGCTGCTGCGCCAGCACCTCATCGACCCCGAGATCTGCATCCGGTGCAACACCTGCGAGGCAGCCTGCCCGGTGGGTGCGATCACGCACGACGAGCGCAACTATGTGGTATCCGCGGAAAAATGCAAACCCTGCAATGCTTGCATCTCGCCGTGCCCCACCGGAGCGATCGACAACTGGCGCATGGTGCCAGCGGCGCACCCCTACGGGCTTGCCGAGCAGCTTGGCTGGGATGCCTTGCCGGCCGAACTCACGGCCGAGGAGCTCGCGGCGCTGGGCGTGGCCTCCGAGGAGCTTGCCGCAAACGACGCTGCCGCCGAGGCCCGGCCGCGGGCCGACGCAGTGGAGCCGACCTCCGTCGTTGTGGGCGCCGAGCAGCCGCAGTTTGACAGCGCGCGCTACCGCGCCACACTTCCGCCGTGGTCGGCCGCGCACCCCTACACGAATCTCTACGGACCTAAGGCCGCGCAACCGTGGGTGAGCGCAACGGTCGTTGGCAATGTGCGCGTGACCGAAGTCGGGCGGCAGTACGACACGCACCACATCGTGCTTGACTTCGGCACGATGCCGTTCCCGGTCCTCGAAGGCCAATCGATCGGCGTCGTTCCCCCGGGGACGGACGCCAGTGGCCGGCCGCACCACCCGCGGCAATATTCGGTTGCCAGCGCCCGCAACGGGGAGCGGCCCGGCTATAACAACTTGTCGCTCACGGTCAAGCGCGTGCTCGAGGATCATCAGGGTCGACCCGTGCACGGTGTGGCCAGCAACTACCTGTGCGATCTGCGCCTAGGCGACAGCGTGCAGGTGACGGGGCCGTTTGGCGCGAGCTTTCTCATGCCCAACCACCCGCGATCGAACATCGTCATGATCTGCACCGGCACCGGCAGCGCACCGATGCGGGCGATGACCGAATGGCGGCGGCGGCTGCGCAAATCGGGCAAGTTCGAGGGCGGCAAGCTGCTGCTGTTTTTCGGGGCCCGAACGCAGCAGGACCTGCCGTACTTTGGCCCGCTGCAGACGCTGCCCAAGGACTTCATCGATATCAACTTCGCGTTTTCACGCACACCCGGACAGCCCAAGCGCTACGTCCAGGATGCGATGCGCGAGCGGGCTGCGGACCTCGCCCCGATGTTGCTCGATCCCGATACGTACTTTTACGTCTGCGGCCTCAAGGCCATGGAGGAGGGCGTGGTTCTGGCCCTGCAGGACATCGCGCGACACGCCGGGCTCTCGTGGGAGACGGTGGGCGCCGCGCTCAAAAAGGAAAACCGTCTGCACCTGGAGACCTACTGATGGCCGATTTTCAACGCCTCGCGCTCTCGGAGCGCGCGCCGGGTGTGGTGCAGGTGACGATGTCACGTCCCGAGGTGTTCAACGCCTTCGACGAGGCCATGATCGCGGAGCTCGATGGGGCCTTCGCGCAGCTTTGCGAGGACGATGCGGTGCGGGT
Organism: Burkholderiaceae bacterium; assembly: GCA_035625725.1. Taxonomy (GTDB): domain Bacteria; phylum Pseudomonadota; class Gammaproteobacteria; order Burkholderiales; family Burkholderiaceae_F; genus GJ-E10. Next base: position 3,584 of record DASPPB010000006.1, read on the forward strand.
GATCGTGCTGGCGGGCGCCGGGCGCCATTTCAGCGCCGGGGCGGACTTGCAGTGGATGCAGCGCGCAAGCGTCGCACCGACGGACTGGAACCTCGAGGACGCACGCCGCTTCGCGGCGATGCTCCACCGCATCGACAGCTGCCCGAAACCCACCATCGCGCGGGTGCACGGCGCGGCGTTGGGCGGGGGCGTCGGACTGGCGTGCGTCTGCGACGTAGCCATCGGTGCCCAGGAAGCGAGCTTTAGCATCAGCGAGGCGAAGTTCGGGATCTTGCCCGCCGTCATCGGCCCGTATCTTGTCAACGCCGTCGGGCGCCGGCACGCGCGGCGACTCGCATTGACGGCCGCGCGTATCGACGCGGCCGAGGCGCAGACGATCGGGCTTGTGCATCGGGTCGTGCCGCTGGCCGAGATCGACACGGCGGTCGACGCGTGTGTGGCCGAACTGCTGGCCGGCGGTCCGGGCGCGCAGCGTGAAATCAAGCAGCTGCTCGGTCAACTCGCGGTGGGTCCGGTGGGCGCCGAGGTGCGCGAACTCACCGCGCAGACCATCAGCCGGGTGCGCGGCACTTCGGAGGCGCGCGAAGGCTTCGCCGCCTTCCTGGCCAAGCGGCCGGCGAACTGGATCTTGCGTTGAGCATGGCGGCCGCAAATACCCCGATGGCGCGCGCGTCGGGCACCGGCACCGCTTTGCGCTTGCGCGGTGGGCAATGGGAGAAGGCCCCCGCGCGCAAGATCAAGGCAGCCTCACGGTGCGAGTGCCGTGTGATCGCACCGCACGCATGAAGTTTTCCGAATTCCGGGCCAACGAGGTTCTCCAAGCCGGGCCCTACGTCGTTACGGAGGCCGAGATCCTCGCCTTTGCACGCGACTATGACCGGCAGTGGTTTCATACCGATCCGCAGGCCGCGGCGCGCGGGCGCTTCGCCGGCCTGATCGCCAGCGGCTGGCACACCTGCGCCATTGCGATGCGCCTGATCACGGATTCGGCGCTGGCCGGTTCGGAATCATTCGCCTCGCCGGGTGTGGCCTACGTCAAGTGGCCCCAGCCCGTGCGCCCCGGCGATGAGCTCTGGCTGCGTGCTACCGTGATCGAAACGCGGCGCGCCCGCAGCCAGCCCACGCTGGGGATCCTGCGCTGGCGCTGGCGACTTTTCAACGCCGCAGGCCAGGAAGTCCTCGACCTGGAAGCCACGAGCCTGTTCGATCTTTCGCAAAGCGACACACCATGACACAAGCCTTCATATGTGATGCCGTTCGCACACCCTTTGGTCGGTATGCCGGGGCGCTCTCGGGCGTGCGCGCCGATGATCTGGCCGCCATTCCTCTCAAGGCGCTGCTCGCGCGCAACCCCAAGGTCGATTGGGGCGCCGTGACGGACGTGCTCATGGGATGCGCCAATCAAGCCGGGGAGGACAACCGCAACGTCGCGCGCATGTCCGCGCTGCTGGCGGGAATTCCGCAGCAGGTCTCGGGGGCCACGATCAACCGGCTGTGCGGCTCGGGTTTAGATGCCGTGGGTAGCGCGGCGCGCGCGATTCGTTGCGGCGAGGCCCAGCTGATGATCGCGGGGGGCGTGGAGAGCATGAGCCGCGCGCCCTTCGTGATGCCCAAGGCCGAGACAGCGTACTCCCGCACAAACGCGGTCTACGACACGACGATCGGCTGGCGCTTTGTCAATGCCCTGATGCAGCAGCGCTACGGCGTCGATTCGATGCCCGAGACCGCCGAAAACGTCGCGCAGGAGTTTGGCATCGACCGAGCCGCCCAGGACCGCTTTGCACTGCGCTCGCAGCTCAATGCGCTTCGGGCGCAACAAAGCGGGTTCTTCGACACCGAAATCACGCCGGTGACGTTGGCGCAGCGCAAGGCCGAGGCCGTCGTCGTGCGCAAGGACGAGCACCCGCGCGAAACATCGCTCGATGCCCTGGCCAAGCTCAAACCCGTAGTGCGGGCCGATGGCACGGTCACCGCGGGCAATGCTTCGGGCGTAAACGACGGGGCGTGCGCGCTGCTCTTGGCCGGTGAGACCGCGGCCGCGCGCTATGGGCTCACCGCGCGCGCGCGCGTGCTCGGTATGGCCACCGCAGGCGTTGCCCCGCGCATCATGGGGATGGGGCCCGTGCCGGCGACGCGCAAGCTGCTCGAGCTCACCGGCATGCGCCTGGACCAAATCGACGTCATCGAGCTCAACGAAGCTTTCGCCGCGCAGGCCTTGGCGGTGGTGCGCGAGTTGGGGCTCGCAGACGATGACCCGCGGCTCAACCCCAACGGCGGCGCCATTGCGCTGGGGCACCCGCTGGGGGCAAGCGGCGCGCGGCTTGCAACGACTGCGGTCAATGAGCTGCACCGAGGCGGCGGTCGCTACGCGCTGTGCGCCATGTGCATCGGGGTCGGTCAGGGCATCGCGCTGCTGCTCGAGCGCCTCTGAGCAATTCGCGCTGCGCGGATCCGGCGCGCGGCCGGCGCGCCCGCGTCAGTTGGAAAATGCCGCGATCCCGGTGATCCCGCGCCCCAGAATGAGCGCGTGGATGTCGTGCGTGCCTTCGTAGGTGTTGACCACCTCGAGGTTGACCATGTGGCGGATCACGCAGAATTCGTCGCTGATGCCGTTGCCGCCGAGCATGTCGCGAGCGGCGCGCGCCACCTCAAGGGCCTTGCCGCAGGAGTTGCGCTTCATCATGGATGTGAGTTCGATGGGCGCCTTGCCCTCGTCTTTCAAGCGCCCCAGGCGCAAGCACCCCTGCAGACCCAGCGAGATGTCGGTGAGCATGTCCGAGAGCTTTTTTTGAATGAGCTGGTTGGCCGCCAGAGGGCGCCCGAACTGCTTGCGGTCCAGGACGTACTGGCGCGCCGTTTGGTAGCACGCTTCGGCTGCGCCCAGCGCGCCCCAGCAGATGCCGTAGCGCGCGGAATTGAGGCACGTGAACGGGCCCTTTAGGCCGGTCACGCCGGGCAGCACCTGCTGCTCGGGCACGAACACCTCCTCGAGCACGACCTCGCCGGTGATCGAGGCGCGCAGTCCGACCTTGCCGTGAATCGGCGGCGCGCTCAACCCCTTGGCGCCTTTCTCGAGGAGAAAGCCACGAATCTGGCCGTCATCGGTTTTGGCCCAGACGACGAACAAGTCGGCGATGGGCGAGTTGGTGATCCACATCTTCGAGCCCGTGAGCAGGTACCCGCCTTTGGTGGCGCGCGCGCGCGTGACCATCGAGCCCGGGTCCGAGCCGTGATTGGGCTCGGTGAGCCCGAAGCAGCCCACCAGCTCGCCGCTGGCCAGCCTTGGGAGGTACTTGCGCTTTTGTTCCTCGGAGCCAAAGGCATGGATCGGCACCATCACGAGCGAGGACTGCACGCTCATCATGGAGCGATACGAGGAGTCGACGCGTTCGATTTCGCGCGCGATGAGCCCGTAGCACACGTAATTGAGCCCCGCGCCGCCGTACTGCTCGGGAATCGTGGCGCCGAGCAGCCCGAGCGCACCCATTTCGGTGAAGATCGTGCGATCCGTGCGCTCTTCGCGAAACGCCTGCAAGATGCGCGGCGCGAGGCGTTCTTGCGCATACTGGCGCGCCGCGTCGCGAACCATGCGCTCGTCCTCGCGCAACTGCTCGTCCAAGGCGAGCGCGTCTTCCCAATTGAAAGTCGTCTTGCTCGAAGTCATCGTTGTAACCCCCCTGCTTGCGTTGCCAAGCACATTGCCTCGGTCGCAGCCGCAACGCTAGTGCCCGAAGCGCGCGACCGCAAACGATCTTTTTGCACGCACTTGTGCAAGAATCGCACAACTCGCAAGCTGGGCTTGGATGCAGGGGGAGGCGCATGCGACGCAAGATTCCCAACACCGGCGCGCTCGTTGCTTTTGCCGCGGCGGCGCGCTATCAGAGCTTCACGCGGGCGGCGGCCGAGCTCTCGCAGACGCAAAGCGCAGTTTGCCGGCAGATCGCCGGTCTGGAGAGTTTTCTGGGCGTGCGCCTGTTTCGGCGCTCCAAGCGCGGTGTCGCGCTGACCACGGCGGGCGTCTCCTACAGCCGTCAGATGGCCACCCGTCTCGACGAAATCGAGCGCGACACGCTGTCGGTAATGGCGCACCAGGGCGTGGGCACGACGCTGGAGTTGGCCGTCGTGCCGACCTTCGCCACGAAGTGGCTGCTGCCGCGGCTAGCGCATTTTCAGCGCAGCCGGCCGGGGCTGCTGGTGAATTTGGAGACGCGCACGCGCCCGTTTCTGTTCGATGAGACGTGCTTTGACGCCGCCTTGTATTGCGGCGACGCGGCTTGGCCCGGCACGCAGTCGCGCTATCTGATGGGCGAGAACCTGGTGCCGGTCTGCAGTCCCCGCCTTGTGCCCGCGGCGGGCGTGCGCTCGGCCAAAGCGCTCTCGGCGCTGCCGCTGCTGCAGCAATCGACCCGCCCCTATGCTTGGCGTCACTGGTTCGCTTCGCAAGGTCTGCAAGTCGCCGGCGATCTGACGGGCCCGCGCTTTGAACTGTTCTCGATGCTCGCGCAAGCGGCGCTGCACGAGATGGGCGTGGCCCTGATTCCGCCCATGCTGATCGAGGAGGAGTTGGCCAGCGGCCGCCTTATTGTTCCCGTTGCGCACGAGTATCGGAGCGAGCGCAGCTACTACCTCATCTACCCGGAGCAGCGCACCCAGAGCGCGGGCTTTGACTTGTTCTGCGACTGGCTGCTCGCGGAGGCGAACCGCTATCGCGCTCACCATGGCCTGCAATGAAAGCCCGCCCGCGGCGTCATCCCAGGCCGTGCATGCAATATAGTGCATAAAATATCGAAGATCAGAAAAAGGGGCGCCGGGCAAAAAAGTGCCCGATGAAAAGGCGCGGGGCATCGGCTTTGCTCGCAGTTCTTGGACTCCGCGAGCCCGCGTGCGGCCAATGCTCCGATGGGGCCAGAGGCGTTTTTCCCCTCGGGGCTTTTCCTCGGTGCAGTTGAGGATGGCGGCTTCGCTTCTTTGGGGCAGCCGCCCTTCTTGCGCTTCTCACAGCGCCTTCTTGTCGCGCTCACCGGATGGGCGCTACGCACACGCCAATCTTTGATCTCCGTCAAGATGCTTTCAATTGCCCTGTTGCAAGATGCAGCATACTTCATTTGCTGCACTATAGAGCAGATTAGCCGGTGCAGATCCAAGCCGCAGCGGCCCAAACCCAGGAGGAGGCCAACTTTCGATGAATGACGGTCTGTTTGACCAGTTTAAGAACTGGTACGAGAAGCGTCACGATTACGCGCGCAGCTGGAAGCAGCGCACCGGCGGGCAGGTTGTTGCAACCATGTGCACATATACGCCGGAGGAGCTTCTCATCGCGGCGGGCATGCTGCCGGTGCGTGTGCTGGGCGCGCACGAACCGCAAAACGTCTCCGAGCCGCATATCTTCGGCATGTTCTGTCCGTTTTGCCGCGACTCCCTGGCGCAGGGGCTGCTTGGCCGCTTTGACTACGCCCAGGGCGTCACGCTCACCCAGTCGTGCATTCAGTACCGCCAGACCTTCGGATCCTGGCGCATGCACGTGCCGACCGTCGAATGGGATTACTACTGCCCGATGCCCAACGACGTGCAAAGCCCGCACGCCAAGAAGGCGCACTACGCCGAGATCGGACGGTTTCGCGAATTCCTCGGCCAGCTCACCGGCAAGCCGCTCACGGATGCGGTGCTCAACGACGCGCTCGACGTGGTCAACGAGAACCGCCGGCTCTTGCGCCAGATCTACGAGTTTCGCAAGGCCGACAATCCCCACGTGACGGGTCTGGAGGCGGTATACGCGGCGCTTACCGCGCAGTTCGTCGACAAGCACGAGCACAACGCCGAACTCCGAAAGGTTCTCGAGCGGCTGCCCGCGCGCAAGATGGCCCGCGAGCAGGGCGTGCGCCTGATGACCATCGGCTCGGAAAACGACGATTGCGGCTTCATGGCCATGGTCGAGTCGGTGGGCGCCACCATCGTCATCGATGATCAATGCTCGGGAACGCGGTATTTCTGGAACGAAGCCAAGCGCAACGGCAACCCCGTCCAGGCCATTGCCGATCGCTATTGCGATCGACCCGCCTGCCCGACGAAGGACTACCCGGAACACACGCGCTTTGACCACGTGCTGCGCCTGGCCAAGGAGTACAACGCGAGTGCGGCAATCTTTTTGCAGCAGAAGTTCTGCGATCCGCACGAGGGCGACTACCCGGATCTGAAACGCCACCTCGAGACCAACGGCGTGCCCACCTTGTTTCTCGAGTTCGACATAACCAATCCCATCGGCCCTTTCCGCATCCGTATCGAGGCCTTCCTCGAGACGCTGCGCGAAGATGACCTGTTCTGAAAGCTGGAGACAACGGATGAATGCACCGAACCGGTATCCGACCGAGCCACTGAAGCTCTGGACGAAGGCCAAGGAGCTGCGCGAACACTACTACCGCAACTACGCCGCCGCCAAAGAAAAGGGCGGTCTGCGCTGGTCCGGTTCGGCATGGGCGCTTGACGCCATCCCGACGGCCTTTGGCGACGACGTGTTTTCGCTCACCGGAGAACCGTACGCGGCGACGGTCTCGCACGACCGCAAATTTGCCAAGGAGTGCATGGACGCGGCCGAGTCCTACGGATTTGCGCGTGACCTCTGTTCGTACATGCGCATCTACTGGGGCGGGATGCACCTGAACAAGTATGCCTTCGGGGGCGAGTTCCCCAAGCCCGATTTCATCTTCCAGAGTCAAATTTGCTGCTCGCACTCCAAGTGGTACCAGCACGTGGCCAAGGTCGAGCAGGTGCCTCAGTTTTATCTGGACGTGGGGGTCGGTCCGTATCGCGATTTGACCAAGGATCGTGTCGAGTACGTGGCCAATCAGCTGCACGACGGCATCGCGTTCATCGAAAAGGCCACCGGCCGGCGCTGCGACGATGAGCGGCTGATCCGCGCCATAAAAAACGAGATGCGCTCGACCAGCCGCTGGGCCGATATCTGTGCGCTGAACAAGGCGGTCCCGGCGCCGCTCGACGAAAAGACGATGTACTCCCTCTACGTGCTCGCCACGCTGCACAAGTCCTCGCAGTGGTGCGCGGACTTCTACGACGAGCTCTACGAAGAGGTCAAGGATCGGGTCGCACGCGGCATCGCCGCCGTGCCCAACGAGCGCTGCCGCGTGATGTCCGACACCCAGCCGCCGTGGGCGTTCTTGAAGATCTTCCGCTACCTCGAGACCTACGGCGCCGTGTCGATCGGGTCGCTCTACACCTTCGGGCTCGAGGGCATCTGGGAAGAAAAGCCCGACGGCAGCTGGGGCGGCCGCACGCTGCCGTGGGCGGCGGGTGTGGAGTTCAAGGACCGCGACACGGCCCTGCGCCTGTATGCCGACTGGAATTTGTCCAAACCGCAGTGGCAGCACTTCTACGATCCGAGACTGAAGACCGACATGATGCGACGCATCGTCAAGGAGTGGGGGGTCAACGGAGTGATGCTGCACCTCAATCGCGGTTGCGAAGGGCTGTCACTGGGCATCATGGAGAACCGTCGCGGCCTGGCCAGCGAGGGCATCCCGGTGATGACCTTCGAGGGCAACATGGGCGATGAGCGCGAGTTCGACGAGGTGCGCACGCAGGCCCGGGTCGACGCCTTCATGGAGCAGCTCGGTTTGCGCAAGATGGCCGCGTAAAAGACAAGTCAGGAGGATGAACGCAATGATCACGGCAGGAATCGATGTAGGTTCGCGCAGCGTCAAGGTGGTGCTGCTCGAAGACGCGAACGTGGACGGCGCGCCACAGCTGCAGTACGTCGTCCGCGGCAAGCACCTGATGTTTCCGGGTGACCTGGACGCCGACGTGGCGGCCGACAAGGCATTTAGCGACGCGCTCAGTGCGTGCGGCATCGGGCGCGAACAGGTGGCCTCCATATTCGCCACGGGCGCGGGGCGCAAGATGGTGAAGTTTGCCAAGGACAGCGTCACGGAGATGTCGGCCGGTGCCAAGGGGGTGAGCTTTTTCTATCCGACGGCGCGGACCATCGTCGATGTGGGTGCCGAGGAGGGCCGAGGCATCAAGACCGACGGCACGGGTCGTGCGACGGACTTTGCCGGCAACGAAAAATGTGCCGCCGGCGCCGGCTCCTTTGCCGAAGCGATGAGCCGGGCGCTACAGCTCTCGCTCAAGGATTTCGGCGAGGCGAGTCTGCGTTCGCAAAAATCCATTCCCATGAACGCGCAGTGCACGGTATTTGCCGAGTCCGAAGTGGTGTCGCTGATTCACTCCTCGACGCCGAAGGAGGACATTGCCAAGGCCGTGCTCGATGCGGTGGCGAGCCGGGTCTGCGCAATGGTGCGACGGGTCGGGATCGACAACGACGTGGTGCTCATCGGCGGCATGGTCCATAACGCCGGCTTCGTGCAGTCGCTGAAGGCCGCGATGGACGTGAGCGAAATCAAGTTGCCCGATATGCCTGAGTACGTGAGCGCGCTGGGCTGCGCACTGCTCGCCGCCGAGAGCGCGCACTGAATCTTCTGAAACCAAGGCCGAAAAGGAGCCCGAAAACATGAGCGTAGTCGCCGAATTGGTGCCCACCGCGCAGGCCGGGGATGCAAAACCCGAGTTCTGGCGCTGGGAGGAGAGCTGCTGGGCCGACGAGGCGGTGGACTGGCGCAGCGCCAAGACCATCGCGGTCGGCATCGACGTGGGCTCGGTGAGCTCGCAGTGCGTCGTGACGGCCGACGGCAAGCTGTACGCGTACAGTTCGATGCGCACGGGTAACAACTCGCCGGACTCGGCCCGCAATGCCTTTAACGGTGTGCACCAAAAGACCGGCTTGACCCTCAACGACGTGCACTTCGTCGTGGGTACCGGCTATGGGCGCGTCAACGTGCCGTTTTCCCACAAGGCGATCACCGAAATCGCGTGCCATGCGCGCGGCGCCAACTACATGGGCGGCAACAAGGTGCGCACGATCCTCGACATGGGAGGCCAGGACTGCAAGGCCATCCACTGCGATGACAAGGGCAAAGTGACGAACTTCCTCATGAACGACAAATGCGCCGCGGGCACGGGGCGCGGCATGGAAGTCATCTCCGACCTGATGCAGATTCCGATCGCCGAACTGGGGTCGCGCTCGTTTGACGTGGACCAGGAACCCGAGGCGGTCTCGTCGGTTTGCGTGGTGTTTGCCAAGTCCGAAGCGCTGGCTTTGCTCAAGGGGGGCTACACCAAGAACAAGGTGATTGCGGCATATTGCCAGGCGATGGCCGAGCGCGTGGTCTCGCTGCTCGAGCGCATCGGCGTGGAGGAGGGCTTTTTTATCACCGGAGGCATCGCGAAAAATGCGGGTGTCGTCAAGCGCATCGAGAAAATTCTGGGCATCCAGGCGATGCGCACGGAAATCGACAGTCAGATCGCCGGCGCGTTGGGCGCGGCACTGTTTGGCCACACGCTGGTGCAGAAGCAGGGACCGGCCCAGCCGGTTGCCGTTGCGGGCTAAAGCGTCGGCCGGCGCAAAGGAGCGGGGCGTGATCGCAAACTACGGCTACAAGGACGGTTCGGGCGAGTATTACATCAGTATTGACACCGACAAGTGCATTCAATGCCCGGTGGGGCGCGCCTGCCTCACGGCTTGTCCCAAGTCCATGTTCGAGACCATGACCGACGACTACGACGACGAGGTGGTCTGGATCAAACCGGCATTTCGCCGTAGCCTCGCATACGACTGCGCGGGCTGCAAACCGGCCAGCGGCCGCAAGGCCCTGCCGTGCGTGAGTGCCTGCACGCCGGGCGCGGTCCAACACTCTTGGTGATCTCGCGATGTCCCAGCGCAAGGTGATACCGATCTCCGCGGCGGCTCCCGCGCGCGCAGCCGATGACGGCTGGCGGCGTCTGTCGACGTTGTCCGAGCCGCGGCTGACGGAAATGGCGCAAAACTACCGCGCGCTGGGCTACGAAGTGCAAATCCGCGATGTGCAAAAGACGCAGGACGGTGGCTGCACGAGCTGCTTTGACGAGGGCGAATCGCTGGGTCGGGTGTACGGCACGCTCTACGTCCGCCGCGCGCGGGCCGGCAGCGCGGATGAGGAGCTGTTTGACTGAGGTTTTGGACTTGTCACGGGCGGCTCTGCGCAAGGCAGGGGCTTGTGCGGCGAAGAAAACTAGGGGGAGGCAGATATGGCGGAGAAGCGGGTGATGCGCGTACTGAAGCGATCGGACCTCGATGCGCTCGTCGCAATCGATGAGCAAACCAGCAGGCAAAACCGGCGCCCGTATTACGAGCGCAAACTCGCCGAGATCACCGATCCGTCGCGCGGCATCAATTCTTCGATCGTCGCCGAAGTCGATGGCAAGGTGGTGGGCTTCATCATGGGCGACATCTATTCGGGCGAATTCGGCATTCCGGAGACGAGCGCGACCATCGACTCCCTGGGCGTGCTGCCCGCGCTGCAAAACCGGGGCTTGGCAAGTGAATTGCTCGATCAGTTTCTAATGAACATGAAGGCGGCGGGCGTGGGCAAGGTCTACACGCTGGTGAACTGGGACGACTTTGCGCTCGAGAAATTCTTCTCCCACCACAAGTTCGTGCCCTCCAAGCGCATCAACCTCGAGTACCAGCTGCCGTAACGCAAAGCCCGCCGGCGCCATGTGGATCGACTGCCACTGCCATACCAAGTACTCCAACGACAATTGGCTCGAACCGATCGACCTCGTGCGCCGTGCCAAGCAGCTCGGGCTCGACGGTGTGGTTGTAACGGAGCATCACTCGATCGAGGCCTCCGCGCCCGTGGAGCGCATCGGCAATGACGAGGGTCTGCTCGTGCTCCGGGGCGTGGAGATTTCGACCGATCACGGTCATCTGCTCACCTTTGGCCTGCTCGATGACGGCTGGAACGTGTGGGGACGCAATAACTACATTCCGCTACGCGAGTTGATCGAGCGCGCCAATGCGCTGGGCGCGATCTGCGTGCCTGCCCATCCCTACCGGGATATCGGTTTGGGAAGCCTGCTCGAAGGGCTGCTCGATCTGGAAGGAATTGCGGCAATCGAGACACACAACGGCGGCAACCCGGATCACGAAAATGAGCTGGCGCTGGTTTCGAGCGAGATCATGCGCCTGCCCGGTCTCGGGGGCAGCGACTGCCACAAGCAAAGCGCGGTGGGCCGCTGCGCCACGGAGTTTTCGCAACCCGTGGCGGACATGACGGGCTTCATCGCGGCGGTGCGTGCCGGCGCCTGCCGCGGTGCGTACTACCCGGGCTACCGCCCGCACGATTTGCCATGACCGCGACAACCCAAACCATCTCCTGGTGGGCGCCCAGCCGGCCGCCCGCGCTCGCGCAGTTCGGCGCACCGGTGCGCCTGAGCATCAATGGCTCGGCGGTAGATGCGCCGGCGGGCGCCTCGGTACTGAACGCGGCCGACAACGCCGGGCACTACATTCCCGCGCTGTGCGCGCACCCCGATTTGCCTCCGAGCCAGCGGCGCGCCGGCGGCGGAGGCTGCAAGCTGTGCTTGGTCGAAATCGAGGGCAGCGAGGGCCTGCAGGATGCCTGCTCGGTGACGGTGCAAGCCGGCATGGTGGTGCGTACGGATTCGCCACGGATCCAGACGGCGCGCCAGGCGCGTCTGGCCGCGATTCTGGGCTCGCACCCCCACGTTTGCCTGACCTGCCCGCAGCGCGAGGGTTGCAGCCGCACGCAGTGCTCCTACGGCAACCCTCCGGAGACGCGCTGCTGCAGCATCTTTGCCAACTGCGAATTGCGCAAGGTCGCCGACTACATCGGCATACCCAATTCGACGCCGGCCTACAAGCCCGCGCAGCTCCCGGTGATCCGCGACGAACCCTTCTTCGATCGCGACTACAACCTGTGCATCGATTGCCGCCGCTGTCTGACGGCCTGCAACGACGTGCGTGGCGTGGGTTGCCTCGAAGTCAAGGAAATTACGACGGCGCAGGGTCGGCGCACTTACGTGGGCACCATCGCGCCGACGCTCATCGAGTCGGGGTGCAAGTTCTGCCAAGCCTGCGTCACGGTATGCCCGACGGGCGCGCTTACCGACCGAACGCTCGATCCGGCTCGGCGTGAGGCCTCGATGGTCCCGTGTCGCAGCGCGTGCCCGGCCGGCATCGATGTGCCCCGTTACGTCCAGCTCGCGGCGCAGGGCAAGTATGGCGAAGCCGTGGCAGTAGTCCGCGAGAAGCTTCCCTTCCCGGGCATGCTCGGACGCGCTTGCTTCGCGATGTGCGAATCGGCCTGCCGGCGCGGCAAGCTCGATGACCCGCTGTCGATTCGCACGCTCAAACGGGTTGCCGACGACAATGACACGGGTCTGTGGCGCCGACATTCGGTGCAATTGCCCGCGAGCGGTCGGCGCGCCGCGGTCATCGGTGCCGGTCCCGCAGGCCTGACGGTCGCCTACTATCTGGCGAAAAAGGGTCACGCGGTCAGCGTCTTCGATGCGCAGCCGGCCGCCGGCGGCATGGCGCGCTACGGCATTCCCTCCTACCGGATTCCGCCGGAAGTGATCGACCGGGAGGTGGGGGAGGTGCAAAAGCTGGGGGTGGAATTTCGCTTCGGTGCGCGCATCGAAAATATCGACGATCTGTTCGCCCAGGGCTTTGAGGCCGTTTTCATCGGCATCGGGTGCCAAGGCGGAGATCGCCTGGGTGTTCCCGGTGATGACCTGCCGGGCGTCATCGACAGCCCGACGTACCTGCGCGCAGTGACCATGGAGCTCGTCAACAAGCCCGGCAGCGGGATCGAAACCGGCAAGAAGGTGGCGGTCATTGGCGGCGGCAACGTCGCGACGGATAACGCGCGCTCCTCGCGCAGGCTCGGCGCCGACGTCGACATGGTCTATCGCCGCAGCCGCACCGAGATGCCGGCGCGCGACGAGGAGTTCGAGGGGTGCGTCGCCGAGGGTGTCAATATCCGGTACCTGCTCGCGCCCAAGCGCATTGCCGCGGCTTCGAACGGCCACCGCCTCGAGATCACCTACGCCCAGATGAAACTGGGCGAGCCCGACGCCTCGGGCCGCCGCCGGCCGGTGGAGATCGAGGGCTCCGAGGTCAACGAAGGCGTGGATCTGGTCGTGGCGGCGGTCGGACAGCATCCGCGCAGGTTTGCGGGCTTTGGCGTGCAAACGGACGCGCGTGGACGCATCACGGTGCGCGAGGATTCGATGCTCACGAGCCGCGCCGGTGTGTACGCCGGCGGCGACTGTGTGTTGGGTCCGTCGACGCTCATCGAATCGGTGGCGCAGGGGCGCCTCGCCGCCGCGGCCATGGACCGAAAGCTGGGGGGCGACGGAAACATCGAGGAGAATCTGCTGCCCGAGGTGGCGCCCACCGACGGGTACATCGGCCGCGACGAGGGCTTTAACCGCTGGCGCCGCCGCGCGCCGATCATGCTCAAGCCCGAGCAACGCAAGGGCTGGGACGAGGTCGAGCGGGGTCTGTCGGACGAAAACGCGCGCGCCGAGGCCTCGCGCTGCCTCAAATGCGACCTGGCTCCGCGAATCACCGAGGCGGTGCTGCCACCGGCCTCGTGGCTTGATTTCACGCCCGAGGCCGTGGCCGGCGTCACCGAGGAGGCGGGCGTCTTTCAGTTGCTCGATGCGGACAAGAACGTGCTCCTCATCAAGGGCGTGGCCGCGCTGCGCGAGGGTCTGCGCGAGCAGCTCGGACGCAACGAAAGTGCACGCTACTTCGTCTTCGAGCCGGCCGCGATGTACACCTCGCGCGAGTCGCAGATGATCCAGGCGTACTTGCAGCAGTACGGCAAGATGCCCGGCGGCGGCTCCGACGAACTCGACGAGCTTTTCTGAAAGGTCCGCCATGATGCAAACGGAGTTCGTGACCGCAACCGTGACCGACGGCCTGGCGAGCCTCACCTTGCACCGGCCGCCGCTCAACGTGCTCGACATCGCGACCATGGAACAGATGGGCACGGCCTTGGACGCGCTCGCCGCCGATCCGCAGGCCCGATTGCTGATGATCTGCGCCGCGGGCGAAAAGGCCTTCTCGGCCGGTGTCGAGGTTGCCGATCACACGCCCGATAAGGTCGAGCGCATGATCGAGGTCTTTCACGCCCTGATCCGCAAGATCGAAGCGTTTCCGGTGCCCACGCTGGCCGCCGTAAACGGTGCGGCGCTGGGCGGCGGCCTGGAAGTCGCCCTGGCCTGCGACATGATGGTCGCCGCCTCCGGCGCAAAGCTGGGTCAGCCCGAGATCAAGCTGGGGGTGTTTGCGCCGGTAGCCGCGGTGCTCTTGCCCCGGCTGCTGCCGCCGGTTCGGGCCCACGAGCTTTTGTATGGCGGCGGCACGATCACGGCCGAAGAGGCCCTGAGCTACGGCCTGATCAATCGTGTGTTCGAGCGCGCGACCTTCGTGCAGCAGGCGCGTTCCTTTGCGGCACCGTTTCTGGAGTTGTCTCGCGCGGCGCTGGCCTGCTCGCGCAAGGCGGTGCGCGCGGGCGCTCGCGGCAGCTTCGCCCAGGCGTTGCACGAAGTCGAGGCGATCTATTTGCATGAACTGATGAAGACGCACGACGCCGCCGAGGGTCTGGCGGCATTCATGGCCAAGCGCAAGCCCGCCTGGCAAAACAAATAACAGCAGGAGCCCGAAGGCATGGTCCCCACCCATATCGACACCTGGCAGATGACCGAACCGGGCAAGCTCGTGCGCACGAGGCTGCCCATGCCGCAGCGCCAGGCGGGCGAGGTCCTGATCCGCATCGCCGGCTGCGGCGTCTGTCATACCGATCTGTCCTATTTCTACCTTGGGGTGCCGACGATCCAGAAACCTCCGCTGTCGCTGGGCCACGAAATTGCAGGCGTCGTCATCGACGGTGACGAGCACATGATCGGCCGGGAGGTGATCGTGCCGGCCGTGATCCCGTGCGGCGAGTGCGAGCTGTGTCGCACCGGGCGCTCGAACCGGTGCCTGGCCCAGAAGATGCCCGGAAATTCGATGGGCATCTACGGAGGGTTCTCCAGTCACATCGTGGCCGACGCGCGCTTTCTTTGCCCGGTGTCTGAACGCGCCGGCACGCCGCTCGAGCACTTGAGCGTCGTGGCCGACGCCGTGACCACCCCGTATCAGGCGGCGCTGCGGGCGGATTTGAAAAGCGGTGACCGGGTGATCGTGATCGGTGCGGCCGGGGGCGTGGGCTCGTTCATGACCCAGATCGCCAAGGCGATGGGCGCTGCCGCGGTGATCGGTATCGACATCAACGAGGAAAAGCTCCGGACCATGACGGGCTATGGAGCCGATTTCGTGATCAACCCCAAAGGGCTCGGCCTCAAGGAGGTCAGGGAACTTGTCAAAGGATTTTGCAAGACGCGCGGGCTGCCGGCCAACACGGGCTGGAAGATTTTCGAGGTGACCGGCTCCAAGCCCGGGCAGGAACTCGCCCTCGGGCTGCTGTCTTTTGTCGGCAAACTGGTTGTCGTGGGATACGGCACCGACGAGACGAGCTACATGCTCTCGAAGCTCATGGCCTTTGACGCCGAGATCATCGGCACCTGGGGCTGCCCTCCGGATCGCTATCCGCAGGTGCTCGCGATGTGCCTGGACGGGCGCATCCAGCTCGCGCCCTTTGTCGAGACCCGGCCGATGAGCCGCATCGCCGAGACTTTCGAGGAGGCGCATCACGGCGCGCTGAAAAAGCGAGTCATCCTGACACCCGATTTTTGACATACGTCGTTTCGGACACGAAGCAAGCATCCAACAGGGGAGTGCAAAACATGGCATTGGAATGGTTACGTCGCGACAACGAGCTCAAGGACCATGCGCTGTTGGGCGAGGAGCACTTCGGGTCGCAGGCACCCTCGGTGATCTACGAGCGCCGTCCGGTGCTCGACCCGCAGGGCCGAGCCGTTCCGGAGCTCTTTACGGCCTGGATCTGGCTCAACAATCCGGCGCAGTACAACTCCTACACAACCGGAATGGTCAAGGCCGTGATCGCCGGCTTTCAGCGGGCTTCCTCGGATCGCGCGGTGGTGGCGACCGTGTTTACTGCCGTGGGCGAAAAGGCGTTTTGCACCGGGGGCAACACGGCTGAGTACTCGGCGTACTACTCGCGCCGACCCAACGAGTACGGCGAATACATGGACCTGTTCAATGCCATGGTCGATGGCATCCTCAATTGCAAGAAACCGGTGATCTGTCGGGTCAACGGGATGCGCGTTGCGGGCGGCCAGGAGATCGGCATGGCGACCGATCTCACGGTGAGTTCGGATCTGGCTGTCTTCGGGCAGGCCGGGCCGAAGCACGGTTCGGCACCGGACGGGGGATCGACCGATTTTCTTCCGTGGTTTTTGAACATGGAAGACGCGATGTACAACTGTGTCTCTTGTGAGACCTGGAGCGCCTACAAGATGAAGGCCAAGAACCTCATCACCAAGGTCGTTCCGGTGTTAAAAAAGGACGGCGCCTGGGTGCGCAATCCTTTTGTTCGAAGCGACACCTACGTCGAGGACGGCGAGATCGTCTATGGCGAACCGGTCGCGCCCCCCGGGGTCCAGGCCGCCAAGGATCTCATGGCACAGTGCAGCGTCGATTTCAGTGAACTGGACCGCGCCGTGAACGATCTCGTGTGGAGGTTCACGAACCTGTTTCCTTCCTGCCTCATGAAGTCGATCGACGGCATTCGCGCGAAGAAGAAGTTCTTCTGGGATCAGATGAAACTTGCCAACCGGCACTGGCTGGCTGCGAACATGAATCACGAGGCGTGGCTGGGCTTTAACGCCTTCGATGCCAAGAAGGCAACCGGCAAGGACGTGATCGATTTCATCAAGTACCGGCAGCTCGTCGCGAGCGGGGCTGTGTTCGATGAGCGCTTTGCCGAACAGGTGCTGGCCAGACCCAAATCATGACGCAGGCACAAGAGGCTGCCAGACTGGGACGCGGTTCGGTGCGCCAGTAGGCGCGCAGGCTGTTTGGCAACGAGGCCTAGAGCATGGCACAGATCTATTCCTTCGACGGAGTCGTGCCGGCGATCGATCCCAGCGCGTTCGTACACCCGAGCGCTGTCGTGATCGGCGACGTCATCATCGGCGCCGGGGTGTACGTTGCGCCCTGCGCGTCGCTGCGCGGCGACCTGGGGCGCATCGTCATTGGTGCCGGTGCGAACATACAAGACACCGTCGTCGTGCACGGGTTTCCGGGCACCGACACCCTGATCGAGGAAAACGGCCATATCGGGCACGGGGCGATTCTTCACGCCTGCACCTTGCGTCGCAATGTGCTCGTTGGCATGAACGCGGTCGTGATGGACTACGCGCTCGTCGGTGAATCGGCGATCATTGCCGCTTCGGCCTTCGTGGCGGCGCAAAGCCAGATACCGGCCAAGGCGCTCGCCATGGGTGTGCCGGCAAAAATTGTGCGCGAGTTGACCGATGAGGAGCTTGCCTGGAAGCTCGAAGCGACCGCGACGTATCAGCGCTTGTGCGTCGATTCGCGCCGCAGCATGGTGCCCTGTGTGCCGCTGTCGGCGCCCGAGGCCGACCGGCGCCGGTGCACGCACGCCGACGTTCTCGCGTTATCGGAATTCAAGCGCCACATTGGCGCCGAGTAAACGGAGAGCGCAGCATGGCCGTTGCCGATCGCGCGACATGCAGCTTGGCTGCGCCAAGCGCGTAGGGCGTGCGCGCCGCTGCCATGAGAACATGTGAGAGCTAGGAGAATCACCCCATGACCACAATCCAACAAGCTTTTACCGCCGACCATCGTGCCTGTGACGAAACCCTTGCGGGTGTCGAAAAGAACCTCATGGCAAAAGCCGCGACCGAAAGCGACCGGGCATTTGCGCGTTTTCGCGCGCAGCTTGAAGGGCACTTCGACGCGGAGGAGCGAACGCTGTTTCCGGCGCTCGAAGCGGTGTTTCCCAATGGCAGCGGGCCCGTCTCGGTGATGCGCTCGGAGCACGCGCAGGTCCGCCAGTTGTGCGATGAAGTCCAAAAGCTCATCAATGGTGGCGAGTTTGCGCGTGCCGCGCAAAGCGTGGATCTGCTC
Organism: Burkholderiaceae bacterium; assembly: GCA_035625725.1. Lineage (GTDB taxonomy): Bacteria > Pseudomonadota > Gammaproteobacteria > Burkholderiales > Burkholderiaceae_F > GJ-E10. Next base: position 21,561 of record DASPPB010000006.1, read on the forward strand.
TTCTCGGTGCTGCAGAGTCACAACATCAAGGAGGAGCAGATTCTCTACCCGATGTGCGATCGTTTTTTGCAGGGCCATGGCGAGGAGATCGCGCGCGCGCTGGCGCAGCTCGCGCCCCCGGAAAAAAGCGCGTGAGTGCCTCGCCGTGCGTGGTCGACGCGCGCGGCCTGGAGCCGCCGCGACCGATGCAGCTGGTGCTCGAGGCGTTGCGCGCGCTGGCACCCGGCGATGAGCTCTTGGTTTTGCTGCACCGGGAGCCGTACCCGCTCTACGAGATCCTCGCAGACAACGGATACGACTGGAGTGTGGCGCGCCAGGACGATGCCAGCTACGCGATTCGCATCTTCTACCGTCGCTAAAGGCTCTCGGGGGTGCGCGAGCGCTGTGCGCGCCCCCGGGTGAATCGATCGTGCTCGATTTTCGTCAGGCCCCCCCGCTATCGATCCCGCTGCGCTTCATGCTGACGGCGCCCTTGTTCGGCATCGCGGGCGCTGCGCTGCTGCTCTGGGGCGGCGCCGATGCGCTGCAATCGCGCTGGCAGCCGCTGGCGCTTGCCGCGCTGCATTGCTTCACTGCCGGCTTCATGCTCCAAGCGATGGTTGGTGCGCTCTGGCAGGTGATGCCCGTCGTGGGCGGCGTGGTGATCGCCCGACAGCGGCTCGCGGCCGGCGCAAGCTACCTGGGCTTGGTGCTGGGCGCGACGCTGTTGGCACTGGGCCTCTCCGCAGTGCCCGGGGCAAGCCCGCGCATGGTCACGGCCGGTGCGACCCTCCTCGCCCTAGCCATCGGCATCCTGATTGCCGTCAGTCTTCCGGGTCTCGTTCGCTCGCGGCTTGGCACGGAGTCGGGGCGTCTGCTCGCCCTGGCGCTGGTCGGTCTGGGTGGCACGGCCATCGCGGGTCTCGTGGCGGCGCAAGCGCTGTTTGGGGCAACCGCCCTCGACGATGTCGAGGCACTCATCGACCTGCACGCGATCTGGGCTCTCGCGGGGTGGGCACTGCCGCTGGTGGCCGCGGTTGCGCTGCAGTTTGTGCCCATGTTCTACATGACCGAACCGTATCCGCGGCTTGCCGACGTCTACCTCGCATGCCTCGGCGCAGGACTGCTGCTTGCGGCAGGCGGATTTATCGGGCAGGGGTGGCTGATGCGCGCGGGCGCCGCACTCGTGGCCGTTGCCGCTACGGGCTTTGCCGCTGTCACGCTGTCGCGATTTGCGCATCGGCGCCGTCCGCGTCAGGACGCGACGTCCCTTGGCTGGCAGCTTGCCATGACCTCGCTCCTGGCCGCCGTCGCGCTTCTCGCCGTGCGTATGCTTGGCTCCTCGTCCTCGCGGGCGCCGGCCGTGGAGGTTGCTTTCGGGGTATTTGCGGTGCTGGGCGTGTTCGTCACCCTGATCGGCGCGATGCTGCTGCGGATCTTGCCCTTTCTGGCCAGTCTGCATCTGGCCGCGGCGGGCGGTGGCTGGCGTCTGGACGGCGCGCCCAGCGAGCGTTGGCAGCAAGCGCAGGTCTGGCTGCAATTTTTTGCCGCATCGACCCTGGCATTGGCGGCGGGCGCACCCGAGCTGGCACGCACTTCGGCGGCACTGCTGCTCGCCTCCCAAGTGCTGCTTGCGCGCAATGTCTGGGGATACGCATGGGCGCTTTGGCGCGCGCGTCGCGCGGTCCATCAGACCTGAACCCCGTCAAAGGTCGCGTTCCTTGGCGCGGGGGTTCGCACGGGCGCTGTGTGCGACTGCGGCATCGGCGCGGCACAGTGGTTGGTGCGTCGCACACGGCCGTGACGCAATGCAGCGTCGCCCAAATTTGCGTAGCGCGAGGGCTTGGGTTGATCAAGCTCAAATGGTTGGAAAGAAAATAGTGTGAAATCCAACTAAACGCGAGCGCCCTACCGTGAGTTGGTCTGCGGTTTCCGGGCCCCGATCGAAAAACGCGGTTTGATCGTTTGGAACCCAAGGAGTCGGTCTTGCCCCCCATGGAGCGCTTGGTTGCAGATGTCCCCCAACAGGATTCGGGTGCTGCTTGCCCCTTGCGAGCCGAGGCCCAGGCGCCCAGCGTGCGTCCGATCGAGGAACTCGACAGCGTCGTGATTCGCTTTGCCGGCGATTCGGGCGACGGGATGCAGCTCGCTGGCTCCGAGTTTTCCAAGTCCGTCGCCGTGGCGGGACTGGACTTCGCGACGCATCCGGATTTTCCCTCCGAAATCCGCGCACCGGCGGGCACCCTGTTCGGCGTGTCGGGCTATCAGATCCAGTACTCCTCGCATGCGGTCTTTACCTCGGGCGACGAGCTCGACGTGCTGGTGGCAATGAACCCGGCCGCACTGCGCGCCAATTTGTCTGACGTCAAGGCCGGGGGCACGATCATTGCCGACACGGGCGCCTTTAGCGCGGCGAATCTGGCCAAGGCCGGCTACCGCACCGATCCGCTGGCCGATGGCGAGCTCGAAGCCTACCGGTTGTACAAGATCGACATATCGGGGCTCAACGAGAAGGCGCTGCAAGCAAGTGGCCTGTCGCGCAAGGACAGCCAGCGCAGCAAGAACTATTTCGCGCTGGGCCTCATGCTGTGCCTCTACAGCCGCCCGCTCGAGGCGGAAATCGCGCTCATCCGCAGCAAGTTCGCGCACAAGCCCGAATTGGCGCAAGTCAACGTGATAGCGCTGCGCGCCGGCTTCGCCTACGCCGAAAGCGTGGAGATCTTCGATACGGGATTTCGGGTTCGCCCGCAAAACGTCGCACCCGGCCGCTACCGGAGCATCACCGGCAATGCGGGCCTCGCCCTGGGCGCGGTGGCCGCCTCCGAGATTGCGGGCCTTCCGCTGTTCCTCGGTTCGTATCCGATCACGCCGGCCACGGATATCCTCCATGAACTCTCGCGCCTTGCGCACTTTAACGTCACGACCTTTCAGGCCGAAGACGAGATCGCCGGGATCTGCGCCTGCATCGGTGCCGCCTACGGCGGCGCGCTCGGACTGACCACGACGTCCGGCCCGGGGATGGATCTGAAGACCGAAGCGTTGGGACTGGCCGTGATGCTTGAGCTGCCCCTGGTGATCGTTAACGTGCAGCGAGCCGGGCCCTCGACCGGCATGCCAACCAAGATCGAGCAATCCGATTTGCTGCAGGCGGTCTACGGACGCCATGGGGAATGCCCGGTACCCGTGATCGCGGCCGCCTCGCCGAGTGACTGCTTCGACTGTGCGCTGGAAGCTTTCCGCATCGCGACCAAGTTCATGACGCCGGTGATCCTGCTCTCCGATGGCGGGATCGGCAACGCGGCCGAACCGTGGCGGATTCCCGATCCCGCCGATTTGCCGAAGCTCGAAGTCGCGTTTCGCACGCTCACCGAGGGATTTCAGGCATACGCACGCGATGCCCATCTGGCGCGGCCCTGGGTGCGTCCGGGCACGCCGGGCCTGGAACATCGCATTGGCGGCCTCGAAAAGGACTTCGCAAGCGGGGCCATCTCGCACGATGCAAAGAATCATGAGCGCATGGTGCAGGTGCGCGCGGCCAAGGTCGCGGGCATTGCCGACGATCTTTCGCCGCTGCATGTCGAGGGACCCGATGCGGGCGATGTGCTGATCGTTGCGTGGGGCAGTACCTATGGCGCGGTGGCGCAGGCGCGTGCCGCTGCCGCGGCCCTGGGCAAATCGGTGGCGCACGTGCATCTGCGCCACCTCAATCCGATGCCACGAGACTTGGGCGAGATCCTGAAGCGCTACCGGACGGTTCTGGTGCCCGAGCTCAATCTGGGGCAGCTCGCGCACCTGCTGCGCGAACGGTATCTGCGCGAGGTCGTCCCGCTGAACAAGGTTCAAGGAAAACCGCTGCGGGTTTCTGAAGTTTTGCAACGCGTGCTCGAGCTCTGCCAAGGAGGCCAATCGTGAGCACAACCACGCCAGAGGCCAAACTCACGAAGAAGGACTTCGAGTCCGACCAGGACGTGCGCTGGTGTCCCGGTTGCGGGGACTACATGGTCCTGGCCCAGGTGCAGCGGCTGCTGCCGCAACTGGGAATACCGCGCGAGAACTTCGTCTTTATCTCGGGCATTGGCTGCTCGAGCCGCTTTCCCTACTACATGAATACCTACGGCATGCACAGCATCCACGGGCGCGCACCGGCCATCGCGAGCGGTCTAAAACTGGCGCGCCCGGAGCTCTCCGTCTGGGTGGTCACCGGCGACGGCGACGCGTTGGCGATCGGGGGCAATCACTTCATCCATGCCATGCGACGCAACGTTGATCTGAAGATCATCTTGCTCAACAACCGCATTTACGGCCTGACCAAGGGCCAGTACTCTCCGACCTCGGAACTGGGCAAGAAAACCAAGAGCACGCCGATGGGCAGTATCGATCGGCCGTTTAATCCGGTTGCCCTCGCATTGGCGGCGGGGGCGAGCTTTGTTGCTCGCACGATCGATCACGACCTGGCACACATGGGCAAGGTGCTCGCACGCGCTGCCGCCCACAAGGGCGCCGCGTTTGTCGAGGTCCTGCAAAACTGCATGGTATTTAACGACGGGGCGCACGCGGCGATCGCCGACAAGGCGACCCGCCTCGATGCCTCTGTGGTGCTCGAACACGGCAAACCCCTGGTATTTGGCAAAGACCGCGACCGGGGCATCCGGCTGCAGGGGCTGCAGGCGCAAGTCGTGCGCCTGGGCGAGGAGGGCTGTAGCGAGGGGGATCTGCTGGTGCACGACGAGCAGAGCGAGCATCGCGCGCTGGCCGCTCTGCTGGCCGAGCTGCAGGCGCCCGAGTTTCCGCTGCCCGTGGGCATCTTCCGGGCGGTGACGGAACCGGCCCACGACGAGCGCAATGCCCAGTTGCAGGCCCAGGCGCGCGTGGCCAAGGGTCGCGGCGACTTGCGCCGGCTGCTCAACGGCGGCGACGCCTGGACGATCGCGCCCGCGCATACGGGGAGCACGACATGGCTCTGATGATCATCGACACGTGCGTGAACTGCGCGGTGTGCGAACCCGAGTGCCCCAACGGGGCCATCTCCGAGGCAGAATCGATATACGTCATCGATCCGGACAAATGCACGGAGTGCGTGGGATACTTTACCGCCTCCCAGTGCATCGACGTGTGCCCGGTGGAGTGCATTGTGCCCAATCCGCAGCGCGCGGAAACCCGCGAAGAGCTGCAGCGCAAGTTCGAAGTTCTGCTGGCCAGCCCAAGCTAGGGCTGGCGCGCCCGAGGAGAGCATGCTGTGAAGAACATCGTTGCGTTGCGGGTCAACGGTCAGGCGCGCGAGAGCGCAGTGGCCGACAACCTGCTGCTGATCGATTATTTGCGCGAAGTGCTGCACCTGACCGGAACCAAACAGGGTTGCGACGGCGGCGAGTGCGGTGCCTGCACGGTGCTCGTCGATGGCGTCCCGCGCTTGGCCTGCCTGACGCTCGCAGCGAGCGTGGCGGGCAGCCACGTCGAGACGATCGAGTCGCTTGCCAAGGGCGGCCGGCTCTCGGCGCTGCAGCAGGCGTTTAACGAGAAGCTTGGCACCCAGTGCGGCTTTTGCACGCCGGGCATGATCATGGCGGCGGAGGGACTGTTGCGGCGCGTGCCCGATCCCTCGGTCGAGCAGATCCGCACGGCGCTCTCGGGCAACTTGTGCCGCTGCACGGGCTACACCAAGATCATCGAATCGGTCCAGGCGGCCGCTGCCGCTCGCGACATCCACGAAGGAGCGCCAAAATGAACCGCACTCGGTACCGGGGCGCTGGCCAGCGCATCCCCTTGGTCGACGGCATCGAAAAAGTGACGGGCAAGGCTCGCTATACGGCCGATTTGTTCGAGCCTGGCGCTTTGGCCGGGCGCATCTACCGCAGCCCGTATGCGCACGCCGAAATCGTGCGCGTGGACGTCTCCGAGGCGCTGCGGCTGCCCGGCGTCGTGGGCGTCATCACGGGCGCCGATTGCGATAAAACCTACGGCATCTTGCCCATCGCGCAAAACGAATACCCGCTGGCGCGCGACAAGGTGCGTTACTTCGGTGAGCCGGTGGCCGCAGTGGCCGCGGTCGATGACGCAACGGCCGCCGCGGCCCTGAAGTTGATCCGAATGGAAGTGCGCGAGTTGCCCGCCTACTTTACGGCGGCGCAGGCGCGCGCCGAATCGGCCGTCTTGCTGCACGACAACCGCAAGGGCAATTTGGAGCGCGAAGTGCACCACGAATTTGGCGACGTGGCGGCAGGCTTCGCGGCCGCCGAGCTCGTCCGCGAAGAGGTCTTCCATGCCTCCGAGGTCACCCACGCGCACATGGAGCCGCACGCCTGCCTGGCGCATTTCGACCCGGAGCGTGACCACCTCACGGTGCACTCCGTCACCCAGGTGCCCTACTACGTGCACCTCATGCTCGCCCAGTGCCTGGCAATGGACACCTCGCGCATCCGGGTCATCAAGCCCTTCGTCGGCGGTGGCTTCGGTGCTCGCACGGAGACGCTCAATTTCGAGATCATCTGTGCTTTGCTGGCGCGCGCCGTTGGCGGCACGGTGCGCATGAAGCTCTCCCGCGAAGAGACCTTTCTTACCCACCGCGGGCGCCCCGAAAGCGAAGTGCGCATGAAGATCGGCATGAAGCGCGACGGGCGTCTGACCGCCTGCCAGCTCGAGATGATCATGCGCGGCGGCGCCTATGGCGGCTACGGCATTGTCACGATTCTGTACGCGGGCGCGTTGCTCAACGGCCTGTACGATATTCCGGCGGTCAAATACGACGGCTATCGCGTCTATTCCAATACGCCGCCGTGCGGCGCCATGCGCGGCCATGGCACGGTGAACACGCGCTATGCCTTCGAATGCGTGCTCGACCGCATGGCGCGCGAGCTGGGACTGGATCCCCTGGACGTGCGGCGCAAGAACCTGCTGCGCGCGCCCACCGAGACCATCAACGGTCTGAAGGTGCTCTCCTACGGATTGCCCGAGTGCATCGACAAGGTGGAGCAAGCCAGCGGTTGGCGCGAACGCAAGGACCGCATGCCGCGCGGCCGCGGCTTGGGAATCGCCTGCTCGCACTACGTGAGCGGCGCGGCCAAGCCCGTGCACTGGTCCGGGGAGCCGCATGCAACGGTCCTTCTGAAACTCGATTTCGACGCCGGCGTCACGATTCTGACGGGCGCTTCCGATATCGGACAGGGCTCCTCGACCGTGATGACACAAGCGGTGGTGGAGATCCTGGGCATCGACTACCGGCGCGTGCGTGTCGTGGCAAACGACTCGGCCATCACGCCCAAGGACAACGGCTCGTATTCCTCGCGGGTGACGTTCATGTGCGGCAATGCGGCGATCCAGGCTGCGGAGAACCTCAAGCGCATCCTGGTGCAGGCTGCTGCCAAGCGCTTGAACGTGGCACCCGATCAGGTTCAGTGCCACGGCGAGGTCTATCAGGTCGCCGGCGAGGAGCGCCAGATTCCGTTTAACGAGGTCGTTGCCCAGGCGCTGGTCGACACGGGAACAATTACGACCAAAGGTACGTTTACCTGTCCCGTCGAGTTCCAGGGCGGCAAGCAGCGCGGCGGCGCAGTGGGCTCGACCATGGGTTTTTCCTACGCTGCAATCGGCGTCGAGGTCGACGTCGATCCGGACCTGGGCACGGTCAAGGTCGAGAAAGTCTGGGCTGCGATGGATTGCGGCTTTGCGATCAATCCGCTGTCGCTCGAAGGACAGGTGCAGGGCGCGGTCTGGATGGGAATGGCGCAGGCGCTGTGCGAGCAGACGCAGTACAACAAGGATGGCAAGCACACGGCGGCGAACTTCCTGGAGTACCGGGTGCCCACCAGCCTCGACTCACCCGATATCGACGTGGCGATCGTCGAAAGCAAGGATCCTAACGGACCCTTCGGCGCGAAGGAAGGCAGCGAGGGACCGCTCGCCGGCATGGTCGCGGCGCTCGCCATTGCGGTGCAAAACGCAACGGGCGTTGCCTTCAATGCCTTGCCGCTCACGCCCGATCGAGTGCTCGACGGCATCGCCGGTCGCAAGCGCCCCGCGCGCGCGCCGGCGCCCGCCAAGACCCTGGAAGGAGTGCCCGTCTGATGGAACCGATGCCCGTTTTTCAGCTGTTGCGTCCCACGTGCGTGGCCGATGCCGTGGCGGCCCGCGCCCGCGCCAAGAGCGCGCGCTTTTTGGCGGGCGGCACCGATTTGCTTGCCAACATGCGCCACGGCCTGGTTTCGACCGATACGCTCATCGATCTGACGGCGATTGCCGAGTTGCGCGACATTCATGCCGACGGCAGCGGTCTGCGCATCGGCGCGGGCGTGACGCTGGCGGCGCTGGCCGCGCACCCGGCGGTGCAAGCCGACTACGCGGCGCTCGCCCAAGCCGCGCTTTCCATCGCCGGACCAACGCACCGGGCCAGCGGCACGGTGGGCGGCAACCTGTGTCTGGACACGCGCTGCCGCTACTACAACCAAAGCGAATCCTGGCGCAGCGCCAATGACTACTGCAAGAAAAACAGCGCCGACACGTGTCGCGTCGCGCCCAAGGCCGATCGGTGCTACGCCGCCTACAGCGGGGATCTGGCGCCGGCATTGATGGTGCTGGGTGCCACCGCGCACATCGCGGGGCCGGCGCGCGCACGCGAAGTGCCGCTGGCGCAGGTCTTCGTCGACGATGGCATGGGCCACCTTCTACTGGCGCCCGATGAACTGTTGGTGGCGGTGCACGTGCCCTTGCAGGCCGGGTTGCGCTCGGGCTACGACAAACTGCGGATTCGGGGCTCGATCGATTTCGCCCTCGCGGGGGTCGCGGTTGCCCTGCGTACGGACGGCGAGCAGATCACGGATCTGCGCATCGCTACGACGGGAACGGATTCGCGACCCCTCATGGTCACGGGCCTCGAAGGCGCATGGCGTACAAGCGGGGAGGACGAGGCCCGGATTTCCAAGCTGCTGCGCCAGCAAATCGGTCCCATGGAAACGACGCTTACAGCCGCGGCGTATCGGCGCCGCGTCGTGCCCGTGCTGGCGCGGCGCCTGATGCAGCGGCTCGTCGGCGCATCGGCGCGGCCGCAGGACTAAAGCAAGCAAATGCAACGCCTAGGAGCAGTAACCATGCCCGAAGTGAGCTGCGCAGATCATTCGGTGAGTCCGCCCATCGTCAAAATCCCGCGAGACTACAACGCCGCATACGACCTGATCGAACGCAACCTCCGGGCGGGGCGAGCCGAAAAAATCGCGTACTTTGACGACGCGGGGAGCTACAGCTACGGCGAACTCGCCGATCGCGTCAACCGCTTCGCCAGCGCGCTCACCGGACTTGGTGTGCAGATGGAGCAGCGTGTCCTTTTGTGTCTGAACGACACCATCGATTTTCCGGTTGCTTTTCTGGGCAGCATCAAGGCGGGCATTGTTCCGGTGGCTTCCAACACCTTGCTGCCGATGGAAAACTACGAGCACCTGCTGCGCGACAGCCGCGCCCGGGCGCTCGTGGTGTCCGCGGCGCTGCTGCCAAAATTCTCTCCGCTGCTCGCTCGCATGCCGTTTCTCAGGCACGTGATCGTCTCGCAGGGGGAGGAAACGCGCCATCTGTCTTTGGCCAAGCTGCTCGCGGGTGCGAGCCCGGTTTTCGAGTGCGCGCCAACGACCGCCGACGACGTGTGCTTCTGGCTGTATTCCTCGGGTTCCACCGGCGCTCCCAAAGGCACGCTGCACGCGCATTCGAGCCTGATCCAGACGGCCGAGCATTACGCCCGCGCGGTGCTGGGAATCGAGGAACGCGACGTCGTCTACTCGGTGGCCAAACTGTTTTTCGCCTACGGTCTGGGCAATTCGCTCACCTTTCCCCTGGCCGTGGGCGCCACGGCAGTCCTGACTTCCTCCTGGGCCAAACCGAGCGACGTGTTCGCGACTTTGCGGCGTCACCGGCCGACGATTTTCTACGGCGTGCCGACCCTGTATGCCGCGATGCTGGCCAGCCCGGATCTTCCGCGTCGCGATGAGATGCGGCTGCGCCGCTGCGTGTCCGCGGGCGAGGCGCTGCCCCAGAACGTCGGCCAGCGCTGGAGCGAACATTTCGGAGTCGATATTCTGGACGGATTGGGATCGACCGAGATGCTGCAAATGTACCTTTCCAACCGTCCGGGCGAAGTTCGCTATGGCTCCTCGGGCAAGGCGGTGCCTGGCTACCAAATTCGCATCGTCGATGAACACGGGACGCCCGTTGCACCGGGGGAGATCGGCGAATTGCAGGTGTGTGGGCCCTCGAGCGCGCTGGGGTACTGGAACAACCGCGAAAAGAGCCGTGCGACATTCTGCGGGGCCTGGGTGCGCAGCGGCGACAAGTTCGCGCTCGACGCCGACGGCTACTACGTCTACGCGGGTCGCAGCGACGATATGCTGAAGGTGAGCGGCATCTATGTCTCGCCGGTCGAAGTCGAGTCCGCCCTGATCTCCCACGACGCGGTCCTGGAGGCTGCGGTCGTCGGGTGCCAGGATGCCGAAGGACTGGTCAAGCCCGCCGCGATGGTTGTCCTTAAGCCCGGCCGAGCCGCGAGCGATGATCTGGCCGAGGAACTCAAAAAGCACGTCAAGGCGAAGATCGCGCCATACAAATACCCGCGCTGGGTCTATTTCGTCGAGGAGCTACCAAAAACCGCCACGGGCAAGATTCAGCGATTTAAACTGCGTGCGCAATGCGCGCAAAGCAGCGCCGTGTCGCAGCAGCAACCCGCAGTACCGCTCGTTTCCGCATGAAAGCCCCACCGGGCAGTAGCGGCGAGCGGGCGCTGCCCGGCCAAGAAACTGCGTGCGGCTGACCTACAAAAGTACGCACAAATGAGGAGGGGACCCGTGATGAGAAAAATATTGCGCCGTCTGAGCGCGTTCGCTGCAAGCGTTTTGGCCGCCGTCTGCGGCCCGGCTCTCGCGGCCGGCGACACGATCAAGGTAGGGATGCTGGTGGAGATGTCCGGCACTTTCGCCTCCTTCGGCCAGCAGATCTCGACCGGGGCCAAGGCCTACATGAAGCGCAACGGCGACACGGTCGCAGGCAAAAAGATCGAACTCATCATTCGCGATACCACCGGGCCGGCTCCCGATGTGTCCAAGCGCCTCGCCCAGGAGTTGATCGTTCAAGACGACGTGGATTTCATCGTCGGTTTCGGATTGACACCCAATGCGCTCGCCGTCGCGCCGATCGCGACCGAGGCCAAAAAGCCAACGATCATCATGAATGCGGCCACATCGATCATCACCACGAAGTCGCCCTACATCGCCCGGGTGTCCTTCACACTCGCCCAGGTCACGGAACCGATGGCGCAGTGGGCCTACAAAAACGGGCTGCGCAAGGTCTACACGGCCGTGGCCGACTACGGGCCGGGCCATGACGCGGAGACGACCTTCAAGAACGCTTTCACCAAATTGGGCGGCGAGATCGTGGGCGAGGTGCGCATTCCGCTGAAAAATCCGGAATTCGGTCCCTTCGTGCAGCGCATCAAGGACGCCAAGCCGCAGGCGCTGTTTGTCTTTGTGCCCGCAGGCGAATTGGCCATCGGGTTCATGAAAGCGTACACGGAGCGCGGTTTGGGCGCGGCGGGGATCAAACTCATTACTACCGGCGACGTGGTCGATGACGGCGTGATCGAGGCTCTGGGCGACGATGTGCTGGGCGTCGTGTCCACGCACCACTATTCGGTGGCGCACGATTCACCCGAGAACGCCGCGTTTCTGGCGTCCTATGCGCAGATCAACTCGACGCAGCGCCCCAACTTCATGGCCGTTGGCGGCTACGACGGCATGGCGGCGATCTACGAAGTCGTCCGCAAATTGAACGGCAAGATCGATGGGGACAAGGCGATGGAGGTCCTGCGCGGGCTGAAATGGACCAGCCCCCGCGGGCCCATTTTGATCGACCCCGAGACGCGCGATATCGTGCAAAACGTCTATGTGCGCGAGGCCAAGAAGGTCGGCGGCAAGATCTACAACGTGGAGTTCGAGACCTTCCCGGCCGTCAAGGACCCCGGAAAGTAGTGAGGCCTCGGGCGTGCTGGGCGGCACGCCCGCCCGGGCATTGAAGATGGCGCGGCGCCCGGCGCCCCTCCAGATGTCTGGGTAGCCGCCGTGCTGAGTTTGCTGGGCGTTTTGTTCGACGGATTGGCCTACGGCGCTTTGCTGTTTCTGATTTCCGTCGGCCTTTCGGTGACGCTCGGGTTGATGGGTTTCATCAACCTCTCGCACGGCGTGTTCGCGATGCTCGGAGGCTACCTGCTGGTCACGCTCATGGATCGAGCAGGATGGGGTTACCTTGCCTGCCTGCCGCTCGCTTTTGTGGCTACCGGCATGGCAAGTCTTGTGCTCGAGCGAACCCTCTACCGCCCCTTGTATCGGAGTTCGCATCTGAAGCAGGTGCTGCTCACCGTGGGCATCATTTTCGTGGCGGTGGCGGCGGCAACCTATTTCTGGGGTCCCGGTCAGCAGCGTGTCACACTGCCCGAAGCGCTCCGAGGTCGGCTCTCGGTGGCTGGAGTCGATCTGTCCTGGTACCGTCTCTTCCTGATCGCCTGCGGGGCGCTCATTACGCTCGCGCTCGTCTTCGGCCTGGAACGCACGCGTTTCGGTGCCCGCATCCGCGCTTCGGTGGATGCCCATCGGACCGCGGAGGCGATGGGAATCCATGTGGACCGCGTGTTCCAGATCACTTTCGCCATCGGCAGCGGACTGGCGGGTCTGGGTGGCGCGCTTGGCGTCAATGTACTGGGTCTGGATCCGTACTTTGCGCTCAAGTACCTGTCCTACTTTCTGCTTGTGGTCGTGGTTGGCGGACCCGGCTCGGTGTTGGGTACGCTGCTCGCGGCACTGCTGCTGGGGGTCGCCGACACCACCGGCAAGTACTATGTGCCCCAGGTGGGACCCTTTGTCATCTACTTCGCGATGATTGTGCTTCTGCTGGCCTTCCCCGAAGGCCTGCTCGGCCGCAAGAAGGCGAAATGAGCGGCAGCGCACCACCCGTGTCGAATCCTTCCGAGTCTCGCTGGCAGGCGCTGCGCGCGAGCGAGCGTTGGCGGGCGCCCGAAATCGCGTTTTGGGTGGGATTGGCTGCGGTCTATTTTGTCTTCCCCAAACATCTCTTGTTTGCTTCCCAAATCCTCATCACGGGGCTTTTTGCACTTTCGCTGGACTTGATCCTGGGGTTTGCGGGCATCGTGACCTTGGGCCACGCGGCGTTTTTCGGCTTGGGCGCTTATACGGCCGGACTCCTCGGCAAGTACGGGGTGCACGATCCGATAGTGGAATTGGTCGCCGCGGCCGCTACGGCCGGCCTGCTCGGATATGCGTCGAGTTTTCTCGTGCTGCGCGGAGGCGATCTGGCCCGATTGATGATCACCCTGGGTATCGGCCTGCTGCTCTTCGAGCTTGCCAACCAGGCCTCCGACTTGACCGGAGGGGTCGACGGCCTGCAGGGCATCGAGATCGGGCCGCTGCTGGGGGTATTTTCATTCGACTTTCTGGGGAAGGTCGCCTACCTCTACGTGCTTGCCGTGGGCTTTGCGCTGTTTGTCCTGGTGCGCGCGCTGATGGTTTCGCCCTACGGTCTGTCGCTGCGCAGTATCCGCGAAAATCCACGCCGTGCGGTGGCAATCGGCGTGCCGATCCGCGCCCGACTGACCAACATCTACACGTTTGCGGCCGTAATCGCGGGTGTCGCGGGCGCCTTGCTCACCCAGACCACACAGTTCGTGGCTATGGACGTGTTCAGCTTTCAGCGCTCGGCCGATTTGCTGATCATCCTGATCATCGGCGGCACGGCGACGCTCTACGGCGGATTCGTGGGCGCGGCCCTGTTTCTCGTCGCCCAGGACCGCCTCGCCCATCTGAGCCCGGAATACTGGCTCTTCTGGCTCGGCATCCTCTTGATTTTCACGACGCTGTTCCTAGAGGCAGGAGTGGTGGGTGGCCTGCTGCGCATCGAGACGCTGCTGCGGCGCAGATTCGGCGGATGGCGATGAGCACGGTGCTGCAGACTAGGGATCTGTGCAAGTCCTTCGGCGGGTTGATGGTGACTCACCATGTGAACCTGGGCATCGAGATCGGTGCGCGCCACGCGCTCATCGGGCCCAATGGCGCGGGCAAGACAACCCTGATCAATCAGCTTGCCGGAGTTCTTGCTCCCTCGAGCGGTTCGATCTGGCTCGACGGCGCCGAAATCACGCACCTGCCGCCCCACGAGCGTGTGCGCCGCGGTCTGGCCCGGACCTTCCAGATCAACACGTTGTTTCCGCACCTCACGCCGCTGGAGGCGGTAACCAACGCCATCATCGAACGCCAGCGTGCCGAGCTCAGTGTTTTTCAGCGACGCTTTTTTCGGCTGACGCGTCGCAGCGCCGAACTCGACGAGGCCCATGCGTTGCTCACGCGGTTGAATCTTGCGCAGGACTGCATGCGGCCGACGCGGGAGCTGGCCTACGGCAAGCAGCGCCTGCTCGAGATGGCACTGGCCTTGGCGTGCCGGCCTAAGGTCCTGCTGCTCGACGAGCCTGCGGCCGGTGTGCCCGAGGCCGAGAGCGACGAGTTGTTTGGCGTGTTGGGCGAACTGCCCGCGGACATCAGCGTGCTGTTAATCGAGCACGACATGGCGCTCGTGTTTCGCTTTGCCGAGCGCATCACGGTGCTGGTGGGTGGCGCCGAGCTCGTGTCGGGCACGCCGGCGCAAATATCCGACGATCCGCGGGTGCGCGAGGTCTATCTGGGGAAACGCCGTGGCTGAGCTGCTGGCGCTCGACCAGGTGTCGGCCGGCTACGGCGACTCGGTCGTGCTCGATGCATGTTCGCTGGTCCTGCACGAAGGCGAGAGCATGGCGCTGCTGGGCCGCAACGGCGTGGGCAAGACTACGCTGCTCAGCACCGTGATGGGACAGACCCGGGTCCACCGCGGCCGCGTGCGCTGGCTCGATGGCGATCTTGCCCGAGTTCCGCGGCACCGTCGTGCGGCCCTGGGCCTCGGATGGGTGCCGCAGGAGCGGGAGATTTTCGCATCGCTCAGCGTCGAGGAAAACCTCATGGTGGCTGCGCGGCCCGGCAAATGGGATTTGCCACGCGTCTTCGAGCTCTTTCCTCGTTTGCGCGAACGCCGCCGCAATTCGGGCAATGCCCTCTCGGGCGGCGAGCAGCAGATGCTTGCAATGGGTCGCGCGCTCATGCTCAATCCCCGGCTGTTGTTGCTCGATGAACCACTTGAGGGGCTGGCTCCCGTGATCGTCGAAGAGTTGTGTGCGGCCATTCGACGCATGGTCGAGGAGGAGGGTCAAGCGCTGATCCTTGTCGAACAGCACCTTGAGCAGGCGCTGGAACTTACGCAGCGCTGCGTCGTGCTCGAGCGCGGGCGGGTTGTGCACACGGCGGACAGTAGAGAGCAGTCGCTCGACCTGGCGCACCTCGATCGCTGGATCGGGGTTCGGTTGCGCGAAGAGGCCGCGCGTCCCCCCGCTGGCCTGGCGCGCGCATCCTAGGAACCGTGCGGTGGACGCCAAGAAAAAAAGATCCGAAAAACCCGATCTGGACCTGGATCTGCTTCCCGGACTGATCGGCTATCAGCTGCGCCTTGCGCAAATCGCGATCTTTCGCGATTTCAACTCCAGCGTGGGTGCGCTCGACGTCTCGCCCGGGTTGTTCGGAGTGCTCGTCATCATCGACGCCAATGCCGGCTTAACGCAAAACGCGCTGGCCAAGGCGACGCATCTGGACCGCTCGACGGTCGTCACCGTGATCGACAAGCTCGAGGAGCGCGGCCTGGTGCAGCGCCGTGCCGCGGTCCCCGACCGGCGCGCGTACGCCCTGGTCCTCACGCCCGACGGCGTCAAGCTGGTTAGAAAACTCAAGACACTCGTGCGCGAACACGAGAGCCGGCTTTGCGCGAACTTATCGAACCAGGAGCGCGAGCAACTCGTGCGCCTGCTGCAACGGATCTTCCCCGAGCTACGGTGAGTCGCAGCTCACTGCCGATGCAGCTCGATTTGCTCCCGGTGACCAAACCCCCGGCTGTTGTCGATGAAATACAGCCGCGAGGGCACAAGCTCGTAGCAGCGCACACGTGCTAGCGCCTGCACGAGGGCGGCGGACACAGACGGGAGGCGCCCGAGGAACGGAAACTTTTGCGTGTAGAGGGCGCGCGCACGGACTTCCGCCTCGCCATGGAGTTCGGCCACCCGGCCCTCGAGCTGGATGCCCTTGATCTGGCGCCAGTCCTCGTAATTCTCGTGAATGGTTGCCGCGCAGCGCGGATCGTGCGCGAGGTTGCGGCAATGGCGGCTGCTCGGTGAGGATAAAAATATGAGGCGATCCTCCGCGCTGGCATAGAAAACGGCAGCCGCCCACGGCCCGTCGCTGCCCTGGGTCGCAAGAGTCATAACGTGGTGACTGGCCAGGTATTCCGCGATCGGGGCGTGCGAAATGGGCGCCATCAGCCGGGCGTGGTCTGCGTCGTGCTGGGTGCCGCCGGCGCAACCTGGCCCTCGGCCGATTCGGACTCATGCAGTCGCTTGAGGCGATAGGCCAGTTGCGGGCGCGTCAACCCGAGCATGCGCGCGGCCGAAGACAGATTGCCGCGCGCCTTGTCGACGGCGGTTTCGAGCAGCATGGCCTCGACTTGATCGAGTGTCATGACGCCGTTAAAGACGGTTTCGCAAAGGTTGGCCCCGGCTTCCCAGTGGTTGGTACTGATCTCTCCGTTGCGTCCCAGCGCGAATTCGCCGGGCTGATCGCTCGGACACGACGAAAACAGATGATTGACCTCGATACGGGTGCCGTTGGGCGCGAGGATCACGCCGCGCTCGATCATGTTTTGCAGTTCACGGATGTTGCCGGGCCAAGGGTAGGTCAGCAGGGCACGTTTGGCCTTGTCCGTGAAACCACGCAGCTTCTTGGCGTGAATGGCCGAAAATTTTTCCAGAAAGCTCTTCGCCAAAGGGCCAATGTCCTCCTTGCGTTCGCGCAGCGGCGGAATATGGATCTGATACGCATTGAGCCGATAGTACAGATCCGAGCGGAATTTGCCCTCGGCAATCAGCTGGCGCAAGTTGCCATTGGTGGCGGCGACCACCCGCACGTCGATTCGGCGCGTCCTTTGGTCGCCCAAGCGCTCGAGCTCGCCCTCCTGCAACACGCGCAGGAGCTTGCACTGCGCCGCTAGCGGCAGGTCACCGATCTCATCGAGAAAGAGCGTGCCACCGTCGGCACGCTCGAATCGGCCCGGCCGCGAAGCCTGGGCGCCGGTGTACGCACCCTTCTCGGCCCCGAAGAGCTCGGACTCGATGAGCTCATGGGGTATCGCGGCGCAATTGACTGCGACAAAGGGGCCCTCGCGGCGCGGGCCGCTGTCGTGCAGCGCGCGCGCAAACATCTCCTTGCCTACACCCGTCTCACCCAGGAGCAGCACGGTAATGCGATTGTTTGCAGCCTTCATGAGCAAATCGTAAGCCGCACGAAAACCTGGCGAGTTGCCCGTGAGCGCCGACGGGGGCCCGACGCGCGCCCCCATGTTCGAGCGCAGCTCGACGAGCTGGGTCTGCAAGTCGAGCAGTTGATCGGCGATCGACTCCGGAGTGAAGAGGCTTCGGTACTGATCCGCGTCGTCCCACTCGCCGATGGGCCGGCCGATGATGCGGCAATTCTCGCTGCCCATGCCGACGCACTGCACTTCCTTGTACAGAATCGGCCGACCCATGAAAGCCGACGTGTACCCGCAGGCGTATCCAATTTGCGTCCAGCAAACCGGCTCGCTATGGACACCGAAAAAATGCCGGTGCCACTGGCCCTCCCAGGAATTCTCCCAGACGAACTCGCCGTAGAACGAGCCAGCAGCACGATCGAGTTCGACTTTCACCGGGGTGACGCGCACGATGCCCTCGAGCGTGTGCAACTGCGGTCCGGTCATGAAGGAATCCAGATCCGAGCCCCCGGGGTCGCGCGAACGTGCCAGCTCGGCATCGCGAATCCCCGAGGCGTACCCCATCCGCGTGAGCAGCCCTTGGGCGCGGCGCATGCCGAGGGTGTCAATCAGCTCTTTGCGCAGCGCGGCTTGCGCCTCCGCGTGCACGAGCAGCATGCGGTGCTCGTGCAGCCATATCTGGCCGGTCTCCGCGCAAAAGTGCAGTTTTCCCCGCAGGTCAGCGATTTCCGACATATTGACGCTGCGGCGCTTGCTCATTCGCGTCGTTCCCTCTCTCGAGAGTGAAGTCTAGCTGTTTTTCCCCTCTGGTAGGAGCTCCAAGGCCCGACGCCCTCTGCCGCAAAGGCGGCCGTGCAAGGGCAGCCCACTCGCGTGCTTTGGCCGCACACTTGATCAAAAGATCAAATTTGCCGAGCAAAGGGCGAAAAAACTTTCGGAATGATCAAGTGCCGACGCCGCGCTCCGATGGCGATCATGCGTCAGCAACTCGGCAGGTTTCGGTGTTGTGCGATCGCAGCAATCGTGCAAACGCAGATCTGGTGCTGGCTTTGGCGCGATTGCGGGTTGGGTGCGCACACTCGGGACGCGCGCTGGCACGGCAATTGCCTTAAGTCCCCCACTGCCGCTCTCGGGAACCGGTCCGGGTCCTGCGCCATGAAGACGGCATCAACGTCCAACAAGGAGGCCTCCCATGAAGTTTCCGGTTCCACATGATGTGAAGGCGAAGGCAATTCCGGGTACCGAAGGCTGGGAACGGATGTACCCGTACCAGTATCAGTTTGTGCACGACGACGCCGAACGGCACCAGTACGAGAAGGAAACGTTCTGGTTCTACGACGGACTGCACTACCCCGAGCCGCTGTATCCCTTTGACACGATCTGGGACGAGGCCTGGTACCTGGCGCTGTCGCAGTACAACAACCGCATCTTCATGGTGCCGCCCGTGCGTGGGGTTGACCACCGGATCATCAACGGATACGTCTACATCTCCCCGGTGCCCGTCAAGGACCCCGAGGAAATCGGCCGGCGCGTGCCGAACTTCATGGAGCGTGCGGGCTACTACTACAAGAACTGGGACGCACTCGAAGCGAAGTGGAAAGTCAAGATGGAAGCGACGATCCGCGAACTCGAGGCGGTGCGCATCCCGCCCCTTCAGGAGATGGAAGACATATCGGTCGTGACCGAGGCGCTGGGCGAGTCCAAAGGCTACCAGCTGCTAAAGAGCTACGACGATTTGATCAACCTTGGCATCAAGTGCTGGCAGTATCACTTCGAGTTCCTCAACCTGGGCTATGCGGCCTACGTGTTCTTCCTCGATTTCGCGCAAAAGCTGTTTCCGAATATTCCGGCGCAGCGCGTCACGCAGATGATCTCGGGTATCGATGTGATCATGTATCAGCCCGATGAAGAGCTCAAGAAACTGGCGCGCAAGGCCATTGAGCTCGGTGTCGACGCAGCGGTGACTTCCAGTACGGAGTGGACCAAGGTCGAGGCAGCGCTCAAGACGATGCCCGAGGGTGTCCAGTGGCTTGCTGCGCTGAACCTGGCGCGTGAACCCTGGTTCAATGTCTCCACCGGCACGGGCTGGTTCCACCACGACCGTTCGTGGAACGACCAGATGAACGTGCCGTTGTCCGGAATCGCAACTTACGTCAACAAGATCCGGCAGGGGCTAAGCATCGAACGGCCCACGGAGGCCGTGCGTGCCGAGCGCGACCGCATCACGGCGGAATATCGAGCCCTGATCGAAAAGGACGAGGATCGCAAGCAATTCGACGAGTTGCTCGGTTGTGCCAAGACGGTTTTCCCTTACGTCGAGAACCACCTGTTTTACGTTGAGCACTGGTTTCACTCGGTGTTCTGGAACAAGATGCGCGAAGTCGCGGCGATCCTGAAGGAGCACGGTGTCATCGCCGATGTCGAAGACGTCTGGCTGCTGCGTCGCGACGAGATCAAGCTGGCGCTGTGGGACGTCGTCACTGCTTGGGCAACCGGCGTGAAACCGCGGGGCTGCACGACCTGGCCGCCGGAGGTCGCTTGGCGCAAGGGCGTGATGAAGAAGTTCAGCGAATGGAGCCCGCCGCCGGCAATCGGCACGGCACCCGAGGTCATCCAGGAACCCTTCACCATCGTCTTGTGGGGCATCACCAACAAATCCCTCGCCGATTGGGCCTCGGTGCAGGAGTCCGCGGATCCGAGCGCCATCACGCAGCTGAAGGGTTTTGCCGGCAGCCCCGGCATCGTGGAAGGCAAAGCGCGTGTGTGCCGCACCGTCAACGAGGTCAGCCAGTTGCGGCAGGGTGAAATCCTCGTTGCCCCGACGACCTCGCCTTCCTGGGCGCCCGCGTTTGCCAAGATCGGTGCCTGCATCACGGATGTGGGCGGGGTCATGAGCCACGCGGCGATCGTCTGCCGCGAGTACGGCATGCCCGCGGTTGTGGGCACCGGGCACGCCACGAAAGTCATCAAGACGGGCATGACCGTGCGGGTCGACGGCTCCACCGGTGCCGTTTCGATAGCGCGCTGAGGGGCCGGCGATGAGCGGCGCGGCAAACTCCCTGGTCGCCTACGCGGCCGATGCGCCGCTGGCGAACTTGCCGCTGATTTGCTGGTTCGAGGCCTGCCGCAAGGACTCGGTGCCACTGGTCGGCGGCAAGTGCGCTTCGCTGGGCGAATTGATCAGCGCCGGGGTGCGGGTGCCCCCCGGCTTTGCCCTCACCACGGAAGGCTATCGGCGTTTCATGGCGCAATCGTGCATCGACCGCGAGGTGCAATCCCTTCTGGCGGAGGTCGATGTGCAGGACATGGAGGCGCTCGAACGGTTGAGCGCCCAGATTCGCACCGCAATCGAAGCCCAACCGTTTGACCTTGCAATGGAGGACGCGATCGCCGAGTGCTATCGCAAGCTCGCCCTGCGCTGCGCTATGCCCGCAGTGCCCGTGGCGGTGCGTTCCAGTGCCACGGCGGAGGATTTGCCCGGGGCGAGCTTTGCCGGCCAGCAAGACACGTATCTGTGGATCCGGGGCGTTGACGAAGTGCTGCACCACATGCGCCGCTGTATCTCGAGTCTGTACACGGGCCGTGCGCTGGCCTATCGCGCCAATCGGGGTTTTTCCGAAAGCGCCGTGGCGATCAGCGTCGGCGTGCAAAAAATGGCCAATTCGTTTACCGCCGGCGTGATGTTCACCGTGCACCCGGCCAACGGTGATCGTTCCGTCATCGTTATCGATTCAAATTTTGGCTTTGGCGAATCGGTGGTCTCGGGCGAGGTCACGCCGGATCATTTTGTCGTGAACAAGGTAACACTCGACATCATCGATCGGACGATTTCCCAAAAGCAGATCTGCTACACGGTCGATACCAAGACGCAAAAATCGCAAGCGATGGAGGTGCCCTTCGAGCGCCAGACCGTGCAATCGCTCATCGACGATGAAATCACGGAGCTTGCCTGGATGGGCAAGCAGATCGAAAAGCACTACGGCCGGCCGATGGACATCGAGTGGGCCGTCGACAAGGATCTGCCGGCGGGCGGCAACATCTACATCCTGCAGGCGCGCCCGGAGACGGTCTGGAGCGAAAAGCGCCAAGCCCCCGTTGCCACGGCCGGCACTTCGGCAATGGATTACATCCTGGCCGGAATGCTCACCGGCCGGCGGGTTTCCTAGCCAAGCGCCAACGTATCGAGTTCGAATTCCCCAAGGAGAAAGCATGGACGCACGAGCCCAGGTAAAACCGATCGACGATCTTCGCAGCTACATTGATGCCCTGGAGGCCCACGGGCTCGTGCAGCACATCAAGGCGGAGGTCGACTGGAAATTCGAGCTCTGCCACGTCTCCAAAGTCAACGAGGAGCAAAAGGGCCCGGCACTGCTCTACGAGAACGTCAAGGGCTACAAGATCCCCGTGTTCACGAGCGCGTTTACGACCGCGCAACGTCTGGCAATCGCCCTGGAGCAGGACCCCTCGCTCTCGATGAGTCAGCTGGCAAAAAAATGGATGGAGCTGACCACGAAAAAGATGATCAAGCCGACCTTCGTCGATCGACCGCCCGTCATGGAAAACGTTCTCGTGGGCGACGACGTCGACATTGAGAAGTTCCCGGTACCTTGGTTTTATCCGGACGACGGGGGCCGCTTTTTCGTCACTTCCGGCTATCTCGTGACGCAGGACCCCGACACTGGTTGGACCAATCTGGGCACCTACCGCTCGCAGGTTCTCAGCAAGAACATCCTGGGTTCGCAGATCATCAAGGGCAAGCACGGCGACATGCACATGAAGAAGTATCAGGAACGCGGCCAGCTCATGCCCGCGGCGGCCGTCGTGGGCTGCGACCCGGTGCTTTTCCTTGCCGCTTCGACGCTGGTGAGCGCTCAGGTCGACGAGTACGACGTGGCCGGATCCCTGCGTGGCAGGCCGGTGCCTGTCTTTAAGTCCGATCTGACGGGTCTGACCTTGCCCGCGACCGCCGAAATCATCGCCGAAGGGTGGATCGATCCCAATGAGCTCATGGAGGAGGGGCCCTTTGGCGAATACACGGGGTATTACTCCGGCAACAAGCTCAAGGAGTATCCCAAGCCGGTGCTGCGGGTCAAGCGCATTCTCCACCGCAACAAGCCGGTCATGTGGTCAACGACCGTTGGCAAACCGATCAACGACATCCACATGATTCAGTCGCTCAACCGCACCGCGACGCTCTGGCATGACCTCGAAACGATGAAGGTTCCGGGCATCCAGAGCGTCTACATTCCGCCGGAAGCCTGCGGGCGCTTCTGGGTCGTGGTTTCGGTCAAGCAGATGTATCCGGGCCACTCGAACCACGTTGGCAACGCCGTCATCGCCAGCACGACCGGGCACTATGGGGTCAAGGGCGTCATCACGGTCGATCACGACATCGAGGCCGATGACTGGGATCGCATCTGGTGGGCGCTGGCCACACGCTTTGATCCCAAGCGCTCGGCGCAGATCATCGATCGGGGCCGCTCGACCCCGCTCGATCCCGGATTGCCGATCGAGGCGCGCGAGATCACCAGCCGCATTTTGCTTGACGCTTGCACGCCGTTCGAATGGAAAAACCGGCCCACTGAGATCTTCATGGACCGCGCGGTCCTGCAGAAAGTGTCCGACCGATGGAACGAATACGGCTTTGAGGGTCCAAGCCCCGTTTCGAGCATGATCGGACGGCTGACGCGCCCCGAAGTCAAGACGGCGAAAAGCGGCTCGTGAGCCCGTGCCGGCGGCCGAGAGCCGCCGGCCGCGCCTACCGGACAGGGGCCTCGGAACATGAACGAGAAGAAGGGCATCGTCATCATCTGCAACCTCGATACCCGGGGTGAGGATATCGTGTTCGTCAAGAAGATGATCGCGGAGCGCGGTCATAACGCGATCTTGCTTGACTTCAGCATGGAAGAGCCGCCGCCGTTTGCGGGCGACATCCGCACCGAGGAGGTGGCCGCACGCGGCGGCCTGCCAATTGAACTCGTGCGCGAGAAATACCGCTCCGATCGAGACACGGCGACCAACAATCAGATCCGCGGTGCTGCGGCGATCGTCGCCGATCTCGTGCGCCAGGGCGCGGTGCACGGGGTCATCGGGATCGGAGGCGGGACGGCGACGCTGGTGGCGACCTCGATCATGAAGCAACTGCCCTTTGGCATGCCCAAGCTCATGGCTTCGCCGATGGCGGCGCACCCCGCGTATATCGACAAATACGTGGGTACGCGCGACATCACGATGCACCA
This sequence comes from Burkholderiaceae bacterium, assembly GCA_035625725.1. Taxonomy (GTDB): domain Bacteria; phylum Pseudomonadota; class Gammaproteobacteria; order Burkholderiales; family Burkholderiaceae_F; genus GJ-E10. The sequence goes on from DASPPB010000006.1 coordinate 45,188, forward strand.
CACCGTTTTGGACATCGTAAAGATGAACCCGCTGCTCAAGGCGCAGATCATCAACGCGATCGGAGCCATCTGCGGCATGGTCGAGATGACGCAGGGGACGAAGATCCACTTCGACAAACCCTGTGTTGCCGTCTCCTCGTTCGGCTTCGGCGAGATGGCCGTGCAAACGGCGCTCGGCCTGCTCGAGCAAGCGGGATTTACGCCGATCGTATGTCACGCCCAGGGCAAGGGCGACAAGGCGATGGAGGAGATGATTCGCGACGGCGTATTTTGCGGAGTGCTCGATATGTGCATCGGAGGCGTCATCGAGCACCTGTTTCAAGGCAACCGGGATCCCGGGCCCGAGCGCCTGCTGGCAGCCGTCGACACCGGGATTCCGGCCGTACTGGCACCGTGCGGGCTCGACATTCTTTCCTACGGCGGACGCGCCGACAAGCTCGCGCAGACCAAAGACAGGGTCCAGTATGTGCAAGACGCGCTGCGTGTCCAGGTGCGCACGAGCGCGCAGGAGCTGCGCCAAGCCGCCGACGTCATCGCAGAACGACTCAACCGGGCACGCGGACCTTGGAGCTTTCTCGTTCCGCTGCAGGGCTGGTCCTCGCTCGACAAGGCGGGCCGGCCGATCTACGACCCGGTCGCGGACGCAGAATTTGTCGCCCGCCTCAAGGAAAAGCTTGCGGATCCGAGCCGCGTCAAGGAAGTCGACCTGCATCTGTATACGCCCGAGTTTGCCCGCGTTGCGGTCGACGAATTCGTGGGTCTATACGCGGGCCTCGGAGCGAGGGCGGCCGCGTGACGCTGCGCCCCTGGCCCTTGATCGCGTCGAAATCGGTCTTCGACGCGGGACTATTCCAGGTGACGTGCGACCGCGCCCGCTCGCCGCGCACGGGTGGCGAACATGATTTTCACGTGCTCCACATGGTCGACTGGCTCACGGTGGTGCCGCTGACCGAGGACGGGCACGTCGTTTTCGTGCGGCAATACCGCCATGGCTCGCGCCAGATGAGCCTCGAGCTGCCCGGTGGGCTGCACGATGCAGCCGACGAACAAGCGCAGAGCGGGGCTGCGCGCGAGCTCTCCGAGGAGACGGGGTACGGGGGAGGCGAGTTTTTCTGGCTCGGAGACCTCCGGCCGCAGCCGGCCTTGCTGTCCAACCGCCTGCGCGTGTATGGGGCGCGCAAGCTGAAGTTACGCGGGGCGCCCGCGATGGACGCCGGCGAGGACATCGAAGTGGTGCTGATCGACGCGCAATCCGTCGCGGCGTACGTGGGCCGGGGCGAGATAGACAACGCAATGACTATCGCGGCACTGGCCATGGCGAGCCATGCAGGCCTGCTGTCGTGCCAAACCAGCGGAGGGGCCCGATGATCGTACGAAACTGGATGCAGCCCGATCCGATCCTCATACCGAGCGACATGCTCGTTTCCGAGGCCAAGCGAATTCTGAGCGAGAACTGTCTGCACGCGTTGCCCGTGGTCGACGAGGGAAGGCTCCGCGGGCTTGTCACGCGTGCCAACTTGCTGCGCATCGGGCAGTTTGTCATGCGCACCCAGAACCCGGACGAGTTCCAGTTCTTTGCCACCCGGCTAAAGGTGCGCGACGTGATGGTGCGCAACCCGGCCACGGTCCGGGCCAGCGACACCATGGAGCACTGTCTTTTCGTGGGCCGGGAGCTTGGCGTGGCCCAGCTGCCCGTTTTGGAAGGCGATCGAGTCGTGGGCATCATTTCCGCCAACGAAATCTTTCAACTCGCCTCCCACCTGCTGGGAGCGTGGGAGCGGCGCGGGGGGCTGACGCTCGCGCCGGTTGTCCTGGGCCCCGGCGTGCTTGGTCGGATCGTCGACGTGTCAGAGTCCGCCGGCGGCGTCGTGCAGGCCGTCTACCCGGTCGGTCGCGATACCAACGAAGTGCGCGGCGCATATCCCCAGAAGAAGGTGATCTTGCGCCTGCACGCCGCCGATATCCGCGAGATCGCCACGGCACTGCAGGCGGCGGGCTTCACGGTTGTGGAAGCAACCGACACCCAGCCCGCGGCGCTGGCGGCGTGACCCCTTGGGTGCCCAAAATGCCAGGAGTACTGCAATGAGCTCGCCCCTTATCGTGGCCATCACGGGTGCAACCGGCGTCATCTACGGCGTCGAGATGCTGCGCGTGCTGCGGGATCTGAACCAGGAGACGCATCTCATCCTGAGCGAGGCCGCGGGAATGAATCTGTCCATTGAAACAGACGTCTCGATCGAGGAGGTCCGGTCGCTGGCCAGCGTTGTATACAACAACAAAGATGTCGGAGCCGCGGTTGCCAGCGGATCGTTTCGCACCCGCGGCATGATCATCGCGCCGTGCACCATCAAGACGTTGTCGGCAGTGGCCAATTCCTTTACATACAACTTGGTGGTGCGGGCGGCGGACGTGCAACTCAAGGAGGGCCGCAAGCTCGTACTCATGGTCCGCGAGACGCCGTTGCACAAAGGTCACCTGGAGCTCATGGCGCGCGCCGCGGATTGCGGCGCCGTGATCCTTCCTCCCATGCCGGCCTTTTATCACAAGCCGGAGTCGATCATGGACATCATCCATCAGAGCATCGGTAAGGCCCTCGACCAGGTGGGAATCGAACATGATCTTTTTCGGCGCTGGGCCGGCCACGCTCGCGAGGAGATGCCCAAGAAGGTCCTGCGCGTGGCCGGGTGAACGCTACGACACCTGCCGACACGGTTATCTACGTCGTCGGCGACATACATGGACGTCACGATCTGCTCGCGCAATTGACGCAGCAAATTGCCGGCGATGCGTCCGCGCGGCGGGCCTTGCACCGCCAGATTGTCTATCTGGGGGATTACGTCAGTCGCGGCCTGAGCTCGCGCCGAGTCGTCGAGTTGCTGCTCAGCTCCGCCCCGGCAGGTTTTTCACAGATCCATCTGAAGGGCAATCACGAAGATTCGCTGTTGCGCTACCTGGACGGGGACTTCGACGCGGGGCGGTTTTGGTTCGATAACGACGGTCTGGACACCTTAGCGCACTACGGGGTGTCGATTCCCGATGTGCGCGCGCGGGACCACGCCAGCATGTCTTTGCTGCGACAGCGCTTTGCCGATGCTCTGCCCACGACCCATCGGGAATTTTTCCGGTCGCTGCGCAGCGCATATCGATCCGGAGATTACTATTTCGTCCACGCCGGAATCCGGCCGGGAATTGCCCTGGAGCGCCAGAACGCGGCCGACTGCATGTGGATGCGCGAGCCGTTTCTGACGTCCGACGCTGAGCACGGAGCCGTGGTCGTCCATGGCCATAGCATTTCGGAGCAGGCGCAGGTGCGCCACAACCGAATCGGCATCGACACCGGGGCCTATCGAACCGGAGTGCTCACGTGCCTCGCGCTGGAAGGCCGGTCGCGATCGCTGCTGCAAACCTGATGCGCCATACGCCCAATGCCTTTTGGCGGTTCTCGCTGGCCACGTACGCCGATGCAGGCGTAGCTGGCGCGTGCCTGTCCTTGCAGGACCGCTGGCGTGCGGACGTGAACCTGCTCTTATATTGCTGCTGGCTGGGCCGTGACGGTCGCACGTTGGATAGGCAAGCGCTGCGCATGGCCATGGCGCACGTCAAAACGTTGCAGCGCGAGGTCATTGGGCCGCTGCGGTGCTCTCGGCGGAGCCTGAAGCACCCGCCGCCGGGCGTCCCGAAGGTGTGGGCCAAACAACTGAAAAACCGCATTGCCGCCATAGAACTCGATCTGGAGTATGTCGAGCACCGCGTGCTGTTAGCCGCAGCCAAGCGCCTCAGGCCCGCTGTGCGGCGCGTGGACCCGCGTACAGCGATCGCGGCCAATCTGGACCGGTATTTGAGCCTGCTTGAGATGCCGCGCACCCATCCGGATCGGCGCCACGTGAGGCGGCTGCTACTGGGCTGCGCCGCTGCGCTGCCCGCGCCGGCAGGCGCAGATGCCTAGCAAACGCGGCGGGCGCGAGCGCGTCGCCCTTGCGTGCGAGCCCTAACCGAGCGCTTGCGGCAATCGACTCCAACGCGGGAACTTCGAGGCGAGCTGTGCGGTCTTCGACCGCGCAGCTCGCCTCGAGTCCGTCCCACCCGACGCTCGCGCCCGCGTCGCCGCGTGACCAGAGGCGCGCGCCCGCGCCTGGAGCCGCGTTTCAGCTTCTTCGTCGTGGGCGAGAGATCATCGTCCTCGTCCCGTACTTGCGAATGACGATGGCGCGAAGCGCGATACAGGCCCGACATATAATCGAACCCCGATGAGGGTAACGCCTTGCGGGGCAAATAGGCTTTGCGTTCCACGCCCCGACGCGCCGACCGCGCGACGCCTCGTTCGGGGACAAATCTGATCGGCCGGCGCGAGGCATGCGATGTGCGCAGCAGTGCGTAGCGGCGCATTGCCAACGCGGCCGGTGCGGGCCCCATGGGAGGGCGGTCTGGTGAGATTTTTGACGGCGCACCAGCGCGGTGATGCGATACCCCGTGGCGCGGCCCGGGCCAAGTGGCATGGGCTTGCGCGCGTCGGTGCACGGCGGCCTGCCGGCCCGTGCGCCGCAAATACGCTTTGCGGCTGCCGCCCGCTTCGCGCGCGCTTGGCATGTTGAGACCCACGCAAAGCAGCGAGAGCAGTGGGCAGGGCGACAGCGGCGCCGGGAGCCAAGCGCGACCGCTACCCAGTGCACAGCGCTTTGCCGATCTGATGCTGCTTAGCGTGATCGCGGCTTGTCTCATGCTGCAGCCGCTGTCGACGGATCTGTATCTTGCGTCACTGCCGTATCTCGCGCGCTATTTCGAAACCTCGCCGGCCGTCGCGCAACAGACCCTGTCGCTCTTTGTCGGTGGTTTCGCTGTCGCTCAACTCCTCGCCGGTCCCTTTTCCGATCGCTTCGGGCGGCGCCCCGTGCTGCTCGCGGGACTGGCTCTGTACGTGGTTGCAAGTGTCCAATGCGCGGCCGCCCCGTCGATTTCGGTGTTGCTGGCGGCGAGGCTCGCGCAGGCGGTGGGCTGCTGCACGGCGGTTGTCATCGCGCGCGCGATTGTCCGCGATGTGCACTCACCGGCCGAGGGTGCGCGCGTCGTCGCGACGGCCACGAGCGTCATGGCTCTGGCGCCTTTGCTCGGACCCATTGCGGGCGGGTATCTGCAGGTCGCGTTTGGATGGCGTGCGGCGTTTGTCGTGCATGCCGTGTTTGGCGCTGCACTCGCTACGCTGACCTGGTACGCATTGGGCGAGACAAATCAGCAAAAAAATGCGACCGCGCTGCAGCTCGCCGGCCTCGTGCGCGGATATCGCGAAATCATGGCGGTACCGGCCTTTTGGGCCTATACGCTGCCCGGCGCCCTTTCATATGGCTCGATCTTCGTGTTTATCTCCGGCGCACCCTTTGCGCTCACCGACGCACTGAAGATGCCAACGGTCTGGTTCGGCTACGCGTGGGCGTTTGGCGTGAGCGGATTTCTGACAGGTACCGTCGTCTGCCGAAGGCTTTTGGTCGGCATTGGGATCGTGCGCACGGCCTCCCTTGGCGGAGCGTTGAGCGGGATTGCCGGATTGCTGTTCCTGGGGGCCGTGGCGTTGGGCCTGCATCATTGGGCCACCGTGGTGCTTTGCCAGTTTCTCGTAATGTTTGCCCATGGCATCAACTGGCCGTGCGCGCAAGTCGGTGCCGTGGCACCCTTCGGTCACCGCGCAGGTGCGGCGGCGGGACTGCTGGGTTGCTTCACCATGTTTGCCGCACTGTGTGTCGGCAGCTGGATCGGGGTGAGCTACAACGGCACGCTCTACCCAATGTCGGTGACCTCGGCGGCGGTCGGCAGCACCCTGTTTCTGTGCTCGCGCGTCTTGGCCCGACACCGCAGTTAACCGCCGGGCGAAACCGGAGTGCGCGTCGAGCGTGTCGTGGGCGCACTCGACCGGCATCACGGGCTATCGATTCGGCTGTGCCACCAGAGGCTCAGTTCGCGACAGCGCCCGCTCGCGTCGAAGTGCACGACGGCGATGCCATCGAGCGCGAGGCGGGGCAGGGGGTCGCCCGGCTTGCGGGCAAGCAAGTTGGTGCCGGTCGACGCGGCCCACAGGGCGAAGAGTTCCTCTGACGTGACCTGGTAGGTCGTGCGCCAATGGGCAACACCGCCGTGCTCATGGCGCGCGAGGATTTCATAACGCAACGCAATGTCGCTTTGCAGCTTCGTGCGCTGCCAGTAGGCTTTGATGGCACCGTGTCCGCGCTGCTCGCTAAAGGGGGTGTTGCGGTACACGCCGTCCGGTGCGAATAACGAAGCGAGCAGCTCTTCGTCACTCGTTTCCCACGCGCGCTTGTAGGCCTGCATGAAGCCTTCGATGTCCATCATCGCAACTCCGACCCCGGCAGCACGGCGCTTGGCGATTGTCCCGGTGCGCTCTCATGGCCAAGCAGTCCGCCAAAGCGCGCGTAGAAGCTCGCCGCAGCCGGCGGCAAGGCACCATCTGCGGTCTCGAGTACGTTCAGAAGGTGCTCTTCGGCCTTTTGCTGGCAGAGCCGATAGAGCTCGCGACACAGATCGCGCGCCGGGTCCCCGGGCCAATCCGCCGTCAGCAGCTGGCGCGGCAGCTGTGGGTCGCGCAGCTGCACCCGACGGAATTCGTGCATGAGCAGGGCGCGGATTACAAAGCATTGCTGCGGGTCGAGCGGGGAGGTTGCCCGCAGTGCGCGCGCAATACCCCGAAAGCGCGCGATGAAGTTCTCGTAGCCGGCAGCAACCTGGGCCAGATTCCAGCACTGCTCGGCCAACTCCTTGAGGGGACGCTGGGCCAGGGCGCCCAGCGTCTGCGCCTGCAAGACGACGACCTTGTCGTGCGTGCCGGTGCCCTGCAGGATGTCGAGCAGCGAATCGCCGTGCGCAGACGGATGCGCCAGGACGCCGGGCGCGATGGCCGCGAAGCCCTCCCACTGTAGTTCCTTGCGCAGGGCCTCGCGCAGTGCGGGTGCCAATGCGTTTGGGGGCATCAGCACGAGCTGCCACTCACCCCTCCACGCGGTGCGCGGATCCTCATAAATGCGTCGGTACGCGTGTTCAAAGCGCCTGCGCCCGGTCGCCGTCAGGCTGTAGTAGCTGCGCCGGCCGATTTGTTCGGACACCAGCCATTTTTCCCGGGACAGGCGAAAGACGCTGGTGCGCACCATGCGCGCGTTCAACCCCAGGGGCTGCACCAGATTGATGAAGCTTCCCAGCCAGACCGTCCCGCCGTGCGGCGCAATCATGTCGCCATAGACGGTGACGATCAGCGAATTGGCGCGCGGGGGACGCTGCGCGAGCAGTTGAGTGATCAAGCGGTCGAGCACGCGGCTGCCGCCCGCGGCCCGCGCATTTTTGCGCGCGCGCAAGGCGCCCGAGCGCCCGCGCGCGCTCGTTCGGGGGTTGGCTTCGGCCGGCAGATTTGCCGACGCCGCGGTGGCCGCCATGCGCTAGATCCTAGTCAATGAGCACCCAGTCGCCGTTTCGTACCTCCAGCATGCGAAACGAGGTCAGATCCAACCCCAGGTGGTCCGTCTCGGACATGGTCACGACGCCGTCCGTGCCGACGAAACCCTTGGTCTGCTCCAGCGCCGCACGCACCTTGGCCTTGTCTGTGCTGCCCGCGCGCTTGATGGCGTCGACCACCAGCATCAGTCCGTTGTAGGCATGCCCGCCAAAGGTCGAGACGTCCTCGTTGTAGCGGTCGCGGTACGCCTTTTTGTAGGCCGTGACGACGGGTTTTTGCGGGTCGTTGGCCGGCAGCTTGTCCGCGACCAGCAGCGCAGCAGCCGGCAGCCGGACGCCTTCGGCAGCGGGCCCCGAAAGCTTGATGAATTCCTCGGAGTCGACACCGTGCGCGTGATAGACGGGGATCGTCAAACCGATTTGGCGCACGTCCCGATTGACGATCGCCGGTCCCTGGCCCAGGCCAAATACGAACAGGGCCTGCACGCCCGGGGTGTTCTTGATCTTGGTCAGTTGCGGGCTCATGTCCGTGTCCTTGGGGCCGTAGGTCTCATCGGCCACCAGGTTGATGCCCACTTTTGCGGCCATCGCCTGGCTCTCCTTTCGGCCCGACTGTCCAAAGCCACTGGTCTCCGAGAGGAGAGCCACGTTCGTTATGCCGCGTTTTTTCATGTCCAGGAACACTTTTTCGGCCGCCATGCGGTCCGTATGCGGGGTCTTGAACACCCATTTTTTCACCGGTTCGATGATCACCACGGCCCCGGCAAGCGACACGAAGGGAATTCCCGATTTTTCCACGAGAGGCACGATCGACATGGTCGAACCCGTCGTCGTGCCGCCGATCAGGACATCGACCATGTCATCGTCGATCAACCGTTTGGCAAAACCGTTCGCCTTGTTGGCGTCGGACCCATCGTCGTAGTACACAAGCTCCAGTGGCCGACCCAAGACGCCGCCCGCTTTATTGATGTTCTCGATGTACAGCCGCAGCGTCTTGAGCTCGGGGTCTCCGAGATAGCCCGCCGGCCCGGTGACCGAGAGCACCGAGCCGATTTTTATTGGTTCGGCCGCCCACGCGGCGCTTGCCAGACCAAGACCCAACAAAATGGCGCACAGGCGCACGAACTTCTTCATGACGCTCTCCCCTCCCTCCGGTTGTGAGAAATGATTTGCCCTCTTTGCTACAGCCCCAAATACGCTTCGCGCACGCGCTCGTCGGCGAGCAGCTCCTGCCCGCTGCCCGACATGACGATTTTGCCCGTTTCCATCACATAGGCGTCATCGGCAATTGCCAGGGCGCAATGCGCATTTTGTTCGACCAGCAAAATGGTGATCGACTGTTGCCGCAGTTCAACGATAGCGCGAAAGATCTCCTCGACGAGCATGGGCGCCAATCCCATGGACGGCTCGTCGAGCAGCAGCAGCCGCGGTCTGCCCATCAGGGCGCGCGCGATCGCGAGCACCTGCTGCTGCCCGCCCGATAGCGTCCCGGCGGGTTCGTGCGCCTTTTGCTTGAGGACCGGGAACATTTCGTACATGCGCCGCAGGTCCTTGGCCACCGCCCGGTCGTCGCTGCTCGTGAAGGCCCCCAGGCGCAGGTTGTCGGCGACCGAAAGTGGTCCGAACACCTGGCGGCCTTCGGGAACCTGGCAGATGCCAAGGCGCACCCGCTTGTCGGGTCGCAAGCGGGTGATATCGCGGCCTTCGAATCGAATCGAGCCTCCCGTGGCTCTCTGCACGCCCGAGATCGTGCGCAGCAATGTGGTCTTGCCGGCACCGTTGGCGCCCACGAGGGCCACGAGTTTGCCCCTGCGCACGAGAAGATCAACCCCATGCAAGGCGGCGATGCGCCCGTAGTGGCTGTACAGCTGTCGAATCTCGAGCACGGTCGTCGGGTTCGCGTCCGGGGCCAGCGTCTGCGGCGCAAGGCGGATTTCCGCCGGGGCCGAGACGACCGGTGCTGGGGGAATGACGCGCGAGATCAAGGCGCTGAACTCTGCGCGCGCGCCGCCGTGCCGGCGCCAGCGCCCCCATCGTGGCGAAAGGCCGCGCAGATCTGCGAGCAGTCGGATTCGAGAAGCGCTTCGCGTGCGATCGGAAACAGCGCCTCCTCCCGCGCAACGTCTTCCTGCAGGCGCTTTGCGTAGGCCTCGAGCGTGGTGCAAAACGCTGCAAAGCCAGGCCCGTCAGCCGTCTCCAGGCCCCCGAGTTCTTCACGCGATTGGCGCAGCAGCGCCGGGCGCGCGGCCTGATCGCGCTCGATTTGGTCGATCAATCCGGCGGCGCCTGCGGCACGAAGCCGCACCGCGCGATAGAAGTGCGCCCGCTTGTCGCTTTGGTGCGTCCGCTCGAGGTACTGCTCGACGTAGCCCAGGACGAGACCGAGGAGTTCGATGTCCGTCTGCGACAGCGGTGCTTCGAGTCCCCGACTCCACCGGGCGAGCGCACCGGTTAAGCGACACATGTCGCGATGCACGGCGCTCCTCGTTTGCAGGGCCTCGGTCATCGTGAGTTACGCGGCCCTGCCAAGGTAGGCCGCAATCACTTCCGGATCGTTGCGCACCTCGCGGGCGCTTCCCTCGACCAGTTTCTTGCCGTAATTGAGCACCAGGATGCGATCGGAAATGTTCATCACCATCTTCATGTCATGCTCAACCAGTACCACGGTGAGCTCGCGGTCGGCGAGCTGACGAACGAGCGCATCGATCTGCGCGGTCTCCTTTGGGTTGAGGCCCGCGGCAGGCTCATCGAGAAAAAGCAGGCGCGGCTTGGCGGCCAACGCGCGCGCGATTTCCAGTCGCTTGAGGGCGCCGTAGGGCATGGCGCCTGCCGGACTGCCCAAATAGTCCTTCAGCCCCACGAAGCGCATAAGTTCCGCCGCTTGCTCCCGCAAGGCGCGATCGGCGCGCCGGATGCGGGGAAAGGAAAGCATCCCCTTGAGCAAGTTGCGGTCCAGCGAAAGATGCGCACCCAGCATTACGTTTTCGAGTGCACTCAGGTTCATGCAAACCTGGAGGTTCTGGAACGTCCGCGCCAGGCCCTTTTGCGCCAGTCGATGCGGCGGCAGTCCGGTAATCTGCTCCCCCTCGAGTCGAATCTCGCCGCTGCTGGGCTGGTAGATTCCGGTGATGAGGTTAAACAGCGTCGTCTTGCCGGCGCCGTTGGGGCCAATGACCGAATACACCAGTCCCGCCTCGACGCGGAAGCTGACGTCCTGTACCGCCATCACACCGCTAAATGCCTTGCTCAGGCCGGAGACCTCGAGCAGCACCATTACTGTCGCCTGGTGAACCGTGCGGCCAAGGTCGGCACCAGGCCGGCCGGCAGGAACACCATGAACAGCATCAGGATCAGGCCAAAGGCGACTGTCTCCCAGCCCTCCAGCGTCGCGAGCGCTTGTGGCAGCGCGGTGAGCAGCGCCGCTCCGACCACCGAGCCGAAGATCGAAGCCATTCCGCCGACAACAACCATGGTCACGAGTTCGATGGAATAAAAAAAGTCGGCGAGATTGGGCGTTACGAAGCCCACATAGTGCGCCGTCAGGCTTCCCATGACGCTGGCGAAGAACGCGGAAAAAACGAAGATGATTGCCTTGTAGCGGACCACATCCACGCCCGCCATCTGTGCGGCCACCTCGCATCCGTGCAGCGCGCGCAACGCGCGTCCAAACGGTGAATCGATCAGATTGCGGCATGCCCAGATGCTGACGAGCAGCGTAGCGGCGAAAAACCAGTACCACTGCTTCTCGCCATCGATTTGATAGCCGAAAACACTGAGCGGGCCCACCGCCATTCCGTCCGGCCCCCCGGTATACGCAGCCTCGTTTTTCAGGACCATCGCAATGAGGATTCCGAGCCCCAGCGTTGCCATCGCCAAGTAATGCCCGCGCAGCCGAAAGATCGGCCGCGCCAAGATCGCAGCCAGCGCGGCGGCACCGACCGCCCCCGCCACGAGCGCCTGCAGCGGGTGCCAGCCCAAGTGCGCCGTAAGAATTGCGGTGGCGTAGGCGCCAATGCCGAAGAATCCGGCATGCCCCAGGCTGATCTGTCCCGCAAAGCCGATGAGCAGATTCAGTCCCAGCGCCACGATCGCGTTGATCACCATCCGAATGACGATGTCGTAGTAATACGAGTTGGGTAAAACGAGCGGCAGCGCCGCCAAGACGACGCCGAGCGCGAGCAGCGCGATAGGGGCGCGCCTCATACCCGATCGGTGATCCGGGCCCCGAACAGGCCGCGCGGAAGAAAAAACAAAATCAGCAAAATGAGCACGAACGGCACGGCGTCCTTGTAGGCTGAGGATATGTAGCCCGCCGCCATCGCCTCGACGACGCCCACCATCAGCCCGCCGGCCACGGCACCCAGGCCGCTGCCCAGTCCTCCGACGACGGCGGCAACGAAGCCTTTGAGTCCGAGCATGATGCCCACGTCGTAGGAAGTGAGCGTGATCGGCGCAAGCAAGATGCCGGCGACGGCCCCCATCGCAGCCGACAGCGCAAAGCTCATACGCAACACCCATTGGGTGGGGATGCCGACGAGTTGCGCCGCCAGCGCGTTGTAGGAGGAGGCCAAGATTGCCTTGCCCACCACCGTGCGTCGAAAAAACAGCCAAAGCGCCAGGACCATCAGCGCCGCGACGCCCAGCACCCAGAGGCTCTGCGGCAGGAGCGTTGCCCCGCCGATTGCAATGGGCTCGCTGCCCGAAAAGGCCGCGAGCGTATGGGCGCCTTTACCGAGCCAGATCTGGACCACGCCCCGGATGACCAACGATGCACCGATCGTGATGATGATCAGGCTGACGCTCCCGGCGCCGCGCGCCGGCTCGATTGCCAGCCGCTCGAGCACGACCCCAACGGCCGCCGGTGCGATCACGGCCAAGACGGCGGCCAGCGGCAACGGCAATCCGCTATGCACAAAAAAGACGGCCAGCATGCCGCCCAGCATGATGAACTCGCCCTGCGCGAAATTAATCGCGTTGCAGGCGTTGTACACCATCGTGAATCCCAGCGCCGAGAGCGCGTAGGTGGCTCCGACCGTGATGCCGGAGAACAGAAACTGCAGAAACTGAGCCAGCATTGGCGATCGCTCGTCGGCCGGTCTGCTATTTGGGGCGCTTGTCGATCACGCGCTTGGCTTTGCCGATCAGCGTCCGCTCGAGCGTGTCGGTCGGCGTCACGTGGACTTCGGCCGTCACGCCAATCAAGGACTTGATGTGATGGGCGACGTCGCGCGCGAGCTGCTCGCGTTGCACGGCTCCCGTCGCATCGGAGAATTCGGGCTTCAGCTCGACATACACGTCGAGCTTGTCGAGGTGTCCTTCGCGCGAGAGGTGCAGCTGGTACATGCCGCCGAGCATCGGGTTGCGAAGCAGGATTTCCTCGATTTGCGTGGGAAAAACATTGACGCCGCGGATGATGAGCATGTCGTCGGAGCGGCCGGTGATTTTGCCCATGCGCCGCATGCTGCGCGCCGTTCCCGGAAGCAGGCGCGTGAGGTCGCGCGTGCGGTAGCGCACGATGGGCAGAGCTTCCTTGGTGAGCGAGGTAAATACAAGCTCCCCATCGGCGCCATCGGGGAGCACCGCACCGGTGTCGGGATCGACAATCTCGGGATAAAAATGATCCTCCCAGATGTGCGGGCCGTCTTTGGTTTCGACGCATTCGCAGGCCACACCCGGTCCGATCACCTCCGAGAGTCCGTAGACGTCGACCGCGTCGATGCCTAAGCGCGTCTCAATCTCGCGGCGCATCTCGTTGGTCCAGGGCTCGGCACCAAACAGTCCGACGCGCAGCGAGGTCTCGCCGACCTTGACCCCCTGGCGCGTGAGCTCGTCGGCGATGGTCAGGGAGTACGACGGTGTGCACAGCAGCACCGTCGGTCCCAGCTCCCGGATCATTTGCACCTGCTTTTCCGTCTGTCCGCCGGACATCGGGATGACCATCGCGCCCAGGGCCTCGCCGCCAAAGTGCAGGCCCAGCCCCCCGGTGAACAGTCCGTACCCATAGGAATTGAGCAAGATGTCCTCGGGCGTCACGCCGGCCGCGCGCAGCGACCGAGCCATGACATTTGCCCACATGGCGACGTCGTTGCGGGTGTAGCCCACCACCGTCGGGCGCCCGGTTGTGCCCGACGAGGCATGGATCCGCACCACTTCGCGCATCGGCACGGCAAACATGCCGTAGGGATATGTCTCGCGCAGATCCGCCTTTGTCGTAAACGGGAATTTCGCCAGGTCAGAGAGCTCCCGGAGCTGAGTCGGGTGCACGCCGGCGCGATCGAACTTGGCGCGGTAATGCGCGACGTTCTCATAGGCATGCTTGAGCGACCACTGCATGCGCTGCAATTGCAACGCCCGCAGCTGTTCCTGGCTGGCCGTCTCGATCGACTCCAGGGGTGTCGCGCGAGGCCGCTCCCGATCCATCGTCTTCTCCTAAGCGTGTGGCTGCCCTCAAACGGTTGCGCGCTAGGTTACGCCGCCTCGGGGCGAATTGTTGAAGTCCTGCGGCGTTTGGTGGAAAACGAACAACGAACCCTTGTCGATCGGGCGTCCGCGCGCAGGGCTTTACCCGCGCCATCCGCAGACGCTTGTGCGCCGCGAACCGCTCCGCAGCCGCACCGGACCCGCTTTCACACGAGCCCCGAGCTTTTCGTTCGATCGGGCGCTTTGGCAAGCGTGCTTTGCCAGCCGGGCTTAATGCCGGGCGCGGAAGCACCGGCACCACGCACCGGATTTCTGCCCAGCGCAAAGCCCTGGATGAAGGCAGCGCGGCAGATCAAGGTGTATTTGAGCCACGCACCGGTGAGCACCGCGAGCGCGCCCGCGGACACGACGAGCACGGGCTGCGACGCGGCTGCGGCAACCAGCGCGGCCGCAACCGGCGCCGCCGTACCCGCCCAAACCAGTCCGGGGTCTACGGCACGCAAAGCCGCGATCGTGCCTGTCGGCGCCCCTTCGGCCTGCAAGGCGTTGAAATAGCGCCGCCAGGCAAAAAGACGGGCGACGGCCAGCGCCATCAGCAGCATCGATACCGCTACGACGGCATCGGGTCGCCACCACGCTAGCGCGGCCAACAGGCCCGCGCCCTCTGCAAGCCCGGTTGCCAGCACCAACGGCAGGCAGCCACGGTGGCGCCACGCCGGGATTCCCTTGTTGGCTGCCAAGATGCGCGCCTGGCTGTAGAGAAAGGCAAGGCCGAGCAGTCCCGTTGCGCCGAGCGCGGCCGCTTGCTGCGCGCCGGCCAGCGCCATGGCGCCGCAGCAAAACAACACCGTTGCAACGATCGCCTCGCGCGTCATCCAAGACGAGGTGCCGTGGCGAAATACGTTGATTGCTCGCCAGGGGCGGCCAAGTTCGAACCAGACGCAGGTCAAGCCCGTTGCGATGAGTGCAAGGCCAGCGAACACGAAAACGCGCAAGTCACCGCCCATCAGCAGGGCAGCGCCTGCCGACCACAGCAACAGGGCGCTTCCGCTGCCGCCGCAAATGAAATTCGAGGCCGCGCGCCAGTCCCAATTGCCCTGCTGGCGCGGCGCCAGGCGAGACGGTCCGCTCATGACTGGTCCCAGATGTAGTGCACCGCCGGTTCGGTGCCAAGTTCCTCGTGCATGCGGAAATGCTCGCTGTGCGCGAGCAACTGCGACACGTTGCTGTTCGGGTCCTCGACGTTGCCAAAATGCATGGCCCCCGAAATGCACGCATTGACGCACGCAGGCGTGACTTCCGGGTCCACCCCCGGTACCTGTCCGGTCACGGCGGCCTGGTCGATGCGATCGCGACAAAACGTACACTTGGTTGCCACGCCGAGGCGTGCCGGGTCAAAGCGCGCGGCCTCCGAGGCGATCGGCTCCTCGCCGTAGGCGTAACGGGCCTCGTGCACGATGCTGCGCGCATCGTAGGGGCAGGCCATCACGCAATTTGCGCAGCCGATACACAGCTCATAGTCGATGGTCACCAGTCCGTCGGCGCGCTTTTTTGTCGCGGTCGTCGGGCACACGTCCTCGCACGGCGGATTGGCGCAGTGCATGCACGACACGGGCACGAAACTGCGGTGCACCTCCGGATACTCGCCGCTTTCGATGTCGAGCACGCGGCGCCATTGGACGCCCGGCGGGGTTGCGTTGGCGCTCTTGCAGGCGGCCGTACAGGTCTGGCAACCGACGCAGCGGCGCAGATCGATCACCATCGCGTAGCGCGTCATGATGCCGCCCGCCCGACGCGCCGCAGGGCGACGCAAACGATGTCAGCGCCCGAACCCGTGGCGTCCGTAAGCTCAAGGGACATCGGTGCGATCGCATTGAGACTGGGCAACTCCAGGTCTTTGGCGAAAGGCGTTGCCCAGTGGTTGAACTGCCCGGTGACGACCAAGGTGTCCGGACGGATACCCTGAACAAGGGCCGCGGTGCCGTAGGTGGCGCCGATGTAGGAGCGAATCTCGACCCGGTCCCCTTCCGAGATCCCGAGGCGCTCCGCTGTTTTGGCATGGATCATCACGCCCGTGTGCCCGTGGAGGTTCTGGGCGACCTCGTGCATCAGTTCGATGCCCGCGTTTCCGCCCGCGTGGTATTGCATGCTTTTCGTCGCCAGCAACCAAAATGGAAAGTCCTCCCGCCGCGCCCCGGCGTGCTCCAGGTTCCTGCGCCAGCGCTCCGGGTCATTGTTCCATTCGGGTAGCGCGGCGTACTCGGCCAGTTGCTCGTCCCACCAGAACATCTTTTTTTCGTGCAATCGGTTCTTGAGTTCCCGGCCGATGCGCAGCAATCGCTCCTGATAGGGCAGTTCGTAGCGCAACCCCATGCGCTCCATGGTCGGCGTCAAATACCACTCCAGCCGAGACATCGGAATCGCGTAAAAGCCGTGCTCCTTGAACCACTCGAGGTCGTGCGTCTCTTTGCCCCCGGAGAGCGCAAAGCTTGCGGCGCGGCAGGCCGCGTCCCAAATTCGATCGGGCTCGGGCGGGTTGCGCGGGTCCAGGCGAAAGTCGTAGCCCTCGCCCTTGAGCGGTGCAGCGCCCGAGACTCCTCGATTGATTGCCTCTATGTATCCTTCGCTGAGCTGCGTGCGCTTGGCCAGTTCGGTGCTGATCCAGGTGAAATCGCGTGCCTCGCCCTGCGGCCGCACCGCGCTCTGGCGCAAGACGACCCCTTTGTAGTCCCAGAACTGCTCCATGTACTTGGTGCCACCCATGCGGATCAGTTGGGTCGATTCCAGGTCGGTTGCCTCCGGTAGCAGCAAGTCAGCCATGTAATTGGTTTCGTCAACCGTGTACGCGAAGCAAACCATGAAGGGGAAGCTCGCCACGATCTTGGCCAGCTTGCCGGTTTCCCAAAACGAGATCGCTGGATTCGATCGATAAACGATCCACAGCTCCGGGAAGGTCGGAACCGGCATGTTCCAATCCGAAGGCCGCTCCCATTGGTGCATCCAGGCCAGCTGCGTTGGGCCCAGCGCTTGGCTCCAAGCGCCGTTGTTGCCGACGATTGGCACCAAGGTCGTGTGTGCCGAGCGGCTGGTCGGTCGGGCAAACCAATGTTCCCGGTCCGTCGGGTTGAAATGCTGCACCATAAAACCGTCTTCGCCCGGGCCGACGCTTTGATGCCGGTTGTCCTGGGGACGGTTCAGCCGCACCGTCGTTCCCAGAGTGCCGCCTGGGTTCTCAAGCGCGCCAACCAACGCGGCTAAGACGGTGCGGGCCCAACAGCATTCGTAGGCGCCCCAACCGTTGTTGACCGACTTGCCCAGGGTGACAGCGACCGGTCGCAGCGCAAGTGTCTTGCCGTCGATTTGTACGCTCGATCCGATGCAGGCGTTATCGAGGTACTCGCCAGCGATGCGCCGGATGGTTGCCGCCGGCACGTCGCAGATGTTCGATGCCCATTCGGGAGAGTACTTCGCCACGTGTGCGATGAGCATTTCGCAAGCCGTGGCTCCCGCTACATTCTCGAGGTCACGGCACACGTGGTCGGCATCGATGACGCGGGCTCGCGCTACGGTATAGCGCCCGGTAAGCGCGGGTTGTGCGCCCGGAGTATCAAAGGCAACCGCGCCAGCGGTGCGCTCGTCCCAAACCAACGGCTTCTCACTGGTGGGATCGCGCAAATACAGGCCGTCGGGGCCGACGAGGTAAGGCGAGGAGGTCCGGTCGCGCAAGAATGCAACGTCGAGATTTGTCACGCCGTGCTCGTGCAGCAGCACGTGGATCAGCGCGAAGAGAAAGGCGGCATCGGTCTTGGGGCGTATCGGCACCCATTCGGCAGAGCAAGCGCCAGTCACCGTCAGGTGCGGCTCGACCTGCACGCGTTTGTAGCCGCGCAGGCGCGCGTCGGCGTGACGGATCACGGCGCACGGCCCGCCCGTGACTTCGACATTGGCGCCCACGGCGATGACGTAGCGAGCGTTGGGAGTGTCGGCCGATACCGTAAAGGCTCGATGCCAGAACTCTCCATAGAGATGCTCGGAATGCACGCACTTGACGCCTTGCCCCGAGCCGAAGCTGTAATCGATCGGCCCCCAGGCCGAAAGAAACGCCGGAAACGTCCCCATGTAATTCGCGGGTGTTCCCCCGTGCCCGAGGCTCACGGCTACGCGCGGCAGCCCCGCTTCATCGAGCAGTCCCTTGGCGCGGATGGCGTTGAGCTTGGCCGCAACGGCGTCGAGCGCCTCATCCCACGAAATGGGCACAAAGCCCGGATCCTCGTCGCGCCCTTTCTTCGGGTTGGTGCGCTTCATCGGCGTACGCACCCGATTCGGGTTGTAGGTCTTTTGCACCAGGCCGTAGGCCTTGACGCACACGCGCCCGCGAGCCGGGTGCACGTCTTGCGCGTCAAAGTTTGGTTCGATTTCGGTGGCGACGCCGTCCTCGACCCTGACTTTCATAAAGTCGGGCCCGGACACGCAGTTGTAGCAAAACGTGGGAACGTGCTGGACCGTTTTTGCCTTAGGAGCCGTCATGCAGCCTTTTCCTTCCCTTGCTTGCGCTCGCAACGCGCGGCACGGCTTGCGTCTGCTGGCGGTCGCCCGCTACGGCCCGCCCGACAACGTTTCCGAACCTGCGAATGCCGATCTTGCACGTGCG
The DNA here is from genome assembly GCA_035625725.1 of Burkholderiaceae bacterium. GTDB lineage: Bacteria > Pseudomonadota > Gammaproteobacteria > Burkholderiales > Burkholderiaceae_F > GJ-E10. The sequence continues at coordinate 63,708 of DASPPB010000006.1, forward strand.
ACCCGCTGTCATGAGCCGGTGCTGGGCCCCGGCGGGCCTCGAGCTCTTTTCGGTGGGGTACGCTAGCGCCGCAGAGAGGGCCGCCCCCAAAAAGCCGCAAAAAGCCCCAAAACAATGATACAAGTTTTGCAATGAATTAGTCTGATACGTATCAAATGAACAAAGGCAGACGAGGGGGCAGGCGTTGTGCGCAGCAGCGACTTGTGCTTCGCACCAAAAATCCTAGGGTCACCCGCTGGCGTGCACCGGACCGCTTGGCCTCGTTCTGCCTCGGGCTGGGTCAGGAGTTAGTGATACCAAATTTTTATGATTTATCTTAAAACTGTATCTCTTAGCGCACCGCAACGTAAGGAGGAGAACAAGGTGAAAAGCAACTTAACGGTGGGTTTGTCCGCCACCCGAAGCATCGAAGTCGACACGGGGCGAACGATCGATTTTCTGGGCGAATCGCTGCGGGTGTATGCCACCCCGGCGCTCGTGTGGGACTTTGAGTTTGCATGCCGGGAGTTCCTGCTCGATTATGTGGACGCAGGGGAGGACTCGGTGGGAACGGGCATCAGTCTCAGCCACGATGGCGCAACGTTGCGCGGCATGAATGTGGAATTGACGGTGACCGTGAGCAAAGTCGAGGGCCGCCTCGTGACGTTTAGCCTGCTGGCCAAGGATGAAATCGAAAAAATCAGCCAGGGCACCCACAGCCGCTTTGTTGTAGATGTCGAAAAATTGCGCGCCAGGGTCGCTGCGAAAGCGGCCAAAGCGGGCAAGCTACCGACGCCCAAGGGTAGTTAGGTCTTCAGATCGATGACCGCGGTCCGATCTGCGGCTGCGCCGATGCCCCGTGCAATGGCGATGGCTTGCGCGGCGCGGGCTCTTGGCTTTGGCGGAAACGGACTTCGGCGGCACCGTGCCGCGCCCGTCGCCGCTTTTGCGTTTGCCGGGATGTGAGCAAGCACTGTTGCAGCCGCGTGGTTGCTTTGCGGCCTCCTCAGCGTGCGACGACGCAAGCCATGCCATGCGCGCAGGGGAGACCGCGCAACTCAAAAGGCGAATATCGGCGCGGTCCCTTAGGCTTGGCCCGTTCATGGTGATACGGTCGGATGCATTGATATCAGTCAAGCCATGGGCCGCGCGCCGGCATATCGTGTACGATGATTTGAGGGAGAGAGGAGGGGAGGAGGACACAAGAGGCCAGAGCGAGCAGTAACGACCTCAGGGTGCATCGAGCCCCGCGCCGGGCGCGCGATCTGTGCTGTGAGGGGTGCTGCGCGACTGAGCAGGACGGTTCTTTGGAAGGCTGGCCCTGACGCACGAGCAAGGGGGTACGGTGCGGTGAAGGTGCTTGCGATGGTCTTAGCCGGGGGCGAAGGAACGCGGCTTCGCCCCCTGACTCACGATGTGCCCAAGCCGGCGCTCACGCTTGACAAAGGGTTGCGGATCATCGACTTTGTCTTGAGCAATCTCGTCAATTCCGGCATCTCCTCGATCTATGTCTTACTGCAGTACAAGCCGCAGGCCGTCATCGCGCACTTGGCCAGGCACTGGCTCGCGCCCGCGCATGTGCCCAACGGATTCATAACGGCCATCTTGCCCAAGCGCCATACGGGCGGCGACTTCACGGGCACCGCCAACGCCGTCTACCAGAATTTGGACCTCATTGAACGCCACGGTCCCGATCTGGTCGCCGTTTTCGCCGCCGACCACGTCTATCGCATGGATGTGCGCCAGATGGTCCGCTTTCACGAAGAGCGCAACGCGCAGGTCACCGTGGCAGCACTGCCGGTGCCGATTCAGAAGGCCTCGGCATTTGGCATTTTGTCAACCGGCGCGTCGGGTCGGTTGACGGAGTTTCAAGAGAAACCCTGCACGCCGGCGCCAATACCGTCGGACCCTGGCCGCGCTTATGCCTCGATGGGAAATTACCTCTTCGAGCGGGCCGTTTTGACGACGCTGCTCGATCAGGCGCATCGCCGAGGGGACGTGGACTTTGGTATGCACATCCTGCCGCGCCTGCCACGGACACATCGCATTTTCGCGTATGACTTTCTAACGAATCGCGTCCCCGGCGTTGAACCGCACGAAGAACCCGGTTACTGGCGTGACATTGGCACGCTCGAGGCGTTCGAAGCTGCGCGCCAGGAGGTGGCCGGGTCGCGACCCCGCTTTAACCTGTTCAATTCCCATTGGCCCGTGCGGCGCGACGTGCGCGATATGCGGTCAAACGCCGACGACGCGGCAGCTGCCGCGTTCGGTGTCGCAGCCACGCAGTTCGACCGCAACGAGGTGGTGTAACCCCGGCAAGCTTGGCGTTGGCGTCGCGCGGCGACATCCCCGGGTTGCGCGCGCGTGTTTGCTGTCGTCTTGCGCGTGCGGACCACAGTGCGCCAAAGGCTGCCGGCGTCGCGCGTATGGTGCGCCGAGGTGCATGTCCTTGATATGACAAAAGCACAGGACGGAGCCTTCAGAATTTCGACATCGGACCTTGCTAGACTGGTTTCCGGGCGGTCGAGCAGGCATCGAGCAGGCAAAAGACGGACACCGAGCTATGAATCCGAGTTCTCTCAAGAGCATCCGTTCCTTTGGGCAAAGCGTCTGGCTCGACTATCTGGATCGCAAGTTGATCGACTCGGGCGCGCTGCGACGGCTCATCGAAGAAGACGGCGTTGCAGGGGTCACGACCAACCCCGCAATTTTCGAAAAATCGATCAACGGCAGCAGCCACTACGACCGCGCAATTGCCGCTTGGGTCGATCGCGGCGCGAGCTCCCTGGCGATCTATCGGAACCTGACGGTACGGGACGTTGTCGATGCCGCCGGATTGCTTCGCCCGCTCTACGAAACCAGCGACGGCACCGACGGTTTCGTCAGCCTCGAAGTTTCCCCGCACCTGGCGCACGACACGCAGGGAACCGTGCGGGAGGCTCGCGAGCTCTGGGGCGCGCTCGATCGGCCCAATGTGTTGATCAAGGTGCCGGCGACCCGCGCCGGCTTGCCGGCAATCCGAACGCTTCTTGCCGAGGGGATCAATGTCAATGTGACGCTGCTCTTCGGCCTGACTCGCTACACCGAGGTTGCGCAGGCATATTTGGCGGGACTGGAAGACCGTGTGCAGGCAAACCGGTCGGTGCGTCACGTGGTTTCCGTGGCGAGCTTTTTTCTGAGCCGGATCGATTCGATGGTCGATCCCATGCTCGACGCGCTCGCCAAGCGACCGAAGGCGCCTGCGCCCGAGGCGCTGAAGCTCAAGGGGGAAGCCGCCATCGCCTGCGCCAAGTTGGCGTACCGGCAATACCGTTCGATCTTCTTTAGCCCGCGATTCGACGCGCTGGCAAAAAACGGCGCCCGCACGCAGCGCCTGCTGTGGGCCAGCACCAGCACGAAGAACGCGGCGTACTCCGATATCAAGTACGTCGAGCCACTCATCGGCGCGGACACCGTAAACACCATGCCGCTAGAAACTCTCGACGCCTATCGGGATCACGGACGTCCGGCGACCCGGTTGGGCGACGATTTGGCGCACTTCGAGGAAGTACTGGCACGGCTGCCCGGCTTCGGAATCGACGCGGAGGCCGTGGCGCAGCGCCTCGAGGATGAAGGCGTGCAGAAGTTTGTCGCACCATATGACTTGCTGTTAGCGAGCATGGAAAAAAAGACGCGCGCGCAGCGCTCGGAGTACGAAACAACGCCGCTTTCGGTGAAGGAAAAATAAGCCCGGCGCAGCCGACGCGCCTCCCGATGGAATTCCGATGTATCACTTCTTGCCGCGCGTCTGGCCGCAGACGCTCGCGCCGCTAGCCGACCTTGCCCTGGATCTGCGCTGGACGTGGAGTCACGCCGGGGATGCCTTGTGGCGCAGGCTCGACGCCTCCTTGTGGGAGCGGACCCGCAACCCGTGGGTCATATTGCAGAACCTCCCCCAAAACGATCTGGAGAAGATTGCGGCCGATCCCTCCTTTGCCCAGGAACTGCAGCGCCTCGTGCAGGAACGGGAGCGCTATGGCCGCGAGGGCGGCTGGTTTACCGCGAACTACGCCAATCTCGGCATCCGCACCGTGGCCTATTTCAGCATGGAGTTCGGTCTGGGGGAGGCCTTTCCCCTCTACGCCGGCGGCCTTGGAGTTTTGGCGGGCGACTATCTAAAGACGGCGAGCGACTTGGGCCTGCCTGCCGTCGGAGTGGGCCTTCTGTACCAGGAGGGGTACTTCCGCCAGTTGATCGACGCGAGTGGCCAGCAGCGCGAGGCCTACCCCTACAACAATCCGGCGGACCTTCCGATCCAGCCGGTGACGGGACCCACGGGTGCGTGGCTGCGCATTGCGCTGGAGCTGCCCGGACGCGCGGTTTATCTGCGGGTCTGGCAGGCCAACGTGGGGCGTGTCACGCTCTACCTTTTGGACAGCAACGATCTGCTCAATGGCCCTGGCGATCGGGGCATTACGGCAAAGCTCTACGGGGGTGCGCCTCAGACGCGCTTGCTTCAGGAGATCGTGCTCGGCATCGGCGGCTGGTCGCTGCTGGCGGAACTGGGAATCGAGGCGGACGTGTGTCACTTGAACGAAGGTCACGCCGCCTTTGCCGTGCTGGAGCGCGCGCGGCGCTACATGCTCAAGCGCGGCGGATCGTTTCGCGAAGCACTGTGGGCCACTCGCGCCGGCAACATATTCACGACACATACACCGGTGAGCGCCGGCTTCGACACCTTTGCGCCCGAGCTCATCCGCCAGTACTTTCGTGGATGCCTGCAAAAGTGCGATATGACCCTGCCGGAGCTTCTTGCGTTCGGGCGCCGGGATCCGCGCGATGACACGGAGCCGTTTAACATGGCCTACCTGGCGCTGCGCGGCTGCGCCAGAGCAAACGGCGTCAGTCGTCTGCATGGGCAAGTAAGCCGCCACCTCTTCCGCGAGCTCTACCCCGGTTGGCCCGAATGGGAAGTGCCCATTGAGCATGTCACCAATGGGGTTCACGTTCCGTCGTGGGATTCGATATGGGCCGACAAACTTTGGACCTCGGCTTGCGGCAAAGACCGGTGGCTCGGCGGAGTGAACAATCTCTTCGAAGCGATCCGCGCAAACGACGACGCAACCCTGTGGGGGTTTGCGGCGATGAGGCGCCACGATCTGGTGCACTACACGCGCGAGCGACTCGTGTGGCAGCTCGAGCAGCGCGGAGCGGAGCTGGGAAAAATTGCAGAAGCCTCCGGCGTGCTCGATCCCAACGTGCTGACCGTAGGTTTTGCGCGTCGCTTTGCCGAATACAAGCGTCCGAATCTCCTGCTGCAGGACCCGGATCGGCTGGCCCGGCTGCTCCTCGATTCGAAGCGACCGGTTCAGATCATCGTCGCGGGCAAGGCGCACCCGGACGACGAGGTCGGCAAGCGACTTGTTCGCGAATGGCTCGAGTTTGTCAACCGGCCCGAGGTGCGGGCTCGCGCCGTGTTCCTGGAAGATTACGACATGGCGCTGGCGCAGCAACTCGTGCAGGGTGTCGATCTGTGGATTAACACGCCGCGTCGGCCTTGGGAGGCGTGCGGCACGAGCGGCATGAAAGTGCTTGTCAACGGAGGCCTGAACGTCTCTACCCTGGATGGCTGGTGGGCCGAAGCCTACGAGCCCGGCGTGGGATGGGCCATCGGTGAATCTGACGGGACCGGCACAAGCGTCGATTCGGATGACGCCGAGCGGCTCTACCAGGTGCTCGAGCGCGAAATCGCGCCCATGTTCTACGAGCGCGACGCACGCGGGCTGCCCTTGGCATGGATCGAGCGCATGCGTGCAAGCATCGCGGAGCTGGCCCCCCGTTTTAGCAGCAACCGGATGCTCAAGGAATACATCGAGCAACTCTACGGGCCGGCCGCAGGCGCGTATCGGCGGCGCTGCGACGGCGGCCAAAATATGGCGAGACAACTGCAAGAGTGGGAAACAAAGACCCGTGCCAATTGGCATGAAGTGCATTTCGGCCGGTGCAGCTGCGAGCGCGAGGGCGATGTCTGGCGCTTCGAAGTGCAAGTCTACTTGGGTGAAATCGAACCCGAATGGATTCGTGTGGAATTGTGCGCCGACCTGGCACCGGAAGGAGGGCCCGTGCGCCAGGCAATGACGCGGGGCGATGCCATTGCCGGATCCATTAACGGCTACGTCTACCGCGGGAGCGTGCCCGCTTCGCGTCCGCAGGAGCATTACACGGCGCGCGTCGCCGCTCACCATGAACAGGCGCAGACGCCCATGGAATTGGCGCTGATCCACTGGCAGCGTTAAAACCCGCCGCTCGACGGTCGCAGCCGATGACGACCTGTCCCCGGCGCAGCGGCGCGCTACGCGCGTGTCAGGGTGCCAACGCCTGCGCCGCGCAATACTCCGCGATGCGTCCGGCCAGGCGGGCGAGCGCCTGGTTGGCGGCAATCACGCCGGCGTACGGGTCGTCGCTGGTCGCGCTTTCGATCTCTTCGAACTGCGCCGTGGCCAGGCTGTTGCCGCGCACGAGCATTACTTGCATGGTCAGCTGTACGCGGCTCGGACGCACGCTAAAGTCCTGCTGCAGGCGAACGAGCTCGGTGTCGAGCCGAAGATCGACCCGAATCGCGCTGGGTTCGCGTACCACGGCGCGAAAAGCTCCCGAGGCTTCGAGCGCCTGCGCGAGCGCCGGTGCAATCATGCGCGCGGGCGGGGCAACCCAGCGGTTGTGCGAGAAATATTCGATTTCGTCGGGGCGCCGCGTGTATGCCATCTGATCGGTGTCGAAGCCTGCGCGCGCGCGCGGCACTGCGACCTCGATGACAAGGTCCGTCTTCGGGTGCGGCGGCGGGGCACCCGGGGCTGCAGCGAGCAAGAAAGCGCTCTGCTGTTCCGTGGGCTGCGGCTGCAAGCCGGTGCACGCCACAAGCACTGCGGCGCTCGCGAGCACGGTGAGCAGGCGTCTCATTCGCCCGGCCCCGGTTTTGTCGGAGATTTGCCCCGCAGAACGACACTGGGGTCGCGCTCGAGTTCATCGGTGAGGCGCTTGAGCGAGGCTGTGAGCGAGCGCAGCTCGACGACCAGCGTCTGCGCTTCGGGCAGCGCATCGTTGGAAAAGGCCGTAAATCCGGCTCGCGCGCTATCCATTGCACGCGAGGCGCTCGCTCCCGCGCGCGCGCCTTCTGCCGCCATTTGATCGAAGGCGTCGGCACTGCGCCGCAAGCGCTCGACGAGTTGCGACAACTCGGTCGTGAGCCGCGCGGCGTTTTGCATGGTGCGGGCCGCATCGCTCACACCCGCGTCGATCGTGGTGGCGCGCGCCGCCAACGTGTGCGAGACCGTTTCGAGGCTGGCAAGCGTCTGCTTCAGGGCATTGCGGTTGCGGTCGTCGAGCATGGCGTTAAACCGTTCGCTGCTGCGGTTCAGGTTCTGGAGCAAGGCGCTTACTTGCGTGTCCAGGCGCAGCATCAGTGACGGACCCGACGGAATTACCGGGAACTCCTCGTTGGGCAGAGGTGCCAGTTGCGGCGATTCGCGGCTGCCGCCCGCAAGCTCCACGTGCGCGATACCCGTCAGCCCTTGGCTCTGCAAAACCGCAACGGTATCTTGTTTGATGGGCGTGCCGCGCTCGATATCGAGGGTGAGCTGCACCTGCTCTACGTTGCCGGGAGCCAGCGCGATGCGCCGCACGCGCCCCACCTGCACCCCCCGATAGCGCACCGGGGCATCGGGGCTCAGACCGGACACCGACTCGCTCATGTAGACCAGATATGTGTCGTAGCTTGCACGCAGGGTTTTTCCGCTGCTCAACCACAACAAGCCGGCGATCAGCGCCGCGCTCAGCAAGAGCACGAAGGCCCCAACAACCGCAAAATTCACCTTCGTTTCCATGCCTGTTCGCGCGCGGCACGCCCGCGCGGCCCGTAGAAGTACTCTCGCACGAGCGGATGCTCGGACTGGGCCAGCTCCTGCATCGTGCCGATGCCCACAATGTGCCCGTCGCTTAGCACGGCGACCCGATCTGCGCTACGCCACAGCAGATCCAGATCGTGGGTCACCATCATAATGGTTAAGCCCAGTGCGTCGCGGAGGTGGCGTACGAGCTCGTCAATTCCGGCCGCGCTCAACGGATCGAGACCCGCGGTTGGCTCATCGAGAAACAGCAGTTCGGGATCGAGGGCCAGAGCCCGCGCGAGCGCGGCGCGTTTGCGCATTCCGCCCGACAGTTCGTTGGGATACTTTTGCCCGGCGTCTGGCGGCAGTCCGGCGAGCCCGATCTTGACGGCCGCGACTTCCGCGCGCAAACGGGTGCTGAAGGCGGTGTGTTCCTCGAGGACCGTAGTGACGTTTTCTGCGACAGTAAGTCCGCTAAACAGTGCCCCGCGCTCGAACATCACCCCCCACCTGCGCCGCAGTCCCAGCGCCAGTTCATCGTCGAGGCCGGTTACTTCTTGACCAAAGATTCGAATCGAACCGGAAACAGGCGCCTGCAGCACGATCATCTCGCGCAGCAGTGTCGACTTGCCGCAGCCGCTGGCACCGACGAGCGCGAAGACTTCACCGCGTCCGACCGAAAAGCTCACGCCGTCGTGCACCACCGCGCTACCAAAGCGCGTATGCAGGTCCCGCACCTCGATGACGCTCGCGCTCACAGCCGCAGCCAACTAAACGCGATGGAAAACAGCGCGTCGCTCAGAATGACGAGAAAGATCGACTGCACCACGCTGACGGTGGTCTGCCGACCGACACTTTCCGCACTGCCGCTGACACGAAATCCCTGATAGCAACCGACCAGGGCGATGATGATCGCGAACACGGGAGCTTTGCCGATACCGATGACGTAGGAAGTCAGGCTGACCGCTTCCGAAAGGCGGTTCAAGAAGGTGGGGAAACTGACTTGCAGCTGGGCACGCGCCATGATCATGCCGCCCAGTATGCCCATGATATTCGTATACACGGTGAGCAAGGGGAGCACGAGGGCTAGCGCCAGCACCTTCGGCAAGACAAGCAGATCGAGCGGAGCGATGCCAATCGTGCGCAGCGCATCGATCTCTTCAGTGACCTTCATTGTTCCGATTTGCGCCGTGTAGGCAGAGCCGGAGCGGCCGGCAACGATGATGGCGGTGATCAGGGGCGAGAGTTCACGCACCATGGACAGACCCACAAGGTCCGCGATGTAGATGTTGGCACCGACACGCCGCAGTTGCTCGGCACCCTGGTACGCAATGACGATTCCCAACAGAAACGTCAGCAGACCGGTGATCGGCAGCGCTTCGAAGCCGGCGCTTTGTACGTTATGGAAGATGGCGCGCCAGCGAATCCGACCCGGCGCCAGAACCGAGCGTGCCAGCGCGCTGGCCGCTTCCCCGAGGAAGGACAACAGCCCGAGGCTGGAGAGCAGACCCTCCCATGCCAAACGGCCCAGCGTTGCGAGCGATCCTGGAGGTGGCGCTGCCGCGGCGCCCGTCGCGGTCGTGCGCGACGCGATGAGCTTGAGCAATTCTTCAAATTCCGGCCGCAGACCTTCGATCTGAACCACGCATCCGCGCGCGCGCAGCGCGAGCACGGTACGCTGCAGCAACCAGGCCCCCGATGTGTCGAGCGCGGTGAGCGCCGTCGCATCAATGCGAACCTGCGGACCGAAGGCGTCGTCCAGAGACGCGATGCGCTCTTCCAGGGGTGCCAGCATGCGCGTAATCCAGGCCCCCTCGCAGCGCCAATGCGCGGAATCATCCCCGCGGACGATGTTCGGGACATCCGGCGCAGCGACTGCAGGCGGTCTCATTGACTGCAAATGCTACCAACGGGCCCGCGGCTTCGCACGCGGTTGGCGCCCATCGCCGCAGAGCACTTGCATGCCGCAACGATCACCGCGGACCGCACCCCGGGCTCCTGCCGAAGATCGCCATGCTTGGCCAGACCTGGTCCTGGGATGGTGTTTGCGCGTGCCGGGTCCATCGACAAGTTCGCCGGGCGCGCAGAAGCGCGGTGCCGGCCGCGGGACCGACGGCGTCCCCGTGGGAAGATCCCGCCGCATCGCGGCAACCGGAGAAGGCGCCGCCGCGGCAGACGCGCGCTGTCCCTTGGAGCGATCGATGCGGTTTGCCGGCTTCACTGCCGCCGGGCGCCCACACCCAGCACCGCTGCGATGAGAAAACTCGTGATCGAAATGAAAATGCTGGCGAGAAACGCGGTGCCAAAGCTCGAAATGGTGAACCCCGTGACAAGCGCGGAGACCAACATCAGTACGGCGGCATTGATCACGAGCAGGAAGATTCCCAGAGTAAGCACCGTCAGCGGAAGCGTCAGCACGATCAGCAGCGGCCGCACGATCGCGTTGGCAAACCCCAAAACCAACGCCGAAACGATCAACGAAGAAGTGTCGGCAAAGTGAATGCCGCTGAAAACGCGGCTCGCGACCCATAGCGACAGCGAGGTGACCAGCCAGTGCAACACGAAGCGCGCAAATTTATTCGGCATAAACGGCCGCATTTTCCGGATTGTTAGCACCATGCCCATTGTACGGTCGTTTCGCGAGGGCGACGATACAATGCGCGCCTCTGATGCCGACTCGCACGGCGCAGGGACTGGGAGGGCGTGTTGCCGTCTTCCGATGCGCGAGTCGCTGCCTCGAGTCCGAAGGCCAAGGCGGCCTTGATTTGCCGGCGCGGGGACCGGTGGTGTTCGCCCTGGGAGTCACGTTACGGGCGATGCGGCAGCTCATCTGGTGCGGCCGCAAGCTCTGCGCGAGTGCTGCCGGGATCAAAGGCGGGCGTTGCAATGACGGCGACGGTCAGTGCCATCTTCTTGGCGGTCTATCTGGGCATGATCCTGGGCGGATTGCCGTTTCTGCAGCTCGATCGCACCGGTGTCGCATTGCTGGGCGCCATTGCCATGATCGGCGTCGGCGCCGTGAGTCTGGAGCAGGCCTCCAGTTCGGTTCACCTGCCGACTCTCATTGTGTTTTTCTCGTTTATGGTCCTGTCCGCGCAAATGCGCCTGGGCGGCTTCTATGCCTGGGTGACCCGCGGTATTGCAACCCTGCCCGTTTCACCGATGGGGCTGCTGGGCGTGCTCATATTTGTCGTTGCCGCGCTCTCGGCCGTATTTAGCAACGACATCGTCTGTCTGGCTTGCGCACCGGTGCTCCTTGATGCCTGCCTGGAGCGACGACTCGATCCTGTGCCCTATTTGCTGGGGCTCGCTTGCGCGGCAAATATCGGTTCGGCGGCAACGATCATAGGCAATCCACAAAACATCCTCATCGGGCAGACGCTCCAGCTCTCCTTTGCCGGCTACCTCTCGGAGGCCGCCGTGCCGGTTTTTTTGGGGTTGCTCGCGACGTGGGCGCTAATCGGCTGGCAGACGCGAGGCCGCTGGGTGCAAGTTGAACCCATGCATGACCGCGACGCCCCTCGCACGGAACGGGAAGTCAACGCGGAGCTCGATTTTTGGCAAAGCATCAAGGGCGCGATCGCGGCGGGTGCGCTGCTCCTTGCATTCTTGTTCGCGCCCTGGCCGAGGGAGCACGTGGCACTGATTGCGGCAGGCCTCTTGCTCATGAGCCGGCGCCTGCATTCCAGCCGGATGCTGGGCCTGGTGGATTGGGAGCTCCTCGTGCTTTTTAGCGGCTTGTTTGTCGTAAACGACGCGATGCAGCGCACCGGGATCCCGGCCGAAATCATCGCCGACCTGGCTGCTTGGGGGGTGGATTTACGCGCGCTCGGGCCGCTGTTTATCGCAACTTTGCTGCTCTCCAATGTCGTTTCCAACGTACCCGCGGTCATGCTGCTGCTGCCGCTGGCCAATCAAGCGATGTCCGGACCTGTGCTTGCCCTGGTGAGCACGTTGGCCGGTAACTTTTTGGTCGTGGGCAGCATTGCCAACCTGATCGTGGTGGGCGCAGCGGCGCGCCGGGGTGTTCGGATCGATTGGCGCCGGCATGCTCGCACCGGCGTGCCCGTCACGCTGGCCAGTTTGGCGATCTGCGCTGTTTACCTTTGGCTGCGGGTGCATGCGCTGCGTTAGGCGTATCGGCATCGGGCCTCGCGAGCGCGGCGTTGCGCCCAGGCTGCGGGGTGCGGCAAACGCGCCTTTGCCAAAGGAGAGTGCACATCGGGCCGGCGCCGGTTCGCTTATAGATCTTCGCCACCCAGCGTGCCGAACTCTACGGGCGTTTTTACATAGAACAGCTCTACGCCCTCGCTTCTGAGGCGGGCAAACAGACGCGTGGCTTCCTCGGCGGTCACGGCCATGACCACCTCGATCGGCTGATCGGCGAGTTCGAAAAAGTGCGCGGAATGAATCCGCCCGTGGTGGCCAAAGCCTTCGCTTGCCGCAATGAGGGTCGCTCCCCTCAGGTCCATATCTTTGGCCAGGTGAACCAGCCAGTCGGCCAACGGTTTGCCATGGTGGCGTCGGTCCTGCTGTGTAAAGAAGGTTATCTGGTAGCCGTTCATGCGCGTGTCTCCCCGACGGATCTCAGCGAGCTTGCACCCACTGCCAGGATGCAAATCCGGCCAGCGTCATCAGCACGGAGCCCGTCACGTGGGTTGCGATCGCCCCCATCGCCATCGGCAGCCGTCCCTCTTGCAAAAGCGTCACGACTTCGGCCGAAAAGGTGGAGAAAGTCGTCAGTCCGCCGCAAAAGCCCGTGATCAGAAACAGTCGCCATTCTGGTGCAATTGCCGGCGCCTGTGCGAAATAGGCCGCGGCCACGCCGATGACGTAGCCGCCAATCAAATTGGCGGCCAGGGTCCCAGGAGGTATTGCCGGGAATATGCCGTTGAGTTTGCTGCCCAGCATCCAGCGCAGTAGGGCGCCGATGGCCGAGCCCAACGAAATGACGAGTATCGCTTTCCACATGTGCCTGTCCTTATTTTCAGGTGTTGTTGGACAGGCGCGTAGCCATCTGCCTACGCGGCCCATCCGGGCCGACATAGGCATCATTAGCCTCAGCATCGGGCGGTTCGATGTGCCTTAGCGCATCCGGAGGAATGCCATCTCCAAGACAAATTCTGCCACAGGAGAAATTCGCACGATCGTGGGGAAAGCGAGGCACAAGTCTCGCGCCCCCTGGGATTGCGGGTCCATCGACCGGCAGTGCAGCAAAGGGGAGATTTCCGATTCCGAGCCCGTCGGCAGGCGCTGCGTCGCCCGTCGGTCAGACCGTCGATCTGTGCGCGAGGTGCGACTCCCAGGACCTGGTGCGCTGGCCCTATGCGGACAGCGCTTTCGGTCGGCCAACCAGACTGTCGATCAACCGATCTTTCTCGGCCCATTGCTCTTCGACCCACGAGCTGATGCGCTGCCGGTATGCCTTGTCGCCAACCGGGTCGCTTCCCAGCACCTGTGACGGAATCTCGCGCTGCTGAATGCGCACGGTCACCGCGTCGATGCGCCCGCACAGCAGATCCCAGAAATTCGGGGCCCCGTGCGGATAGACGATGGTCACGTCAAGCAAGGCTTCGAACTGTTCGCCCATCGTCGCCAGCGCGACACCGAGGCCGCCGATTTTTGGCTTAAGCAGGTGGCGGTAGGGACTGTGCTGCTGGGCGTGCTTTGCGGGTGTGAAGCGGGTGCCCTCCACGAAATTGATGACCGTGGTGGGAATGCGCTTGAACTTCTGGCACGACTGCCGGGTCGTTTTCAAGTCGCGGTGGTGTCCGCCCTTGCCGCGTCCGCGATCGAGAAACGGAAAGTCGAGCGCCCACCAAGCCAATCCAATCACCGGAACCCAGATGAGCTCGCGCTTGAGAAAGAACTTCAGAAACGGTATGCGACCATGAAAAACGCGCTGGAGCACCAAGATATCCACCCAGCTCTGATGGTTACTCGAAACGAGATACCAGCCGCGCGCGTGGAGTTGTTCCGCGCCTTGCACATCCCACCGTGCGCGCCCGGCTGCGTCCATCCAGACGTTGTTCACGCCGACCCAGCCCGAGGCCAATGCGTTGAGCACTCGGTCGCACTGATGCCGCACGACCTCGGCGGGCACAAGCAGCTTGAGCAGTGCCGGCGGCACCATCAGGCAGGTGACCATGAGCGTGTTGAGTACGAGCGCGAAACCCGTTAGGACACCGCGCAAGCCGGCCAGAAGGCGTGCAAGCATAAAAGGAAATCAGAGCGACAAAGCCGCACAGCCGTTTCTCAGAGCCCCGTTACCGCGAAGGGGTATGCACTCCGATGCAAGCGGCAAACGGTCGTTGGGCGGCGGCACAACTATAGGCCATTTGTCCGCCGCACGTCTTGCTCCCCGTTAATGAGCCGCAAGGCGCAGGAGCCTTTTGCCGCGAAAGGCCTGCAACACCCGCCGACCTTGACATCGATCAGCACCACCTCGGCATTTCGATCAGACAATCCGGGCTCGGTTCGTTTCGTGGCCGTCGCAGTGCGCCGTAGATTTTTGCCCACGGCCTTGCGCTGCCTTCGCGACGGGCCCTGCTTAAATGAAAGGGTTGTCATGTCGGCCGTTGCTGAGCCGCAGGAGCCGGAGCTCCGACCCAGCGCGCAAATCGTGCATTCCGAGGACCCCCGCGACGTCGGCTGGGTCACGCAAAATATCCCATGCCAGAGCGCGTGCCCAGCGGGCACCAATGTGCCCGCATATATCGGAGCAATCGCGCAGGGACGCCACGGCGAGGCCTACGAAATCAACCGCAGCGCCAATGTGCTGCCCGGGGTTCTTGGGCGGATTTGCTCGCGGCCCTGCGAAAGCGCCTGCCGCCATGGCTGGCCGGGCAACGGCGAACCGGTGGGCATTTGTAACCTCAAGCGCTCGGCGGCGGACCTAAAGAGTGCGGGGCACCGCATCACCGAGCGGCTATACGCGCCGACTGGCAAACGCATCGCGGTCGTGGGTGCGGGGCCCGCGGGTGTGGCGGCTGCACACGACCTCTCGGTCCTGGGGCATGACGTTACGCTCTTCGAACGCGAACAGCACTTCGGCGGGATGCTCCGCTACGGCATTCCGGAATTCCGGCTGCCGCGCGACATACTGGACTTTGAACTGCACAATGCTTTGCGCCTCGGCGTGGATTTGCGACGCGGTCAAGGTGTCGGCAAGGCGCCGGGCGAGGTGCGTGTTGCGGATCTGCTCAAGGGCCACGATGCGGTGCTGCTCGCGGCCGGTTGTATGGCGCCGCTGCCCCTGCCCCTGAAGGTGCGAGGCGATGCACCCGAGGCGCAGGGCGGCTGCCCTGACGTGCAACACGGTTTGCCGTTTTTGATGGGGTTGCACCGGGGCGAGGGCAGGACCGTGCGTCGGCGCGTCGCCGTGGTGGGTGCGGGCTTTACGGCCCTGGATTGCGCCCGCGTTGCCGCTCGACTCGGGGCGCAGGAGGTGACGATCCATATCCGCACGGCCGAGGAGTACATCCCTGTCACGAAGGAGGAGATTTTCGAGGCCAAGCGCGAGGGCGTGCGGATCAAGGGTCTGCGCACGCCCGTGGGAATCGTGCTCGACGGCGAAGGCCGGCTCAGCGGCGTGGAGTTCGTCCAAAACCGGCTCGGCGCATGGCGCAAGGATGGCCGAAGGCAGGCGATTCCCATCGAAGGCTCCGAGTTCATCGAACCGTGCGAGACGCTGCTCATCGCCATTGGCCAGAAGACCGTCAACGATTTTTTGGACATCCGCATCGAACTCGATCAGTGGCAAAACGTACGCGTGGGCGAAGACGGAATGACCTCTGCGCGGGGCCTGTTTGCCTGTGGAGACTTCGTAACCGGCCCCACCACGGTGGTCGAGGCGATCGGACGGGGTCGCGCGGCGGCGCAGAAGATCGATGCGTGGCTGATGGGAAAACCTCGGCGCAAGCGCGTGGTGCAGATCGTTCCCGTGGAGCAGCCGTTGCGCGAGCGGGCGTTTGATTTCATCGCCCGCCAGCACATGCCGACGGCACCGTTGCACGATCGGATGGGCAAGGGTCAGCTCGAAGTCGAACTCGGCATGAAGACGGAGCAGACCGTCCAGGAAGCCCGCCGCTGCTACCTGTGCAATCTGCACTATCAGATCGACGTCGACCGGTGCATATATTGCCGCGCGTGCATCGAGGTTGCGCCGCGCAACTGCATCAAGCTCGTTCAGGGCGTGGAAGTGCAACCGGATGGAACCTACGGCAGCCTCAAGGAGGCGCGGGAATGGAACCAGGTCGGCGCGATCTGGATCGACAATAACGAGTGCATACGCTGCGGCGCGTGTTTTCGCGCCTGCCCGGTCAATTGCATATCGATAACACGCAACGAGTTCGTCGAGGTCGATACGCCATGACCGCGTCGCGCCACCACGTGATTATCGGCACCGGGGTCGCGGGCAACCAGGCCGCACGCACGTTGCGTCAGCGCGAACCGGCGGCGCGCATCAGCCTTTTGACACTGTCGGCGCTTCCCTTTTACAACCGCTACGACCTGCCGCGCGTATTTCGCGGGGTCCACGACTGGCGCGAATTCCTCGTCGATCCGCCCAGTTACTACGAACAGCAGCGCATCGGCTTGCGCCGCTGCACGCGCGTGGTCAACGTGGACGCCAAGCGCAAGGTCGTCATGCTCGAACACAACGAGGAGCTGCCCTACGACACCTTGCTTGTCGCCTCCGGTGGCCGCGCATACCTTCCCGAGGACCTCTCCGAGTACCAGCCACTGCTCGACGGCTTCGGCTCGTTCGAGCAAGCCATGTCGATGCGCCGCAAGCTGCCCGACGGCGGCACGGTGGCGATTTTGGGCGGCGACATGATCGGTTTGGATCTGGCGCGTACGCTCATCGACACGGGCCACCGTGTCGTGCTGATCGCAGGCAAGCAGACCTTTTGGCCCCACCAGGAGACGGCCGAGCAGCGCCAGGAGCTTCTGCGGGTGCTCGAACGCATGGGCATTGAGGTCCTGGAGGCCGACGGGGAGGGAGGAATCGATTCGATACGCGCGGGCGCTCGCGGCTTTGCCACGCGATGCGTGGTATTTGGCAACGGGCGCGAGTGCCCGGCCGATGTCGTGCTGCCTTCGTTCGGACTCGTTCCTTCGGTCGAATTCATGCTCGGATCGGGAGTGGCCATTGAACGCGGTTTGCTGGTGAGCCCGGCGCTGCGTACGACCGATGAGTCGATTCTTGCAGCCGGCGACGTCTGCCAAATCTGGTCCAACGAGGAGAAACGCTACCGCTTCTACTATGGTTGGAAGAATGTGCGGGCGATGGGTGATCTGGCAGCGCGGAATCTGACAGGCGACGACGAGACATTTGAGCCCGCGCAGGACGAAACATTGCACATCGATGGCGGCGCCAAAATACACTCGCCTTTTTGGGAGTACGCCTGATGAGAACCGACGTCCAAATCTCGATTTGCGGCTCGGCCGGCGAGGGCACGATTGCCGCGGGCGACATCTTGCGCAACGCGCTTGCCGCTGCGGGTTACCGCATCATCAGCTTCGACGCGTACCCGGCCGAGATCCGCGGATTCGGCAAGTGTGTCGCGCGCCTGCGGGCCACGACCGAACAGGTGTATTCGCTCAAGGAAAAATCCGATGTGCTCGTCTGCCTGAACGACGAGCACGGCATTCCTCATGTCGGTGACGTGCGAGACTACGGCGCGGTGATCTACGAAGCCAAGTCCATTGCGCGCCTGGCCGAAGACGCCCATGTGAGCGCGCATGTGCGGCCGGGCCAGATCCCCTATCCGCTGGCGCTACGAGAGCTAAGCGAGCGCGCAACGGGAGCAACCCGCTCGCGCAATCTGGTTGCCCTGGGCTATCTTGCCGGCCTCTATTCGTTGGCGACCGAGCCCTTTTTACGGATCATAGAGAGCAAGTTCAAGGGTAAGGGTGCCGTCGCGGAAGCAAACCGCAAGGCCTTCGAAGCCGGCCGCGCCGCGGGTACGGAGACTTTCAAGCTCGACTTGGTGTCGTTTGGTCCACCGGTGGCGGGGCTGCAGTCCGTGATGCTCAACGGCAATGCGGCGGTAGTCCAGGGATGCTTGGACGCGGGCATCGACAATTTCTTTGGCTATCCGATCACGCCGGCCACGACCATCATGGAGCGCCTGGCCGCGGAAATGCCCAAGCGGGGCAAGCGCCTGGTGCAAACCGAGGACGAGATTTCGGCCATCGCTGCCACGATCGGGGCGGGGTATGCCGGGGCGCGGGCAGCGACTGCAACCTCCGGGCCGGGCCTGGCTCTGATGTCGGAAATGCTGGGGCTGGGCATCATGGCCGAGGTGCCGTCGGTCCTATTTGTCTCGCAGCGCGGCGGCCCCTCGACAGGCATCCCCACGAAAACGGAACAGTCTGACCTCAACATGGCCCTGTACGGCAGCCCGGGCGACGCGCCGCGGATCGTCATCGCGCCGACCAATGTGGAGGGTTGCTACCGGTGCGCCGGCAAGGCCTTCGAGATGGCCGAGCGCTACCAAACACCGGTCGTCGTGCTGCTGGACCTGTACCTGTCCAACCGCTACGAAGCGGTGGTCATGCCTGCCAAGCCACCCTTTGAGCCAAACTGCGACAAGCCACTGGCCAAGCAGCAACTGGGGGCCGGCTACAAGCGCTTTGCTATGGCACCCGATGGGGTGAGTCCTCGCGCGCTGCCGGGCACGGCCGGCGGCATGCACGTCGTGACCGGCTTGGAGCACAACGAGTTCGGGCGCGTCAACGAACAGCCGGAAAATCACGAGGCGATGAGCCGCAAGCGCCACGACAAGCTGCTCGCCGCGCTCGCGCATCCGGACTTCACGCACTATAAGCGCTTCGGCGACGAGGGACGGGTCGATGTCGGCCTTCTCACGTGGGGCTCCACCTTTGGCGAAGCGTTAGCCGCGATGTTTCGGGCGCGAACCGAAGGCATGCGCTGCGCCGCGATGAAAGTCGTCATGCTGCAGCCGTTCCCGACCGCAGCAGTGGCCGAATTCATCGACCAGTGCGACGTGGTGCTTGTGCCCGAACTCAACTACCAGGGACAGTTCGCGCGGCTCGTACAGGCAGAAACCGGCCGAATCGTGCACCGCTACGACCGTGTCTGCGGGGGACCGATGGCGGTGGCCGACATTCTGGCCCAGATGCAGCGCCTGCTCGGCGCGCGTCAGCAAAAGGCTGCGTGAGGAGCACCGATGAAGACGCAACCGATCTATCTTGAAGACAAGCTGCGGGAGATCCAGGAGTCGGGCCGTCTGGCCTACCGGTCCCGCTCGATGCCGACCTGGTGCCCGGGTTGCGGTTATTTCAGTATTGTCGACGGGCTGCCAGGAGCACTCAACGACGCCGCAATAGCGCCGAAGGACACCGTTGTGGTCTCGGGTATCGGCTGCTCGTCGCGCTTTCCGTTTTTCGTCAACACCTACGGATTTCACACGCTCCACGGGCGCGTGCTGCCCGTTGCCATGGGGATCAAGACGGCCAACGACGCGCTCACGGTCATTGCCGTGGGCGGCGACGGAGACGGTTTCGCGATCGGCGGTGGGCACGTACCGCATGCGGCGCGCCGCAATGTCGACATCACATACCTTTTGTTCGACAACGGCATCTACGGCCTAACGAAGGGACAGACGTCACCCACGTCGGCGGTCGGTTTTCGCACCTCGACGAGTCCGTACGAGAACTTCGATCAGCCGCTCAACCCGCTGATGATGGTGCTGAGCTACGGTGCGACGTGGGTGGGCCAGGCCTACGCAGGCCGGCCGCAGCAGCTCGAGGAACTGATCAAGCAGGCGATCGCCCATCGCGGATTCTCCTACCTGCACATCCTCTCGCCCTGCGTCACCTTCGACAAGACCGACAAGACCTACCAGCAGCTGGGCGCTCACGTCGTTGACGTTCCGCAAGGGCATGACGTCGGGGACTTAGGGGCCGCGATCGCGCTCGCGGCAAAAACCGATCGACCCGCGCTCGGTCTGATCTATCAGAGCACGCGCCCGACGCTCGCCGATGCTCTGGACGCGGTCGCAGCAAAAGCGGGCTACAAGGCTGCGGGGGTGCGGCGCCGGGCCGCGGCCTGAACCGTCCCCGGCGCGGTGTTTGTGCCGGGTTCGAGCGTAAGAGGCGCGCAATTGCTCTGGCCGCCGCGCGCAGGAGCGCTAGTCGACTCCCGGCGCGGCGCCCTGGCAGCATATCGCTGCGCTCTCGGGACCTTTAGTGTTTGGCCGGAGGAGGCGCCGCCTTGGCTGCTTCGACGGCCTCGTGCAGTTCCCGCTCGGCGTCACGCAACAGCTGCTCGGCCTTTTCACCGTGCCCCTGCATGTCGTAGTGATTCGCAGCGCGGGCACGCTCCATCTCTTTGATCGATTCCTGGACATGCTTGTGAACCTTATCGAGATCGTGCCAATCCCGGACTTCTGCGGCGTAGGCTAGACCCGATACCAGCAGCATCGAGGCAACAATGGGAACAAATTTCATAACTTCTCCTCAAAGGTGAAAGAAACTCAGCCACGTGGACCCTGTCCTGAAGCCCGCCGAAGGCTGCCGCAACGCAAAGCAAGCCGTGGCCCCACAAATACGCTAGGCGGATTGGCTTTGGAATTCGCCAGCCGGGGGCGGGTCCGCGGTGTGTGATCCTGGACCCGCGCCTACCAACGGTTGGGTGCACCGGCGCGTTGACGCCGCAAGGTGCGTCGGGGAGCAGCAAGCGTTTCGAGAAGTAACAGGGTGACTGGAAATCGAGTTGCGCTGCCTGGTCCTTCTGCCCATTGAAACGGGCGTTTACGCCCCCATGTAGCACTTCAGTGGTCTGAGCGCTGCGAAGCGGCTCCGACGTGCCCGCGAACCGTTACCCCGACGGCCGGGACCCACCGCAAGGGCAAGGAGAAGCTATGAATTTTTGGCCGGTGCTCCATCAGACATGGTCTGGCGAGGAGGGCGCACGCTCCGGTGGCGCTGGCGCGCCCGAGGGTGCCAAGGCTGGTACAACGACCAAGCCGCTTCCAAAAGACGCGCTCGTGATCATTCCGCTGCGCAATGCGGTGCTGTTTCCGGGCGCACTCTCGCCCATCACAGTGGGCCGTTCGGCCTCCATTGCCGCGGCTCAAGAGGCCGTCAAAGGCGAACTGCGGGCCGGATTTCTGCTGCAGCGGGATCCGCAAAAAGCGGAGGTCGCGCCCTCCGACCTGTACTGGGTCGGGACTGCCGGTCCGATCGTGCGCTACATCACGGCTCAGGAGGGTGCGCATCACCTCGTGGTGCAGGGCGAGTCGCGTTTTCGAGTTCTGGAGTTTCTGGACGGCTGGCCGTTTCTGGTGGCACGGGTCGCCATGGTCGAGCAGCCGCAAACGCAGGGGCCGGAAGTCGAAGCTCGATTCTTGCAGCTCAAGGAGCAAGCGATCGAGGCGATCGGATTGCTGCCCCACGCGCCCGACGAATTAGCCGGTGTCGTGCGCGGGATGGACTCTCCTGCGCTTCTGGCAGACCTCGTTGCCAATTTGCTGGACGTCAAAAACGAGGAAAAGCAAGACATCTTGGAGACGTTCGACCTCGTGCGGCGGTTGGACAAAGTCATCGCCATGCTCTCGGCGCGCACGGAGGTGCTGAAGCTTTCCAAGGAAATCGGTGAGAAGACACGGGCGCACTTCGACGAACGTCAGCGCGAGCATGTGCTGCGCGAGCAGCTGCGTCAGATCCAAAAGGAGCTCGGCGAAGGCGAGGACGCAAGCGCGGAGGTCGAAGAGCTGAAAAAGGCGATCGAGAACGCCGGGCTGCCCGACGAGGTGCTCAAGCACGCGCAGCGCGATCTCAAGCGGCTGCAGCGCATGGGCGACGGCGGCGCCGAATACTCGATGCTGCGCACCTATCTGGAGTGGCTCACGGAACTGCCGTGGAAGGCGCAGCCGCAGCAGCCGATCGATCTGGCCCAGGCGCGCAGTGTGCTCGACGAGGATCACTTCGGACTCGACAAGATCAAGCGGCGCATCTTGGAATATCTGGCCGTGCGCAAGCTCAACCCTGAGGGCAAGAGCCCGATCCTGTGCTTTGTCGGGCCGCCGGGCGTAGGCAAGACCTCGCTGGGCCAGTCCATCGCGCGGGCGACGGGGCGTGCGTTCCAGCGGGTCGCCCTGGGAGGCGTGCACGACGAAGCCGAGATTCGCGGACATCGGCGCACGTACATTGGGGCGCTGCCCGGCAACATCATTCAGGCGATGCGCCGCGCGGGCACGACCAACACCGTGCTCATGCTCGACGAAATCGACAAGACGGGGGCCGGCGGTTTTCACGGGGACCCGGCCAGCGCGCTGCTCGAAGTGCTCGACCCCGAACAAAACCACAAGTTCCGCGACAACTACCTGGCAGTGGACTTCGATCTGTCGCGGGTGATGTTCATTTGCACCGCCAACGTTCTGGACACGATCCCGGGACCGCTGCGCGACCGGATGGAGGTGATCCAACTTCCGGGCTACACCGAGCAAGAAAAGGTCGAGATCGCGAAACGCTATCTGGTGCGCCGTCAACTCGATGCCAACGGGCTGCAGGGCGAACAAGCGAAACTGACCGATGCCGCCCTGGAATCGATCGTGCGCGATTACACGCGCGAGGCCGGGGTGCGCAACCTGGAGCGGGAGATCGGCACCGCCCTGCGCCACGTGGCGATGCAGATCGCCGAAGACAAGACGCACGGCGTCACGCTCGATTCGGCGGACCTGCCCCCGATTCTCGGTCCGCGGCGCTTTGAAAACGAGTTGGCGCTGCGCAGTGGCATGCCCGGCGTGGCCACGGGGCTAGCCTGGACGCCTGTCGGCGGCGACATCTTGTTCATCGAGGCGAGCAAGGTGCCGGGCACCGGACGCTTGGTGCTCACGGGGCAGCTCGGCGACGTCATGAAGGAATCGGCCCAGGCAGCCTTGACGCTTGCCAAGACCTGGACCGGTGAGGCACTGGAGAAGTTCGACGTTCATGTGCACGTCCCGGCTGGTGCCACACCCAAAGACGGCCCGAGCGCGGGCGTGGCAATGTTTCTGGCCCTTGTGTCGCTGCTCACGGGCAAGCCAGTGCGTCCGGACGTGGCGATGACGGGCGAGATCAGTCTTCGGGGACTGGTGCTGCCGATCGGTGGCGTCAAAGAAAAAACTCTCGCCGCATTGCGCGCAGGCATAGGTACCGTGATGCTGCCCCGGCGCAACCAGAAGGATTTGGAGGACGTGCCACCCGAAGCGCGCGAAAAGCTGCAGTTCGTCTGGCTCGACCGAATCGACGATGCCGTGCGATGCGCAATCGGGGAACTGGCGCCCGCGCGCGAACAACCGTCGTCCTGACGAAGCCGTTCTAGCACTCGCGCCACCTGCGCGCGAGTGCTAGCAGCAGAGCCGCGCTTGATGTGTGTCAGACGCTACCGCGTTTGAGCTAATTCTGATTGCGCAACGTGCGCGGGCCGTTGCTTGCTAAAATCTCACATGT
Organism: Burkholderiaceae bacterium; assembly: GCA_035625725.1. Lineage (GTDB taxonomy): Bacteria > Pseudomonadota > Gammaproteobacteria > Burkholderiales > Burkholderiaceae_F > GJ-E10. The sequence continues at coordinate 87,014 of DASPPB010000006.1, forward strand.
AACGACGTTGGGCACAGCGCGGTGGCTGGAAGGATCCTTCGCACCAGCTGCTGAACATTCGCAAAGCGGTGTTCCGGGCCGATCGACACCCGCCCGGGCCGCCCGCAAGCGCGGTACATCCGCTCCCGTTTCGTGGTTCGGCGACCGTTGGACTCAAGGTCTCGCCTTGATATTTTTTTATTTGACATCGATGAACACCACAACGACTTCCGCACTACCGACACCGCAGGATCCGGCGCGCGATGGCTGGGACCGCGTGGTGTTATCGAGCATTTGGCTGGTACTTGCCGCGTGGATCTGCTTTGGTCTCTCGAGCAACGGGATCGACGCCGTGCTCGGCATCGTGCGTCGGCAGGACTGGCAATCCCATGCCCTGGGGCCGGGGCTCATATGGCTGTACATGGCGGCCGCGATGCTCGTGGTGCGCACGCTCCTTTGGGTCCGCTACGCGCCTGCGCCCGCGGCACGGTTCGAGGACGCGCCCACGATGACGGTCATCATCCCGGCGTACAACGAAGGCGCAATGGTTTCGCGCTCCATCGATTCGTGCGCGGCAGCCGACTATCCCAGAGATCGCCTCGAGATTTTGGTCATCGACGACGGCAGCAACGACGACACGTGGCAGCACATTTGCAAAGCCGCGAGCCGCCATCCCAACTCGGTCAAGACTCTTCGCTTTGCGTCCAACCAGGGCAAGCGCGAGGCGCTCGCCGTGGGATTTGAGCGTGCCAAGGGCGATGTTGTGGTCACGGTCGATTCCGACAGCCTCATCGATCGGAGCGCGCTACTGGAGATCGCCGGGCCGTTCCGAGATCCGCGGGTCGGCGCGGTTGGCGGCAAGGTGGTGGTATTCAATCGCTTTGCCGGTCTGCTGCCGCGCATGCTGCACATACGCTTTGTTCTTGCTTTTGATTTTCTTCGCAGCGTCCAGTCCGTCTACCGCACCGTCTACTGCTGTCCCGGTGCCCTGTCGGCGTACCGTCGCTCGGTTTTGCACCGGATCCTGCCGCACTGGCGGGAGCAAACCTTTCTCGGGGCGCCATGCACGATTGGTGAGGACCGAGCGCTCACCAACGACATACTGGCCGCTGGCTTTGATACCGTCTATCAGCGCACGGCAGTGGTGGAAACGATCGTTCCGCAAACGTATCGCAAGCTGTGCCGGATGTTGCTGCGCTGGGATCGCAGCTATATTCGAGAAGAGCTGCGCATGGCGCGAGTGATCTGGCGCCGACCGTTCATGGCGCGAGTGTTCACGGCCATCGATACAACGCTCACCAATTTGCGATATCCGGTGGCCTACGCCGCGCTGGCGATGACCGTCGCGCTTGCGTACCACGATCCCTGGACGCTGGTGCGCGTGGCTGAGGCAATCGGGATCGGGAGCCTGTTTTACGCGCTGTATTTTTTGCGCAGTGAGCGATCCTGGGAGTTTGTCTATGGGGTGTTTTACGCCTACTTCGCGGCGTTAGCACTCCTCTGGATCTTTCCCTATGCGCTGCTGACCGTCCGCAACCGCGCTTGGTTGACGCGTTGATGCCATTGCGTCGGTCGATCGGCGGCAGTTTTTTGGAAGGCACGGGTCGGTCGCGGCGTTGCGATGGGGGCGGGCGCGCGCTCTCCGCAATCCTTTCGAAACCGTAAATGCCCCATGGTCTGCGGACCGTCCCGATTCGTGCGCGGGCGCCGTGAAGGAGGGCCGTTGGCGAGAGAGAGCGCGCTCAAAGTTCAAAGTATTCGGTGAAGCCGGGCTGCCATCCTACAGGATGGAATTCTCCACTGCCGCGGTCCTGCTCGTAGCGCCCCCGATAGCGGCCGCTTGCAATGTGACCGAGCGCCTCGACGAGGACATCGACTTCCTCGCGAGTGTTGTACATACCAAAACTGATACGCACCATACCTGGCATGGCGCGACGATCCTGCATCGTCATGTCGGAGCGGACACGCCGTATCGCTTCCTCGTCAACGCCCAGCAAACGCATTGCGTAGGGATGCGCACAAAAACATCCGTTGCGCACGCCGATTCCCCACTCCGCGCTCAGAATCGCGGCAACCTGAAAGTGCGACATTCCTTCCATGGTGAACGGTATCACTCCAAGCCGCTCCGACGTGCCGTATTTTTCCGCCCGACCGTAGAGCCTGAGCGGTCCTATCGCACGCAGCTTTCGCAGCGTGTACTCGGTCAGTTCGGCTTCATGTTGCGCAATGGCGTCCATGCCTATGGCCTTTAATTGCTTCATCGCGGTTGCGAGAGCCACAGCACCGACGACATTGGGCGAACCGGCCTCGTCACGGTCCGGCGTATCGGCCCAATCCACCGTATCAAGCGTGACAAGTTTTACGGTTCCGCCACCGCGGTAATCCGGCTCACCCTGCTCGAAAGTATCGCGCCGGCCAACGAGCGCGCCGGTCCCAAAAGGCGCGTACATCTTGTGCGCGGAGATCGAGATGTAATCCAGATGTTCCGGGTCACACAGTTTCCCCATTTCGACGGTTCGGTGCGGGGCGAGTTGTGCGCAGTCAACCAGTATCTGTGCCCCGGCATGATGCGCTTTGCGCGCAAGGCGATGCACATCCGGCACGTGGCCGGTGACGTTGGACGCCCCGGTGATCGCGACGAGTTTGACGCGCCCCTTGTGCTGCTCCAGCAAACGATCGTAATCTTGCTCATCGAGCGCGCCGTGCGCGTCCGCGGCAATGCACCGCACCTGACACCTGGCACGCCACGGCAGATCATTGCTGTGATGTTCGAGCAGCGAGAGCAGCACTACATCGTTGCGCCGAAGTGGCACGCGATGCGCCAGCTTGTTGATCGCTTCGCTGCTGTTCTTGCCGAAGATAACGACATGGTCGAGCATATCGGCGCTAACGAAGTCGCACACGATGCGGCGCGCCGAATCGTAGGCATGGCTCGAAATCTTGCTTTTAAAGCCCGAACCACGGTGCACCGAGGAGTACCAGCGCATGAAATCGTTGACTGTTGCTAGCACTTCTCGCAAAACCGGCGTGCTCGCGGCATTGTCAAAGTTGATATAGGGGCGCTTTTCTCCCCCGAGAACGGGCACGTTTTCCCCGACCCCGACAATGCGCGAGCGCACCGCTCGCATTGCATCGGCCGTCGCCGCGTGAGCGGGGATGCCATCCCGATAGATTAAACGCATAGGACTTTCGAGATGCGCGAACCGCGCCTTGCGAGTCCTTCCGAGCAGGATCCCAACCGAAAGCCGCCGAGCGCACCGCGCCTGCAAGTGCCCAGTCCCGGCGCTGCATTCGGGTTCGTTCTCGACGCATGGATCAGGATAAAACTCTCGATACCCTCGCGCGTTTGATTTGCGACAGTGCCGCACGATGGATCGCAGGGCGCCGCGATCAGTTTGCATGAGCCTGTTCTGCCAAAAAGGCTGCAGCACGGCTCTTGGAGATCTCGTCGAGCGGTATCGTCTTTCCCCGTGTCAGGGGTCTCGGCGGCAACACCAATCGGGGAACTGTTCGTCTCCCGCACTGATTTGTACAGTGCCATCAGGCGAGCACGACGACTTCCTAGGGGAAGTCGGCGGCCAAGGACCTGCTTGCGGAAGCGAATCCTGCACCTCGCGCGCGCGCAGCGCATGGCGCCGCACTCGCCCTTCGATGCGCAGGACTCCCATGAACTGATACGTGCGATTACGCGAGCGCCCAACATGGTGGGATTCATGGGACGGCGTTTCGGCTTCCCGGAGATAGCGGTAGAGCGCGCGCGCGCCGCGGCTTCGATGCGATCTGCAAAAAAAGTCGTTGACACTGCCTCAAGCCCAGGTCAACCCCGTAGCAGCGACGCAGGTGTTCCGCGAAGGTCGGGCCATTCCAGGAACGCGCTGTAAAGCCAAAATAGCGCGGCGTCTTGCGCAGATCGCCTTCCAATCGGCGCCATTGAACCGCATCGAGCCTGCGCGGGCGACCGGAGCGTGCGAGGTCGTGCAAACCCTCGACACCCTTTGCCTGGAACCGGCGCACCCATCTTTGCACTGTGCTTGCGCTTTCTCCGAACCATTCCGCGACCTCAGAGCATGACCGGCCCGAAGCGACTAGCAACAGCGCGTGAAGGCGATGGTCATAGCGCGACGCCTCATCGCGTTCGATTTCCCGGCGGATGGCAGACTGCACGATCTTTGCGCCTTCAATTTGTTTCGTGACCATGATGAGATTACCCGCTGACGCAGGCATGCTACCGCAGAAAAACTTCCTGCAAATAGATTCTGATGCCTACCGGTTTTGATTTTCGGAAAAAGTGACGACCGATCTCGTGGTGAACATGGCGCCTCGATGCAATCGGCTCGGGCAACGCGGCGAAATCAAGATGCCGCAGACCGCAGACCCGCAGACGGACGGCAGTGCATGATGCATGATTTACGTCGCAGCCATGGACTCAGTCGCTCCGAGTACTTCGCCGCGAAGTAGTGCGACAATTTTCTGATCCTTCTTGTGCGTCGCGGGAGATCGCTTCTCCGGAACAATCCTCGGGGAAGATAGAGGGTACGCCTCGTTTTTTCAGGATTTTTATTCTCCTATTACTTAGGTCGTCGCTCGGTCTTCGTGACGTGCTGTCTTGACCGCGTGCGCAGCATGTCCGAATTTATGCGCGAAGCAGAAAGACTCACTGACTACCCGTACCAAAAACTTGCGATGCGGTCTTGTCGGAATCGTGAGTCGTCGGCGTGCATGCATATGTCGTGCGTGAATTTTGTCGCGCGTCGTTGACCGCCGATTTGTCTTGACAGCGAATCGCGGTGATCCTTTAATAACTCCGCAGATTTTTCTTTCGACGCCTCTGGATCGACGGGCGGCCGCAAACAAATTCAGAGAGGCGTCGATGAGTCTTATAAGTGGGACAGCCAGCGACGGTAAAGTGTTGCGGCACTGACAACGAAGATACCTAGAGTCGCAGTCGGAGATTGACTCCAATTTCTAGAAGGAGGTAGGCAATGGAAGACCTAAAAAGTGTTCGCAGGAGAGAGTTCCTCACTATTTCTGGTAAGGCGGGTCTTACGACGTTGGTCGCGAGTGCAGCGGGTTATAACTTTGGCGTGATCAAAGTCGCCGAGGCGGCCATGGGGCCAACGAGGGTCACGCCCTTTCGCTTTGCGATACTGACCGACGCGCACCTTTTCTCGATGCCAGATCACAAGTTCGACGGGTTCCTCTCCGACGCGGTCGACGACGTTCTGCGGATGAAGCCGCAACCGGATATCGTGTTTTATTTGGGCGACATCGCCCAAAACGGCAAGGAGGATCAGCTTGCCAAGGGGAAGAAGATTCTCTCGAAGTTGACCATGCCGCTAAAAGTCATTCCCGGTGAGCATGACTGGTATCTGGACATGGGCGCTGCGTGGCGGGGGCATTTCCAAACCCCGACCTGGTCTTTTGACCACAAAGGCGTTCACTTCATCGGCATGAACTCGATTCTGGTGCGCGATTTCTGGACGTCGGCGGGCTTGAGCCCCAAGCAGCGAATGGACGTTATGGAGATGCTCGAGAGCCCCATCGCGGGTCCCTGGGGCGTACGCGAAGAACAGCTCGAGTGGCTTCGAAAGGACACCGCGAAGCTCGATGCTGATACGCCGATTGTCGTGTTCACACACTCACCGCTTTGGGACTACTACCCGCGCTGGAATTTCCAGACGGAGGATGCACCTCAGATCCGGGAAATTCTCTCCAAATTCTCACGCGTGATGGCATTCCACGGCCATGTGCATCAGACTGTGTACAACCGTGTCGGCAATCTCTCGTCCCTAGGAACGCTGTCCACGTCCTGGCCGTGGCCATATCCGGATGTGAAGATGGCCTATCCGTGGTCGCGGATGAACCGCTCGGATCCGGGCAGCTTCAAGGATGGCGAGGGCGCCCAGCACATCGATCTCGAGGCGAGCTTCAACGGCACGATGCACTATGACCCGTTTGGGGACATGTTGAATTCGGCCATGAAAGACGGCTTTACCATTTAAGGGGGGAAAGGCGATGAAACGTAAGACAATGAAGCGGGTGGTCTGCGCGTTCGGCGCCGCGGCTTCGGTAGGCGCCGTTGGGTTACTACTGTATACCTCGAGCGCGGCACGGGAACCCTATACCAAACAAGAGCTGGCCGACCAGGAAAAGGCACTGCTGGCCGCCGTCGATCACGGACGCGACCTGTGGCACGGGAGTCTGCCTTCGATGTCCACGAACGGCTTGGCCTGCGGAAACTGTCACCCCGACGCGGCGGCTTCCAATCCGCACACCTTTCCCAAGTATCAGGCAGACCTGGGACGGGTCATCTCCCTGCGCGACATGATCAACTGGTGCATTACCGTCCCGCAAGGCGGCAAGGCCCTGGACGTCAACAGTGAGGACATGATCGCGATGGAGGCCTACGCGTTTTACCTGTACCGCGGAACCAAGATCGCGCCGGGACTGGCTACGGAGCAGACACCTCCGGTCGTCGTGCCGTCGGGTGTTGGCTACCCCAAGAAAGGATCCGGCGTCGGATACGACAGGGAGGCGCAACCGGGCAGCAAGTAGGGCAGTCAATTTGAGTGGGCGGGCGACGCGCGATTTTGGCGCTCCCGCCCCGTTGGGGCCGCATTGAACAAGAGGGTGACCATGAAGTTGAACGCAAGCCAATACTGCCTTGTACTGATGCTGGGAAGTGCGTCGGTCTGGGCAAATCAATCGTGCGATACGCATTCGTACCCGATGTCGACACCAACGGAACGGTTCACGGATAACGGGGATGGAACACTCACCGATCGGGAGTCCGGTTTGACCTGGATGCGCTGCTCGCTAGGTCAGAAGTGGAACGGGACGAGTTGTCTCGGCGAACCAAGCACCTTTACGTGGCAGGCCGCTCAGGCGGCCGCGAGCGAACTCAACCAGACGGGTGGCTACGGCCGCCACTCGGACTGGCGTATGCCGCATATCCCGGAGTTGGCAATGATCGTTGAGCGGCAGTGTGCGGACCCCAGAATTAACCTTACTTTGTTCCCGAATACACCCGCGACCTATTTTTGGACAGCCACGGGGCGCCGCGGCAAAGGCATGGATGCCGAGGGGTATCTTTTGAGCTTTGGTCCGGAGGGTGCCGGCCACATGCGCAAGGACGAGCTGCACTTCGCGCGACTGGTGCGCTCGGACAACAAGTAATTGAATCGGAGGGGATGATTCGCTGCCGGCAAGAATGGGTGCCCCTGTCGGCGCGCCGCAAATAGCTTTTCCAGGGACGGCGGTTTCGGGGAAGCGGTCCCGGACACCCGAAAGATTGTCAGCAGGTACACGCTGCAGGGGCGAACGGTCTGCTGCGCGCGCACGATCTGCGCAGGTCGCTTCGGTCCCGAAGCTGCGTAATCAGTATTCCGTGTACAAAAAGGAGGAAATGCATGAATTGGGTTCGTGTCGGTCTGCTGGCAGTGCCGGTAATCTGCAGTAGCCCCTATGCTGGTGCACAGGAGATGCCGGCAGCGGCAAAAAAACTCGGCTGCACTGCCTGCCACGCGATCGACAAGAAAATCGTCGGGCCGGCCTGGAAGGACGTTGCCGAGAAATATACGGGGCAAGGCGTCAAGACTTTCACGTTCCAGGACAAGGAATATCCCCTTGTCGAGGGTTTGGTGATGAAAGTCTCGCTCGGAGGTTCCGGAAACTGGGGCACGGTGCCAATGCCGCCCAACGACGCGAAATTTGTGCATAAGGACGAAATTACCGAACTGGTGAAGTTCGAGCAGAGTCTTGCGCAGAAAAAGTAACGCACGCCAGCTCGCTTTCGGTCCGCTCTTCGCATCGCGTTCCGGGGCTCGTTCCGAGGCGCGACTTTGCGCCCACAGACCCCGGTGCGCATGAGCAAGCGCGGAAGTCGGCCCTGCAAGCGCAACTCGCATGGCGCAGCACCTCTGAGCGTGGCGCGTGCCGGCCGAGAGGGGAAGGCTGCGTCGTCGGCCGTCCCGCCCATCAAGGCGCCGCGTCCTTCGCTATATTGCTGACCGTGTCGGCGCTTTTGCCGTAGACGGGAGCCAAACAACGATGGGTCCGCTCAATGGGATCCGCATCATCGAAATGGCAGGAATCGGCCCAGCACCGTTTGCCGCCATGCTGCTTTCGGACATGGGCGCGGAGGTCATCCGCATTGACCGTAAGGGGCACAGGGGCGCGAGTGCTCTGGGGGAGCTCGGAGGCTCGGGGCTGCTTCGGCGTGGTCGGCGTTCGCTCGTCCTGGATCTCAAAAACCGCCTGGCGGTCGATACCTTGCTGCAGCTGGTTTGCCGTGCCGATGGCCTCATTGAGGGTTTTCGACCCGGCGTTATGGAGCGCCTGGGTCTGGGTCCCACGGTTTGCCTCGAGCGCAATCCCAAGCTGGTTTACGGACGCATCACCGGTTGGGGTCAAACCGGTCCCTTGGCGCACACCGCAGGCCACGACATCAACTACATTGCGCTCAGCGGCGCACTGCATGCCATAGGCAGCCGCGCGGCACCCGTGCCACCCCTAAATCTGATAGGCGACTTTGGTGGCGGTGGGATGCTCGTAGCGTTCGGAGTTGTCTGCGCCCTGCTGGAAGCGCGTTCCTCCGGCCTCGGACAGGTGGTCGACGCAGCAATGACCGACGGCGTGGCGCTTCTCATGGCGATGACTTACAGCCTCAAAGCGACGGGCCAGTGGAGCGATGAGCGCGAAACAAACTGGCTCGATGGCGGGGCCCCGTTTTACGGCACCTATGAATGTGCGGACGGTAAATGGCTCGCACTCGGGGCAATCGAGCAGCAATTTCATGACGTCATGCTCGACACCCTGGGTTTGCCCAGGAGCGAATTTCTCGATCGAGGTGATCGGCGCAGCTGGCCGCGGCTGCGCGCGCGGCTGGGGGCGCATTTGCGCACTCGCACGCGCGATCAATGGTGCGAACGGCTCGAGGGTACGGACGCGTGCGTGACACCCGTACTTGGCTTGGACGAGGCGCCCCAGCACCCCCATAACCGGGCACGCGCGACTTTTCTTGCCGCTGACGGGGGTGTGGAACCTGCCCCGGCGCCGCGGTTTTCGCGCAGCGCATGTCACGTTCAGCGGCCGGCCCCAACGCCCGGGGAGCACAGCGTCGAAATCCTGCGGGACTGGGGTGTTGGCACCGAGACGATCGAGACGCTGCAGCAATCCGGAGCCATCTAGAGCCGGGGTCCACGAGCGGCAGGTGCTTGTTCCTAGCACAGGCGCACGGCCGCCTTTCGTGGGATGGTTGCTGCTTCGAAGCGAGCCCGGCCGCAGCCGCGCCCGTTTGCGCGCGGCATTTTTGCGGCTGCACACCCCGACTCGGGGTTCGCCCTGTCGGTCGGCGCCAGGGCATCGCGGCCCACGCAAAAGATCCTAGGGGGTGCCCCGCGCAGAGGCCGCCGAGCCGGCCGCTTCGTAGACGGATTTCTGGAATTCGAGAAAGAGGGACAGGGCCTTTGCATCAGCAAATGGCAGTACCTGCGTAAGAAAGACCCCGCCAATCTGCTGGGTCGGATCAATCCAGAAATAGGTGTTCGCGAGCCCGACCCACGTGAGACTACCTGCGGGCAGACCGGTAGGGGCCGGCTGCGAATTGATCTGAAATCCGAACCCGAAATGCTTTTCGACCCCCGGAAACAATTCGAAGTCGTTGGAAAGCAAGGGCACGACGCTACGAAGCGGGGTCGTGCGCAGTGCCCCGATTTGATTTCTCGTCATCAAGTCCACGGTCTGCTCTTGAAGCACGCGCCGGCCATCGAGCTCGCCGCGATGCAAAATCATGCGGATGAACTTGATGTAATCGCGCGCCGTTCCATACAGGCCGCCTCCACCCATTTCGAATTCGGGCTGTTGCGGGACTTCGATGTTGGTCGCGGAAAGCTTGCCGTCGTTGGCCCGCTGATGAATCTTCGCCAGGCGTTCTCGCATCGAGGGGCTGATTTTGAAGCCCGTGTCGTGCATGCCAAGCGGCGCGAGCACGTTGTCGCTCAAGTATTGGCCGAGACGCTGGTCGACGACAGCCTCAATTACCTTGCCGACCCAGTCAATATTGATGCCGTACTCCCAGCGCTCTCCCGGATCAAAAAGAAGCGGCGCACGCAAAGCGGAATTCTGGCATGAGGCGATACCCGGGAGCTTTTGCGCCTTCCGGTAATTCTGAATTGCCTGACTCCAGTATTCGTATCCGAATCCGGCTGTATGCGTCAGCAGATGGCGCAAGGTGATCGGTCGTTTGGGCGGTCGCGTCCGGGGTTGCCCTGCGGCGTCGAAACCCTCAAGGACTTGCGCGCCAGCGATCTGCGGCACCACATCTTGCAGCGGGGCGTCCAGATCAAGTCGCCCTTGTTCCACGAGCTGCAGCGCAGCAGTACTCGTGAGCGCCTTGGTCATCGACGCCAGCCACACGACCGTATCGAGGTCCATGGCAGCATCTTGATCCACGACGCGTCGCCCAAATACGCCTTCGTAGAGGGCCCGGTCACGGTGGATGGCGACTGCGGCAACGCCCACGAGTTCCCGCGCATCGATCGCGTCGCGAAAAAAACTGTCGGCCTTGAATCTCGAGGACATCTTATAGGCCTTGGACGTTCGTGTCCCTGGTCCGGGCCGGTTGCGCTCTTGCAAGGCGAGGCGCCGACCCGCGGCCCCCCTCGCCCAACCCAAGACTACCATCGCGGCAAAGCACGAGCGAGCAAGTATTTTTTGCCCTTGCGGTGGTGGGCCTACCCCGTCAGAGCCCGGATGATCGCCTTGGCGCGACCCCACTTTGCGATGGGCAGCGTGCGCCCATCGCATGGCGCTTTGCTGCCTGATCGACTTTTTTGCGGCGTAGGCGCGGTTTTGTGCGAGGAGGAAGCGCTCTACTTCGCTGCTGGCAGGGCTGGCGCGCGCGAGCAGACGCCTTGTGAGCACCGATGCATATCGAAGGGCCGTCGGTTGATCCCTGCCAAGTTCCAGGCGATCGTGCGGCCCCGGGGCAAAGGTGATGCGCCTTCGAGTATGCGCAGACGGCAACCGGCGCCGCGAGCGGCGTTGCTAGGTGCCGACGGCTTGAAGGATCGCGCGGCGCACCAGCACTTCGAAGAGCGGCAGCTTGTACGCGTTTTGGTGCAGGGGTGTCGCACCCTCCAGCGCTGCGCGCCCCGCCCGGCCTGCGCTCTCCGCGTCGATGTGCCGACCGGCTAAGACCGCCTCCGCCGCCTTTGCCCGGTGCGGTACCGGCGCCGCGGCGCCAAGAACAACCGAGGCGTGGCGGCACTGCTGTCCGGCAGCCATTTGCAACACGACGGTCACTTCGGCAAGGGGCCAGTCGAAAGCGTCCCGTTCCGATTGCTTGCAATGCGCCATACGCGTGCCCGGCGCCGGCGCCGGCAGGTCGACTGCGGTGAGAATTTCGTGCGCCTTCAGGTCGTTTTCCCCTTGGACGTCGACGTCGGGACCCACAAAGAACTCTTCGAGCGGCATGCGGCGCACGCCGCCATCCGCATTGGCAAGCTCGACGGTTGCGCCCAGGGCGACCAAGGCTGTCGCGGCGGTCGACGGATGAACGATGGCGCAAACGCCGTTTTCAAAGATCGCGTGATAGCGGTTTTCTCCGGCCAGCGCAAAACAGTGGCCTCCGCCTTTTCTCAAGCAACGCAACTCTCGTGCTCGAAAGTACCAACAGCGAGGCCGCTGCAGCAGATTGCCCCCCAGAGTCGCGACATTGCGAATTTGCGGACTTGCCGCGTTTTGCAGCGACTCGGCCAAAGCCGGATAGCGCTGCCGCAGCAGTTGGTGGTCGGCCAGCGACGCCAGCGTCGCCGTTGCGCCAAGGCGCAGAGCGCCGGCGGGCAACTCGACGACCGCGTCGAGCCCGGGTATCTGGGCCAGACTCACGATCTGCGACGGCTCCAGCATCCGCTCTTTCAACAAGTCGAGCAGGTCGACGCCGCCGGCCTTCACGACCGAGAACTCGGTCCGAGCCATAACGTCGAGCGGCAGCGCCATTGCAGCTGCCACGCTCGCCGCAGATGCAGCCGCTTGCGGAACCGACTGCGCGTTAGCCCATGCAAAACGCTTCACGCTCGGCTGCTCCTCTCGGGAACCCTGCCCAGCGCCCCCAGCACCGTCGCGGGCGTCATGGGTGCCGAACGAATCCGTACACCGATGGCGTTATAGACCGCGTTGGCAATGGCAGCCGCAGTCGCGATGTTTGAAGGCTCCGCAATCCCGTAGGCATCGGTGGCGCTATTGCCCTGGTAGTTTTGCAGTAGCACCACTTCGATTTCGGGAATGTCGCACGCGCCCACGAGCTTGTACTGCTCGAGGTTCGGATTGACCATGCGACCGGTATGTTGATCCAAGACCCGGTCTTCAAACAGGGCGTAGGACACTCCCATGAGTACCCCACCGTGCACCTGGCTTTCGATCTGCAGCGGGTTCATGGGCCGACCGCAATCTTGGACGGCAACGACGCGCTCGACGCGAATGCGCCCGGTCTCGGTATCGACCGCGACCTGGGCAAACTGCACCCCACCGAGGTCTTGGTGGGCGATAGCCGCATCTCCCATGTGCCGGCGAAACCCCCCGTAGTCGTCGCTGCGGGAGGCCTGGGCGCTGATCTGATCGGTGCGCAGCATTGCCGCGACTTCGGCAAATTGCATCGATCGGGAGGGATCGTCTCGCACAGAAATGCGACCGTCGTGTGCAATCAGGTCCGCCGGTGCAGCCTTCAGCGGCTCGGCGGCAACCGCCAGAAGCTTTAGCAAAACGCGCCAAGCGGCGGTGCGCGCGGGCGGGGTGATCGAAGCCGTAGTCCGGCTTCCGTAGGACGGTGGTCCCGAAGGAAAATCGGTATCACCGATGCGCACGGTGATTGCCTCGGGCCGAAGGCCCAGGACCTCGGCGACGACTTGCGCCATGACCGTGCCGATGCCCGTGCCAATGTCTTGCACACTCGATAGGATTTCGACAGAACCATCGCGCAGCACGCGCACTTCGCAAGAGGAGTTAAGCTGCACATTGGCGCCCCAGAGCGACTGCGCCACGCCCAGACCGCGTTTGACCGGCCCCGGATCTGCGCCCGGAGCGTGCCTGCGATGCCAATCGATCCGTTCGGCACCAATGCGCCGCTCCTCGCGCCGTACCGCGCTGGGGTCGATCCGGTCCCGTAGCGCAAGCGGGTCGAGCGAGAGGCGTTCGGCCAACTCGTCGATCGTCTGCTCCAGGCCCCACGCGCCTGGCGTATTGCCGGGTGCGCGCATTGCACATCCGGGCCCGGCGTTGGTAAAGACGTCGTACTGTGCGCCTTCGAAGTTGGGACAGCGGTACATCGCTTGCGCAATGTTGCCCACGCCCGCTCCCAGACCCACGCCCGCGGTGCCGTAACTTTGCAGCGAGATCGCGGTCAGTGATCCATCGCGTCGCGCTCCGATCCTCAGCCGCTGCCAGGTACCGGGGCGATTTCCGGAATCCATCTGTTCCTCCGCTCGGGTAAGAACGAGGCGCACCGGCGCCTGCGCGTGACGCGAGAGCTCTACGGCGATGCGCCCGTAGTTGCCCAAGGAGGACTTGGAGCCAAACCCCCCTCCCATTCCGTCCACGACCACCCGAATGCGATTGAGTGGCAGGGCGAAAGCTTCGGCAAGCTCATGGCGCACCCCGGACGTGAACTGGGTTGACATGTAAACCGTCAGACCGTCCGCCCGCCAGTGGGCGACGATTGCGTGCGGCTCCAGACAGCAATGAGTCTGCACCTGCGTACGGTACTCGCCTTCGACGACCACCTCGGCTTGCGCGAAACCCTGAGCGGTATCGCCGACGGTGTCGGTCGCTGGGCCGCGCACGTTGCCTGCAAGCGGCAGACCCCGTCGCGCCGGATACCCATAGAGCGTGCCCTCGGGAGCGGAAGCGGCGTCGTAGAGTCGGGGCGCGTCCGTCTCGCGTGCCTTGTCCATGTCCACCACGAACGGCAGCGCTTGATAGTCGACCTGGATCAGACGCAGCGCCTCGTCGGCGGCTGCCGCGGAATCGGCAGCCACGGCCGCCACCGGTGCGCCGACGTAGCGCACCGTGGCGCTCGTCGCATCCTCCGGGTGCGCCACAATGATTGCGGTGCGCACGCCCGGATAGCGCGCGGCGGCCGATAGGTCGATGCGACGAATCCGTGCGTGCGCCAGCGGTGAGCGCAAGATCCTTGCATGCAACATCCCCGCGAGACGCACGTCCACCGTGAACGGGGTTGCACCGGTGACTTTGCCGCGGCCGTTTTGTCTTGCAGCCGACGTGCCAATCACGTTTAGCGTGGCGTTTGGCCCAAGCGGCGGCGGCTCGTCGATCGGTACCTGCCGCTCGACCTCGCCTACGCCAACACTGGCGATGCCCTGGGGAAGCCGCTCGGTACGCGTCGTGCCGTCTGCTGACACGATCAGCCCCGTCGCACTTTTGCCGCGGCCAGGGTTGCGGCAATCGCATGCGGATACGTGCCGCAGCGGCAGGCGTGACCGCTTATAGCGGATTGCACCTGTGCCGCCGTGGGATTGGCGTTGCGTTCCAGAAGAGCCGCGCAGCTCATTACCATGCCGGGTGTGCAATAGCCACATTGCAAGGCATCGTGTTCGACAAAAGCCGCCTGCACGGGGTGCAGCTTCTCGCCATGGGCCAGGCCTTCGATGGTGGTCACCTTTTGGCTGCCGACTTCGACGGCGAGCAGCATGCACGAGCAAACCGGCTTTGCGTCGAGCCACACCGTGCACGCGGAACAGGCCCCGCGATCACAGCCGATCTTCGTGCCTGTCAAACCCAGTGGCCCGCGCAGAGCTTCGGCCAACGTCATGCGCGGTTCGACGGTGAGCCTGTGCACTTCACCGTTGACATGCAGATCGATCACGACCTCACCCGGACCGACCGATTGCGGCACTTCGCGCTCGCTAGGGGCCGCGGCGAACGAAGGGGTGGCGTTGATCATGGTCGCACCCGCCGTCGTGAGGGCAGAGCCCAGCAAAAACGAACGGCGCGACAGTTTTCTCGACATGGCGCACCGTATGGTGTCACCGGGCTGGAAGACGAGGGTGATCTACGTCAAGTGGTGCGCGCGCAAAAAAAGCGCTCCGGCTGCGACATGTACTGCCGGGCGGCTTGCACCGATCGTGATGCTGCGACTCGTGCACCGGATCCGGTCTGAGGCACCGCGCACTCCAACCGGTTCGCTACCGAGGTCTTGCGGCGCCACGAAACAAAGCGGCGCTACCGCGATTCGGCCTTCGTGAACGAACGCACAGAGTGTCTGCTCGTCCCAATGCCTTCGACATGGTCATGGTCGATGCGTCTGCCTCTGCGCCCGAGGCCGGCTTGCCCGTTAGGGCGTTCTTGCGCAAGGGCTTCATGTGCGGGGGTATCCCACGCTCTGCGCAAAGGTGACGAACTGCTGCTCGGGCAGCTGCAACGCGCGCTCGAGCTTGGGGTGATCCACCGCGCCGCGGAACACCGTTGCCAGACCCTCCGATGCGCAAAACAAATACACATTCTGGCCGATGAATGCACTGTCGACGGACGCGTAGAGGCGCCGCTCCTCGTCCGAAATGTCCGTCATGCGCTCCCCGTGGGCGATGTAGACGAGATTAAGGGGGGCTGAGCCGACGAAATCCTGAAGTCCCGTCTGTGCGCGGATATCGCTCGGCAAATGGGCAACGAGGCCGTGCGTCCGGGGTTCGTAGAGCCACACCCCGTCGGCCATTGCCGCCATGATGTCGATTACCATGATGTGACGCCAATAGGGTGCCGTGCGGTCACCACTGGGGCGATTGACGCCGAAGGCGGCCCAAAGCAGATCCGACAGGGTCTGCTCGGGCAGTTGGCGGCCCGCATACTCGCGTGTCGATTTTCGGTGCATGAGCGCAGTAAAAAGCGGCGTACCGCCTTCCTGCCGAGGAGGCGGCAGCTTGCGCGGTTTTGCCGTCTGCGCAAGCGCGACGCCCGGTGCCGCCGAGAGTGCCGCGCCCGCGAGAAGCCCCGCATTGATTTGCCGTCGCGTCATCATTTTTTCCTCATCCGGGTGCGTCATGGCGGTGGATCCTTTTTTGCGGATTGTGGGGTGGGCGCTCTCAGCGATTGCGGGTTCCTCGCTCGAGGAGCCCGCCCGATCCCCTTTTGATCCGCGCGGACCAGGCGGTCTTGGTGAAAATGGGTGAGGCGTATCTGCAAATTGCGCCAGCGCCCCGCCACCGAACGCCGCAGTGCGCGGGACCGATACTCCATGACCGCGATCGCGGATCTTCCCCCGCAGATCACGCCCGAGCCAAGGCAACCTTCGCGATCCGCGGTGGAGCGTTCAAACACCCCGGCGGCCGCGGCTCGGAGCCACACGGGGCCGCAGCAGGCTGCGGCCCGAAAGTGAGAAATAGCCCACTTACTCAACCTTGATCGAATGTCGCTTTGTGGAGCCGGTCTTGGGCATTACGATCTCCAAGATGCCGTCCTTCATCGTCGCCTTCGTTCTGGACTCGTCCACCGCCGAGGGCAAAGTAAATGTTCGCTGGTACGACCCGCGATAGATTTCGGAGCGGCGCACTTCGCCCTTTTCTTCCTCGCTTTGCCGCTTAGCCTCGCCCTTGATCGTAATGAGGTTGCCGCTCAGCGTTACCTTGACGTTCTCCTTCTCTACCCCTGGCAGCTCGGCCCGCACCGTAATTTCCTCGTCGCGATCGATGACGTCGACTTTGGCCATCCCCTTGAAGTCAAAGCTGGGCATCCACCCCGACGGAAAATCCGAAAACAACGGACGATCCCAGCGCATGGGCCTCATCCAGCCTCGCCCCATAAAATCTTCGAACAAACGCTCCATGTCCTGAAACGGGTTGTACACCGCAGGGCTGCTCGCCCCTTCGGCCTTAGTGACAGTGATTTCCTTGTCTGATTTTTCGGCCACGATTGCTCTCCCCAATTTGCATTGCAAATCTCGTTTCGGCGTACCGCGCAGCCCGCGCGATCGTCGTAGCCCACCCACTTGCTGAGAGAATTTTGGACGCGACGGGGACATTGGTTGTTGACCCACGTCAGGCATACGTACCGAAGGGTTAAGATAGCTCGCGAAAGTCAGAGTCACTTTCCGGTTAACCGCTCACGATGCTGAGTCTGTGTCACTTCGAGTCCGAGAGGCCCCTCGTTTTGCTTCGACCTGCGGCCCGCGCCCGGATCTAGCGCGACCGATGACTCTATAAGTCAGTGTCTGCGTTGCGGTCAAGCACCGTTGGAGCGGGCTTTCGTGGGTGAAGGATGTGCGGTTTGCACCGCGATCATTCCGTCAGCAAATACGAACGTATCGGCGCCTTCGGCAACGAGGCGACCCCGGGACTTCACCGCCCACTCGATGTACAGGACGTTGCCTTCAAACGTAGCGATCGGGACCGACCATTCGGCCTCGGGCAGGGTATCGAGGAACGACTTAAAGAATGCCCGGATCTCGGATTTCCCCCGGAAGATCCGCGGCCCGACGATAAGTACCGAACGCTCCGTGTAGTCCTCGACAATGGCATCGATGTTTTGCGCATCCATGGCCTCGCCATGATGGCGGAAGATTTCTTGCGCAGTGCGTGCCATCGTGCGTTCTCCCGATTCGCTGTGCTTGCCGGTGCCCGCGGGCACGTCTGACCGCGTGACCGCGGTCCATCGCCCGCTGTGCCCCCGGCGCATAGCATGATACCGGCCGCCGTCCGATGGATGCGCCATGCCAACAATCGTTCCCGTGAGGTCCCCGGGGGATCCAGAAGGTCGCGGCTCGGCAACAATGGGATTTCGCACCGCGAAAACCGTCGATCGGCGATCGCCGTGCGGGCCGATGCGAGGCACTGCTGCCCGCCAGCGGTGACGGGCAGCAGCCGAAAGTTGTTGGTCAAGCGCCGGTGTTCAATGCTCGCCAGCGTCCTTTTTCAGAAAATTTAGCGCCGCCTGCCAGGCCTGCGGCGAATTCAGAATCCCCAGGTGTGCCGTGCCCAGAATCGTGTCGTATTGACCCTGGCTCGTAAGATCCAACGACGGCGCCCCCGCTAGCAAGGCGCTATCGGAGAAGTCGTGCGGATTGCCATCCCGATCTTCGGCCGGCACCGGTGGAAATATGCCGTCTTGCGCTGAGAGATAGACAAAGTCGCCACTTTCGGGTTCCGGGCTAAACACATTGCGAATGACGAGATAGCGGGTAGGTCCCGGGGTCTCCCCGGCGGCGTTGAGTACCGTCAGCAGTTGGGTGTGATCGGAGCCGTATTCCTCGCATATCGCACTGTTGGGCACGAAACCCCCGTTCGATGGCAACTGGAAGTAATTGCCCGCCGCCGGCGAGCAGTCGATGATTCCATGATTGGGTCCGTCGATTGCAACGAGCGAGCGCACCAGTGCGTAGGCGTTGTCCTGCAGCATCCATTCGCGAGCCGCCGTGACGCCGAGGCTATGGGCGACGATGTCGACGCGTTCTGCTCCCGTGTATTCCAGTACCGCGTGCACAAACGCGCGGATGATCGGTACGGCGGCCGCGGTGCTGTGGCTGACGCCAGACTTGCGCGGGAGTTCCTCGGCCAGATCACATTGGTCGCCTTGGTAGCCCACGCCCCAGAGTTCCGAGGGGCGGTAGCCCTGGTTTAGGAAGTACTGAGCCGCATTGTGGATGTAACCGAAAGGATTGCACGGGGTTGGAAACGGCGTGTCGTTATTGCCGTGCAGAAAAATCACCGGGACGCGTTCGACCCGCCCGCGTGCGCCAAACCCGATGGCAGGCACGCCGAGGTAGTAGTTCTGGATGACCGGAAAATCCGACGGAAATGACGTGCCCAACGTCTCGGGCCGCGAGCCGCCCGCGGCTGCGATATCGGTAAAACCCGCAAGACAACAAATGAGAGCGCCGACCAATACTCTGGTTCGCAGTTTTTTCATCGTTTCCCCCTTGTACGTGCCAACCGTCCTTCGCCTCGTTCGGTCGGGCGCATTTCGCGGCCGGTGCCCCTTTCGCCGGTGCACACAGACAACCTACTGGGGAGGTATTGCCGTTTAATGACCGTGCGCGTGTTGCGATGGTGCGCCCGGCCCATTGGGCGACATTGCGCCCCGTCGCGGTTTCCGGATTGGCCGGGCCGACACCCCGCGACTTCTACGACGTCAAGGCCACCGACTTGACCTGAGCCCAGACCTTACTGCCCACTTGCACTTGCAACTGCTCGAGCGACCGGTGGGTAACTCGCGCAAGCAATGCCGTTCCGCCCACGTCCAGTCGAACCATGACGTTCGCGGCATTGGCTGCTTGGGCAAGTTCGACGATGGTCGCCGGGAAGCGGTTCAAAATGCTGCTGTCGTGGTGCTCCGAGAGCGCGAGGCTCACGTCGCGTGCCTGGATTCGCAGGCGTACGCGCTGTCCGAGCGCAATTTTCTCGCTCGGGACGTACAACTGCCCCCCAGGAAATTCCAGTCGCAGGAGGTGGTGGCGCGTTTCATGCGCTACGGCTTGCGCCTCGATCACGACCCCCGCCTCCTCGTCCTGTGCCGTCGGCAGGTCCACGCGGGCGAGTATTTGCACCAACGGACCGCTGGCAACGACCTCTCCGGCGCGAATCAAGACAAGGTAATCCGCCAGTTGCGTCACTTCGTCGACTTGGTGGCTTACGTATAAAACAGGGATCGACAGTTCCTGTTGCAGCCGCTCTAGGAAGGGCAAGATTTCGCGCTTGCGCTGCGCATCCAGGGCGGCGAGCGGCTCATCCATCAACAGCAGTCGGGGCCCCGCCAAGACTGCGCGCGCAATTGCCACCCGCTGCCTTTCTCCGCCTGAAAGGCGGCCCGGCATTCGGTGCAACAGCGGGCCGATGTCGAGGAGCTCGACGGTGCGCTCCCAGGTGATTTTGCGCTGCGCCGCTGGCGTGCGCACGTAGCCGAACTCCAAGTTGCCGCGCACGTCGAGGTGCTCAAATAAGCTCGGCTCCTGAAAGACGAAGCCAAGCAATCGCCGGAACGTGGGCAAGAAAATTCTCTGCGCATCGTCCTGCCAGGTCTCTGATTCGATCTGCAGATAACCGCGGGCCCTTGGCTCCAAGCCGGCAATGCAACGCAACAAAGTCGTCTTGCCGCAACCCGACGGACCAAACAAAGCGGTGACCCCGCGCGCAGGTACCTCCATCCGTGCTCGCAGCACGAAATTGGTAAGCGCCAGGTCGAATTGCGCGCGGATCATCTCAGAACACACGACGTTTCGGGTCGTAGAGGTAGACGACCATTAGTACGACAAAGGAAATGACGAGCAGGCTCCCGGCTAACCAATGGGCTTGGGTGTATTCGAGCGCTTCGACATGGTTGTAGATCTGAATCGAGAGCACCTGGGTCTCGCCCGGAATGTTTCCGCCGATCATGAGCACGACGCCGAATTCGCCCAGCGTGTGCGCGAACCCCAGAATTGCGCCGACCATCAATCCCGGCCGCGCCAACGGCAGAGCAACACTGAAAAATGCATCCAGGGGCCGGGCATGAAGACAGGACGCGACCTCGAGCGGTCGCTTGCCACTGGCCTCAAAGGCGTTGCGAATGGGTTGAACCACAAAAGGCATTGAGTAAAGGACAGAAGCGACGACCAGCCCGGAAAAATGAAAAGGCAGCAAGCCCAATCCCAGGGCCTGGGTCAGGTGGCCGACCGGGCCGCCGGAACCCATCGCAACAAGCAAATAAAAGCCCAGAACCGTCGGCGGCAACACGAGCGGCAGCGTAATCAATGCGGACACAGGCCCGCGCCAGCGCGACTTGCTGTTGGCCAGCCACCAGGCGATCGGGGTGCCAGCCAGCAGCAGCACAGCGGTGACGACAAACGCCAGCGTCAGCGTTAATCGGATCGCGCTCCAGTCCTCCGGGGTGATAACCATTTTTGGAACGCGCTTTGAGATCCCTGTTCGAGGCGGGGGGGTGCGCCGCCCAGCGACCCACTTCGTCGCGCGCGCCGCCCCGCATGCCAAGCCGGCGGCATTCTATTATCTGTACGTGGTTCGCAGGTGGGTCGCGCAACGACTCTCGGAACCGTGCGCCCCCGCGGACACCGCGCCGCCCGTCGCAAGACGGTTGCTGGTGAGCCGCGGGGTCGTCGCACTCGTTGCGCGCACGTGAACCCCAGTGCTTTGGGTTAACCGGGTGTGCAGTGCCCGGCGCAAGCGCGCCGGGTGGGAACGAAGGCGACGCAGAAGCTGGGGCGCGCTTGGACTGCCGGGGGAAGCGTCAGATGCCAAATCGACTAGCGAAAGAATCCTCTCCCTATCTGCTGCAGCACGCCGATAACCCCGTCGACTGGTATCCCTGGGGCGAGGCGGCATTTGCGCGCGCGCGCGCCGAGAACAAACCTGTGCACCTGTCGGTCGGATATTTTGCCTGCCATTGGTGCCACGTGATGGCGCACGAAAGTTTTGAGAACCCCCAAATCGCGCAGCTGCTCAACGAACACTTTGTGAACATCAAGGTCGATCGCCAGGAGCGACCCGACGTCGATGATCTGTACCAGCGTGTCGTGCAGATGATGGGGCAGTCAGGCGGTTGGCCGCTGACGGTTTTTCTCACGCCCGATCAGGAGCCGTTCTTCGCGGGCACGTACTTTCCGCCCGAGGAGCGCTACGGCCGACCCGGCTTTGGCCGGCTGCTGCAGGGTTTGATCGAAGCCTGGCGCTCACGCCAGGACGAGATTCGGGAAAACTGCCGGCAGTTTCTGCAGGGCTTTCGGCTCCACGACGAACAGCTCTTTGCCTCCGCCGGCACACCGCCGCCTGATATGCCGGCGCAGGCGGCGCAGGCCTTTGCGCGCAATACCGATCCGGTAAACGGGGGATTGGGTCGTGCGCCAAAGTTTCCCAACGTAAGCTGCCTCGACTTGATGCTACGTGTCTATGCGCGCACCCAAGAGCCGCAGCTGCTCGCGGCCGTGGCGTGCACGCTCGACGGCATGGCCAGCGGTGGAATCTACGATCAGCTCGGGGGCGGATTCGCACGCTATAGCGTCGATGCGCACTGGACGGTTCCGCATTTCGAGAAAATGCTCTACGACAACGGGCTGCTGGTCAAGCTCTACGCCGATGCCTACCGGCTGACCCGGCGCGCGTCGTGGCGACGCGTCTTTGAGGACAGCATCGGGTACGTACTGCGGGATCTGCGGCATCCCGAAGGCGGCTTTTATGCGAGCGAGGACGCCGATAGCGAGGGCGAGGAAGGGCGCTTCTACGCCTGGAGTCCGCAGGAGCTGCAGCAGGCGCTAGGCCCCGAGGACGGCGCATTCGCGGCCCGGGCCTATGGCGTCGAAGATCCGGGGAACTTCGAGCACGGCCGCTCGGTATTGCAGCGACGCGTGACCCTCAACGACGAGGAGCAGGCTCGTCTCGACGCAATACGGGCGCGCCTTTTTGCTGCCCGTGCCGCACGTGTGCGACCAGGTCGCGATGAAAACGTCCTGACGGCATGGAACGCACTCATGATTCAGGGTCTGTGCTCGGCCTACCAGGCCGCCGGCAATGCCGAATACCTGGAGGCGGGCCGACAGGCTGCCGACTTTCTGCAGAAGCACCTCTCGATGCCCAAAGCCGGCGTGTACCGGGTTTGGCGCGATGGCGTTGCCAAGGTCCCGGGATTTCTCGATGACTACGGCTTTCTGGCCAATGCACGGATCGATCTGTATGAGTCGGCGTTTGACAAATGCGATCTGGACCGCGCTTTGGATCTGCTCGATTGCGTCCTGGAGCAGTTTTGGGATGGAGATCTGTTTTTCACGAGCCGCAGCACTTCGCCGCTGATCCATCGGCCGCTGGCGCCGTTTGACAGCGCGTGGCCTTCGGGAACCTCGGAGACCGTGCTGGCGCTTCTGCGAGCCCATGAGCTGTCTGGGCGAAAGAGCTACAAGGAGTGCGCCGAGCATGTTCTGACGCGCTACCGAGGAGCCGCCGCGGGCAACGCCTTTGGATTTGCCCACCTGCTCGCGGCCCACGATTTTGAGCGCGCGGGCGCGGCCAGCATCGTCTTTGCGGGCGGCCAGGAGCGGGCCGCCGCGCTCATTGAGGCCGTGCACCGAACGTACCTTCCCTCTCGGGTCCTGAGCTTGTCGGCGCACAGCCCCCTAGGAGAGGGCCGCGATCCGGTCGACGGGCAAGCCGCGGCATACGTGTGCCGCAATCAAACCTGTTTGCCACCCGTGACGTCGGCGACGCAGCTCCTCGAAAACCTCCAATGAATGCGGTTGCACAGGTCTTTTTCCTTTTGCGCGATCGCGATCGCTGGGGCCACGCATGCCATCGCAAAGCGCAGGGTTGCCTGTGCATCCTCTGGTGCGGCTGCCTGCGTCCGAGGCGCCGGCCGGCTTCGCATCGACGCACATTGCAGGCGATGGTTGGCGCGCCGCATCGTGCGCCAGGCCGCCCGAATGCGGCCACGGCCCGCTGCGACGCGATACTTGCGAGAGCGCAGTGCGCGATGTAAGCCGCATTGCGGCCTTCGAATTGCGGGATGTTCCGTAGGTCCATGGTCAAGGGAACCGTCGGCGAAGTATTCTGGGCGTTCTTGCACTTGGGGTTCACTTGTTTCGGAGGCCCGATTGCGCATTTTGCGTATTTTCGCCAGCAGTTTGTCGAGCGGCGCGCCTGGCTTAGCGAGACACAGTTCGGGCATCTGCTGACGCTTTGCCAATTCTTGCCCGGCCCGGGCAGCAGCAAGCTCGGGTTCACGCTGGGTCTTTTGCGTGCCGGCTGGCCCGGGGCATTGGCCGCTTTCGTTGCCTTCACTGCGCCCTCGGCGCTGCTGCTGTTTGCTTTTGCTTCGCTGCTGCCCTTGCTCTCGGGTGTCGTCGGCCAGGCCGCGGTGCATGGTCTGAAGCTCGTCGCTCTTTCCGTGGTTGCGTTCGGTCTTGTCGGTATGGCCCGAGCGCTTTGTCCGGACCTCGAGCGTCGGCTGATCGCGGTTGCCTCCGCCATCATCTTGCTCAGCATCGGGCAGGCTTGGGCCCAGTTGCTCGTCGTTGGGCTGGGCGCGGCCTGCGGCGCAGTCGTGTGTCGCAAGGTTCGGCCCGCGTTTGCCGGGGACTTCGGTGTGCCTTTTGGAGCAGGCACGGCTTGGCTGCTGCTCGCGGCCTTTGGGGCTTTGCTGCTATGCCTGCCGCTGGCCGCGCGCACGCACATCGGATTGCTCGTCTACGCCGATGCGTTTTTTCGCACGGGCGCCCTGGCCTTTGGCGGGGGCCACGTCGTGTTGCCCTTGCTGCAGGATGCCTTGGTCAAGCCCGGCTGGATTTCCTCCGAAGATTTTCTGGCCGGCTACGGCGCTGCGCAGGCGGTGCCGGGCCCGATGTTCGCGCTCTCCGCCTATCTTGGTGCGCGGCTTCCCGGCGGCGATGGCGGTCTGCTGGGCGCGGCCGTGGCACTCGTCGCGACCTTTCTTCCCGGTTTCTTGCTGGCTGCCGGCATATTGCCGCTCTGGGGGGCGTTGGCCTTGCATCCGGTGGCGGCGCGCGCCATCGCGGGCGTGTGTGCCGCGGTCGTGGGGATGCTGGCCGCGGCGCTTTACGATCCGCTGTGGGTCAGTGCGGTACGCGCCCCGAGCGACGTCGTCATCGCTGCCCTGGGGGTCCTGGTCCTGGCTCGCTGGCGTACGTCGGCGCTGCTCGTCGTGCTTTTGTCCGTCACCCTGAGCGTTGCCGTCGCGTTGACGTAGGCGTTGCGAGAGCGAAAACGTACCGAGCGCCCCGTACGCGGCTCCCGCCGTCAGTCCACCTTGCCTTGCCAGATCTGCTGCATCGCATCGACGAAACGCGCTCCGATGCGATCGGCCGCGCTACAGTGGTGGTTGCGTGTGACCCAGCGCCCCGCGACCAACGTATCGCGAAACGGACGGATCGGACTGCTGAAAACCAGCGCGTCCAATGTGTACGAGGCGGGTACGCCAAGCAGTGCGGGTGTGTTCGTATCCACGACCAACAAATCGGCGCGCGCCCCGACTTGCAATCCCCAGCGCGCAAAGCCCGCGGCCTGCGCGCCGCCTTCGAGAGCGCGTGACCACAGACGCTCGGCCGTCGACGGCTGCTGCTGCTGCGGGGCCGCAGCCACGCAGCGCACACGCTTGGTGAGCCGCTGCGCGTACTCGAGCAGGCGCAGCTCCTCCATGGCCGATCGCGTGACCTGACTGTCGGAGCCGACCGACAGCGGCACGCCTTGCTTTAGCCATCCGGTCAAATCGGTGACCCCGTCGGCCAGGTTGGCCTCCGTGCTGGGACAAAGTACGACGCCGGCACCGCTTCGCGCAATGGCCTCGATTTCGCCAGGAGAGCTGTGGGTTGCGTGCACCAGTTGCCAGCGGCGGTCGAGCGCGGTGTGCCGGCACAGCCACTCGATGGGTCGCAGCCCTGTTGCAGACAGGCAATCGTCGACTTCCTGGAATTGCTCTGCGACGTGAATGTGAATGGGTGCGTCATCGCCTTGGGCAAGCAGCCGATTGAGCCCCGCGGGTGTCGCCGTGCGCAGCGAATGCACTGCGAGACCGACGTTCAGGGGCGATGGCTTGGCCGCTGCTTGGGCGTCGTACAGCGGCGAAGCGCGCAGCGCATCGCGCATCGCCACGACCGCGTCCGCATCGGCGCGAAAGCGTCGCTGGTCCTCGCGCAGCGAGGGCTGGGAGAAGCCCGCGCGCTCATAGAGCGCCGGCAACAGTGTCAGACCAATGCCGACCTCGTGCGCCGCCTCGACAATGCCTCGAGCCATGCGCACCCGGTCCTCCGTGTAATCGCGGCCGTCCGTGTCGTTGTGCAGATAGTGAAATTCGCAGACCTGCGTATAGCCGCCGCGCACCATTTCGAGAAACAGTTGGGCCGCGATCGCACGCTGCTGTTGCGGATCAATGCGCAAGGCCACCTGATACATGCGCTCGCGCCAAGTCCAGAAATCGTCTTCTTCCAGGCCGCGGCGCTCGGCCATGGCTGCGAAGGCGCGCTGAAAGCAATGGCTGTGGGCATTGACAAGCCCCGGGAGCGCTGGACCACCCAGAACAACGGCCTGTGGCGCGGCGTCAGCGCCAATTTGAATTTCGGCCCAGTTGCCGTCGGCGCCGACGCGCAGAAGCACAGCGTCTTGCCACTTGCCTCCTATCCACGCCCGCGGCGCCCAAAGCAGCTCGGGGGGCTCGTGCGGCGCCTCGTTGCCCATTTGCTTCGAGCCGGTCAACGGGAGCTCAGCCATGCTGTGCCGCCCAATACAGCATCGAAGCGGCAAATTCGCGCAGCAGCGGCCGCAGATAGACGGCTCGGGATTCGTCCAGGCTGTAGGGCGGCAATTCCTCCATGTAGCAGCTCCAGCACACTTCGAGTTGCACCGCATGAATTCCGGTCTCCGGGCGACCGTAGTGCCGGGTTATGTACCCTCCACGAAAGCGACCGTCGACGGCGTGCGAGTAGCGCGAGCCGTTGGCCAGCACCTGTGCGAGGGTGTCGCGCAGGGTGGCGGCGCAGCTCTTGCCATTTGCCGTTCCCAGGTTCAGGTCGGGGAGTTTGCCCTCGAAGAGCCAAGGAAGCTCCGAGCGAATGCTGTGCGCATCGAGCAACAGCGCGTGGCCGTGGGTCGCCTGCAAACGGCCCAACTCCTGGTCAAGCGCGTCATGGTAAGGCTGCCAGTACTGCCTGCGCCGCGTCTCGATTTCCTCCGGACCCGGCGCGCGACCGGGACGGTACAGAGGTTCGCCCGTGAAAAAGCGTGTCGGACACAATTCGGTATTGTTGCCGCCGTCGTACAGCGGCGCATCGTGCGGCGGGCGATTCAGATCGATCACATAGCGGCTAAATTGCGGGACGATCAGAGTGCCCCCGAGCTCGCCGACGAAATCATAGAGCGATTCCAGATGCCAGTCCGTGTCCTCCAACCACAAGGCGCGCTCGACGAAGGCCGTTCGCAGTGCGTCGGGAATTTGCGTGCCCACGTGCGGAAGACTGACGAGCAGCGGCGTGCTGCCGCGACGCAGTTCGAAAACCTCCGAGTTCATAGCGGTGTGTGTCCTAGCGAAGTGCCGGCGTCGCACTCCTCACCACCGTAGATCCGGTGTTGGCAAGGATTGCGTCCAACGTAATACGCCAACTCGCCCGGGTGGGCAGCGTCCCAGACGACAAAATCGGCACGCCGGCCCGCGGTGAGCGCCCCGTGGGTGGAATTGAGCCCGAGGGCACGGGCCGCATTTGCCGTGAATCCTCGCAGGGCCTCCCAGGAGGTGAGTCCGAACAGGACACAAGCCATGTTGAGCACGAGTAGCGGCGAGAGAACGGGTGAGCTGCCCGGGTTGTGGTCGGTCGCAATTGCAATGGGCACTCCGGCCGTGCGCAACTGGGCTACGGGCGGCGGTTGCGGCGCCCCCAGAAAATAATACGCACCCGGTAGCAAGACCGCGACCGTGCCGTGCGCGGCCATCGCCTGTATGCCATCGGCGTCAAGATACTCCAGGTGGTCGCAAGATAGGGCGCCGAAGCGCGCCGCAAGGGCGGCGCCGTGTTGGTTGCCGAGCTGTTCGGCGTGCAGATGCAGCGGCAAGTGCAGGGCGCGCGCCGCCTCGAAAACCCGGCGCGTTTGCGCCAGCGTAAAGCCGACCGTGTCACAAAACGCGTCGACCGCGTCGACCAGCCCCTCAGCATGGAGCTGCGGCAGCCACTGGCAGAGTGCGTCCACGTACTCGTCGGCCCGACCGTCGAATTCGGGCGGCACCGTGTGAGCAGCGAGATAACTGGTGCGCACGCTCACGGCGTGGTCCTGGCCGAGGCGGCGCGCGACGCGCAGCATGCGCGCCTCGTGCGCGCAGCTCAAGCCGTAGCCGGATTTGATTTCGATGGTTGTTACGCCCTGCTCCAGCAGGGCGTGCAGACGCTTGGAGGACTGTGCATACAGTCGCTGCTCGTCGGCCTGGCGCGTTGCCGTCACCGTGGCGCGGATTCCCCCGCCTGCGCGCGCGATTTCCTCGTAGCTTGCACCCTGCAGACGCATCTCGAATTCATGTACACGGTCGCCCGCATAGACGATGTGCGTATGGCAGTCGATCAGACCCGGCGTAACCAGGGCTCCGGCCAGATCGATTTCGCGCGTTGCCTCGTCGCGCAGCTGCCGGGGCAGCTGCTCGAGCGACCCCACCCAAGCCAGGCGGTCGCCCTGCACGACCAAAGCGGCGTGCTCGACAATGCGCTCGGGGGCCTCATCGCTCATCGCCGCCAATGTTGCGTTGTGCCAAATCGTCGCCATCGTGCTCCTCGTAGTACAGTGTGCCTGTTCCTCAGAAATGACGCCACTTGTGGAGAAATCAGGACGATGGAGGACTCGAGCCGGAGCGCGACCAGCGAACCAAGGCCGGTGCGCGCACCAAGGGGCTCCACGCTGAGCTGTCGCAACTGGCAGATCGAGGCCGCGTACCGAATGATCCAGAACAACCTGGACCCAGAGGTGGCGGAGAACCCAGATGCGCTCATCGTCTATGGCGGCATCGGCAAGGCCGCCCGTAACTGGGAGTGCTTCGACGCGATTCTGCGGACCTTGCGCGACCTCGAACCCGACGAGAGCCTACTGGTTCAGTCGGGCAAGCCCGTTGGGGTGTTTCGCACGCACGAGCAGGCGCCGAGGGTATTGATCGCCAACTCCAACCTGGTGCCGCACTGGGCGACCTGGGAACATTTTCATGAGCTCGATCGTAAGGGCCTGATGATGTTCGGCCAGATGACGGCCGGCTCCTGGATTTACATCGGCAGTCAGGGCATCGTGCAGGGCACTTACGAAACGTTTGCCGAGGCCGGCCGGCGCCACTATGGTGGCACGCTCGCGGGTCGCTGGATCCTGAGCGCCGGGCTCGGTGGAATGGGTGGGGCCCAACCGCTGGCAGCGAGTTTCGCGGGGGCCAGCTCGCTCATCATCGAATGCCGGCAAAACCGCATCGACTTTCGTCTGAGCACGCGGTATTTGGACGAACAAGCATCCGACCTCGACGATGCGCTCGGTCGCATTGCGCAGTACACCCGAGAGCGACGCGCGGTATCGATCGCGCTATTGGGAAACGCCGCCGAGGTCCTGCCCGAGCTGGCCCAGCGGGCGCGCGCGGGCGGCCCGCGGCCGGATCTGGTGACCGACCAGACCTCCGCGCACGACTTGGTCAACGGCTATCTGCCAGCGGGCTGGAGCGTAGAGCGTTGGCTCTCGGCACAGGCCGACGCCCAAGAGCACCCCAATCTTGTACGGGCAGCCGCGCAAAGCTGCGCGACGCACGTGCGCGCCATGCTGGCGCTGCAGGCGCTGGGCGTGCCGACTTTCGACTACGGCAACAACATTCGACAAGTCGCAAAGGACCAGGGCGTAGTCGAAGCCTTCAACATTCCCGGCTTTGTGCCCGCATATATACGACCCCTGTTTTGCCGGGGCAAGGGGCCGTTTCGCTGGGTGGCGCTCTCCGGGGACCCGGAGGATATACGGCGCACGGACCGCAAGATGCGCGAGCTCTTTTCTTCCGATGTCCACCTGCACCGCTGGCTCGACATGGCGCAGGAGCGCATCGCATTTCAGGGTTTGCCCGCGCGGATCTGCTGGATCGGCCTCGGGGAGCGAGAGCGAGCGGGGCTTGCCTTTAACGAAATGGTCCGCACGGGCGAACTCAAGGCGCCCATCGTCATCGGGCGCGACCACCTGGATGCGGGCTCGGTCGCCTCACCCAATCGGGAGACGGAGGCGATGCTCGATGGCTCGGACGCGGTCTCTGACTGGCCCATGCTCAACGCCTTGCTCAACACCGCGAGCGGCGCTTCCTGGGTTTCGTTGCACCATGGCGGTGGCGTCGGTATGGGGTATTCGCAGCACGCAGGCGTGGTCGTGGTTTGCGATGGCACGGCCGATGCGGCGCGGCGTATCGAACGCGTGCTGTGGAATGATCCGGCCTCCGGCGTCATGCGTCACGCCGATGCGGGTTACGCCGAGGCCATAGAGACGGCGCGCGCCTGCGGATTGCAGCTTCCGATGCTGAAGCGCCGATGACGCACGAGTTGCCGATTGTCCCCGGTGCATTGACGCTGGGGCAGCTGCGCTCGATTCACGCCGGCGGCGTGCAGCTGCGCATGCATGACGAA
Organism: Burkholderiaceae bacterium; assembly: GCA_035625725.1. Classification (GTDB taxonomy): domain Bacteria; phylum Pseudomonadota; class Gammaproteobacteria; order Burkholderiales; family Burkholderiaceae_F; genus GJ-E10. The sequence goes on from DASPPB010000006.1 coordinate 117,093, forward strand.
CCGCGCCAGCGGATTCGCGCCAGCGCGGAGCTCGTGCAGCGGGTGGCGCGCAGCCATGAACCCGTCTACGGCATCAATACCGGCTTTGGCAAGCTCGCCGATCAGCGTATCGGCGACTCCGAGCTCGAACATCTGCAGCTCAACCTGATCCGCTCCCACAGTGCCGGGGTTGGAGAACCGCTGGCGCCGGCCGTGGTCCGACTGATGCTCGTGCTCAAGGCGGCAAGCCTTGCGCGCGGCTACTCCGGCGTACGCGAAGCGGTGGTCGATGCGCTGCTGGGCGCCGTCAATGCCGGTCTGACTCCCTACGTACCGTCGCAGGGATCGGTCGGCGCGTCGGGGGATCTCGCTCCCCTGGCGCACATGACCCTCGCCTTGCTCGGAGAAGGCGAGTTTCTGGTCGACGAGCTGCGCGTACCGGGGCAAGAAGCAATGGCGCAAAACGGCTTGGCCCCGCTGCGCTTGCAGGCGAAGGAAGGCTTGGCGCTGATCAACGGAACCCAGACCTCGACTGCGCTGGCCTTGCATGCCCTGTTTCGATTCGAACCCGTGATGGAGGCGGCCCTCGTTATCGGCGCGCTGACGGTGGACGCGGCGCGGGGAAGCGATGGCCCCTTTGATCCGCGGATCCACCGTCTGCGCGGTCATCCCGGTCAGATCGATGCGGCACGCTACTACCGCGCCTTGTTGGAAGGCAGCGCGATTCGCCAGTCCCATCTGCGCGGGGACGATCGGCTGCAAGATCCGTACTGCCTGCGCTGTCAGCCGCAGGTCGTCGGGGCATGCCTCGATCAGCTGCGCCACGCCGCGCGGGTGCTGCTGCGCGAATCCAACGCGGTAACCGACAACCCGCTCGTCTTTGCCGAAGACGGCGTGCTGCTTGCGGGTGGCAACTTTCACGCCGAGCCCGTCGCGCTGGCGGCCGACGCGATGGCAGTGGCCATCGCGGAGGTCGGTGCCATCGCCGAGCGGCGCATCGCGATGCTGATCGACTCGAGCGTGTCTCGTCTGCCGCCGTTTCTCAGTGCCGAGCCGGGCCTCAACAGCGGCTTCATGATCGCGCACGTTACCGCCGCGTCGCTGGCCAGCGAGAACAAGTCGCTCGCGCACCCGGCCAGCGTCGATAGCCTGCCGACCTCGGCCAATCAGGAAGATCACGTGTCCATGGCAGCGTTTGCCGCACGTCGCCTGCAGCGGCTCGTCGACAACACGGCGTGCATTTTGGGTATTGAGCTGCTCGCCGCCGCCCAGGCGCTGGAGTTCCTGCGGCCTTTGCGCAGCTCCGCGGCGCTTGAAAAAGCCTGCAGTCTGCTGCGTGTGCAGTGCCCGGCCATGCCACGGGACCGCTATCTGGCGCCCGACATCGAACACTCCACCGCCCTCGTACGCGAGGGCCGTCTGGCGCCGATTCTGAAGATGTTTACAGAATTGCCGCCGCTTTGGCCCGAGTCCGATGCGCTGGCGGCCTCCGACCCGGCGCTGGATTTATGATTGAAGTTTTCGTGCGCCGCAAGGGCACCGCTTGAACTTCCCGCCCGCAACCGCATCTAAGGGCCTGGTAGAGGTTTGGCCCAGCTGCAATGGTTTGTCTCATGTCTTTTAGGAATACTACGTCCATGAAAAAGCTCATCAGCGTTGTTCTGGCTACGGCCGCGATCGGTTTGCTGCCCGCGGCACGGGCCGATGATCCGAGTCTGCACGAGGTCTACCAGGCCGTCCACTCGGGGCAGTTGCACGAGGCGCAAGCAATGATGACCAAAGTGTTACGCGATCATCCCGACAGCGCCAAGGCCCATTACGTGGAGGCGGAGGTACTGGCTCGCCTGGGCAGATCCTCCGAGGCGCAAGCCGAGCTGGAGACCGCCGAGCGACTCTCGCCCGGGTTGGCTTTTGCCAAACCCGAGGCCGTGCGCGATTTGCGCGCCCTCATTGCCGAAGGCGCTCAAGGGCGGCTGCGTCTTGCCGATCGCGCGGCCTCCGAGGCGCGCGCCGCGGACTCGGGTCTGCCTTGGGGCCCCTTGCTGATCATCGGCGGCGCCGGATTGTTGCTGTTTTTCTTCTTGCGTGCGCGGCGTATGTCATCGTCGGCGGCGGCGGGCATGCCCGCGGGCGTGCCCGGTGGCGTGGGCTACGGTGCGCCGGGCTACGGCTCCGCGCCGGTTGGCTCTCCCGGACTGGGCTCGAGCATCATGGGCGGTCTGGCCACGGGAGCCGCGGTTGGCGCGGGCATGGTTGCGGGCGAAGCGCTGGCGCACGAGTTTCTCGGCGGCCACGAACGCGATCGGCTCGTTTCCGATGGCGGGGCAACCGATGGTTCGCGCATTGCGTTTGACGACGCAGGCGGCCCGGACTTCGGCGTGAGCGATCCCGGCTCCTGGGACTCGGGCGGCAACGACATCATGGGGGATTCCGGGGGCGGTAGCGACTGGAGTTAGGCCAGCGTTGCTGCCGCCATCCATTGGTCGAGCGCGCGAATTTGTTCGGCCGACAAGCGCAGGCCAAATTTGGTTCGGCGCCACAGTACATCGTCTGAGGTGCGGGCCCATTCGTGCTCGACGAGGTGGCGCAGTTCGCGCTCGTAGAGGCCCGCGCCGAAATGCTGGCCCATGGCCTCGCGAGTGCGCACGCCGGCAAGCATCCGGTAGGCAACCGTACCGTGGCGCGCGAGCAGACCGCGCGCGTGCGCGGGCGGCAAGAATGCGCTTTCCTCCACGAAGCGCCGCTGCGCCGCGTTGAAATCGGGGTCGGGGAAGTCGCCACCCGGCAGCCGGGCCTGCGCTGTCCAGGCCGCTCGCATCCGCGGAAAGTGTGGCTTGAGCAACTCCAGCACATGTTCGGCCAAGCGACGGTAAGTCGTGATCTTGCCGCCGAGCACCGTAATCGCGGGAGGGTGCTGCGCCGACGTCGCAGCCTCGATGCGGTAGTCGCGCGTCACCGCCGAGGGGTCAGATTTTTCGTCGTCGACCAGGCAGCGGACCCCCGAGAACGCATACACGATGTCTTCAGAGGCCAGCGCGCGGCGCAGCTGCCGATTGACTGCGTCCAAGAGGTAGCGCACCTCCCCGGGCGAGATCGCGACCGCATCGGGTGAGGATGAGAACGCGATGTCGGTCGTTCCGATGAGCGCCCAGTCGTCCTCGTAGGGTGTGACAAAGACGACGCGCCGATCGACGTTTTGCAGCAAGTAGCCGTGGTCCCCGCTCCAGAACTTGCGCACGACCACATGACTGCCTTTGACCAGCCGTGCATGGTGCGCCCGACGTACGCCGGCGATTCGCGGCGCAACGTCCTCGACCCAGGGACCGGCGGCGTTTATCAGGACACGCGCCTGTAGGCTGCGGACCGCGCCCTTGCGCGCGTCGCGGAGTTCCGCCTTCCACAGACCGTCGTGCGCGCCGGCGTGCACGAGCTCGCAGCCGGTGAGGATTTTCGCCCCCAACGCGGCGGCCGCCACGGCGTTGTGCACGACCAGGCGCACGTCATCGGTGCGGCAATCCGCGTAGGTGAAGCCGCGCCGGATTTCGGGGCGTAACGGTTCGCCTTCGGGTGCCCGGTCCAAGGCGATCGGCGCCGATGCGGCCAGGCGGCGACGCCGCGCGAGATGGTCGTAAAAATACAATCCGGCGCGCAGCATCCACGCGGGCCGCATCCCGGCGACATGCGGGAGAACAAATTTTATCGGGCGCACGAGGTGCGGCGCAGCGCTCAGCAAGATCTCGCGCTCGTGCAGCGCCTCGCGTACCAGGCGAAATTCCCCGTACTCGAGGTACCGCAGCCCTCCGTGGATCAGGCGGCTGCTGCGCGAGGACGTGCCTTGCGCGAGATCGCCTTTCTCGACCAGCGCGACGGTCAGTCCACGGCCCGCGGCATCGCGCGCGATGCCGGCTCCGTTGATGCCGCCGCCCACGATCAGCAAATCGAGGATCTCGCCGCTTTCGATCGTGGGACTGGCCGCGCCTTGCGCCATCATCTACAAGTTTTCGAAACAGAAAGGGGTTGTGACGCGTGTCTGGCGGGCGCTCGCCCGGTGCCGAGGAATTTTACCGTCGCGCGGCCACGCCCTGCCCGGCGGCGGTGGACTCCCGGAGCAAGAGGATCCTGCGTTAAAATGCCGCCGGTTCACGGATCGGAAAAAGGTCGTGGACGCGATGCACGAGCGCCGCGCTCACTCGAACGAATAAGTCCGGCGCGGCGCGCTTCATGGGGGTATAGCTCAGTTGGTAGAGCAGCGGACTCTTAATCCGTAGGTCGTAGGTTCGACTCCTACTGCCCCTACCAGATTTCGCACCCGCGTTTGGGAAGGCGCTCGCCGACCGCAGCGCGGACGAGAACCGCAGGAGGAAACTTGCACGGCATGCGCTTTCTTCGCAGTCTGTATGTGCAGGTCCTCATCGCGATCTGTATCGGTATCGCCCTGGGCTACCTTCAGCCCGACTTTGCCGTGACGCTCAAACCGTTGGGCGATGCGTTTATCAAGATGGTCAAGATGATCATTGCGCCGATCATCTTTTGCACGGTCGTCCTGGGCATTGCGGGCATGGAGAACCTCAAGTCGGTCGGACGGACCGGCGCGCTGGCCATCTTGTATTTCGAGGTTCTGAGCACGGTTGCCCTGATGATCGGTCTGCTCGTGGTCAACATCGTGCAGCCGGGAAGCGGGATGAACGTCGACCCGGCCACGCTCGACACGCACGCCGTGGCCGCCTTCGCCGGGCCAGGGAAAATGCAGACCACCACGCAGTTCTTGATGGACATCATCCCCGACGCGCTCGTGGGCGCGTTTGCGCGCGGAGAGATTCTTCCCGTGCTCTTCGTCGCGATCCTGACGGGTTTTGCGCTGCATCTGACCGGGGAGAGGACAAAGCAGCTGTTCGCTTGGGTCGAACAGGTCAGTCAGGTGCTGTTTCGCATCGTGGGCATCATCATGCGCGTCGCGCCGATCGGTGCCTTCGGCGCGATGGCTTTCACGATCGGCAAGTACGGCGTCGGCGCGCTCGCCGAACTCGGTGGTCTGATGCTGTGCTTTTACGCGACCTGTCTGATCTTCATTTTCGTCGTGCTGGGCATCGTTGCCCGACTGCACGGATTCAGTATCTGGCGCTTCGTGAGATACATCCGCGAGGAACTGTTCATCGTGCTGGGAACCTCTTCATCGGAGGCGGTGCTGCCGCGCATGATGAGCAAACTCGAGACTCTGGGGGCACACAAGTCGGTGGTCGGTCTCGTGATTCCGGCGGGCTACTCGTTCAATCTGGACGGTACCTCGATCTATCTGACGATGGCCACAATTTTCATTGCACAGGCGACCAATACCCCATTGGATCTGTTTCAGCAGTTGACCGTGCTTGCCGTCTTGCTGCTCACGTCCAAAGGCGCCGCCGGCGTGACGGGAAGTGGCTTTATCGTACTGGCGGCGACGCTCTCGGCCGTGGGAACCGTTCCGGTGGCCGGTGTGGCGCTGATTTTGGGCATCGACCGCTTCATGTCGGAGGCGCGCGCTTTGACCAACCTCGTGGGAAACGGAGTTGCCACGCTTGTCGTGGCGCGCTGGTGCAAGGCTCTGAATCCGGCCACGTTGAAGCAGCAACTGTCCGCGGGACCCCGCGAAGACCTCGCCGTGGCGTAGGTGACCGCGGTGCTGGCGGCACCGCGGCTGGCACAAAAACCTAGCGGCGTGCGGAAACCTGTCCGGCCTTGTTGCGAAACAGCTGTTTGCCGTTCAGCGCCGCCGCGATCGCCTGGTAGGCGGCGCTCTTGAAGCGCGCCCGTTCCGAGGCCGGTAAACCTTTGTCGTAACCCTTTGCGCCGGCGAGTCCGCGCACGAGATCGGCCTGCGACATGGGTTGCGCGAGCAGTTTCTTGGCCAGCTTGACCATTTCGCCGCGCTCGAACCACTTGCGCCGGCTGCCGCTCTTCGCGCCAGAGCCGTCGTGGCGCCCGCTCGCACGGGCGGCCGGAACGAAGATCGCCGAATCCGTGCCGTGGTCCAGCGTGAAGCGGATGATCTGAGCGTTTACTTCACTGAGATTCTTCAAGAGTTCTTCGCGTTTTTGCAGTAAAGAAAGAATCTGATGGGATGTCATGGCGCTTCTTCTGCGTGAGTTCAACAATAGAAGGATAGCAAATATTTCTTAGACACGCCGCACTGCTCAGTGTTGCAGTTTCTCAAATTCAGTGATGGCGCACGCAAATAGGGGTGTTAGCGCGTGACGTGAAACATCTCGACACACAAAGCGCGAACCTGCCAGGGCTTAACTTTTGCGAAGCGGTGCGCCGCAGCCTCGAAGCGGTATGCGAAAATCGGTTTCGGAATTCCCGTTTTCGTTCATGGGATTGCTCGAAGCGGCTGCGCCCAAAACGACGGCAGGGCGAGCGTCGAGACAATGGTTTCGTTCGGGCGTGCGAAAGGCGCGCCGTGCGTTTTGTGATAGCGTTCCGGCCCGGGGTACTCAAGAAGAATATCGTCGCGGCGCGTCCGGCGGCGCAGCGCTGGCACTCGTTGCGCAGGCGAAGAAGGGACATCGTGAGTATGCAGGCTTGTCGCACACTCGTGCGTTTGCCGCTTTCGCTGACTTTTATTCTGGGTGCCTGCGCCGTCGGCCCGGACTTTCAGCGGCCGAGCGCACCGGGTTCGGCAACGTACGTGGAAGCGCCCTTGCCCCAGCAAGTGGCCGCACCAGCCGCCGGCACCGCGGGTGCGGCGCAGACGCTGCGCCAGGGCAACGACCTGGTCCGCGACTGGTGGACGCTTTTTCACTCCGAGCCGCTAAACCAGTTGGTCGAAGAGGCGCTGCGCGAAAATCCGACTCTGGCTGCGGCCTCGGCGGCGTTGCGCCAGGCCCAAGAGACTCTGGCTGCCGGCAGGGGAAACCTTCTGCTGCCGGCGGTCAACGGCCAGCTCGGTGCTTCGCGCGAGCGCATCGCCGGCGCGACGATCGGTCTGCCGTTTTCGGAGACGTTTTCGCTGTACAACGCGCAAGTCACGGTGTCCTACACATTCGATCTGTTTGGCGCCGTGCGCCGGCAGCTCGAGGCGCTGCAAGCGCAGGTCGACTACGAGGAGAACCAGTTGCGCGCGGCGCGCCTCGCGCTCACGGCCAACATCGTCACCGCGGTGATTCGGGAGGCGGCCTTGCGCGATCAGATCCGCGCGTTGCGCGATGTCGAGCGGCTCCAGCGCTCGGGACTGCAGATCGTCGAGCGGCGCTTTGAATTGGGCGCGGTCACGCGCAGCGACGTCCTGGCGCAGCGCACCGCCTTGGCGCAAACGGTCGCATCGATCCCGCCGCTTGAGCGCCAGTTGGTGCAAACGCGCCATCAGCTGGCCGTCTACCTGGGCAAGGCCCCGTCCGAATTGGACGTGTCCGCATTTGCGCTCTCCCAGATGCAGCTTCCGGCCGACCTGCCCGTCAGCGTGGCCAGCGATCTCGTGCACCAGCGCCCCGATATCCTTGCCGCCGAATCGCTGCTGCATGTGGCCAGCGCGCAGGTCGGCGTAGCCACAGCCAACCTGTACCCGCAAATTACTTTGGGCGGCAATTACGGCTATACGGCGCTCACCACGGGACAGCTGTTCACGGCCGATTCCGCGGTCTGGGGTTTGAGTGCCGGCCTGGTTCAGCCGATTTTTCATGGCGGCGCGCTGGCCGCGCAGCGACGCGCCGCGGTCGCGGCGTTTGACCAGGCGGCGGCGGTTTACCGGCAGACCGTTTTGACGGCATTTGCCAATGTTGCCGATTCGCTGCGGGCGCTGGCGCTCGATGCGCAGGCGCTGGAGGCGCAGTCCGACGCCTATACGCAGGCGCAGGCCGCAACGGAGCTTGCGCAAACCCAATTTGACAACGGCTCGATTAGCTACTTGAGCCTGCTCACGGCACAACAGCAATATGCGCAAGCCGCTGTCGCGGTGGTACAGGCTCAAGCAGACCGCTTCACCGACACCGCGGCTTTATTCCAGGCTCTGGGAGGAGGATGGTGGAACCAGCCGCAATCCCAGGCGCAGACCAAGCCGGTGGCACGCGCGCAATGATGCCAACGCAGACATTGCGGGCGTCGGTCGATCGGGCGAGCGCGACACCTGCGCGCCCGAAGCGCGCATAGGCATCGGGCGGAGAGTCGGGCAATGGCAAACCGGGAATCCACACCATCGCTGGGCACGCAGCGCCCCTCACTTTGGCGGCGCCTGCTGCTCACGGTTGTACTGGTGGTGGTGCTCATCGGGGCCATTGTGGGAGTCAAGGTCTTTCTGGTGATGCGCCAGATCGCCTCGATCCGGCCACCAGCCCCACCCACCGTGACCACGACACAGGCGCAGATGCAGGACTGGCGCAACCAGATCGATACGGTCGGAAGCCTGCGGGCCTGGCGCGGGACCGACCTCAGCACGGAAGTCGCGGGTCTGGTGCGGGCCATCCGGTTTCGATCGGGTCAGAGCGTGGCGGCCGGTGACGTGCTCGTGGAGCTCAATGCCGATGCGGAAAAAGCGCAGCTGCTCTCCATGGAGGCCGCGGCGGATCTTGCCCGTACGACGCTGGTGCGCGACCGCGGTCAGCTTGCGGCGCAGGCGGTCGCCCAAGCGACGATCGACGCCGACGAAGCCGATCTCAAGAGCAAGACGGCGCAGGTCGAACAGCAACGCGCCGTGGTGGAAAAAAAGACGATCCGCGCACCGTTTGCGGGCCGCACGGGTATCACGACGGTTAACCCCGGCCAGTATTTGAACGCGGGCGACAAGGTCGTGACGCTGCAGTCGATCGACACGCTGTATCTCGATTTCAACGTGCCGCAGCGCGAGTTGTCTCGCGTGCGCGCCGGCGCGGCAGTCGACGCCCATGTCGATGCCTGGCCGCAGCAGACGTACAGCGGCAAAGTCAGCGCGATCAACCCGGCCGCCGACACGGGCACGCGCAACGTTCAGGTCGAGGCGACGATGAAAAACCCCAAGCACGAGCTGCTGCCGGGAATGTTTGCCCGAGTCGAGCTTCTCATCGGTTCGCGGGAGCGCCACATCACGGTGCCGCAGGCGGCAGTGGCCTTCAATCCCTACGGCGCAACGGTATTCGTCGTCGAATCCGGAAAAAACGACAAGGGCGAGACCACATTGACCGCCAAGCAAACGTTCGTCACGACGGGGCCCACGCGCGGCGACCAGGTGGCAATTTTAAGCGGCTTGAAGGAAGGCGACGTGGTCGTCACCAGCGGGCAGCTGAAACTGAAGACCGGCTCGCTCTTGCGGGTTGACAACAGCGTGCTGCCCCGCAACGACGCGAGTCCGGCCCCACAGGAACACTGATCGGGCCGCTGATGCTGGCGGCCGCGATGACCTTGAAACGACGGTCATGAACATCACCGACATTTTCATTCGGCGCCCCGTTCTGGCGGCCGTCGTGAGCCTGCTGATCCTGGTACTCGGGCTGCGATCGCTTGCCAGCCTTCCGGTGAACCAGTATCCGCGCACGCAAAACGCGGTGGTGACGATCGAAACGGCCTACTACGGGGCTGACGCCGCAACCGTGGCCGGATTCATTACGCAGCCACTGGAGGCGGCGATCGCGCAGGCCCAGGGCATTGACTACCTCTCGTCGAACAGCCTCAACGGCCAGTCGATCATCACGGCGACGCTGCGTCTGAACTACGACGCCAACCGCGCACTGACCGAGATCAACACCCAGGTGAGTTCGGTGCGCAATCAGCTGCCGCCACAGGCGCAGCAGCCGGTGCTGTCCGTGCAGATCGGGCAGACGACGGACGCAATGTACATGGGCTTTTACAGCGAAGTGCTGCCGACCAACAACGTGACCGATTACCTCGTGCGCGTGGTCAAACCAAAGCTCGATTCGATCGACGGTGTGCAGACGGCCGAGATTCTGGGCGGGCGGCAATTCGCGCTGCGGGCGTGGCTCGATGCCGATCGGCTGGCCGCGCACGGCATCACCGCCGCCGACGTGGCCAGCGCCCTGGCCGCAAACAATTACTTGGCGGCCCTGGGTTCGAGCAAGGGGCAGATGGTGACGGTGGACCTGCGCGCCGACACCGATTTGCACAGCGTGGAGGAATTCCGCCAGCTGGTGGTCAAACAGGGCAACGGTGCGCTCGTGCGCCTGGAGGACGTTGCCACCGTCACGCTGGGAGCGGAAAGCTATGACTACAACGTCGCTTTCAGCGGCCGCGGCTCGGTGTTCATCGGCATCAAGGTTGCGCCCGAGGCCAATTTTCTCGAGGTTGCCCAGAAGGTGCGCAACGTCTTCCCGTCCATCGAGCGGCAGCTGCCCGCGGGTCTGACCGGCAAAATCGTCTATGACGCGACCAAGTTTGTGAACACCTCGATTCGCGAGGTGATCAAGACGCTGATCGAGTCGCTGCTGATTGTCACCGCCGTGATTTTCGTATTTCTCGGAAGTCTGCGGGCGGTCGTCATTCCCTTGGTTGCGATGCCGCTGTCGCTCATCGGAACGTTCTTTGTCATGCTGGTGTTGGGCTACTCGGTCAACTTGCTGACGCTGCTCGCGTTGGTGTTGGCCATCGGTCTGGTCGTGGACGACGCCATCATCGTCGTCGAGAACGTCTTTCGCCACATCAACGACGAAGCACGCAAGCCGATGGAAGCGGCGTTCATCGCGGCGCGCGAACTCGGCGGACCGATCCTCGCGATGACCATCGTGCTGGTTGCCGTGTACGTGCCGATCGGCTTTCAGGGCGGCCTCACGGGTGCGCTATTTACCGAGTTTGCGTTTTCGCTTGCCGGCGCCGTGACCGTCTCGGGTGTCATTGCGCTCACGCTCTCGCCGATGATGTGCTCGCGGCTCTTCCAGCAAAGCGGCTGGCAGTCGGGATTCGCCCTGTTCGTCGATCGGCAGTTCGAGCGCCTGCACGCGGGCTACCAGCGCCTGCTGCGCGCGATCCTCACGACGTGGGTGGTGCTGCTTGTGATGGGGCTGATGCTGCTCTTTGCGGCCGTGGCCCTGTTTCTCACGGCCAAGAGCGAACTCGCGCCCACCGAGGACCAGGGAATCGTGCTCTACCAGGTCATCGGCCCGCCCAATGCAACCGCCCAACAGATGCAGACCTATGCGCACCAGCTCTTCGAAGCGGCGCGCGAAATCCCCGAATACGAGCAGATGTTCCAGCTCACGGGGGATCCGACCATCAACCAGGGTTTCGGCGGCACGCTGCTCAAGACGTGGGACGAGCGCAGCCGCGGTGCCACGCAGATTCAGATGGAGCTGCAGGCCAAGTGGGACCGCGTCGCCGGGGCGCGCGTGGCTGCGTTTCAGTTTCCACCGCTGCCCGGTTCGCGCGGTTTACCGGTGCAGTTCGTGATCAATACGACCGAGCCTTTTGTCAATCTCAACGACATCGCTCAGGCGGTACTGGAGAAGGCGCGGGCGAGCGGCAAGTTCTATTTTGTCGACGGGGACCTCAAAATCGATAAGCCGCAGACGACGCTGGTCGTCGATCGTGATCTGATCGGCGCGATGGGAATGACGGGCAGCGACATCGGCTCGGCGCTCAGTTCGGCGCTGGGCGCCGCCTACGTGAACTACTTCTCGATCTCCGGGCGCTCGTACAAGGTGATTCCGCAGGTTCTGCAAGTCGATCGTCTGAACCCGTCGCAGGTACTCGACTACCAGTTTCGCACGCCCAGCGGAGTCAACATTCCCGTCTCTACGGTGGCGCATCTGGAGACGAGCGTGGTGCCCGAGACGATCACGCACTTTCAGCAGCTCAATTCCGTCACGATTGGCGGTGTCAACGCGGCGCCCGGCGTCTCGCAGGGAGAGGCGTTGCAATTCTTGCGCGACGCGGTGGCCGAAGTCGCTTCGCCGGCGTATTCGGTCGACTACTCGGGTCCGTCGCGGCAGTTTGTAAAGGAAACCGGCGGGTTTGTGATCACGCTGGCCTTTTCGATCATCATCGTTTTTCTGGCGTTGGCGGCACAGTACGAGAGCTTCCGTGACCCGATCGTCATCCTGGTCTCGGTTCCGCTGGCTCTTTTCGGGGCGCTCATCTACATCAATTTGTTCTCGTCGCTCAACATCTACTCGCAGGTCGGGCTCGTGACGCTGATGGGGCTGATCAGCAAGCACGGAATCTTGATCGTCCAGTTCGCCAATGAATTGCAGCGCGCCGGTCGCAGCAAGTTCGACGCCGTCGTCGAGGCTGCCGGTGTGCGGCTGCGGCCGATTCTGATGACGACGGCGGCGATGGTACTGGGCGTTGTGCCGCTGGCCATTGCGTCCGGAGCCGGTGCCGCGGGCCGCCAAGCAATGGGGTGGGTCGTTTTCAGCGGCCTTACGGTGGGCACGTTGTTCACCCTCTTTGTGGTTCCGGCGATGTACCTGTTCCTGGGCGCCGAGCACGCGCGCCGGCAGCCTGTTTCGGCTCTTGCGCCCGGCGCGGAGGTTCCTGAGCAACCCTGATTGGGGCCCGGGTATCCGTTGGCCCTGGCATTCGTGCAAGGCAATCGGGTCTTCGCCGGCGGGCGCGGTGGGCGCCTACGCAACCGAGTTAAGATTCTTTGTTGCGCAGCGCTTCATGAAAACCGTCGATATGGTGGCCCACGTCGATCCGATGCCGACGCCGGCTGCGGCCGGTGCCCAAGAGAACCAGGCGAACTGCATCTCGTATCGCCCGGCGCGTGCGCTCACGGCCTATCGCCCTTACTGGGCCAAGCGCCTGGGGCCGGCAAAGTTTCTGCCCATGAGCCGAGAGGAGATGGACGCGCTCGGCTGGGACAGCTGCGACGTGATTCTGGTCAGCGGCGACGCGTACGTCGACCACCCGAGTTTTGGCATGGCGCTGATCGGACGCGTGCTCGAGGCGCAGGGGTTTCGCGTGGGGGTCATTGCGCAACCCGACTGGCGCAGCGTCGAGGCGTTTCGTGCTCTGGGTCGCCCGAATCTGTTTTTCGGCGTGACGGCCGGCAACATGGATTCCATGATCAACCGGTATACGGCCGACCGCAAAATGCGCAGTGACGACGCGTATACGCCCGGGGGCGTCGGGGGTCGGCGACCGGATCGCTGCTCTCTCGTGTACGCGCAACGCTGTCGCCAGGCTTACGCCGACGTGCCGCTCGTCATGGGCGGAATCGAGGCTTCGCTGCGGCGCATAGCGCACTACGACTACTGGCAAGACAAGGTGCGTCGTTCTATCGTCGTCGACGCCAAATGCGACGTCCTGGTGTATGGCAGCGGGGAGCGTGCCATTGTCGAGATCGCGCACCGTCTGGCCGCGCGCGAACCCCTGGAGCTTATCTGCGACGTGCGCGGCACCGCCTTTGTCCGCCGGCAATCTCAGCCCGGCTGGTTCGAGATCGATTCGACGTGCGTTGACGATCCCGATGCGACCCACCTCGGGCCCGACCCCTACGCCAACCCCTATCAGACGACCGCGGAGCGCGCGGCCGCGCGGGCGTCGGCCTGCGTTCGCGAAAGCGCGGTCCGTGGCGCGGCCTGGCGGCCCATCGCCGCACCGCCCGTGGGTGGCAGCGGCAAGCGGCGTTTGCCGCCGCGCGATTGCACGGTCATTCGCCTGCCCGCCTATGAACAGTTGCGCGCCGACCCCGTGCTCTATGCGCATGCGTCCCGCGTATTGCACTCGGAGACCAACCCAGGCAACGCGCGGGCGTTGGTGCAGGCCCACGGCGAGGGCCCGAGCGCACGCGACGTCTGGGTCAATCCTCCGCCCTTGCCGCTTGCGACCGCCGAGATGGATTGGGTTTTTGACTTGCCCTATGCGCGCGCACCACATCCCCGATATGGACAGGCTGATGGGCCGAACAAGATCCCCGCGTGGGAGATGATTCGCTTCAGTGTGAACATCATGCGAGGCTGTTTTGGTGGCTGCACGTTTTGTTCGATCACCGAGCACGAGGGACGCATCATTCAGAGCCGGAGCGAAGCGTCGATTCTGCGCGAGATTGAAACCATTCGCGACCACGTCGAGGGTTTTACCGGTGTGATCTCCGATCTGGGTGGACCCACCGCCAACATGTACCGCATGGGCTGTCGCTCTGCGCGTATTGAGGCCGCATGCCGCAAGCCTTCGTGCGTCTATCCGAGGATCTGCCAGAACCTCGTGACCGACCACGGTCCGCTCATCGCGCTTTACCGGCGCGCGCGTGGCGTTGCCGGCATCAAAAAAGTCCTGATCGGATCGGGCGTGCGCTACGACCTGGCGCTCGAATCGCCGCAATACGTTCGTGAGCTCGTTGAGCATCACGTGGGCGGCTACTTGAAGATTGCACCCGAACATACCGAGAGCGGGCCGCTACGCCTGATGATGAAGCCGGGCATCGAAGCGTATGACCGTTTTGAGCGTTTGTTCCAGAAATACAGCGCGGAGGCGGGCAAGAAGCAATTCCTCGTTCCCTATTTCATCGCCGCGCATCCTGGGACCAGTGACGAGGATATGCTGCATCTTGCGCTCTGGCTCAAGCGACACGGCTTTCGCGCGGATCAGGTGCAGACCTTCTACCCGGGCCCCATGGCGACGGCCACGGCGATGTACCACAGCGGCAAAAATCCGCTGCACAAGGTCAGCCGCGCGAGCGAATCCGTCGACATCGTTCGCGGGGAGCGCCGGCGACGTCTGCACAAGGCCTTTTTGCGTTACCACGACCCCAAGAACTGGCCGCTGCTGCGAGAGGCCCTTCAGGCGATGGGTCGCGCCGATTTGATCGGTAACGGCAAGCAGCATCTGGTGCCACGCTATCAGCCCGCCGGCGAAGGCGCCTATCAAAGCGCGCGCCGCAAAAACTCCACCGCCCCTGGTAGCCGCGTCTCTCCCGTCACGCGGGGGCGCATCCTCACCCAGCACACGGGAGTGCCACCACGCCAGCCGATGGCAGCACGGCCCGCGGCTCGCAAAAAGGCGTCGAGCCGAAACGCCGCGTGACTGCGAGGCGGCGCCCGGCCTTAGCCCACCCGCGGCCGGCTCTGCGGGCGCGATTCGTAGGGATCGGCTGGCGGCAGACCCTCGACGGCATGACGAACGCGCTCGGTGAGTGAGGGCAAGATGCGCGGGTGGGTGAACACGTAGAAGCGGTCGGCGCGGATGGCATCGAAGGTCATCCTCGCAACCTGCGCTGCGCTCAGCCGGCCGCTTTCGATCGCTTTTGCGACTTGCTCCTGCGCGGCGCGCTGGGATGCGCTCGCCGGTGCGCGGGAGGCCCAGCGCGCGGGCCGATTGCGTTCACTCTCGACGATGCCCGTTGGCACAAAGGCCGGACTCAACAGCGTCACGCCGATCTTCGCGCCGGCCAGGCGCAGATCCTGGTGCAGGGTCTCGGTGAGCGTCACGACCGCGTGTTTGCTGACGCTGTATATCCCCATGAGCGGTGCGCTAACCCATCCGGCTACCGAAGCGGTGTTGACGATGTGCGCGGGTTCGCCGGCGCGGCTCGTCTCGAGCATCGGCGGCACGAAGCAGCGCAGGCCGTGCACCACCCCCATGAGATTTACGCCCAGCACCCACTGCCAGTCCTGCTGCGTGTTTTCCCAGACGTAACCGCCGCCGCTCACACCCGCGTTGTTAAAGAGCAAGTGGATCGCACCGAAGGCGCTCTGGGCACGCGCGGCCATGCCCTGCACCTGCTCGGCGTCGGAAACATCCACCACCGCTCCGATCACGTCGGGCTTGCCGCCGAGTTCGGCCACGAGCGCATCGAGCGCGTCGGGCTCGATGTCGGCCAGGACAAGCCGCATTCCTTCGAGCCGTGCAAGGCGTGCAAATTCGCGGCCAAATCCGCTGGCCGCACCGGTTATGACGGCGGTTCGCCCGACGAAATCTTGCACGTGTTTGACTCCGCGTGAAAAGCCGACCGATCGTTCGCGGCTGCCGCAACCGCTTTGCGCTGGCCGCGCGCGCAATGGCGAAGCGATTGGCGCCGCTAGTCGACCAATTTCACCAGTTGCTTGCCGAAATTGCGACCTTCGAGCATCCCCAAGAAAGCCCCCGGCGCGTTTTCCAGGCCCTGCACCACCGATTCCCGATATCGGATAGCGCCGCTGGCAACACCCGCGCCGAGTTCCTCGAGAGCCTGTGGCCAAAGATCGAGGTGCTCGGAAATTATGAAACCCTGGAGCTTCAGGCGGCTGATGAGCAGCCAGCGGGGATTGGAAATGGGGATCGGCGCACCGTTGTAGCCCGCAATCAATCCGCACAATGCGATGCGGCCCGACGCGTTCATCCGCGGCAGCACCGCATCGAGCACCGCACCGCCCACATTCTCGAAGTAACCGTCAATGCCATTGGGACAGGCTTCTTTGAGCTGCGCCCCGGGGTCACCGCTCTTGTAGTCGACGCAGGCATCCATGCCCAGCTCCTGGACTACGAAGCGGCACTTTTGGGCACCGCCCGCGATGCCAACGGCACGGGCGCCGGCGCGCTTAGCAAGCTGCCCGACGATCATTCCCACGGCACCGCTTGCGGCCGACACCGCCACGGTCTCGCCTGCCCGCGGTTGAATAATCCGGTTCAATCCGTACCAGGCGGTCACACCGGGCATGCCCACCGCTCCGAGGTACGATGACAGCGGAATCGCCCGGGTGTCGAGTTTGCGCAAGCCGCTGCCATCGGAGAGGCCGTATTCCTGCCAGCCGAAAGTGCCCAGAACGGATGTGCCGACCGGCCAAGCCGGGTTGCGCGACTCGATGACGACGCCGGTCGTCTGTCCCTGCATTGTTTCGTTCAGAGCTTGCGGCGCTGCATACGAGCGGCTCTCCTCCATACGGCCCCGCATGTACGGATCGAGCGAAAGCCAGTGATTGCGCACGAGTACCTGACCCTGCGCCAAGACCGGCGTGTCCACCGTGTCGAGGCGGAAGTTCTCGACGGTCGCCT
Organism: Burkholderiaceae bacterium; assembly: GCA_035625725.1. Classification (GTDB taxonomy): domain Bacteria; phylum Pseudomonadota; class Gammaproteobacteria; order Burkholderiales; family Burkholderiaceae_F; genus GJ-E10. Next base: position 133,938 of record DASPPB010000006.1, read on the forward strand.
TGCCGGCGGGCCGGCTGGCGAGCACGATGCGGCGATTGCGTGGCATGTTCGTTCGCTCCTGTCCTCGGGTTGCTTCATCAGGCAAATGGCCCGGTGGTGGATCGTTCGCGCGCGACCGCTCTGGCGGCTGGGCGCCCGAGAGCGCACGGCCCGAGTCGCTGGCTGCGCCGTCACAGCTCTGTACCGATCAAACCAAAGCGTACTACGCGCCCGTGTCACTGGGTGGCTGCCCGCAAGGCCATTGCACGGGAAGCGCGATGCGCGCCGCGGACGTGACGGCGCGCTGCGCAGGCACGCGACGCCCCGCCGCGACTCGCGCAGGCCCCGACGCTCGAGCAGTGGGCTTGCAATTCCCGTGTCCGCACAGTGGGGAGCGCGCGCGGCCGACCGGGTGCACCGGCTGCTGGCACGAGCGAGCGGTGCGCCAGCCGCCCCCTCGCGCGCATTGTCTTTGTGCGGATGGCAGCGCGTGCGCGGCGGCGAGTTGGTGTCAAAATTGGCCGACCTCAAGGTTCGGGAGAGGCACGATGGCGGCGAAGCTCCAGATCGTTTCAAGTGCTTTTGCGCACGGGGCAAGCATTCCGCGGCAGTTCACTTGTCAAGGCGCAGACCACTCGCCGCCCCTGTCGTGGTCTGGCGTTCCCCACGCGGCCCGCTCGTTGGTGCTCATCGTGGATGACCCCGACGCGCCGGATCCGGTGGCGCCGAAAATGACCTGGGTGCACTGGGTGCTGTACAACCTGC
>DASPPB010000007.1:0-59917 GCA_035625725.1 Burkholderiaceae bacterium
CCGCGCGGCGCGCCAAGTCGTCGATTAACTTGGCACAAAGCTCCGCTTGCCCGTGACTGACAATGGAAACGGTGAACCCGCCAAGGGGCGCGGCTGACGCGAGTGTCTGCGGTGCACGAGCCTCCCCGCCCGCCGCGGCACCGCGGCGCCGGTCCTGGTCGTGGACAGCGAACGGCAGTGCTTGATCCGCCCGCGCCGTTTCCCCGACCGCCTGCGCAGTATCCCCCGGCAACGTGAGCTCCCCGCCTTTCCCGTACTTCGTTATCGCTAATCCGTGTACAACGGATCGGGGTGCAAGGCCCCTATACGCACAGCGCGAATCTTACGTGATCGCTCGCAAAATCGGGGTAAAACTGCCGACTTGGCACGCGCGCACCATGCACAATGACATTCGTCAAAACAATGCGCGCTGACCCCGGATACTGCCCAGATTGGCACAAAATATCGAACCGACGACCTTGCTCAATTGGGGTTGCCGTCCCCCGCCTTGCAAAAAGGGGAATGTCTGCGTTCCGGCACAAAGGAACGCCTCAGGCACCTCGAAGAAAACGCCGACCGTGCAGATTCGTCCCACGCTCGATGATTAAGCACTCATAATACTCAAGAACCATTCGCAATACGCGCCACAACCGCTCGTGTGAAATCGCGCGTAGAGCTCGTTCCGCCCAAGTCGCCCGTGCGCACGCGATCGATATTTAGCGTGGCGTCGATGGCCCCCCGAAGCCGCCGCGCCTTGTCAGGCAGTTGACAATGTTCCAGCATCAGGGCGCTGGCGAGCAGCAACGCCGTGGGATTTGCCGCGCCCTTGCCGGCTATATCCGGGGCCGAACCGTGCACGGCCTCGAAGATCGCCGCATCGGTGCCGATATTGGCACCCGGCGCCATGCCTAAGCCACCGACCAGCCCCGCTACGAGATCCGAAAGAATGTCACCGAACAGATTGGTGGTGACGAGCACGTCGAACTGCTCGGGACGAAGCACGAGCTTCATGGCACACGCGTCGATAATCACGGTGTCCATTGCGATGCGGCCCCGGTATTTTTCGGCGTAGAGCTGTTGCGCGGTCTCCAGAAAGATGCCCGTCAAGGCCTTCATGATGTTGGCCTTGTGCACGATCGAGACCTTTTTGCGACCGGTAGCGATGGCGTGCTCGAAGGCAAACTCCAGCAGCCGTGCGCTGCCCGCCCGCGTATTGACCCCCGTGGCAATCGCCACGGCGTGCGGATCATCACCGATCTTGATGAAGTGCTCGTAGCCCATGTACAGGCCTTCGACGTTCTCGCGCACGACAACCAGATCGATTCCCTCGTAGCGCCCGCCAGGGACGAGAGTGCGCACCGGTCGCAGATTGGCATAGAGTTGGAACTCCTCACGCAATCGGACGTTGGAGGAGCGATAGCCTCCGCCCGAGGGTGTTTCCAGAGGCCCTTTGAGCGCCAGGCGCGTACGTCGAATGCTTTCGATCGTCGCCGGTGGCAACGGGTCGCCGCTGTTGGCCACGCCCGCGAGGCCGGCGATCTGCCAGTCCCACGCAAACGGCGCTTCCAGCGCGTCGAGAACCGCCAGCGCCGAGTCGACGATTTCCGGTCCAATTCCGTCGCCCGGAATCAAAGTTGCGGGAATGCGAGCGGTCATCGGCCAGACCTCACTGCGTGTTTTCGCTTCGCCCGTACTTGTCATCGAAGCGTACGATGTCGTCCTCGCCGACATACTGACCGCTTTGCACCTCGATGATCACCAGTGGCAGCGAGCCGGGATTTTCCAGACGGTGATGCACGCCCGCTTTGATGTACGTCGACTCGTTGGTCGCGAGTAAGAACACTTTGTCGTCAGCGGTCACACGCGCCGTACCGCTCACAACGATCCAGTGCTCGTTGCGATAGTGGTGCATCTGCAGCGACAGCGATCGCTTGGGCTTGACTTCGATACGTTTGAGCTTGAACTGCGGCCCCTCCTGCAGAACCGTGTAGGTTCCCCATGGACGGGCAACGGTGCGGTGGAAGATGTGCTTGTCGTCGCCACTGGCACGTACCGCCTGGACGACTTTTTTTACGTCCTGCGCGCGATCCTTGGGCATCACGAGCAGGGCGTCCGGCGTGTCGATGATCACCAGGTCCTTGAGCCCCAAAGCCGCCACGACCCGGCCGTCGGCGTGCACGAAGCAACCCGCGCTATCGACAAAGAGCGCCGGTCCCGATGAGCGATTTTGCTGGGCATCGGCCGGAAACTGCCCTGCGATCTCAGGCCAGGCACCAACGTCACTCCAGCCGAAATCACCGGGAACCACCGCAACGCTCTGCGCCTTCTCGAAAACGGCGTAATCAATCGAGATGCTCTCCAGCGCCGTGAACGACGCGCGATCCAACTCGATTGCGTCCTTGCCCACCGCATGCACGTGCGATTTCGCCCACGCAACACGGGCGCCTTGCGCAAGAGTCGGCGCCACCTGCTCCAAAGCAGCGAGCATGTCGCGCGCGCGAAAGCAAAACATTCCCGAATTCCATGAGTAGTTGCCGGCAGCGAGAAATTTGCGCGCGCGCTCCACGCTGGGTTTTTCGACAAAGCGGCGCACCGCAAATCCGCCGTGCGCCAGGGGTGCGCCCGATTCGATATAACCGTAGGCAGTCTCCGGGCTCTTGGCGGCAATGCCAAAAGTCACGAGGCGGCCCTCCTGACTGGCCAACGCCGCGGCGCGCTGCACGCACGCGGCAAACCCCGCCTCGTCCGTGATGAGGTGATCGGCAGGCAGCACCAGAAGCAACGCGTCTTCGCCATGGGCCTGCTCCACGGCCAGGGTGGCCAGAGCGATCGCCGGGGCCGTATTGCGCGGCACCGGTTCGAGCAGGTAGCGCACCTTACCGGATTGCGCGAGTGCGCAATCTTCCAGTTCGTCGCGCGACAGAAAATAGTAGTCGCGATTGGTGACGATCCAGACGCTGTCGACTGCCAGATGCTGTGCCCGGAGCAACGTGCGGTGCAGCAGGCTGCGTCCATCGCCCATTTTCATGAAAGGCTTGGGCAGAGCCTCGCGCGAAACGGGCCAAAGGCGCGTGCCGGCGCCCCCCGACAAAATCACAGGCACAATTGGCGAGCTCATGACGCTTCCATCGAAATGGGCCAAGGAACAGGGGCTGGCGCACGCAATCCGGCGCACCGGCACGCGGTTTCGCTTCTCCGGCGCGCATGATAGCGGCATAACGGCGGCTGCTCCGGACGGGCCCACCACGGGTGAGGCCCACGCCCGGCCGCGGTGCCGAATCGGCCCCTCAAGTTCCGGGACAACTACAATCGACCGCTGGAACCGGAGACCTTGCAAAGGCCATATGGATCACGCAACGCGTATCTACGTTGCCGGACACCGGGGGCTTGCGGGCAGCGCGATTGCTCGCGAGCTCACCTCCCGGGGATACCGCAACGTCCTTGAGCGCAACCACTCCGCGCTCGATCTCGAGGACGCCCGTGCGACTCTCGGCTTTTTTGCGCGCGAGCGCCCTGAAATCGTCTTTCTGGCGGCCGCCCGCGTTGGGGGAATCGTCGCCAACAACAGCTACCCGGTCGATTTTCTGATCCGCAACATCCGCATCGAAACCAACGTGATCGAGGCCGCCCATGTTGCGGGCGTGCGGCGCCTGGTCTTTCTGGGGTCGTCTTGCATCTACCCGCGCGAATGTCCCCAACCCATTCGCGAAGAGTACCTGCTGACAGGTCCGCTGGAAGCGACCAATCGGCCCTACGCCCTGGCCAAGATCGCAGGCATCGAGTGTTGCTGGTCCTACAACCGGCAGTACGGAACCCGCTTTCTGGCGGCGATGCCAACCAACCTCTACGGCCGGGGCGATAACTACGATCTGCAGAACTCGCACGTGCTACCCGCGCTCATTCGCAAGATGCATGAGGCAATGGTCGCCGGAGCTCGCGAGGTCACGATCTGGGGCAGCGGATCTCCTCGGCGCGAGTTTTTGCACGCCGACGATCTAGCGCGTGCGCTGGTGTTTCTGGCCGAACTCGATGATGCAACCTTTGGGCGCCTCACCGACCCTGCGAGCTGCCCCCTGATCAACATTGGAACGGGGGAAGACATGACCATAGCGGAGCTCGCGCAAATGGTCGCGAAGATTGTGGGCTTCGAGGGCACGTTCGTATACGACCGCACCCGGCCCGATGGCACGCCCCGCAAAGTGCTCGACGTCTCGCGCATGCGTGCGCTCGGTTGGCGGCCCGAGGTCTCGTTGCACGACGGGATCAAAGCGGCCTATCGGGATTTTCTTGAAGGCGAGTCGCAGGGTCAGAATGCCGGCTGAAGCGCACACCGATCATCAGGCAAAGGAAATTCAGAATATGGGCCAATCCGCTGCCCTCTTGCAAAAAAATCTGGCCGCTTCGATCCGCGCCAAGGAGCAGCTGTTGCACGATGCGGCGCAGTTGTCCGAATTCGAACGCGCCGCCGATGAGGTGGTGCGACGCTACCGAGCGGGCGGCCGGCTGTATATCGCGGGCAACGGCGGCTCGGCGGCCGATGCGCAGCATTTGGCGGCCGAATTCGTCTGTCGCCTCGGCGCCGAGCGTGCTTCCCTTGCAGCCGAAGCGCTCACGGTCGATTCTTCGGCCCTCACGGCAATCGGCAACGACTACGGATTCGAGCACCTTTTTTCGCGGCAGCTCGCCGGCAAGGCCACGACCAAAGACATCTTTCTGGGAATCACCACGTCGGGCAAGTCGCGCAACATCCTCGTGGCGCTGGAGCAGTGCCGTGCGATGGGGGTACCGAGCATTGTCTTTTGCGGTCACGACGGCGGGCCGGCGCGCGCGCTGGCGGACTATTGCATCGTCGCTCCGGGCTCCAGTACGGCAACGATCCAGGAGCTGCACATCGTGCTCGCGCATACGCTGTGCGAATGCGTCGAGCGAGCGCTCTTCTTCTCTTGAGTCCGTGAAAAATCTCTGGAGCGAGCACGAAGCGCGCGCCTTTGCCGGCGATCTGGGCCAGCGCGTTTACACCTCGCGTCTGCTGGGGCGCGACAAGTCGCTCGTGCTGCACGGCGGAGGCAACACTTCCGTGAAGCTGCGCGAGCGCGACGTCCTGGGGCGAGACGTCGAGATACTCTACGTCAAGGGCAGCGGCTGGGATCTGGAGCACATCGAAGCGGCGGGCTTTGCCCCGCTTCGATTGGAGCATGCGCGCGCGCTCGCGCAACTGCCCGCGCTCTCCGATCCGCAAATGGTCAACGAACTCGTGACAAACTGCACTCGCGCCGGGGCGCCGGTACCCTCGGTCGAGGCCCTGCTGCACGCCGTTTTGCCGCACCGGTTTGTCGATCACACCCACGCCGATGCGCTTGTGGCAATCACCAACACCGCTTCGGGGGAAGCGCGAATCCGCGAAATCTATGGCAACCAGGTGGTCGTGGTCCCCTACGTAATGCCCGGTTTCGCCCTAGCCCGGGCCTGCACGCAGCGCTACGCCGCTGAGGCCAACAGTCGCACGATTGGCATGGTCTTGCTTTCCCACGGCATCTTTTCCTTCGGCGATACGGCGCGGCAATCGTACGAGCGCATGATCGCGCTCGTGGAGATGGCCGAAGAGTACCTGCGGCGCCACCGGGCCTGGGACATTGCATGGCCTCCAGCACCGCCGCCGCCCTCGGATGTCTCGCTCGAGCTCGCAGGCCTGCGCCGACAGATTTCCGACGTGGCAGGGATGCCACTGGTGATGCACCGCTCGACGGACGTCCGCGCGCTGGGTTTTTGCGCGCGCGAGGACTTCGCATTCATTTCGCAGCAGGGCCCGGCCACGCCCGACCATGTAATCCGAACCAAGCGCCTGCCCTTGCTCGGGCGCGACGTTGCCGCGTACGCCAAAGCGTACGCCGAATACTTTGGCGCGCAGGAGCCGACCGCCTCCGAGCGCAAGACGATGCTCGACCGCGCACCCCGCGTCGTTCTCGATCGGCAACTGGGGCTGTGCACGCTGGGCAAAAGCGCGGCGGAGGCTCAGATCGTCTCCGAGATCTACGAGCACACTATCGACATTATCGTCCGCGCCACCGCCTTGGGCGGTTACGTCGCACTGCCGGCAAAGGACCTTTTTGACGTCGAGTATTGGGACTTGGAGCAAGCCAAACTGCGTCGTGCGGGCAAGGCATCGGTCTACGCGGGCGAGGTAGCACTCGTAACGGGTGCCGCCTCAGGCATCGGCAAAGCCTGCGTCGAATCTCTGCTGGCGCGCGGCGCCGCAGTCGTCGGTCTGGACGTGGAGCCCGCCGTCGCTGCCTTGCACGAGCGCGCAGACTTCCTTGGGGTTGTGTGCGACGTCACCTCGGAGGCGGCAATTGGCGCGGCGCTAAGACGCGCGCTCGACGCCTACGGCGGCCTGGACATGTTGGTCCTCAATGCGGGCATCTTTCCTCGGGGATGCCGCGTCGAGGAGACCACATCTGCCGATTGGCGCCGCGTCATGCAGGTGAATCTCGACGCAAATCTTGTGCTCATGCGGGAGGCGCACCCCTTTTTGCGGCTCGCCCCCAAAGGCGGTCGAGTCGTCGTGATCGGTTCGAAAAATGTGCCCGCGCCCGGACCGGGCGCCGCGGCGTATTCGGCATCCAAGGCCGCACTCAATCAGCTGGCGCGCGTTGCGGCCCTGGAGTGGGGCGCCGAGGGCATCCGCGTCAATGTCCTGCACCCCAATGCGGTGTTTGACACCGGCATCTGGAGCCCCGAGGTTCTTGCTTCTCGCGCCCAGCACTATGGCATGACGGTCGAGGAGTACAAGAAAAACAATGTCTTGCGCGTCACGGTCACGAGCCGAGACGTGGCCGAACTTGCTGCCGAGCTCTGCGGCCCTACGTTTGCCAAGACGACGGGCGCGCAAATTCCAATCGACGGCGGCAACGAGCGCGTAATTTAAGGAAGAGCGCGAGGAGCCCGAAAGCACAAATGGCGATGTCCGGGATGCGGGTGCAGACACTGCGCTGGTGCGACGGCCACCTGGAGTTGATCGACCAGCGGTTTTTGCCAGGGCGGCTGGAATATTGCAAGACGACGACGGCTGCCGATGTCGCCCAGGCCATTCGCTCGATGGTCGTGCGCGGCGCCCCCGCCATCGGCTGCGCCGCGGCCTACGGTGTGGCGCTCGCCGCGCGACAATTGCGCACTCGCTCGCCAGGGGATTTTGCCAGCGGCATGGAGGAGGCGTTTGCCTTGCTCGCTGCCAGCCGTCCGACCGCGGTGAACCTGTTCTGGGCGCTAAAGCGGATGCGCGTAGTCTGGGGGCAAGTGCCGGACCAGAGCCCACACGACATTGCTCAGATGCTGCTCGATGAGGCGCACGCCGTGCTGGCCGAAGATCTGGCCATCAATCGAGTGCTGGGTGCGCACGGCGCCGCGCTTCTCAACGACGGGTCGCGCGTACTGACGCACTGCAACGCCGGCGCCCTGGCCACTGCCGGACATGGCACCGCGCTGGGTGTGGTTCGTTCCGCCGTGGAATCCGGAAAACAGGTGTCGGTGATCGCCAACGAGACGCGGCCCTATCTGCAAGGCGCGCGCCTCACTGCCTGGGAGATGCTGCAGGAGGGCATTGCCGTCACGGTCATCACGGACGCCATGTCGGGGCACTTGATGAGTCGCGGTGAAATCGACGCCGTCCTCGTCGGTGCGGATCGGGTTGCGGCCAACGGCGACGTGGCCAACAAGATCGGCACTTACATGCTTGCGGTGCTGGCGCAGCGCCACGGCATACCTTTTTACGTCGCGTGTCCTTTGTCGACAATCGATCGGCAATGCAGCGACGGAACGCGCATTCCGATCGAGGAGCGCTCCAGCGAAGAAGTGCTTGGATTTGGCGATGCGCATTGGGCTCCGCCGGGCGTGGCTGCCCGCAATCCCGCGTTCGATATCACGCCGGCCGAACTCGTAACCGCACTGATCACCGAGCGGGCCGTGGTCCACCGCCCGGACGCGCACCGGATCGCAGAGCTTTTTTTGCCCTAGGGCTTGGCGGCGGAGCAGACCGTTGCAAGGCCGCCGCTGCGGGCATCGATCGGCGAAGTCTGCACCCTCACGCGAGCCCCGCAAACATGAGTGGCAGCCTTAGGCGCCGACGATGGTGCGGAAGTACGCAATCGTCTCGCGCAGACCGTCTTCCAGATTCACCTTGGGCTCCCAGCCTAGCTGTTCGCGCGCCAGCGCGATATCGGGCTGGCGCTGGCGCGGATCGTCCGAGGGCAAGGGCTCAAAGGCCAGCCGGCTGCGCGAAGCCGTCAGCCGCAAGATTTTCTCGGCTAATTCGAGCATCGTGAACTCGCCCGGGTTGCCAATGTTCACCGGCCCCGTGAAATCGTCCTTCGTCGCCATCATCCGTACCAGGGCCTCGACCATGTCGTCCACATAGCAAAAGCTCCTCGTTTGCTCGCCCGTGCCGTAGATCGTGATGTCGTTGCCGCGCAGTGCCTGGGTGATGAAATTCGAAACCACCCGCCCGTCGTTGGGATGCATCCGCGGCCCATAGGTATTGAAGATCCGCACCACCTTGATGCGCAGCCGGTGCTGGCGCCAGTAATCAAAAAACAGCGTCTCCGCGCAGCGCTTGCCCTCGTCGTAGCAGCTGCGCAGCCCGATGGGATTCACCCGCCCCCAGTAGCTCTCCGGCTGCGGGTGCACCTCCGGATCCCCGTAAATCTCGGAGGTCGAGGCCTGCAGGATCTTGGCCTTGACCCGCTTGGCCAGCCCCAGCATGTTGATGGCCCCGTGCACGCTCGTCTTGGTCGTTTGCACCGGGTCGAACTGGTAGTGAATGGGAGAGGCCGGACAGGCCAGGTTGTAGATCTGGTCGACCTCGACGTACAGCGGAAAGCACACGTCGTGGCGCATGAGCTCAAAGGAGCGCGACCCCAGCAGTGCCTCGACGTTGCGCCGGCTGCCGGTGTAAAAATTGTCCACACACAGCACATCGGCGCCTTCCCGCACGAGCCGCTCGCACAGGTGCGAGCCCAGAAAGCCCGCGCCGCCCGTTACCAGAACCCGCTGGGAATCGTTCACCTGGTCTCACCCCCGTCGTCAGTTGCGCCCCGGTCTGCTCAGGCGTGCAGATTGCGCCAGAGGCGGTCCCAGCGCTGCCGCTGCTCCTGGGACATAGGCAGGGCACGATGACGCAGCAGCCGCCGACCCAGCCCGACGCCGATCACCGCCGTCTCATAGGCACCCTTGGCCAGTTGGACCGCCGGCACTGCGATCATCGCATACCAGTTGCGTCGGGCGCGCGCCTCGCGCAGTGCGGCGCGCGCCCATTGCACGCGGCTGCGCGCGAACTTTCTCCAGGACAGTTCGTGCTGCCGGTAGCCAATGAGCGTCTCCGGCAAATTGGCGAAGGTGCTAAACCGAAAGCTGCGCAGCAGCAGATCCTGGTCCTGGGCGGCACGGTCTTGCTCCGGCCGGTAGCGGAAGCGCCGGAACCACGCCGTTCGTCCCATCCAGGTCGGGTGCGGCAGATGAAAGCCTGACCAAGGGCGCCGGCAGATTTCACGATGCGTCGGGGGCGCCGGAAAAAGTCCGAACGCGTGCCCGTCGTCGCCAAACACGACCGCGCCGGCGCCGACGAGATCGACCTCAGGGTGCGCCTGCAAAAATTGCACTTGGTGCTCCAAGCGCTCCGGAAACGCCACGTCGTCGGCATCGAGCCGGGCGAGGAGGCTACCGCGCGCGACATCGATGCCGTGGTTCAAGCGCGCCGCCAGTCCCAACCACGATCCGTCTGCCAACACCCGAATACGCGGGTCAGCAAAGCTCTTTGCGATGGCGACGGTGGCGTCGCTCGAGCCATCGTCGAGCACCAGCAGTTCCCAGTTGGCGTAGGTCTGCCAAAGAATCGAGCGCAACGCGAGGGCCAGTGTGCGCTGCGCGTTGCGCGCAGGCAAAAGCACCGTCACCAGGGGTTGATCGGAGGCGGCCGGCAAGATGGCGTCAACTCTGTGCGTAAAAAAGCCGCCCCGGAAGACCCGCCGCACTGTACGTGCGCTCACCCGCAATCCTCCAACTCAGCTCGAAAAGCAGGCGGCGGGCGGCCCGGGGGCCGCGCACGGGGCCCCAAAACGCCCGCAGCGGCGCGACCAGGGCCCGTCGTGCCAGCCGCAGCGCCGGCCCGACCGCATGCGACGCGACGGCGTGCTCGAAGCGAAGCCAGTCGACCTCGAATTGTCCCGAAGCTGTCGTGGCGGCGCGCCACGGCCGCCGCTCGAGCGCAGCATTGAGCAAGGGCAAAAAGCGCCGCTCGTAGGTGTGCTCTTCGCGGGTGCGCGCAAACCCGCGTCTTGCGAGCGCGTCGCGCTGTTTGCCGTCGCCGAGGTAGCGGCGAATCTTGCTTTCGAGTTCGCCGAGGTCCTCGAAGACAGCGATCTCCTCCCCAGCGCGGTAGTACTCCTCCAGGCCCAGGACGGCCTGCGTGAGCAAAAAGCCGCCCGCCCCGGGCACTTCGAAGACGCGTGCCTTGATCTGGCGGCTGCGCTGTGCGCCAGTACCTGTCCGGAGCAGGGCGGGCGCATCGCTGAAATTCAGGCTGATGCGCGAATGCCGGTAAATGCGCGGTACATCGTGGGCCGCCACCGGTCCCCTGGGCCAGCCGTGCCCGAAACACTCCACTTCGATGCCGCGGGTGCGCAGGCCCTGGATCCATCGGGGCCGGCTGCCGTAGGCCGAGCCCACGAAAGACACGTCAAATTCGCATCGATCCGAGGGCAGCGGTTCGGCGAGCGCCTGCCCGTTGGCCGCCCATTGCGAAAGGACGACATGCTCCAGACCATCGCGACGCGCTTTAGCAAGCGCCGATTGCGCGGTCGTGACATACAGGTCAAAGTGCGGTGCTACCAGCCGCGAGAACTGCTCGTACTTCCACGAGTCGTCGGTCGACCAGTTCATCAGTGCCGGCCCCCCTGGCGCACGCAACAAGTCCAGGGTTTCGGCCCAAACCTCATAGCCCATGAGAACGAACAGCGCCACCTCGGGCTGTTCGCGCAGCGCAAGCTCCAGCAACGCGCGGTTCAACGTCGGAAAATCGCTCCAGGCCGCCCGATCAAAGGATTCGAAGAAAACCACTTCGTGGCCGAGCGCCTCGAGCGCCGGGATGAAGTTGGCGTACTCGTAACCCGTGCCGCGGCTCGGTTGCCCATAGTTGTGACGGCCAAACACGCACAGAATTTTCATCGCGACTCTTGCTCTGCTGCTCACCTGGGCGAAGGCCTTGCGCGCGCGGGTCCCGCGTACGGCGCCCTGCCCCCCGGGGCGCGGCACGAAGGGCCGCCGGCTTGGCCCGCGCGGGCGCGTGCCCGGCGCTCCTCGAAGGCCCGGCATTTTAGTTGCAACCAAAGCCAATACGGGAATCGTCGATAATGTGACGTTTGACGCATCACTTTGCCGGGCCGCAGCGCGATCGTCGTGCCGGCCGGTCTATTGGGAACCCAACGCTCGATCGACATGTGCGGAATCGCCGGATTCTGGGACCAGGGCGGCCGGCTGGGCGCAGAGGAGGCCGCGCGTGCGCTGCGCTCGATGACCGATGCCGTACGCCATCGGGGCCCGGATGACGAAGGATCGTGGTTCGACCCCGAATCGGGCCTCGCGCTGGGGCACAGGCGTTTGTCGATCATCGATTTATCGCCGGCCGGCCACCAACCGATGAGCTGCGCTCAGGGGCGCTATCGCATCGTCTTCAATGGCGAGATCTACAACTTTGTCGCACTGCGCGGCGAGCTCGAGGCGCTGGGCCACGGGCCATGGCGCGGCCATTCCGACACGGAGGTGCTACTTGCCGCCATCGCGCAATGGGGAGTTCGCGGCGCGCTCGAGCGCGCCGCGGGCATGTTCGCGTTCGCGCTTTGGGACAGCGCGCGTCGCGAGCTCGTGCTGGCGCGCGATCGCCTGGGAGAAAAACCCCTCTATTGGGGCTGGCAGGGGCGCACATTGCTCTTCGGTTCCGAATTAAAAGCGCTGCGCGCCTTTGCAAACTGGCATGGGGAACTCGACCGTGCGGCCGCCGCAAGCTATCTGCGCTTTGGCTATGTGCCGGCGCCGCAATCGATTTATCGGGGTATAGCCAAACTTGCACCCGCGCACTGGCTGCTGGTTCGCAGCGACGGCAGCTGCAAGGGGCCGCAAACCTACTGGTCGGCGCGCACGGTCACGCAGGAGGCAGCCGCCTCGCGCGCTGCGGTGCCCGAACGCGAGCTCTCCGATGAGCTCGATGCGCTGTTGCGCGATGCCGTATCGCGGCAGATGGTGGCCGACGTTCCGCTGGGCGCCTTTTTGTCCGGGGGCGTGGATTCCTCGACAGTCGTCGCACTCATGCAGGCGCAGAGTGCACGTCCGGTACGAACGTTTTCGATTGGTTTCGCCGAAGCTGCCTATGACGAGGCGCGGCGCGCTCGCACGGTGGCCACGCACCTGGGCACAGATCACACGGAGCTGTACGTCACACCCCGAGATGCGCTGGCTGTCATCCCGAAGCTGGCAACGATGTACGACGAACCCTTTGGTGATTCCTCGCAAATCCCGACCTTTCTTGTCGCCCAGCTCGCACGCCAACACGTAACCGTGGCCCTGTCGGGAGACGGCGGTGATGAGCTCTTTGCGGGCTATAACCGCTACGCGGGCGCGCGCAGCACCTTTGCGCGTTTGGCCCGCTTGCCGTTACAGCTGCGACAAGCCGCGGCCGCGACCATCCGCGCCACCCCTCCGGCGGCGCTCGAGCGCTTCGCGGCGTTGCTCAACCGCGTCTTGCCGGCGCGCTGGCAATTCGCCTATGCCGTCGATAAGGCTTACAAGCTGGCTGAGGTCATGACGCTGCCCGACGTTGCAAGCTTTTACCGCCGCGTGGTCGCGCTTTGGCCGCAGCCTGGCGAGATTTTTCCGTCGGTGGCGCCGGCCATCTCGCCAGTCGATGACCCGGCGCAGTTTTCAGGCTTTGCGTCGGACATCGAAGCGATGATGGCATTGGACTTGGTGACCTATCTGCCCGACGACATTCTCGTGAAGGTCGACCGCGCCGCAATGGCCGTGGGCCTGGAGACCCGCATCCCGCTGCTCGACCACCGCGTGGTCGAGTTTGCCTGGCGCGCGCCGCTCAAATCCAAGGTCTCCGGCGGGCACACCAAGCGATTGCTGCGCTCCGTGTTGCACCGTTATGTGCCTCCGGCACTGATTGCGCGGCCGAAAATGGGATTTAGTCTGCCCGTCGGCGACTGGCTGCGCGGCCCCTTGCGCGATTGGGCCGAGACGCTGCTCGCGCCCGAGCGGCTTGTGCGCGAGGGACTATTCGACGTGCCGGCAGTGCGCAAGGCCTGGCAGGAGCACCTCGATGGCCGGCGCAATTGGCAACATCGGCTGTGGACGCTGCTGATGTTCCAGGCCTGGCTGGAACGATGGCAGTCTCCCGGGGTCTGATCAGGATGACGCGGCTGCTGTTTCTGATCTCTGAGGACTGGTACTTCTGGTCGCACCGGCTTTCGCTTGCCCGCGCTGCCGTGGCGGCGGGCTACGAGGTTGCCTTGGCAACGCGCGTGAGCCGCTATCAGAAGGCCATCGAGGAGCAGAAAATTCGCGTCTATCCGCTGCAATGGTTCGAGCGCGCCAGTGCAACGCCCGGCCGTGAGCTGGCCACGATGTATGAGCTTGCGCGCATCTACCGCGATTTTCGACCCGACGTCGCGCATCACGTTGCGCTCAAACCCGTAATCTACGGAACGCTGGCGGCGCGCTTGACCGGCGCTTCGCGCATCGTCAACGCCCTGGCCGGTCTCGGATTCGTGTTTCAGTCGAGCTCGGCCAGCGCGCGTGTGCTGCGCCCCTTGGTGCAAAGCGCCATGCGCTTGACCCTGAATCTGCACAACGGGTGCGTGATCGTGCAAAACGACGCGGACCGCCGCGCGCTGATCGACAGGCGCCTCACCTCTGCCGATCGAATCGAGATCATTCGGGGCTCGGGCGTGGATCTCGCCCAGTTTGTCGCCACGCCCGAACCCCAGGGCGCGCCAATCGTCGTTTTGCCCGCACGCATGCTTTGGGACAAGGGCGTGCGCGAATTCGTCGAAGCGGCGCGCATCCTGCGCGCGGCGGGCGCCCAGGCGCGCTTCGTGCTCGTCGGGCAGCCCGATCGACAGAATCCGCATTCGGTGACCCGCTCCCAGCTTCAGGCCTGGGTGCACGAAGGTGCAGTCGAATGGTGGGGATTGCGACTGGACATGCCGGCCGTGCTCTCGCATAGCTGTATCGTGTGCCTGCCCTCGTATCACGAAGGTCTGCCCAAGGTCCTGCTCGAAGCGGCGGCTTGTGCTCGCCCGATCGTGGCCACTGACATCCCGGGTTGCCGCGAGATCGCGCACGCCGGGCAAAACGCACTGCTCGTGCCGGTGGGCGACGCCCCCGCCCTGGCCCATGCCATCCAAGCCCTGCTTTCCGATCCGCAGATGCGCCGCGATTTTGGTGCCCGCGGCCGGCGCATCGTCGAAGAACAGTTCACTGACCAGATGGTGGCCGAGCAGACTCTGGCTCTGTATGCGCGCCTGCTCGAATCGACTGCTGCCCCCGCCACGGGACAGCGCGTCTAGTGCAACTCTGAGCGCGGTGGGGCCGCGTCACTCGTAGACTTGCGCCTGCGCGAGCAGGGGCGCGCTCGCATCCTTTGCGGCCAGCAGGGGTGGGCCGTCCAGCGGCCAGGCGATCCCAATCGACGGATCGCTCCAGCAAATTGCGCGGTCGTGTTGCGGCATCCAGAAATCGGTGGCCTTGTACAGCAGGTCGGCGCCCTGGCTCAGTACCAAAAACGCATGGCCAAATCCGGGCGGAATCCACAGCTGTTTGTTGTTCTCCGCCGTCAACTCGACACCGACCCACCGCGCAAAATGCGGGGAGGTGCGGCGCAGATCGACGGCCACGTCCCAGACGGCGCCGCTTACCACGCGCACGAGCTTGCCCTGCGGGTTCTGCAGCTGGTAGTGAATGCCGCGCAGCACGTTGCGAACGGAGCGCGAATGGTTGTCCTGCACGAAGGCTACGTCCAGGCCCGTGGCTTCCCGAAACGTTCGCGCGTTCCAGCTTTCCAGAAAAAATCCGCGCGCATCGCCAAATACCGCAGGCTCCAGAACCAGCACCCCGGGCAGCCCCGTTGGCTGCACTTTCATGGTCCGCGCTCGCGGCCGGTCCTGCCGCCTCGCTCCTGGAGCAGCCCCAGCAAGTAGCCTCCATAGCCGCTCTTGGCCAGCGGTGCGGCCAGATCTTCGAGCTGCTGGGCACTGATCCAGCCCAGTCGAAACGCGATCTCCTCGGGACAGGCGATCTTCAGGCCCTGGCGCCGCTCGATCGTCTCGATGAACTGCGAGGCATCGAGCAAGGACTCATGGGTGCCGGTATCGAGCCAGGCCATGCCACGTCCCATCAACTCGACATGCAGATTGCCCGCGTTCAAGTAATGGCGGTTGACGTCCGTAATCTCGAGTTCTCCTCGGGCGGAAGGTTTCAGCGCGCTAGCCACCTCCACAACGGTGTTGTCGTAAAAGTACAGGCCCGTCACGGCGTAGCTCGAGCGCGGGTGCGCGGGCTTTTCTTCGATGCTCAACGCGCGAAACTGTGCGTCGAACTCAATCACACCGTAGCGCTGCGCATCGGTGACGTGATAAGCGAACACGGTTGCCCCGCTCGTGCGCGCCTGCGCGCGCTGCAGCTGCAGCGGCAGGTCATGGCCGTAGAAGATGTTGTCTCCTAAGACGAGCGCCGCGGGGTCGGACCCGATAAAGCTTCGACCCAGGACAAATGCCTGTGCGATGCCCCCGGGCGAGGGCTGCACCTCATAGGAGATGTTCAAACCCCAGCGGCTGCCGTCGCCCAGCAAATCGGCAAAGCGCTGCGTATCGCTAGGCGTGGAGATGACGAGCACGTCCCGGATCCCGGCGAGCATCAGCGTCGTGAGCGGGTAGTAGACCATCGGTTTGTCGTAAATCGGCAGCAGCTGCTTGGAGACGACCTGGGTGACCGGGTACAGGCGCGTTCCGGATCCGCCCGCGAGCAGAATCCCTTTGCGTCGTGGCCCCGCGCCCGCGCTCATTGGGCCACCCCGCGCGAGGCCGGCGCAACGCCTTCGCATGCGATCGCCCCCGCGCCAAAGGCCCCCCGCGCACCGTATTGCAGGTCGATCCATGCGCGGTATTGGCCCGAGGTCACGTGCCGAACCCAATCCTGGGCGGCCAGGTACCACTCGACCGTCTTGCGCAGGCCGCTTGCAAAAGACTCGGCCGGCGCCCAGCCCAGTTCGCGCTCGATTTTCGAGCAGTCGATCGCGTAGCGGCGATCATGTCCCGGCCGGTCCGGGACAAAGGCAATCTGCCGCGCGTACGAGCCCTGGGAGCACGGCCGCAATTCATCGAGGAGCGCACAAGTCGCTCGCACGACCGCGATGTTTTGCATCTCGTTACGCCCCCCAATGTTGTAGGTCTGGCCTGGCAGCCCGCGCGCCAGGACCGTGCGCACACCGGAGCAATGATCCCCCACGTACAGCCAGTCACGCACGTTCTTTCCGTCGCCGTACACGGGCAGAGGCTTACCCTCCAGCGCGTTCAAAAGCACCAGAGGGATGAGTTTTTCTGGAAACTGGTACGGGCCGTAATTGTTGCTGCAATTGGTCGTGATCGTGGGCAGGCCGTAGGTATGGTGGTAGGCACGCACCAGGTGATCGGAAGCCGCTTTCGAGGCCGCGTACGGGCTATTGGGCGCATACGCCGTCGTCTCGCGAAACGGGGGATCGTCCGCACCCAAAGAACCGTAGACTTCATCGGTGGAAACATGCAAGAAGCGAAATGCATCGCGCTCGGGGCCCGTCAGCTCCGCGAGATACGCGCGCGCGGCCTCAAGCAAAGCGAAAGTGCCCTGAATATTCGTGCGCACGAACTCCGCCGGGCCGAGGATCGAGCGGTCCACGTGGCTTTCGGCGGCAAAATGCACGATGGCGCGCGGGCGGTGCTTGCGCAGCAGCGCGAGCACCGCCGAGCCCTCGCAGATGTCCTGGCGCTCAAAGAGCAGGCCCGGGTGCGCCCGCACGGCGGCCAGATTGGCGAGGTTGCCGGCGTAGGTGAGCGAGTCGATGACCAGCACCGGCTCATCGATCGCCGCGCGTCCCGGCTCGAGCCAGTCGACAACGAAGTTCGAACCGATGAACCCCGCGCCACCTGTCACAAAGATCATCGAAGGGCATCCGCAGTTTGACGCGCGATTCTAATTCAGGCGCTGCCGGCCCTCCCGCGCTGACCAGAGTGTGGCGCCGGGCGCATCGTTTTGTGCTATCAATGCCGCGGGCCAGCGGCAGGCCAAGCCCCCGGGCGGCTGGCGCGCGGGTCTGTGCAAGGGGCGAAACGGGGATCTGGGCGAGATCGGGCGAGCCGTGGATATTTTGCTTTTTGGTGCCAACGGTCAGGTCGGCTGGGAACTGCGGCGTTCGCTCAGCGCTCTGGGCAATCTTACGGCCCTGGATCGCGCCCAGGCGGATCTGGAGCAGCCCGTGCAGGACCTGATCGAACGCGCCCGCCCCGACGTTATCGTGAACGCGGCCGCGTACACCAGCGTCGATCGGGCGGAGGCCGAAGCGGATCGCGCACTGCGAATCAATGGGCAGGCCGTGGGGGAAATGGCGCAGGCCGCAAGCCGCGTACAGGCGCTTCTTGTGCACTACTCCACCGATTACGTCTTTGACGGTGAAAAATCCGCGCCCTACGCCGAAGACGATCCTCCCGCCCCCATCAATGCCTACGGTCGCAGCAAACTCGCAGGCGAGCAGGCCATACGCGCCGTTGCAGGCTGTCGACACCTGATTTTGCGCACAAGCTGGGTGTACGCGTCGCGGGGGAAGAACTTTGCGCGCACGATTCTCGAGCGCGCGCGGTCCATGGAGCGCCTGCAAGTGGTGGCCGATACCTGGGGCGTGCCGACAAGCGCCGAACTGCTGGCCGACGTCACTGCGTTGGCCGTCTACCGTGCGCGCCTGGCGCGTGCCGGGACCCCGGGCGCAGGGGCGGAACTGCAGGGCACATTTCATTTGGTGCCTTGCGGCCAGACCACCTGGCACGAGTACGCATGTTTGCTGATCGAGTCGGCGCGCAGCCGCGGTCTGCCCGTTCGTGTGTCCCGGGAGAACATCGTGCCTGTTGCCGCCTCGAGTGTGGCCGCGCCCGCGCGCCGCCCAAAGAATTCTCGCCTCGACAACCGACGCCTGCAGCAGTATCTCGGGGTCGAGTTGCCCGATTGGCAGGTGCACGTGCGCCGTTTCGTGGACGAGATTGCCGGATAAACTCGCAGTTAGGCACGATTTTGGACACGCGAAGGTCATGACCCGGGCCCTGATCACCGGCATCACTGGACAAGACGGCGTCTTGCTGGCGCACAAGCTGCTGGAGCACGGCTACGAGGTGATTGGCTTTGGTCGTCGTCCCTCGGTGCTGGCGCGCACGGATTTGCATCCGCTGTTTCGCCGGATTCGGCTCTTTTTTGGGGACGCGGCCAATTCGGTCGATCTGGCCGACGCGCTGCTGCAACACCAGCCCGAGGAGCTCTACAACCTCGCCGCGCAGTCGGCCCCCGGCGCCTCGTGGTCGCAATCCCTCGAAACCGGCGAGATCACGGCCATGGGTGCGCATCGCCTCTTCGAAGCCGTGCGGCGTTTTGCCCCCAGGTGCCGCGTCTACCATGCTTCTTCCTCCGAGATGTTCGGCGAGGTGCTCGAGTCGCCCCAGAACGAGAAAACGCCGTTTAATCCGGCCAACCCCTACGCGGCGGCCAAGGTCTACGCGCACCAGATGGCGCACGTCTATCGACGAAGCTACGGGCTGTACATCGCCTGCGGCATTCTCTTTAACCACGAGAGTCCGCTGCGCCGCATGAATTTTCTGACGCAGAAAGTTGCGCACGGCGCCGCCTGCGCCAAATTGGGTATCAGCGATTCTCCGCTTCTCAACGAAGAGGGGGAACCCGTCGTGCGCGCCACCAAGCTGGCGCTAGGCAATCTGGATGCAGCCCGCGACTGGGGACATGCACGCGACTACGTCGAGGCGATGCACCGCATGCTCGGGCAGCCTCAGCCCGATGATTACGTCGTCGGAACGGGGGTGCTGCGCACGGTGCGCGATCTGTGCCAGACGGCCTACGGCTACGTGGGGCGGGACTGGCGCGAGTTTGTAACGAGTGATCCGCGCTTCTTGCGTCCGAGTGAGACCGGTGCAACGGTGGCCGACGCCTCCAAGGCGCGACGCGAGCTCGGTTGGTCGGCGACGACGAGTTTCGAGGCGATGGTGGCCGAAATGGTTGATGCGCAGGTCGCCGCGCTGCAAAAGCGCTCGGCGACGCCCTCGGGAATCTTGTGATGGGTGGGGTCAGATGGAGTTAGCTCAGATCCGCCGTGCCCGACTGCTGGTCGTGGGCGATGTCATGCTCGATCGCTACTGGTTCGGAGACGTCGAGCGCATTTCGCCCGAGGCGCCGGTGCCGGTTGTGCGCATCGGCCAGGCCGAGGAGCGTCTGGGCGGTGCAGCCAACGTGGCGCGCAACATCACGGCGCTGGGCGCGCAGGCCGGGCTGCTCAGCGTCGTGGGCGACGACGAACCGGGACGCACGGTTGCGCGCCTGACGCAGCTCGAACACATTCGCGCGCATCTGCACGTCGATCCCGGTTTGTCGACAACCGTGAAGCTGCGCATCATCGCGCGGCGCCAGCAACTGGCGCGGGTGGACTTCGAAAGCCTGCCCGAGGCCGAAGTGCTCGATGCGCATCTGGGACAATTCGCCTCGCTGCTGCCCGAATACGACCTGGTGATCCTCTCGGACTATGGCAAAGGGGGTCTGACGCATATCACGAAGATGATCGCGATGGCCCGTGCGGCGGGGCGGCCCGTCCTGGTCGACCCCAAAGGCGACGATTACGACCGCTACGCTGGGGCCAGCGTGATCACGCCCAACCGCGCCGAGCTGCGCGAGGTCGTCGGACGCTGGCGCAGCGAGACCGATTTGACCGAACGAGCGCAGACGCTGCGCCGCAAGCTGGGTGTGGAGGCGCTCCTGCTCACGCGCAGCGAGGAAGGCATGACGCTGTTCACCGACGCCGGTGCCTGGAGCGTTGCGGCGCGTGCGCGCGAGGTTTTCGACGTCAGTGGCGCCGGGGACACGGTTATCGCGGTGCTCGGCACGATGATCGCCGTGGGTTTGCCGCTGCGCGAGGCGGTGGCCAACGCCAATCGCGCCGGGGGCATTGTCGTGGGCAAGCTGGGCACCGCGACCGTGAGCTATGCGGAGCTCTTCGAAAACGCCGCCTGAGGGCTTCGGCCGCTGCCGCGCCCCGGTGGCCGGCATTGTGGCAACATGTTGCCTAGGTTTTCGCGCGAAAGCGGCGCACCGCATGAGCAGATCAGCCGATCCATGAAAATCATCGTAACCGGGGCCGCCGGATTCATCGGTGCCAACATTTTGCGCGCCTTGAACGAGCGCGGTGAAACCGACATCCTGGCGGTCGACAACCTCGCCCAAGCGGAGAAATTCCGTAATTTGGTCGATTTCGATATCGCCGACTACCTGGACAAGACCGACTTTTTGCAGCGCGTGCGCCAGCGCGAATTGCCGCGCCCCGACGTGATCTTTCATCAAGGTGCCTGTTCGGACACGCTGGAGAGCGACGGGCGCTACATGATGGAGAACAACTTTCGATACTCCTCGGAGCTTCTCGACTGGTGCCAGAACAGCGGCATCGTTCTGATCTATGCCTCCTCGGCCGCTGTCTACGGGGCTGGGCCCCTGTTCGCCGAGGTGCGCGGAGCCGAGCGGCCGCTCAATGTGTACGGGTACTCGAAGCTGCTTTTTGACCACGTCGTGCGACGGCGTTTGGAATCGAGCAAGACCCCGGTCATAGGGCTGCGCTACTTCAACGTCTACGGTCCGCGAGAAACCCATAAGGGTCGCATGGCATCGGTGGCCTTTCACCACTTTCAGCAATTCCGCAGCGAAGCCAGGGTCAAGCTCTTCGAGGGCAGCCACGGGTTCGAGAACGGCGAGCAACGGCGGGATTTCATCCACGTCGATGACGCCGTCAAGGTCAATATTTTCTTCTGGAATCGGCCAACGAGCGGCGTCTACAACGTGGGCACCGGGCGCGCGCAAAGCTTCAATGACGTCGCCCTGGCCATGGTCAACGCGCTGCGCGAGGCCAACGGCCAGCCTACCCTGTCCCTGCGCCAGGCCGTCACCCAGGGCTCAATTGAATACATCGCGTTTCCGCAGGCGCTGCGCGGCAAATACCAGGCATTTACCCAGGCGGATTTGACGCAGCTGCGCGCGGCCGGGTTTGACGACTCGATGCTCAGCGTCGAGCAGGGTGTTGCCGCCTACGTTCGATGGCTGCTGAAGAACTCCTGACCGATACCGGGGGCGCGTTGCGCAGCGGCGGCGCACGCGCCGCGTTTCTGGATCGCGATGGGGTGATCAACATCGACCACGGCTACGTCTGGCGCATCGAGGATTTCGTCTTCGTGCCCGGTGTGCGCGAGGCCGCCGCCGAACTGGCCCGGATGGGCTTTGCCATTGTCGTGATTACGAACCAGGCTGGCATCGCCCGCGCAATGTACTCGCCGGCCGATTACGCGCGACTCACCGAATGGATGCGCGAACGATTCGCGGAGGCCGGCGTCGCCCTGGCCGCCGTCTACCATTGTCCGCATCACCCAACCGAAGGTGTGGGCCAGTGGCGCGTGGTTTGCGACTGCCGCAAACCGGCGCCCGGGATGCTGCTCGCGGCCGCACGCGATCTGGGACTGGATCTGGCGCACTCGGTCATTTTCGGCGACAAGTGCGACGACATGCGCGCGGGGCGCTCCGCCGGGGTGGGTTTGCGGGTGTTCCTGGGCAAAGATGGCCTGGCGGCCCCATCGGAGGAGTGTGCCGACGGTCTTGTGAGCCTGCGTTTTGCGTCCCTTGCGCAGGCGCTCTCCGATCCGGCGCTGCGCGCCGCCCTGGAGCAGCCGCTCGAGGCGGTGCGCTGATGGTTCAGCGTCCACCCACCGCCGCGTCGGCGCCTGAGGCATATCGCGCACTCGCATTCGAGCACAAGGTTGTCGCGCGCGCGGAACTCGCGCAGCGCTCGGCGCGGCTTGCTCGACCCGTGGTGCTCACCAACGGCGTGTTCGACATCCTGCACCGCGGCCACGTGACGTATCTGTCGCGCGCGCGCGCTTTGGGAGCAAGCCTAGTGGTGGCGGTCAATTCCGACGCCTCGGTGCGCACTTTGGGCAAGGGAGCTGGCCGGCCCGTCAACGGCCAAGAGGACCGCGCCGCAATCTTGGCCGCGCTCGAATTCGTCGACCTCGTGACAGTATTCGATGAATCGGTCCCGCTGCCCGTGCTTGAAATCGTGCGGCCCGAGATTTATGTCAAGGGCGGCGACTACGATGTAGAGGCGACGCCCGAGGCGCGCCTGGCGCAACGCTGGGGCGCGCGCGCGGTGGCCATCGCGTTCGAACACGAGCGCTCGACGACACAGCTGCTCGAGCGCGTGCGCGCCACCCCTGGGGGCTGACGGCCGTTCGGAGAGCACTTTTCGGGGCTGCGGGGTCGCCACCCGACGGGTGCGCCGGCCGCACCGGAATTTCAAAAATCTCGGCATAATAAGCAGTTATGCGCTGCGTTCGCGGTTGAAAAAGCCGACGTGACCTTTCTTGTTCAAGCCCTGGCTGCCTGCCTGTTGACCGCTCTTCTAATCGTGTGGTTGCGCCGGCCGGCCTTTCGCTTTGGCCTCATCGATCACACGGGTGGGCGCAAGCGCCACGGGGATTCGATTCCGCTCACCGGGGGCATCGCGCTCACCTTGGGTTTTGCAACGACGCTGCTGTTTTCGGCACCTGTGCTCTCGGAGTACTCGGTGCTGTTGGTGGCCATGGCGCTTCTGGCCGCCGTCGGCCTGCTCGATGACCTGGGAGAGGTGTCGCCACGCGGAAAGCTCGGCGTGCAGATCCTTGCCGCCCTGCTCATGACTTCCTGGGCCAATCACTTTCTCGTCGACCTGGGCGACTTGTTCGCACGCGGATCCTTTGAACTGAAGAATTGGGGCATACCGCTGACCGTATTTGCGACCGTTGCGGTAATCAACGGCCTTAACATGCTCGACGGCATGGACGGTCTGGCAGGTGGTCTGGCGTTTTGTGTGTTGGCTTTTTTTGCGTTATTTGCTGCGATCCTCGACGATCTGTACGCATACAAGTTTCTACTCGTGCTGCTCGGCGCCCTGTTGGGATTCTTGCTCTTTAACCTGCCGCACCCCTGGCGCGGCTCGCGGCGCACCTTCATGGGCGATACCGGCAGCCTCATTCTGGGGTTTGTAGTGGCGTGGTTTTCCATCGTGCTCACGCAGCGCGCCGGCGCTCGAGTGCCGCCCGTGGTCATGCCGTGGGTGGTCGGTCTCGTCCTGCTCGACTTGCTGACCGTAACGCTGCGCCGCATCATCCGGAGGCGGGATCCGGCGTTGGCCGATCGTGGACACATTCACCACGTCCTGCTGCGCCGCGGATGGAGCGCCCGCGAGACGCTCGCCTGGCTGCTCGGCGCCAACGTGGCGTTGAGCCTTGTTGGAACGCTGCTGTGGCGCGTGGGCGCCCCGGACTATGTGAGTTTCGGAGGATTTCTGATCGTCGCCGCACTGTATTTGGGCCTTTTTTTGTTTCCGAGCCGCCTGTGGCGCCTTTTGCCGCGCCGTCCGCGGCCGAACTCGGGTAGGGGTGAGATCTGATGCGTGCGGCACGCAGCAACGACGTCGCACCGTTTTTACCCACCGCGCGCGATTTGGAACGGTGCTTTCACGGGGAGAACTTGCAGCGCGGCCGCGAGGTCATGCAGGCGCGGCGCGTGTTTTCTCTGGAGCTCGAAGTCACCTCCAGCAATGCGATCGAACTGCGCGCGCAGGTGCGCGGCTCGGAGCAGCCCTCGGAGGCCGAGCAGCGCCGCTATCAGGTCGGCGTGCGCATGACGCGCAAGAGCGCAGGCGCCCAGGTAGAAATCGAATCGCATTGCTCGTGCCCTATCGGGCACCTGTGCAAGCACGCCGCGGCCGTGCTGCTGCAGTGGCAGCCGCAATGGAGCGAAGCGGTGGCGCCCTCGGAGCCGCCGTCCTTTGCGCGCCCCTGGACGGCGCTTGCCGAGGCGCAGCCCGAATCCGCCTCGGAGCCCGAGCGGCAGTTGCGCATCGCCCATGGCGCCGGTGCGGTGTGCATCCGCCTCGGTGCCTCGCACGCACAAGCGCCCGAGGGGATTGCGGCCAATGCGGCTCCGCCCAACGCCGCGCTGTACGTGGCACTACGCATCGAAGGCGTGCTGGTGCCGCTGCAGCGCGCTCCCAGCCTTCTCAGAGTCAACGGCGAAATCGTGGACGTGGCCCCCGAGGCGAGGCAAGTCGAGCGAGTGCTAGCGCAGCTGCAAGCCGACGGCGCCACACCCTGGTCCTTTCCCTACGCGCCGCAGGGGCGGCGCAGCAGCGAATCGGCGTTCCAGATCCGTGAGGATGCGGCCGTCCACCTGATGCAGGAGTGCGTCGCAAACTGGCGCAAGCAGGGCTGGGAAGTGGAAGTCGACGAGGACTTTCCTTGGCAGGTCGTCGAGGTCGACGACGTGGAAGTGGCGGTCCATGAGGTGCCGGGGCAGGACTGGTTTGACGTGGAATTGGGCGTGAAGCTGGGCGACAAACGCGTGCCTTTGCTGCCCCTGCTCGAGTCGGCGCTCTCGGAGGCCCGCACAATGCCGGCACGGCCACGGGAAAGCGGCGCAACCGGACGCATGCTGCAGGTGCGCATCGATCCGAAACACATCATCCGACTGCCTTGGGAGCGCGTTGCACCGCTGCTCGATGCGCTGGTCGAGCTGGGCGATACACGGCGACGCAAGCCTGTTCGCCAGGCGCGTCCACCGGGCGCTCGGCTCTCGCGCGCAGCCCGCATGCTGCGGCTCTCGCGCCTGGATCTGGCGCGGGTCGCGACGCTGGCCGAGCACGGCGTTCTCACCTGGGTCGGCGCCCCGGATGCGCGCCGCTTTGCCCAGCGTCTGGCCAACTTTGCCCACGTGGAGGCGGCCGTCGTGCCGCAGGGTCTGCAGGCGCAGCTGCGGCCGTATCAGCGCTCGGGCCTGAACTGGCTGCAGTTCCTGCGCCAGTACGGTTTGGGCGGACTGCTCGCCGACGACATGGGTTTGGGCAAAACACTGCAGACGCTGGCGCATATCTGTCTGGAGAAGGAAGAAGGACGGCTGGTCGCCCCGGCGCTGGTCATCGCACCGACCTCGCTGGTGCACAACTGGATCGCGGAAGCGGGACGCTTTGCGCCGGGCCTGCGCACCTTGCAGTTGCATGGCACGGAGCGTTGGCGCGATTTTGAGCGCGTGGGCCAGTGCGATCTGGTCGTCACGAGTTTTGCCCTGCTGGCACGCGACATTGAACAGCTTGCGGCGCGTGATTTTCACCTGCTGATCGTCGATGAAGCGCAAAACATCAAGAACCCGCGCACCCAGGCCGCCTGCGCGATCCGCCAAATCCGGGCTACGCACCGCCTGGCCCTCACCGGCACTCCGCTGGAGAACCACCTCGGGGAGCTGTGGGCGCAGTTCGACTGGCTGACGCCGGGACTTCTGGGCGATCAGGCCAGTTTCTCCCGCCTGTACCGCGTGCCCATCGAAAAACGTGCCGACCAGGCGCGGCGCCAGCACCTCACCGCCCGCATCCGCCCCTTCGTGCTGCGGCGGCGCAAGGACGAAGTGGCCCCGGAACTGCCACCACGCACCGAAATCGAGCGCTATGTCGCGCTCGAAGGAGCGCAGCGAGACCTCTACGAGGCGGTTCGCGCCAGCATGCAGGAGCGCGTGCGCCAGGCACTGGCCGAGCACGGACTGGATCGCAGCCAGGTGGTCGTGCTCGACGCGTTGCTGAAGCTGCGCCAGGTCTGCTGTGATCCGCGCCTGGTGTCGCTTGCGAGTGCACGCAAAGTGATGGAGTCCGCCAAACTCGATTTGCTGCTGCAGATGCTCGACGGTTTGCTGGTCGAAGGGCGCCGCGTGCTCGTGTTTTCGCAGTTCACCTCGATGCTCGCGCTCATCGAGCGCGCGCTCACCGAGCGCGGCCAACCCTATGCATTGCTGACAGGCGACACCCGCGACCGCGCAGCCGCTGTCGAACAGTTTCAAAGCGGCGAGGTGCCGCTGTTTCTGCTCAGCCTCAAAGCGGGAGGCACCGGGCTTAACCTGACGGCCGCCGACACCGTGATTCACTACGATCCGTGGTGGAACCCGGCCGTTGAGGCCCAGGCAACCGATCGCGCGCATCGCATCGGGCAGGACAAACCGGTGTTCGTCTATCGATTGCTGTGCGCGGGCACCATCGAAGAGCGCATGCGCACGCTGCAGATGCGCAAAGCGCTACTGGCGCAGGCGCTGCTGGGCGACGAGGCCGGGTTGGCGCGCGCGCTGTGCGCGGAGGATATCGAGGCCCTGCTGGCGCCGGCGCCCTAGCGCGCGCCCGACGACACTGCCTTGCCGCCATGAGCCTGATTGCCATCGGTGACCTGCAGGGCTGCTCGGCGAGTCTGGACGAATTGCTGACCAGCATCGGGGCAGCCGAGTCCGTGGTCTTCGTCGGCGATCTGGTCAATCGCGGCCCCGATTCGCTGGGCGCGCTGCGGCGCGTGCGCTCGCTGGGCGAGCGGGCCACGGTGCTGCTGGGCAATCATGATCTGCACCTGCTTGCCGTGGCGGCGGGCATCCGCGCGGCGCACGACGACGACACCTTGCAAGAGGTCCTCGATGCGCCCGATGCGCAGGAGCTCATCGACTGGGTGCGAGCGCGCCCGCTCGCGCACTGGCAAGACGGAGCCTTGTTCGTGCATGCGGGCGTACTGCCGCAGTGGAGCGCCGCGCAGACGCTATCGCTTGCGCGCGAGGTGCAGGAACGGTTGCGCGCGCCGGATTACCGCACGTTCCTGGCGACGATGTACGGTAACCGGCCATCGCAATGGAGCGACACCCTCACCGGCGCCGATCGCCTGCGCTGCATCCTCAACGCGCTCACCCGCGTGCGTTTCGTGTCCTTGGACGGCGCGATGGACCTCAAGCTCAAGGGCGGCGTGGACACCGCTCCGCCGGGCTGGGTCCCCTGGTTCGATCACCCGCAGCGCGCCAGCCGCGCGACGCCGATCATCTTTGGCCACTGGTCCACGCTCGGTCTTTTGCAACGCGACGACGTCATCGGCATCGACACGGGATGCGTCTGGGGTGGCAAGCTCACGGCGCTCAGCTGGCCGTCGCGAGCGGTGTTTCAGGTTGGGTGTCGGCCAAGTCGTCGACCGCGATAGCGTCCGGCAGTTCCAGCGCCTGGCCGATGGCCGCGCGGGCGCGCAGCGCGATCGCATGGCGTGTGAGCCCCTCGCGAGGGATCGCGGGCAGCCAGTGCAGCTGGGCGGTGAGCCGCGGGGCGAGCAAAATGCGCCAGATCGATTCGACGAGGCCCATGTCGCCGACGAAGGCGGCCGCGGTCGAAGGTCTGCCGTCTTGCCGGTACTGCAACCCCAAAGGGATCACGGGCGCTGCGGCCTGGAGCGCCGCCTGGACCATGTTGGCGTGAAAGCGCAGCAGTCGCGAACCGTCGGTGCTGGTGCCTTCCGGAAAAACGCCGACGGATTGACCTGAGAGCAAACGACCGCAGACCGTGTCGTTGACGTGCGCGATTGCGTGCCGCCTGCCGCGCTCGACATACACCGTGCCCACGCAGGCCGCAAAGCGCCCTAGCACCGGCCAGCGTGCGACCTCGGCCTTCGCGACGAAGCGAGCCGGCGTGACGGCGGCAATCACGAAGACGTCGACCCAGGAGATGTGGTTGATAAGCAGCAACGATCCGGCGGTTGCTTCGATCGGTCCGGCCGCCGGATCGTGGTGCAGCTCCAGGCGGATGCCCAGTACCGCGAGCAGGGTCCGCGACCAAAGGCGAACCAACCCATCGCGCGCGCGCGCCGGCAGCCAAGGGAAGAGAAAGCCCGCAACGAGCATTCCCCAAAGAATGTGCACAACGATGAGCGCCATCGTGAGCGGTGCAAGCGCCACGAGGAGGCCTTTGCGCAGGCGATCGTAGCGACGCTTGGGCGACGGCGGTGGTCCGATACCGGTTTGCACACCCGAACCCCTACTGTGGAGCCGATTCGAAGCGCACTTCGCCTCCGACGAGGGTAAAGCGCGCCCGGCCGGCCAGGCGCAGCCCGGCAAAGGGCGAATTCTTCCCGTCGCTGATCAGCGATTCCGCGTCCACGCGCCAGCCCTGCTCGGGATCGAACACGACCACGTCGGCCTTGCGTCCGGGCTGCAGCGTTCCGGTGTCTTCGCCCAAAACGCGCGCCGGGGCGCTGGTGACCGCCGCCAGGGCCCTGGCGAGGGGCAACGTCTGCGCGTGGGCCCAATCCAGCACCAAGGAGAGCAAGGTCTCCAGGCCGCTTGCGCCCGGCTGTGCCTCGCCGAAGGGCAGCAGCTTGTCTTCCAGCGAGACAGGCGCGTGATCGGAGCACACGGCGTCGATCGTGCCGTCGGCCAAGCCCGCACGGATCGCGGCACGATCCGCCTGCGCACGCAAGGGCGGATCCAGTCTGCAATTGGTGTCGTAGTAGCCGATGTTCTGGTCGACCAGATGAACGTGGTGAATCGATACGTCTGCCGTGACTGGCAGCCCTTCGCGTTTGGCGGCACGCACAAGCTGCACGCCATCGGCCGAAGACAGGCGGCATAGATGAACGCGTGTGCCCGTGGCCCGCTGCAACTCGAAGATGGTGTGCAGTGCGACCGTCTCGGCCGCAACGCTGATGCCCGGCAGACCCAGGCCGGCGGCCAAGGCGCCTTCGGCCGCCACACCCTCGCCCACGAGCGAGGCGTCGACGGGGCGCAACCAAACCGGCAGATCAAAGGTACGCGCGTAGCGCAACGCCTGCAGCAGCGTGCCGTGGTTGGCGGGCAGCGCCGAAGTTTGACAAAAAGCCACGCATCCGACCTGCGCGAGAGTATGCATTTCCGCGAGGGCCTCGCCCGCAAGCCCCGCGGTCAATGCGCCCAGCGGATACAGCCGCGCGCCGGCGGCCTCCCGGGAGCGCTGGCGCAGCATGCGAACCAGTCCCGGTTCATCGAGGGGCGGATCGGTGTCGGGCGGGCACACGACGCCCGTTACGCCCCCCGCCAGTGCCGCGCGCATCTCCATGCGCAAGGCGCCTTCGGTTCCGGGCTCGCGCATGCGCGCGCACAAGTCGATCAGTCCCGGGGCCACGACCAGGCCGCGCGCGTCGATTACGCGCTGCGGGGAAAATCCGGCCGGCCGCGCGCCGATGGCGGCTATGCGCCCGTCGGCGATGTACAGACCCGCCACCGCATCGTGTCCTGCTGCCGGATCGATCAACCGGCCGTTTTCGATTGCCAGCGTTGCATTCATCGGGATTCGGCGCGCTGCGAGGACGTAACCATGGACAGCACCGCCATGCGCACCGCGATGCCGAAACTCACCTGCGGCAGTATCACGCTGTGCGGGCCGTCGGCCACGGCCGAATCGATCTCGACGCCGCGGTTCATCGGCCCGGGGTGCATGACAATGCAGTCGGACTTGGCGTGCCGCAACACCTGGGGCGTCAGTCCGTAGTTGGCAAAGTACTCCTGTGCACTGGGCAGCAGCGCGCCGCGCATGCGCTCGTTTTGCAGACGCAACATGACGATCACGTCGGCATTGCGGATGCCCTCCTCCAGACGCGTGTGCACCCGCAGGCCCAGCTCCTCGAGGCCCGCGGGCAGCAGCGTGAGCGGTCCGACCGCCCGCAGGTCGCGCACGCCCATGGCGAGCAGCGCGTGGATGTCCGAGCGCGCGACGCGCGAGTTCAGGATGTCGCCTACGATGGCCACCGAGAGCGATTCGAAGTCACCCTTGTAATGGCGGATGGTGTACAGATCGAGCAGGGCCTGCGTGGGGTGCGAATGGCGGCCGTCGCCAGCATTGACCACATGCACATGGGGCGCAAGATGGCGCGCGATGAGGTAGGGCGCGCCACCCTGGGAGTGGCGCACCACGAAGACGTCGGCCTGCATGGCCGTGAGATTGTCGATGGTGTCGAGCAGCGACTCGCCCTTGGCCGTGCTCGAAGATGCGATGTTCAGGTTGTAGACGTCCGCGCTCAGGCGCTTGGCGGCAATCTCGAAGGTCGTGCGCGTGCGCGTGGAGTTTTCGAAAAACAGGTTAAAGACCGAGCGCCCGCGCAGCAGCGGCACACTCTTGACTTCGCGCGTGCCCACGGCGATGAAGCCCTCGGCGGTGCTGAGGATGCGCTCGATGAGCGGACGCGGCAACTCCTCGATTGACAAGAGATGATGCAGTTCACCTTGGCTGTTGAGCTGTGGACTGGCGCTGCGCAGCTGCATGGCTCAGCGACCCAAGTCCTCTTCCAGGCGCAGGTGTAGCCGCCCGTCGTCATCGCGCGACAGCACGACGCTCACGTCGCGGGGAACCTCGATCGTGCGCCCGACCAGCGTCGTGGAGATTGGAAGTTCGCGTCCTCCGCGGTCGATGAGCACCGCGAGCTCGATGCGCTCGGGGCGGCCGTAATCGAAGAGTTCATTCATCGCCGCGCGCACCGTGCGTCCCGTATTGAGCACATCGTCGACGAGCAAGATGTCGGCTCCGTCGACATCAAAGGGGATGCGCGAAGGCCGCACCCCGCGCGCGAGGCCCGCCTGGCTGAAGTCGTCACGATAAAACGACACGTCCAGAATTCCCACGGAAACCTCGATGTGCAAATCTGCGCGCAGCCGCTCGGCCAGCCAGACGCCGCCGGTATGGACCCCCACCAAGCGCGGCGTGCGTCCGTGGACGCGCTCGCGCACGCGCCGCGCCAGCTCGAAGTAAATCGCCTCGGCGTCGAGTTCTAGCATGCGGTTTGCGCGTCCTCATCGAACCACTGCTGCAAGATGAGTGCCGCGGCCTCGTCATCGTCGGCGTCCGCTCGCGCGTCCCGCCGCGCGAGCGCGGCCGAGGAGTAGCGCTCATCGACACGTGCCACCGGCAGGCCAAAGCGTCCCTCGAGTTGACGCGCAAAGCGCTCGCAGCGGGCGGTCATCTCGTGGGCTTGGCCGTCGGAGTAGCGGGCCACGCCGACCACGAGCTGCTGCGGCTCCCAGCGCTCGATCAACGCGGCCACCTCGCGCCAGCGGGCGGTCGTGGCGGCTCGGTCGATGACGGCAAGGGCGCGGGCGCTGCGGGTGATGCCGTTGCCCAGCGCCACGCCGATGCGCCGGGTGCCAAAATCAAAGCCGAGCACGATTCCCGGGTGCGCCTCTCGCATTCCCTCACGCATGCCCGGGCTGGCTGGACAGGTGCCGCGGGTCGACGCCCAGCAGTTTGAGCGCGGCGTCAAAGCGTGCGTTGGCCGGGGTGTCGAAGATCACGTGCACGTCGGCGGCCACACTGAGCCAGCCGTTGTGCGCCAGTTCGTGTTCGAGCTGACCCGCCGCCCAACCCGCGTAACCGAGGGTGACGAGCAGCTGCTTCGGACCTTTGCCGCCGGCAAGATCCTCGAGCACGTCCTTGGAGGTCGTCAGTCCGATGTCGTCGGCTACGTTGAGCGTCGAGCCGTAGTTGCCCGCGGGAGCGTGCAGCACGAAGCCGCGCTCGGTTTGCACAGGTCCGCCATAGAGCACCGGTTCGTCGCGCCAGGGCGCGATCTCCAGCCGCAGATCGATCTTGTCAAAAAGCCGCGCGAGCGTGAGCTCGGTGGGCCGGTTGATCACAACGCCCATCGCTCCTTTATCGCTGTGCTCGCACACGTATACGACCGTCCGATCGAAATTCGGATCCTGCATGCTAGGCATGGCGATCAGAAAATGGTTCGTCAGGTCCATAGCACGAAGTCTAGTCCTAAAGTCGGCGCGGCGGGCGGGAGCAAAACCGTGCAAAGACGAGTGCACTTGCGCACACCCGCGGCCCTGCTCACCGTGCGGCGCCGCGCCCACGGCCGTCGGCGGCGTTTGCGGAGAATTTTCGTGGAAAAAAAAGCCCCGCGCAGCGGGGCTTTTTCGTTAGCAGCGCAGCGGCCAAACTTACATGTCCATGTCCATGCCGCCCATGCCGCCCATGCCGCCCATGCCGCCACCACCCGCACCGCCCTTGGGCTTTTCCTCCACGAGTTCGGCGACCATTGCATCGGTGGTCAGGATCAAGCCGGCAACCGACGCAGCGTTCTGAAGCGCGGTGCGCGTGACCTTGGTCGGATCCAAAACGCCCATCTGGACCAGGTCGCCGTAGGCGTGGGTTTGGGCATTAAATCCGAAATTGCCCTTGCCATCGACCACCTTCGCGACAACCACGCTGGGCTCTTCGCCCGCGTTGGCCACGATCTGGCGCAGCGGCTCCTCGATCGCGCGCAGCACGATCTTGATGCCCGCGTCCTGCTCGGCATTCTCACCCTTCAGACCGGAGATGACCTGCTTGGCACGGATCAGCGCCACGCCACCGCCCGCGACCACGCCTTCTTCGACAGCCGCACGAGTCGCATGCAGCGCGTCTTCCACGCGTGCCTTCTTTTCTTTCATCTCGACTTCGGTGGCCGCACCGACCCGGATGACCGCCACGCCGCCGGCGAGCTTGGCGACGCGCTCCTGCAGCTTCTCGCGGTCGTAGTCGCTGGTGGCTTCCTCAATTTGCGCGCGAATGGCCTTCACGCGCGCTTCGATCGTCTTGCTTTCGCCGGCGCCGTCGATGATCGTGGTGTTCTCCTTGGCCACTTCGATGCGCTTGGCCTGACCCAGGTCGTGCAGCGTGGCCTTCTCCAGGTTCATGCCGGTTTCCTCGGCGATCACCACGCCGCCCGTGAGCACCGCGATGTCCTCGAGCATGGCCTTGCGCCGATCACCGAATCCCGGGGCCTTGACCGCGCAGGTCTTGAGAATGCCGCGAATGTTGTTCACCACCAGAGTTGCGAGCGCTTCGCCTTCGACTTCCTCGGCGATGATCAGAAGAGGCCGGCCCGCCTTGGCGACTTGCTCGAGCACAGGCAGCAGATCGCGGATGTTGGAGACCTTCTTGTCGTGCAGCAGCACGAAGGGATTCTCCAGCACGGCGATCTGCTTGTCAGCGTTGTTGATGAAGTACGGCGAGAGATAGCCGCGGTCAAACTGCATGCCCTCGACGATGTCGAGCTCGTTATTGAGCGACTTGCCGTCCTCGACCGTGATCACGCCTTCCTTGCCGACTTTGTCCATCGCATCGGCAATGATCTTGCCGATGTCGTTGTCGGCATTGGCCGAAATCGCACCGACCTGGGCGATCTCCTTGCTCGTCGTGCACGGTTTGCTGATCTTTTTGAGCTCGTCGACGGCCGTGCCCACGGCCTTGTCGATCCCGCGCTTCAGATCCATCGGGTTCATGCCGGCGGCCACATACTTCAGGCCCTCGACGACGATCGACTGCGCCAGCACGGTAGCCGTGGTGGTGCCGTCACCGGCGGCATCCGAGGTCTTGGAGGCGACTTCCTTGACCATTTGCGCGCCCATATTCTCGAACTTGTCCTTCAGTTCGACTTCCTTGGCAACGGAGACGCCGTCCTTGGTGACCGTCGGGGCGCCGAAGCTGCGCTCGAGCACCACATTGCGTCCTTTCGGACCAAGCGTGACTTTGACCGCGTTGGCAAGAATATTCACGCCGCGCACCATGCGGTGACGCGCGTCTTCGCTGAAAAGTACTTGTTTGGCTGCCATAAAAACTCCGAATCTGTGTGTGTCCGTCGATGTCTGGATCCGAGGCCGCCTCTGGCCGCCGTTGTGCTCGCGCTGCGTGTGTCTCGCGCCAGCTGCCGGCCGGGCCGCGCCCAGGTAAGGTAACGTCCTAGATAATCACTCCCATGATGTCTTCCTCGCGCATCACGAGGAGCTCTTCGCCTTCGACCTTGACAGTCTGTCCGGCGTACTTGCCAAACAAGACGCGATCGCCGACCTTGAGATCGACGGCGATCAGCTTGCCGTGGTCGTCGCGCTTGCCCGGCCCGACGGCGACAATCTCTCCTTGGTCGGGTTTTTCGGCTGCGGTATCGGGGATCACGATGCCCGAGGCCGTTTTGCGCTCCTGATCCAAGCGCTTGACGATCACCCGATCGTGCAAAGGACGAATTTTCATATCTTCTCCTGACAAAGTTTCCGGGTGCCCCAAGGCGCCCGGACGTATTCCAGAGATGGTGGTTTGAGTCCCGTACCGAGAGGCAATCGGCCGGTGTGACGGCAGATTTTGTTAGCACTCGGTAACGAAGAGTGCTGATTATAGGGGGCCGGGCCCCGTCGATCAATGGGTCCGGGTGGCCAGCCTGTAGAGGTGCTCGGTGCGGGCCCCCGAGCGGCAAAAGGCAAAAACCGGGGTGGCGGCCGATTCCAGGCACTCGGCCATGTCCACGGCATCCTTCGGCGTGAGATGCCCGCTGATCACAGGCAAGTAGATATAGCGCAGACCCAGCGCCTCGGCGGCCCGCCGGATTTGCTCGCCCGCGGGCTGGGCGGGGCCGCCCTCCCCGTCGGGCCGGTTGTTGATGATGGTCTTAAACCCGTGGGCAGCAATTGCGGGCAGATCGCCGGGCGTAATCTGGCCTGCGGCAGCCACAGTGTCGGACAACCACTTAAAGTGCAGCGTCATGCGTGCTCCCCAGCGCCTTGAGCCCAGCGTCCGGATTTTACGCGGAGCGCTAACGCATGCACGGAGTTGGCATCGGGCCCGGCTCGCACGCGCGCTGCGAGGCGCGCGGACAAGCGAGAGTTTGCGAGGCGTTGGGCGCAGATAGACCCTGCTACCAGCCATACCAATTGCCCGCCGCACGCGCCGGGGAGCTGAAAAGCAGTCGCATTCCGGGCAAAATCGCCCGATGGCGTCACCGCAGGGCGCTCGAGTGGCGGGTAGTATTCGAGGTTGCGGGAGATTGAAGAAAAAATGCTTCTGAAATCAAAGGAGAAGTGCGCATGACCCAAGCCGGCACGGTGGTCGCCCCGCCGCCGCAATCGAGCCCGGGTTGGCTCGCAAAAGAGCGCACGATAGCCGCGCCGGGCTTTAACCGCTGGCTGGTTCCGCCCGCAGCGCTCGCAATTCACCTGTGCATCGGGATGGCCTACGGTTTTTCCGTCTTCTGGCTGCCGCTGTCGCGCGCCATCGGCATCAAGGAGCCCGTCTCGTGCGGAAAGGTGAGTGGATTTTGGGACGAGCTCCTGCAGCAGCTCGCGGCCACCAATTGCGACTGGAAAATCTCCTCGCTGGGCTGGATGTTCACGCTCTTTTTCGTGTTCCTGGGCTCAGCGGCGGCCATCTGGGGTGGCTGGCTGGAGCGCGTTGGACCGCGCAAGGCCGGCGTCGTCGCGGCCCTGTGCTGGTCTGGGGGCTTGGTGCTATCGGCGCTGGGCGTCGTGCTGCACCAGATCTGGCTTCTTTGGATCGGCTCGGGCGTGATCGGCGGCATCGGCTTGGGGCTGGGCTACATCTCGCCCGTCTCGACGCTGATCAAGTGGTTCCCTGACCGGCGCGGAATGGCTACCGGCATGGCGATCATGGGATTTGGCGGTGGGGCGATGATCGGGGCTCCGCTGGCCGATCGGCTCATGCGTTACTTTGCGACGCCCACCTCCGTGGGCGTGTGGGAAACGTTTCTCGTGCTCGCCGCCATCTACTTCGTATTCATGATGGGCGGTGCGCTGGGCTACCGTATACCGCCGACCAACTGGCGGCCCGCCGGCTGGACACCGTCGGCGCGAAGCGCGAGCTCGATGATCACCAACGAGCATGTCCACTTGCATCATGCCTGGCGCACACCGCAGTTCTGGCTGATCTGGGGCGTGCTTTGCCTCAATGTTTCGGCCGGCATCGGAATTATTGGCATGGCCTCTCCGCTGCTGCAGGAAGTGTTTGCCGGCCACCTCATCGGCGTGAACGCGAGCTTTAACGACTTGAACGCGGACCAGAAAAGGCAAATCGCGACCATTGCCGCGGGCTTCACCGGTCTGCTGAGCCTGTTCAACATCGGCGGGCGCTTCTTCTGGGCGAGCCTCTCCGATCACATCGGTCGCAAGCCCACGTACTTTGCCTTCTTCGTGTTGGGCATGGCGCTGTACGCCGCAATACCGACGCTGGCGCACACCAATCAGCTGGCGCTCTTCGTGCTCGCGTTTTGCATCATCCTCTCCATGTACGGCGGGGGCTTTGCAACCGTACCGGCCTATCTTGCCGACATGTTCGGAACCCAGATGGTGGGCGCGATCCACGGTCGGCTCCTGACCGCATGGTCCACCGCGGGCGTTCTGGGGCCGGTCCTGGTGAACTACCTGCGTGAGTACCAGATCGACAGCGGAGTGCCCCGCGCCCTTGCCTACGACAACACGATGTACATCCTCTCGGGCCTGCTGCTGCTGGGCTTTGTGTGCAATCTGCTCATTCGTCCGGTGGCCGGCAAGTGGTTCATGAGCCAGGAGCAACTTGCCTACGAACGCGGCCTCGCGCATGAGCGCACGCCTGCGGCCGCGACCTCGGGGCCCGGGCCGGCGCCAGCGGCGGCCGGAAGCTCGCCTCCGATGCTGGCAGCCGCTTGGGCCGCGGTCGGCATTCCTCTGGCCTGGGGGATTTGGGTCACGGTGCAAAAGGCGATCGTGCTCTTCGGCTAGGCCGATTGGCCGATGCCAAAGCCGCACCAATGCGCTATCGGAGCCGACCCAAGTTCTGCCGATGATGTACGGATATGAAAGAAACCGTCCAGGATCGTGTCCGCCTTGCTCAGATTCGCAGTGGCGTCCATTCCACGATGGGCTTCACGAAACTGGATCTGCCCAAGCTCGACATCTTCGAGACGGCGGTGACCTTCGCCCCGGACTGCGACCCCCTGACGGCGCACGATGCGCTGGCCACGGTTTTCGGCCAGAAGGCCGGAAGCGGCCGCTTTCTGTTTTGCGCCGACAGCGCGGTTGCGGGCCGCTACTGGGTGCGCTCCGTCGTGCCCTGGAAAAACGAACCCGCGGGGGCGTTGAGCGCCCTGGCGCCCCAGCGCATCGTCACGCAGCTGGCCCCGGGGCTGATGTATCACTTCTCCGTTCTGGTCTGCGAAGGCGACGTGTCGGTGGCCGACGGCCGCAAGCACGTGCGCCCCTATCGCACGGCCAAGGAGTACGAGACGTGGTTCCAAAATAGCGGAGCCGATTTTGGCATTCGTCCGATGATGTTCAGCGTCTCCTTGCAAAGTCTGCGATTTCGGCACGAAGGCGTGTCCTTTCGCGTGGATCACGCGGTGCTCGAGGGAGCGCTCGAGGTCACCGACACCGAGTCGCTCATGCGCAGGCTGCTGCGGGGCTTTGGTTCGCACCGGCGCCTGGGCCTGGGGCTCATGAAGCTGCAGTCTTGATCGCAGCCGCGCGGGTCTCGGGGCTTTGCCTGGCGCTTGCCGCCCTGGGTTCGGCGCCGCAGGCGGGCATCGCAGCCTCGGAGCTGCCGCCTGGCGTCGCCGGCGCGCTGGAGAGCGCGCAAGTCGCTTCGGCCAACAGCGCAATCGTCGTCGTGCCCCTGGACGGCGGGCCGCTCAATCTTGCGCGCAACGATGCCGCGGCGATGAACCCGGCGTCGACGATGAAACTGCTCACCACGTATATCGCTCTTTCCACGCTCGGGCCCGACTATCGATGGCGCACGCAGGTGCTTGCAAACCACCGGCCCGTCAACGGGCGCCTCGACGGGGACCTCATCGTGCGCGGCAGCGGAGATCCGTCGCTGGTCATCGAACGCTGGTGGCTGCTGCTCACACGGCTGCGTGCGCTGGGCGTGCGCGACGTCGGCGGCGACCTCGTGCTCGACCGTTCGGCCTACGCCGACGTGCAAACCGGCGGCCCGACGATCGATGGCAACGAACTGCGCCCCTACAACGTCGCCCCCGATGCGCTGCTCATCAACTTCAAGACATTGAGCCTGGACTTTCTTCCCGACGCAGCCGCGGGCCTGGCCCACGTAGTCCCTACCCCGGAGCTCGACGGCGTGCGCGTCCCGAATCGCGTACCGCTGTCTGACGGCCCCTGTGGGGACTGGAAGGAGCAGCTCCAGGCCGACTTCTCGCAACCCCGCGCACTGCGCTTTGGCGGAAGCTTCGCGCGCGCCTGCGGCAACAAAACCTGGCATGTAAGCCTGCTCACGCCCGATGAGTACGCGCTGGCGACGTTTCGCGCAATCTGGAAGGCTTCGGGCGGAACCCTGCGCGGGGTTGCGCGCCAGGGCGTCGCACCCCCCGATGCGGTGACGCTCCTCGAGCAAGAATCCCCGCCGCTATCCGACGTCATTCGGGACATCAACAAAAACAGCAACAACGTGATGGCCCGCCAGCTCTTTTTGACGCTCGGCGCTCAAAGTGCGCCTTCCGCCAGCACCGATCCGCAGCCAGCGCCAGCCGGTACCGAACAAGACTTGGCGAGCGCCCCAGCTCCCCAGCGCGCCGCGGCTGCGCGCTCCATTGGCGCCGTGCGCGGCTTCCTCGAGCAACAGGGCCTGCGGATGCCCGAGCTCGTGCTGCAAAACGGCTCAGGCCTCTCGCGCCAGGAGCGCATCTCGGCGGCAAGCCTCGCGCAGTTGCTGGTGCACGCCTGGCGCAGCAATCAGATGCCCAATTTTCTGGCGTCGTTGCCGCTCTCGGGCGTCGACGGCACCATGAAAAAGCGAAGTGCCGCTGCGGGCGCAGCTTATGTCAAAACAGGCTATCTGGCCGACGTACGGGCGCTTGCCGGCTACGTGTTTGCCGCAAGCGGTCATCATTATGTGGTCGTGGCATTGATCAACGATGCGCACGCACCGGCCGCGCAGGCCGTGCACGACGAGCTGCTCGACTGGATCTGGCGCCAGGGCTAAGCGTTCGACCGCGCCCGGCTAGTCCCGCCGGGCAATCTGGGCAAAGGCCTCCCGCGCGCGCGCCAGCGCCTCGGCGATGATCGCCTCGTCGTGCGCAATGGACACGAAGCCCGCCTCGAAGGCCGAGGGCGCGAGATACACCCCGCGCTCGAGCATGGCGTGAAAGAATCCGTTGAACTGCTGCTTGTCGCAGGCCGTCACCTGGGCGAAGCTCTGCGGCACCTGCGATGCCGCGTAGAGCCCGAACATGGAACCCACCGCGTCGGCGCAAAACCGCTGGCCATGTCGGAGGGCTTCGGCCTGCAGGCCCTCGGCCAGCATCCGGGTGCGTCGAGCGAGCGCGTCGTAGAACCCCGGCTGCTCGATGAGTTCTAGCGTGGCCGTTCCGCAGGCCACCGCCACCGGATTGCCCGAGAGCGTGCCGGCCTGATAGACCGGCCCCAGCGGCGCGAGCTGCGACATGACGTCGCGGCGCCCGCCAAAGGCCGCCAGGGGCATGCCACCACCGATCACCTTGCCCAGCGTCGTGATATCGGGAACCACGCCGTAGAGCGACTGCGCGCCGCCCAGCGCGACGCGAAAACCCGTCATCACCTCATCGAAGATGAGCAAGGTGCCGTGCTTGGAGCACAAATGACGCATCGTCTGCAAAAATTCGGCGCTCGCGCGCACCAGGTTCATGTTGCCCGCGATGGGCTCGACGATCACGCACGCGATGTCCGCGCCCATGCGCGCAAAGGCCTCCTCCAGCTGCTGCGAATTGTTGTAGTCCAGGACGACCGTGTGTTGCGCGGTTTCGGGCGGCACGCCGGCCGAACTCGGATTGCCAAAGGTGAGCGCGCCCGATCCGGCCTTGACCAACAAGGCGTCCGCGTGCCCGTGGTAGCAGCCTTCGAACTTGACGAGCTTGGCTCGCCCCGTGACACCGCGCGCCAGCCGGATCGCGCTCATCGTCGCCTCGGTTCCCGAGGAAACCAGACGCACCTGCTCCATGGACGGCACCAGGCGCACGAGTCGCTCGGCAAACTCCACCTCGGCGAGGGTGGGTGCGCCAAAGGACAGTCCGTCACGGGCGGCGCGCCCGAGCGCTTCGAGCACCGCGGGGTGGGCGTGGCCCAGGATCAAGGGGCCCCAGGAGCCCACCAGGTCGATATAGCGCTGGCC
Source organism: Burkholderiaceae bacterium (assembly GCA_035625725.1). Lineage (GTDB taxonomy): Bacteria > Pseudomonadota > Gammaproteobacteria > Burkholderiales > Burkholderiaceae_F > GJ-E10. The sequence continues at coordinate 40,103 of DASPPB010000007.1, forward strand.
ATCGGCATCCCAAATATGGGGGCCCTGTCCCCGGGTAATGAACCGGGGCGTACCGCCCACGGAACGAAACGCGCGCACGGGCGAGTTGACGCCCCCGGGTATGCACATCTGGGCGCGGGCAAAAAGTGCCGCGCTCGCCTCCGCCCTGGCCATGTCGCTCATCGTTTCGTCCCGTGGGTCCTGCCCAGGCGCGGGCCTGCGCAAGGGGTTTCCAAAGCCTTGATTCGCTACCGAATTCGCCCCCGGCAAAGCGGACTCCCGCGGCTGCCTCAGGCTATGATCGCGAACTGAGTATGGTAGCGAATTCCTTACGGGTACTTCGATGATGACGACGACCGTGGCCACACGCACTTGGATGTGCCTGATTTGCGGATGGATCTACGACGAGGCCGCTGGTGTTCCCGAAGAAGGAATCGCCGCTGGGACGCGCTGGGAGGACATTCCGCCCAACTGGGTATGCCCCGAGTGCGGTGCGCGCAAGGAAGACTTTGAGTTAATCGAGGTATGAGCCAGTTCGTGCCAACTGTCGTGGCTTTGCTCGTGGGACGGACCCTTCTTTGCGGGCGCCGCGCAACGCGCCCAGGAGATCGATAAATGGCTTCTGCATTGGATGCTGTCGATATCCGCGGCAAGAAGGTCATGGTAATCGACGACTCGAACACCATCCGCCGCAGCGCCGAGATCTTTCTCACCCAGGCCGGCTGCCAGGTGATCCTGGCCCAAAACGGCTTCGAAGCCCTGTCCAAGGTCAACGATCACCAGCCCAACATCATTTTTTGCGACATCCTCATGCCGCGCCTCGACGGCTACCAGACGTGCGCCTTGATCAAGCGCAGTCCGCGCTTTCACGACACGCCGATCGTGATGCTCTCCTCCAAGGATGGATTGTTTGACCGCGCGCGCGGACGGATGGTCGGCTCGGTTGAATACCTGACCAAACCCTTTACCAAGGACAGTCTGCTGACTGTCGTGCGCCAGCATTCCATGAACTGAGTCGATCCCCCACGACAGGCCCGCAGCACGCGCTTCACCCCGGTGAAGCGCTCCCCTGCGAGGGCTGGAGAACGCCGCCATGCCGATACGCAAAATCCTCATCGTCGATGACTCGCCCACCGAGCGCTACTTCCTCAACGAGCTGCTGTCGAAGAACGGCTTTTCGGTGACCTCCGCCGAAAGCGCCGAGCAGGCGATGAACAGTTTGAAGGACCAGTTGCCCGATCTGATCCTCATGGACGTCGTCATGCCCGGGCTCAACGGATTTCAGTTCACGCGCCACCTCGCGAAGGACCCGGTCACGCAGAACATCCCCGTGATCATGTGCACGAGCAAGAACCAGCAGACGGATCGCATCTGGGGTTTGCGCCAGGGTGCCCGGGACTATGTGACCAAGCCCGTGAAGGCCGAGGAGCTGCTGGGCAAGATAGCGGCCCTGGGCTGAGGCCGAGCGCCCGGCATCGACGCCACGGAGATGAGATGCGCAATGCGTCGCCCCGTTGTGCCACCGGAGTCGCGCTGAGCGGTCCATGGACAACCGCGACGATTCCCTAGGAGGTAGCGAATTGGACGATGGGAGGAAATCGGCGAAGCTGCGTGACTTTTCCGCGCAACTGGCGGCCCGGTTGCAGGCGGCGCCCAGCCCCATGGCCGAGCCCGCCCGCCTGGCCGTGCGCATTGGCGATTCCGCCTTCTTGCTCGACATGAACAACGCCGGCGAGATCGTCGCCGCGCCGCCGGTGACACCCGTACCCTGGACCAAGCCCTGGTTTTTGGGCCTGGCCAACGTGCGCGGGCGCCTGGTGGGCGTGGTCGACCTCATGCGACTGGCCGGCAATGCTCCCATTGCGGCCGAAGACGCCCAGCAGCTGGTCGTCTTTAACGAAGCCATGAAGTTCAATGTCGGGCTGCTCATCACGCGCGCCTTTGGCCTGCGCAACGTCAAGGATCTCGAACCCCTGGGTCCGGTGCAAGAACGCGCCCGCCCGTGGGAATCCAAAGCGTTTCGCGACGCCGATGGCACGCGCCTGGTGGAGATCGATCTGCACGGACTGACCTCCTACGAGGAGTTTCTCAGTATCGGCGTCTAACGCAATTGGCGCGCCCCTGCACGCGCAAGCGCGGGGGGCAACTGGCCGGAGTGACGATGGCTCTTGATTTTGGAGTATTCCGCAGCAAGACCAAGCGCAGCAGCGAGCGATCGCCCGAGCGGCGGGCCCGGCCGCGGTTTTCCGACGTACCGCCAACGCAAAAGATCGACTCGCCCTTCGCCGTCGATTTGCCGGCCGGGGAAGGGACCCCGAACGCGGGGGCTGCTCCGATCGCCGAGTTCTCCGGCCAGGACAGAAACCAAAAGCTCGTCCAATCGATCGCCGCGGTCGGGCTGCTTTTCTTTCTGATCTCCGCGCTCTTCGTCTGGTTGAGCGCACGCAACTCCGCTTCGGAGGAGCGCCAGATCGCCCTGATTGGCGACATTCTCATGCACACCCAGCGGCTGGCCAAAGCCGCGCCGGGTTCCGTGCAGGGCGCCCCCGACGAGATGGATCAGATGCTCGAGAGCCGTGACCAGGTCACGGCCGACCTGCGCCTGCTCCAAGATGGCGACAACAATGAGTACATGGCGCCCACCTCCCCCGCGCTGGCGCCTTTTTTGCGCACCCTGCGTGACCGCTGGCAGACGACCTACGAGGCGGCCACGGTGATCGCAAATGCGCGCAAGGCGCTGATCGATTTCGGTGAAATCGCACGCAAGATCAACGAAAACGGGTCGCGCCTGGCCGAACTCGCCGAGTCGGTGGCGGCGGAAAAATTGCGCCACAACGCCCCCACCCGGGAAGTCGCCGCGGCCGAGCAGTTGGTCTCGCTCAATCAGCGCATCGCCAAGAACGCGAACCTGATCATTGCGACGCAGGCCGCCCATGCCGAGGATGCAAGCATCCTGCAGCGCGACGTCCAGGCGTTTCCGGAATTGGCCCAGTCGTTGCTAACCACGAGCGAAGGCGAGACCCGCGCCCGACTCCAGGAACTCGTGCACTACTACCGCGAGATCCTGGCCGCGTTCGGCAACGCGGTGACCAGCCCCCAGGCGCTGGTCGAGGCCCGCAACGCCCAGATCACGATCGTCGCCGAAGCCGAACCCCTGCGCTTTCAAAGCGTGGACTTGGGCAAACGCTACGCCGCACAGCAGCATTCGCACTGGCTCTATTACGCGCTGATGGGCGGCTTTGCGCTGCTCGCGCTGGGCGCGGCCGTTGCCGTCGTGCGCGTGCTGCTGGTCGATTCGAGACGGCGAGCGGCCGAAGCCGAAGCCGGGCGCCTGGAGGCGCAACGACTCGAGGAGCAGGCCAAGCGGCGCAATGACCAGAACCAGGCCGCGATTTTGCGTTTGATGAACGAACTGCAGGAGGTCGCCGACGGCAATCTCACCGTGGCGGCGACCGTGACCGAGGACATCACCGGCGCGATCGCGGACTCCATCAACTACACCGTGGAGGAGCTGCGCGCTCTCGTGGGCCGCATCAACCAGACGGCCGAGCTCGTGAGCACGGCGGCCACCCAAGCACGCGACATCGCGACGCGGCTTCTCAGCGCCTCCGACGCGCAAAGTCGCGAGATTCGCGACACGGGCGAGCGCGTCCTGACCATGGCCAACCAGATCGGCGACGTCTCCGCAGGTGCCGGGGAATCGGCCAAGGTAGCGCGGGCCTCGCTCGAGGCCGCCGAGCGAGGCCAGCGGGCGGTCTACAACCAGATCTCGAGCATGAACGAGATTCGCGAACAGATCCAAGAAACCTCCAAACGCATCAAGCGCCTGGGCGAGTCCTCGCAGGAGATCGGCGAGATCGTTGAACTGATCTCCGACATCACCGAGCAAACCAACGTGCTCGCCCTAAACGCCGCGATCCAGGCAACCTCGGCCGGAGAAGCCGGGCGGGGCTTCGCCGTGGTCGCCGAAGAGGTGCAGCGGCTTGCGGACCGCTCGGGCGAAGCCGCCAAGCAAATCGGCGCGCTGGTGCGCGCGATCCAGACCGACACCCAAGACGCCGTGGTCGCCATGGAAAAAAGCACACAGGGCGTCGTCGAGGGAACGCGGCTGTCGGACGCTGCCGGCACCGCGCTCGCAGAAATCGGGCGCGTTTCGCGCCAGCTCACGGAACTCATCGAACGCATTGCGCACACTACGGCGGGGCAGGCGCATTCGGCCGGTGACGTCTCCAAATCCATCGGACACATCCTTGCGGTGACCGAGCAGACCTCCGACGGTACGCGACAGACCGCGCAGTCGATCGGCCAGCTCGCGGCGCTGGCGCGCGAGCTCAAGGCCTCGGTCGCGCGCTTTCGCGTCGCCTGAGGCGCTGAACAGCGCGCCCGAAGCAAGGACCCCGAATGACACAGACCATCGAGTCGGCGGACAGCACCGCGGCCGCGCCGGCCACAACCGACGTGGCCCCACTGGCCTGGGTCATCGACGAGATCCGCTCCTCGCTCGCCGAGGCGCTTTCGGGGATCAAGGGATTTTTGGGCAACAAGGGCGACGTGGACCGGCTGCGCGGCGCGGGCGCGCAAATCCACCAGATCACCGGCGCCCTGCAGCTGCTCGATTTGCGCGGAGTCACGCTGGTGACCGAGGCCATTGAGGCGTTGCTCGCGCGCTGGGGATCGGAGCCGGGCGAGTGTCTGCCCGCGGCGGTGCGCGCCGTTGACGCCACGCTGGGGGCCGTGCGCAACTATCTCGAGGGGCTGCTTGCCGGCGCGCAAATACCGCCGATTCGCCTTTTTCCGTATTACCGCGAGATCCTCGTGCTGCTGCGCTCGCCGCGTGTGCATCCGGCCGATCTCATGTTTCCGGACCTGCACCGGCGTCCCCCCTTTCACCAGATGGCGGTGCGCGCGCTCGGTGCCGATGACTTGCGCATCCGTCGGGTCACGTACGAGGAATCGCTGCTGCGCTTCTTGCGCGACCCCGATAACGCCCAGGCGCGCACGCGCATGCGCGATGCGATCGCGGAGCTCGAAGCCTTGCCGCAGCGCGGCCTGGCGCGCAACTTCTGGTGGGTCGCGCATGCACTGCTCGATGCGCTCGCCGCCTTCCAGCTGCCGGTCGAAGAGGACCTCAAGCGCTTTCTGGCAAGACTGAACCAGCAGCTGCGCCGGCAGATCGAGGGCGGCCCGGCCGTGGCCGAGCGGCTGATGATCGACGCCCTGTACCACGTGGGGCGCGCCGATGACCGCATCGAGCGCGTTGCGCAAGTCAAGCAGCTCTACGGTCTGGCCAGCCTGATGCCGCCGGATTACGAGCGCGCCACGCTCACAACAATCGACGGCGAGGCGCTGGCCTCGCTCAAAGACGCGCTCACGCAGTGCAAGCTTCAGTGGGGACAGCTCGCCGCGAACAACCCCTCCGATATAACGCGCCTGCGCGCGGAGATCAATCGCGCGCAGGCCAGTGCCATGCGCCTGGGGGCATCGGCGCCGGCGCGCGTTTTGGGCTGCATCAGCCAGGCTACGGCAGTGCTGCCCACGGCGACGGCGCAGGTGCGAGATTTGCTCGGAATGGAGGTGGCCACGGCGCTGTTGCTGCTCGAAACCGGCGTGGACGGGTCGCTGCAAACCGATACGCAATTCGAGCAGCGAGCCGACGCCATGATCGAGCGCATCGCGCGCGCTGCGCGCGGCGAAGAGCTGCCCGATGCCGCCGACTGGATTGCGGAGCTTGCCCGTCGCGCCCACCAGCGCTCCTCGATGGATACGGTGGTCGCCGAAATGGCGACCATTCTGCGCGAAGCCGAATTGCGCCTCGACCGCTTCTTTCGCAACCCGGCCCAGCGCGGCGAGCTCTCCGAACTCGACTCGATGCTCGAACAAGTCGGCGGTGTGCTGGGCGTGCTTGGCTACGAGGATCCGGCCGCAGCCCTGCGCAACGTGCGCGAGTCGGTGCGCAAGTTTGCCGACCCGGCGACGCCCCCGCATGCGGAGGAATTTCCGCGCGTCGCGCAAAACCTGGGCGCAGTGGGATTTTTCGTGGACACGCTGGCGCAGCAACCGACCAAGCCGCGCGGAATGTTCCATTTCGACGCGCGCACGGGCGTGTTCTCCGCCGATATGGGTTTTGCACCGCCGACGCCCAAACTCGACGAAGGACCCATCGAACCGGCGCCCGAGCATGCGGCCGCGGCCCCCGCCGCGCCGGAGTCGGAAAACGTCGAGCGCTCGATCGAGCGGCTCACGGCCACGGCCATCGAGGCGGCCGACAAGCTCGTCGTCAACCCCAACGATGCGGCTGCCGCCAAGCAGCTCGCTCCTGTGCTCGCGCAGCTTCTCAACGATGCCGATCTCACCGACGACGCGGCGCTGCGCAAGCGGGCAACCGAGGCCAAAGGCTATCTTGAGCAGATCCGCAAAGGCGGCGGCTCCGTCCCGGCAAAGGCGCTCCAGGCGCTGTTGCGTCCGACCGTCGCCGCCATTCCCGCGCCGACGGCGCCCATGCCCGCGAGCGCATCGGCCGCTGACGACGAGTTGCACCAGATTTTCATTGAGGAGGCCGATGAGGTCCTCGATTCGGTGGGCACACAACTGGCACGGTTGCGCACCGAGCCCGAAGACGGAGCCACTCTCACGATGGCACGGCGCGCCTTTCACACGCTCAAGGGGTCGAGCCGCATGGTGGGGCTGCGCGACTTTGGCGAATTCGCGTGGGCGCTCGAGCAGTGCTTCAATGTCTGGTTGGCCCAGGAGCGGGCAGCCAACGAGGATCTGATCGGGCTTGCCTCGGCCAGCGCCGACCGCATGCGCGACTGGATCGAGGCGCTGCGCACGGACCCGGCCGCGCACATCGACGCCACTGCGTTCATTGAAGCGGCGCACGTGGTCCGTGACGGCGGCCGCTTTTCCATGCCGCATACGCCGCCCAAAGACGCCGTCGTCGCGGCGAGCCCGTCTGCGGCCGAGCCTCGTGCACCCGCGCCCGCAGCGGAGAAGCCGGAACAGGCTGCGGCCGCGATTGCGCCGGCCGCGGCGAGCGCAGCCGTGCCGGAAGACACGCGGCGCATCGGGCCGCTGGTCATCAGCCACGGCCTGTATACGGTCTTTCTGACCGAATCCGATGAATGCATCCGTGCGCTGAGCCAGGAGATCGGGGAGTGGCGCTACGAGTCCTCGCGCAGCGTCTCGGCCGACTTGGTGCGGCGCGCGCATACGCTGGCCGGGATCGCCGACACGGTCGGCCTGACTCCGGTTTCCGCGATCGCCGAGCCGCTCGATAGCTTGATGCAGCAGCTCTTCGAGCGCAGCGGCAGAAACGACGCGATGCTCAGCGTGTCGCAATTCGATGTGCTCGAGCGCATCGTCGAACGCATGCGCGGCATGCTGCACCAGTTTGCCGCGGGCGAGTACCCGGATGCGGCGCCACTGGAAGCCGGCGCCATGCGGGATTTGGTCGCGGTCGTGCGCGCGCAAGCGCAGGCATCTGCCGGCCGAACGCAGGCGCCGCCGCCGGCCGATTCGGGCGCCGCCGGAGCGCCCGCCGAGGCCGTCTTCGCGGACACGCAGCCGATGCGGCGGGACGAACCCAGAGGGCCTGCGGCAGCCGCACCGCCCGCAGCAGTGCCGCCGCTGCCCAAGCCGGCAGCCGAACCAATCGTTGCGGTCTCGGCGGTGCGCGATGAGATCGACGAGCAGCTGCTGCCGATTTTCGCGATCGAAGCGCAAGATTTGCTGCCGCTCATCGCCAAGAACTTGCGTGCACTGGCGCAAAACCCGAACCAGCGCGATCTCGGACGCGAACTCATGCGCTACCTGCACACGCTCAAAGGCAGCGCGCGCATGGCGGGCGCAATGCGACTGGGCGAATTGATCCACGAGATGGAAACGCGCATCGATGCGGCCATGCAGCTCGCCAGCGTTCCGGGCGTGCTGATCGAGGATCTGCAGGTGCAGTACGACCGTGCCCTCGTGATGTTCGAGGAGCTGCAGCAGGCGCCCGGGACCGAAACAAAGCCGCCCGCCGCCGACACGCTCCCGTTGGAGGCACCCGTGGCTGCCGGCACCGGGCCCGCTCGATTCGCGGGGGCCGACGCTCGTGCGGCAGCGGCGCCGGTCCCGCCGGTGCCGCCAGCACCTCCGGCCGCGATGCCTCTCGCGGGCGCCGCGGCGCCCGGCGAGCCTGCACGCACGACGGCGCCCTCCGCGCCCTTTATCCGCGTGCGCGCCGATGTGGTGGATCGGCTCGTCGACCATGCCGGCGAGGTGTCGATAACTCGCTCCAAGCTCGAGGCGGAGGTAAGCACCCTGCGCAGCTCGCTGTCGGATCTCACCGAAAACATTCAGCGCCTGCGCTCGCAGCTGCGCGAGGTGGAGCTCCAGGCCGATGCCCAGATCCAGGCGCGTTCCGACCAGGTTGCCAAGCAGTCGTCGACCTTCGATCCGCTGGAGTTCGACCGGTATTCGCGCCTGCAGGAGCTCACGCGTCTGCTCGCCGAATCGGTCGAGGACGTCGCGCTGATCCAGAGCAACATGGTCAAAGGCCTGCAGATGGCCGACAACGACCTGAGCACGCAGTCGCGCCTCACCCGCGAACTGCAGCAGCAGCTCATGCGCGTGCGCCTGGTGCCCTTCTCGAACGTCTCCGAGCGCCTGTACCGCGTGGCGCGCCAAGCCGCCAAGGAACTGGGCAAACGCGCCCATCTGGACATTATCGGCGGCGAGACCGAGGTCGATCGCAGCTTGCTCGAGCAGATGGCGGGGCCCTTTGAACATTTGGTGCGCAACTCGATCGTCCACGGCCTGGAGGCTCCCGCCCAACGCGTCGCGGCCGGCAAATCCGATACCGGGGAGCTGCGCATCGAGGTACGCAAGGAAGGCAACGAGGTCGTGGTCGTCTTCGCCGACGACGGTACGGGCCTGGATCTCGAGCGCATCCGGGCGCGCGCCGTAAGTGCGGGGGTTGTCGCAGCCGATCGCAAGCTCGACGAGCGCGAACTCATCGATCTGATTTTCACGCCGGGTCTGTCCACCGCGCGCGAAGTCACCGAACTCGCGGGCCGCGGCATCGGCATGGACGTGGTGCGCGAGCAGGCAGCATCGCTCGGCGGACGCGTGAACGTGACCACGGAGAAAGGGCGCGGGACGCGATTCACCCTGTACCTGCCCATGACGCTTTCGATCATGCAGGTCGTGCTGGCGAGCGTGGGCGAACGGCGCTATGCGCTGCCCGCCGCGATGGTCGAGCAGGCGCGCCGCATACGCGCCGTGGAGCTGGCCGAAGCCCTGCAAGCGGGGAGCATCGCTTTTGCCGGGGTCGGCGATGTGACGCTGCGCCCGCTGTCGCAGCTGCTGGGCACCGGGACGGTCATCGGAACCGCCGACCAGTACTCGGTGGCGCTGCTGCGCCTCGGTGAGGACCGATTGGCAATCTGCGCCGATGAACTTTCGGCCAACCAGGAGGTCGTCGTCAAGAACGTGGGGCCGCAAGTCGCGCGCCTGGCGGGCGTTTTGGGCGCGACGGTGCTCGGTAACGGCCAAGTCGTGCTCATCGTCAATCCCGTGCAGCTGATCGGCCGCGCGCCCGAGCCACCGACTCTGGACAGCGCCCCGGCAGGCGGCGCGCCGGCTCGGCCCGTCCCCGGGCACGCAACCCTCACGACGGTGCCGGGCGCCACAGTGATGGTGGTCGACGACTCCCTGACCGTGCGCCGGGTCACCCAGCGGCTGCTCGAACGCAATGGCTATCGCACGATTCTGGCCAAGGACGGCGTTGACGCGATGCGCGAGCTCGAAGAACATATTCCGGATGTCATGCTCGTGGACATCGAGATGCCGCGCATGGACGGCTATGATTTGACCCGCAACGTACGCAGCAACAAGGCGACACGCCACATCCCGATCATCATGATCACCTCGCGCACGGCCGAAAAACACCGGCGCGTGGCTATCGAGCTGGGTGTAAACGAATATCTGGGCAAACCCTATCGCGAGGACGAACTGCTGGAACTGATTCGCCGCTACGTGCAATCCTCCAGCGTCTTGCGTGCGGCAAACGAAAACGCTTGAGGATGCGCCACTGCCCGTCCCCAACATGAATTCCCCGCGCGCGGCATTTACCGAGCTGCTGGTAGGGCGCCAGCGCGCCACCGATTCTCTGCTGTGCGTCGGCCTGGACCCGGATCCTGCGCGCTTTGCCCCAGCCCTGCACGCTCGGAGCCGCGCGATCGAGGAGTTTTGCTGCGCCATCGTGGACGCGACCGCGCCCTACGTCTGCGCCTTCAAACCGCAGATCGCCTACTTCGCCGCGCAGCGCGCCGAAGAACAGCTCGAAGCGGTTCTTGCCCACCTGCGCGCACGTCATCCGGACATGCCGGTGATTCTCGACGCCAAGCGCGGCGACATCGGCTCGACGGCCGAGCAGTATGCGCGCGAGGCCTTCGAGCGCTATGACGCCGACGCCGTGACGCTGTCTCCCTTTATGGGGCACGACACGATCGAGCCCTTTACGGCCTACGCGGGACGCGGCGCCTTTGTTTTATGCCGAACCAGCAATCCGGGCGGCAATGACCTGCAAATGCTCGACGTGGGCGGGGAGCGGCTCTTTGAGCGCATCGCGCGCCTGGCTGCCGGCGCATGGAACCGCAACGGTCAGCTCGGCCTGGTGGTGGGCGCAACGTATCCCCAGGAGCTGGCGCGCGTGCGGGCTCTCGCTCCGCAGCTCGCATTGCTGGTGCCGGGCATCGGCGCGCAGGGCGGAGACGTGGCGGCGACGCTGCAAGCTGCCGGCCAAGCCGCGCCGCTGGTCATCAACTCCTCGCGGGCGATTCTCTATGCCGGAGCCGACGAGGACTACGCGGCAGCCGCGGGCAACGCCGCGCGTCTGACACGCGATCAGATCAACGCCCACCGGCGCCCGGGTCGGCTGCCGCCTGCGCCCCGGCCTTAAGCATCTTCGCGGTTTTCCAGAAGCTGGCTCATGACTTCCAGGGCGGCCGCGATTGCCTGCGTGCGCACCGCCGCGCGGTCTCCGTCGAAATGCCGGGTGGTGGTTCGCACCCAGTGCGCCGCGGTCGAATCCCGGCGCAGCGCCCAAGCAAAGCAGACGGTACCTACGGGCTTTTCGGGGCTACCGCCGTCCGGACCCGCGATGCCCGTGACCGCAATGGCCGCCTGCGCGGCGCTTTGCTGCAATATGCCAAGGGCCATGGCGCGCGCCACCGGTTCGCTCACCGCCCCGAAATCGCGCAGATACGCCGCCGGAACTCCCAGCATGCGCTGCTTGGCTTCGTTGGAATAGCAAATCACGCCGCGATCAAACCAAGCGCTGGACCCAGGAACCAAGGTGACAGCGTAGGCAACGCCGCCCGCCGTACACGACTCGGCCGTGACCAGCACAAAGCGCCGCTGCTGCAAAGCCGTGCCCAGGCGCTGCGCCAGCGCCAGCAGACGCGCCGGCGCATCGATCACGTGATCCTCAGGACGACCGCGATGACCAGCAGCGTATAAAACGCGGCGACCAGATCGTCGGCCATCAACCCGACGGCGTTCTTCCAGCGTCGATCGATGGTGCGAATGGGCGGGGGTTTGGTAATGTCGAAGAAGCGAAACAGCACGAAGGCAACGGCTTGCAAACGAAACGCATGCTCGCCAGCCGGCAGCAGTACCAGCACCAGCCAGAAGGCCACCATCTCGTCGACGACGATCGTGCTCGGATCGGTTTCCCCGAGCATCGCCGCGGTATGTTCCGCGGCCCATGCGCCAACGATCAGGGCCACCGCAACAACGACCAGTGCCGTGGCGGGATCGGCCGCACCGCCGGGAGCCAGCGCAGCAAAGATCCCCCACGCGAGCGCCGTACCCCAAGTGCCCGGTCCCGGGCGCAGCAAGCCGCTGCCTAAGCCCAGCGCCACCCAGTTGGCCGGATGGGAAAGCAAGAAACGCAGGCCTGGCCGCCCGCCAGCCCGCTCACCGCGAGGAGGAGTCTTGTCGTCGTCGGAAGCCATGGCGCTGATGCCTGCGCGGTCCGCGTCCCGAGCAGTCGCGCGGCACGCTGCGCGCCCGTGGGTCGCGCGCCGGACTCACGCTTCTGCTGCGAAGTGATCGAATGCGTGCAGTGTAGCTTTGATCGGCGCTCCGCTGCCATCGAGTATGCGCAAGCCTGCCGCCGCGTCGATGCGTCCAATGCGGGTGAGCGGGACTGCGTCGCAAGACAGCGCGCCAATGGCCTGTCGATCCGCTGGCCGCGCAGTAAACAGAAGCTCGTAGTCATCTCCACCGGCGAGAACCAACTGTTGTTGCAACGCAACATCGAGCCTCGCAAAGACGTCTGCGCGTGGAACCTGCGGCCAATCGACCACGGCGCCGACGCCGGAGCGCTCCAGTACGTGGCCTAAGTCGCCCACCAGTCCGTCGGACAGATCAATGGCGGCGCTCGCTAGGCCGCACAGCGCGAGACCCAACGCCACCCTTGGTTCGGGTCGGTCCATGCGACGAAAGCATTGTTCGCGCGCGGGCGAGGGTATGTCGACTTTTCCGCGGCGAACTGCCAACGCAAGGGCCGCTTCGCCCAGCCTGCCCGAAACCCAGATGTCGTCGCCCGGCCGAGCGCCGGATCGGCCCCGGCAACAGGCGCGGTCAACCTCGCCGATGGCCACAATGTTGATCCAAACCGGCCCGGTCCGCCCTCGGTCGGAGGGCAGCGAACGCGAAGTGTCGCCACCGACAAGCGCGCAGGCGTGCTGCTCGGCCAACGCAAAGAGCCCGCGAGAAAACGCCGCGAGCCACTGCTCATCGGCTTGCGCCATTGCGATGCCCAGCAAAAAACAGCGCGGGCGAGCCCCGGCCGCGGCCAGGTCCGAGAGATTCACGGCCAGAGCCTTGTGGCCAAGGGCCTCGGGATCGGCGTCGGGAAGGAAGTGCACGCCTTCGAGCAGCATGTCGGTGGTGACGGCAAGCGTCCGGGAGTCCACATCGATCAAGGCGCAGTCATCGCCCACGCCCTGACGTTCGGCGCAGCCGCGCGTGAAATAGCGCGCGATGAGCGCAAACTCGCCCAACTGCGTCACGGCATCCTCCCGGGGTCTTCTCCGCGCGGCCGCTAGGCCGCGCCGCGCTCCGCGGCACGGACCTCGGCGCCTCGCAGCCGGGCCGCGAGCTTATCCATCACGCCGTTGACGTAGCGAAAGCCATCCGTGCCGCCGAAGGTCTTGGCCAGTTCGATCGCCTCGTTGATGGCAACCTTGTAGGGAACCTGCGGACAGTGCTTGAGCTCGTAGGCGCCCATGAGCAGCAAGGCGTGCTCGATCGGACTGAGCGCCGCAACCGGCCGGTCCACCAAGCCGACAAATTCCTCCCGCAGCTCCCGGGCCGCACCGATCGTGCCACCGAGGAGCTCGCGAAAAAACGTCACGTCGACCTTGGCGAGTTGCTCGGCCGTGAGCAGCCGCTTGGCAATGTCCTCGGCCTCGCCACCGGCCAGCAACCAACCATACAGACCCTGCAGCGCCAAGGAGCGCGCTTGCCGGCGCGCACGCCGGGATCCCGCTGGTGTCGGCCCCGGGGCAGCGGCAGGCGCTTCATTCGGCGTCTTCGCTGCCATCTTCCTCCAAGGCCCAGAGCAGGTTGGCCATCTCGACGGCGACGCGTGCCGCCTCGGTGCCCTTTTCGACCACGCGGGTGCGAGCCTGCTCGTCATTTTCGGTCGTGAGGATCGCATTGACCACGGGAAGTCGATGATCAAGCGCCACGCGCGCAACGCCAGCGGCCGATTGCTGGGCGACGATTTCAAAATGGTAGGTCTCGCCGCGGATCACGCAGCCCAAGGCAACGAGCGCGTCAAAGTCGCCGTTGGACGCCAGCGTGGCCAAGGCCAGGGGTATTTCCAGCGCACCGGGCACGGTGAGCACCGTGATGTCGTCTTCGTCGACACCCAGGTTGGCGAGCTCGCGCAGGCACGCTGTGAGCAGGGCTTCGCCGGCCCACGCGTTAAAGCGTGCCTGCACCACGCCGATGCGCAGCTCGGCTCCATCGAGGTTAGGGGCAATAGTGTCCAGTGCCATGGTGTATTCGCTTTCCCAAGAACTTAGCTTTCCAAATACCCGGTCGTCACCAATCCGAACCCGGCCATCGACGGCATCTTGCGCGGTTTGGCCAGAAGCTTCATGCGCGTGACACCCAGATCCCGCAGAATCTGCGCCCCTACGCCATAGGTGCGAAGGTCGTGGCGCTCGCTCGAGCGGCGCGGGCCGGCCTCGGCCCCGGACTCCGCCGGTGGTGGGACAACGCGCTCGAGCAGTCGCTCGCTGGATTCGCCGCAGTTCAACAGCACCATGACACCGCAGCCGGAGGCCGCGATCATGGACAGCGCCTTGTCCAGCGGCCAGGAATGATTCGAACGATCGACCTCGAGCAGGTCGAGCACCGACAGCGGTTCGTGCACGCGCACCAGCACCTCGTGATCCGGGCCGGGCGTGCCCTGCACCAGCGCGAGGTGGGTCGAGCCGCTGGGTTTGTCGCGGTAGACGACCAGGTCGAGCTCGCCCGCAAAGGTGCGCAGTCGGCGCTGCGTCACCCGCTCGATCATCGACTCGTGGGCTGCGCGGTACTCGATGAGGTCGGCGATCGTACCGAGTTTGAGCCCGTGCTGCTGCGCAAAGCGCAACAGATCCGGCAGCCGGGCCATGGTGCCATCCTCGTTCATGATCTCGCACAGCACCGCGGCCGGGTGCAGTCCCGCCAGTCGGGCCAGATCGCAGCACGCTTCGGTGTGACCGGCGCGCACCAACACGCCGCCGGGCTGCGACACGAGCGGGAATACGTGGCCCGGCTGCACGATATCGCCCGGTTTGGCCTCCGGACGCGAGGCCACCCGAATCGTGTGGGCTCGGTCGGCCGCCGAGATACCGGTCGTTACACCCTCGGCCGCCTCGATCGCAACGGTGAAGTTGGTGCCCTGCACGCTGCGGTTGGTGCCGACCATCGGCGGCAGCTCGAGGCGGCGCGCGTGTTCGGCCGTGATCGGCATGCAGATCAGGCCACGGCCGTATTTGGCAAGAAAGTTGATTTTTTCCGGCGTGACGAATTCGGCGGCAAATACCAGATCGCCCTCGTTTTCGCGATCCTCATCGTCGATCAGCACGACGATGCGCCCATTGCGAATCTCCTCGATGAGCTCGCTCGTGGAGGTGATCGCCGACGGTTCGCCGCCAGCCGGTTCGGCCGCACTGTTCGGAACAGCGGTCAGCATGGTGTTGCCTTCCAGGCTACGGGCCCGAAGCGCGAACCCGCAAGACGGCGCCGCCGAATGCAGCGCCCGTGGAAGGATTCTAGGGAATTTCGGGCCCGGCGTCTGAACCGCCGTCGGCCACATCGAGCATGCGCGCAACGTAGCGAGCAATCAGGTCGACCTCCAGATTCACGTGCGAGCCGGGCGCAAGCCCGCCCAATGTGGTGGCCCCGAGCGTGTGGGGAACGAGGTTGATGGATATTTCCGATCCGGCCGCGGCACCCGCACCCGGCCGAGCGGACGGCCCGCGCCCGCTGGCGCCGTCGGCGACCCGATTGATTGTCAGGCTCACCCCGTCGACGGCAACCGATCCTTTGGTCGCCAGGTAGCGCGCAAGCGCGGGCGGAGCCAGCACCACGAGCTCGACGGACTCGGCCACCGGCGCACAACGCACAACCGTGCCCACCGCATCGACGTGACCGGACACCAGGTGGCCGCCCAGTTTGTCGCCCAACGCGAGCGACGTCTCCAGGTTCACTGCGTGGCAAGAATCCAACCCGGTCGTCTTGGACAAGGTCTCGCGCGAAACGTCGGCGGCAAAGCGCAGAGCCTCGACCCGGGTCGCCGTCAGGCAAACCCCGTTGACCGCAATACTGTCGCCCGTTGCGATAACGCGCGGTGCAAGAGCGCAGGCTTCGACTTCGATGCGCACGCCCCCTTGCAGCGGATGCACCGATACGATATTTCCAATCGCCTGGACGAGACCGGTGAACACGGCTATTGCAATCGCGCACGCACGCGCAGATCCGCGCCGATTCGGGCGACGTCGTGCAGCTGCAGGCTTCGCGCCTGCGCCAAGTCATCGAGCTTCGGCAAATCGAGCATTGCCCGGCCCGGGCCGATGAGCACCGGAGCCAGGTACAGCAGCAGTTCGTCGACCAAGCCTTCGCGCAGCAGCGAACCGCTGAGCGTGGCGCCCGCCTCTACCTGCAGTTCATTGATGCCGCGCCGGCCCAGTTCGAGCATCAGGGCCGACAAGTCGATGCGCCCGTCCGCGGCCCCGCACGCAAAGACCTGCGCGTTCTTGCGCTGCAGGCGCGCCGCCCGCGTCTCGTCGCACTGCGCGCAAGCCACCAGCACAGCGTTGCCATCAAACAATCGTGCGTCTTCCTCGATCGACAAGCGACTGTCAACCAGAATCTTCAGCGGCTGGCGCACCGTCTCGATCCGGTGCACCGAAAGCAAGGGATTGTCGATGCGCACGGTACCGATTCCGGTCATGACCGCGCACGAGCGCGCCCGCCAGACGTGGCCGTCGGTGCGCGCGGCCTCGCTCGTGATCCACTTGGACAGCCCGTTTTCCAGGGCGGTACGCCCGTCGAGGCTCGCAGCGATCTTGACGCGGACCCAGGGCCGGCCGCGGTTCATGCGCGAGAAAAAGCCGACGTTGGCCTCGATGGCCTCCTGGCGCAGCAGTCCGCAGCGCACGTCGATGCCCGCGCTGCGCAGCATTTCCATCCCGCGCCCGGCGACCTGGGGGTTGGGGTCCTCGACCGCCGCCACGACACGGCCGACCCGCGCCTCCATCAGGGCGGTCGCGCAAGGCGGCGTGCGCCCGAAGTGCGAACAGGGCTCCAGGGTGACGTAGACGGTCGCGCCGTGCACGTCGTGGCCGCGGCGCCGCGCCTCCTGCAGCGCCTCGATTTCCGCATGATTGCCGCCCGGGCGCTGGGTAAAACCCTCGCCCAGAATGCGCCCGTCGCGCACGACCACGCATCCCACCCGCGGATTGGGCGTCGCGTACATGAGCGCACGCTCGCCCAACTCCAGGGCGAGCTGCATGAATCGATGATCAAACTCGGAATACATACTGCGCGCCGATTCTACGCGCCGCTTCGGCACGCGTCGGGCCGTGCCCGCAGCATGCGCGGGCACCAGCCGAGAAGTTCTCGCTGCGAGGCGGCGCCGCGCCGCCTCGCAGACGCGCAGTCAGCGCTTAGCGCACTGTCAGACGGCGACCGGCCACGTGCGCCCGCTTGGGCAGCGTCAGGCGCAGTACGCCGTTTTCATAGCTCGCATCGGCGTTTTCTTCGGTCACCTCGACCGGCAGCTCAAAGGCCCGCGCGTAGCTCGCGACGCGCCGCTCGGTGTAGAGCACCTTGTCGCCTTGCTTGGTTTCGTTTTCGGACTTGCTCTCGGCCGCTATGGCCACGCGCGAGCCTTCCACGGTCACGCGAATGTCTTCTTTCTTCACGCCCGGAATGTCGAGCGTCACGAGGTACCGATCGCCCTTATCGACGACATCCATGCGCGGCAGTGTCGCCCCCGGCGCATCTTCCGAGCGCGTTGACAGCGGCCAGCCCCGATTGAAATAGTCGGAAAACAGTTGGTCAAACAGCGAGCCCAAAGGCTCCCGGCGGATAATCGAACTCATTTCGCAACTCCCATCTTGTTGATCGACGGGGCACCAGTCCCCTTACCGGCCTTAAGTGGGGTGCATCCGGCCGGTTTCAAGCCCCCCTTTCACCAGGGCGTCCGGGTGCTCAGGCACGACGCCGGCGGCTCGGCCGTACTTCGCGCACGGCCTCGGCAAACTCGTCGATATCCTCGAAGCTCCGATACACCGAGGCAAAGCGCACGTACGCCACCTTGTCGAGGCGCTTGAGTTCGCGCATCACCAATTCCCCGAGCTTTTCGCTCTTGATCTCGCGCTGGGCCGCGCTCAACAACCGGTCCTCGATGCGCCCAATGGCATCCTCCACCGCCTCGCGCGGCACGGGACGCTTGCGCAAGGCCAGCAGCATCGACGCACGCAGCTTGCCGCGATCGTATTCGGCGCGGCTACCTCCGCGCTTGATGATCGTGGGCAGGGCGAGCTCGACGCGCTCATACGTCGTAAAGCGCTTCTCGCACGCGAGGCATCGGCGCCGCCTTCGGATCGTCGCGCCCTCGTCGGAAGCGCGCGAGTCGATGACCTGGGTGTCAGCGTGCGCGCAAAAGGGACACTTCATGGCCGGCGCGCCTCCGGGCTCCCGCCGCGCTAGACGTATACCGGGAAGCGGCGCGTGAGCTCGGCGACCTTCTGCCGCACGGTTTGGGCAACGGCCGCGTCATCGGGTCGCTCCAGAATATCGGCCATGAGATTGGCCGTGGACATCGCTTCGGCAGCGCCAAAGCCGCGCGTCGTCATCGCCGGAGAACCGACACGGATGCCGCTCGTGATCATGGGTTTTTCCGGGTCATTGGGAATCGCGTTCTTGTTGACCGTGATGTGCGCTTGACCCAGCAGCGCCTCGGCCTGCTTACCCGTGATGTTCTTGGGACGAAGGTCAACGAGCATGAGATGGCTTTCCGTGCGTCCCGAGACGATTCGCAAGCCGCGCTCGGACAGCGTGTGCGCCATCGCCTGCGCGTTGCGCAGCACCCGCTGCTGGTAGGTCTTGAACTCCGGCGTCAGAGCCTCCCGAAACGCGGTGGCCTTGGCGGCGACCACGTGCATCAGCGGTCCGCCCTGCAGACCCGGAAACACGGCCGAGTTGACCGCCTTTTCGTAGTCGGGCTTCATCAAGATGAAGCCCCCCCGCGGCCCGCGCAGGCTCTTGTGCGTTGTCGACGTCACGATATCGGCGTGCGGCACCGGATTGGGGTAAACGCCAGCGGCGATGAGCCCAGCGTAGTGCGCCATGTCGACCATGAAGACAGCTCCGACGTCGCGCGCAATTCGTGCAAAGCGCGCAAAATCGATCGCCAGCGCGTAGGCCGAGGCGCCGGCCAAGATGAGTTTGGGTCGATGCTCATGCGCCAGGCGTTCTGCCTCGTCGTAGTCGATTTCCTCGCGCTCATTCAAGCCGTAGCTCACGACGTGAAACCACTTGCCGCTCATGTTCACCGGAGAGCCGTGCGTCAGGTGCCCACCCATTGCCAGAGACATCCCCAAAATGGTGTCGCCGGGTTTGAGCACCGCCAGGAACGCCGCCTGATTGGCCTGCGATCCGGAATTGGGTTGAACGTTGGCCGCGTGCGCACCAAAGAGCTGCTTGACACGATCGAGCGCCAACTGCTCGGCGACGTCGACAAACTCGCAGCCGCCGTAATAACGCCGGCCCGGATAGCCCTCGGCGTACTTATTGGTGAGTTGCGATCCTTGCGCCTGCATCACCGCGAAGCTCGCGTAGTTTTCCGAGGCGATGAGCTCGATATGGTCCTCTTGCCGCCGATTTTCGGCACAGATGGCAGCCCACAGCTCAGGGTCAGTCCGCTCTAGAGTCAGGGTTCGGTCGAACATGCGGCACACCTCGTAAACGAATCAATGGGGGTCGACGTGGTCCCGGAGGATCGCGGCAAGATCTAGGGCGCAACGCACCGCGATGCCGATCGTCGCGGCAGCGCGCACCCGCGAGCCGGGCAGCCGATTATGCCAGCGCAAACCCGCGGCACCGGCAAGGCTCTAGCGCTCAGGACACTTCGTCCAGCGGCTCATCAAGGTGTTGACGTTCGGCCCAGGAGCACACCGTGAAGGCCGGCCCCGGGTGGCGCGCCCGCACCCGATTGATGCTCGCATTGGGCAGCAAGTGGGAGCGCGGGGTCTGCCAGGCGATGCCATAGGCCGCCCGATA
>DASPPB010000008.1:0-5006 GCA_035625725.1 Burkholderiaceae bacterium
GCGCTGCGCGCCTCATCGAGCGAACGGCAGGCTTGGATCTCGCAACGCACTTGGTCCAGGGATTGGAGCAGCACGCTGGTGCCCAGACGGATCAGGTCGTGGTCCTCGACGAGCAGGACCCTTTTGCTAGTTTCCATCAGCGCCTCCCCGGCGGCGCCGCCGGCCCACGGCTGCGGACTGGCGCCAACCTTCCCGCTGCCCAGTTTACGGCCGCGCCACGGCGATGCCTAGCCGCTCGGCCCAGCTCCTGTGCGGGGTGGCCTCTCCTTGCGTCCGCCCGACCGCGCTCCGGGCCGTCATCGGCTTGCGGCGCCGGATTCCCCTAGCTGATGCAAGCCCTGCGTTGATCCTCTGGCTGGCGACGAATGCCGGTTGCGCGGGCGCTACCCGATGAGTCCGAAGTGCGCGAGAAATGCCGCGCGGTCCTTGTCATCCGTCAAGTGGGAGGCAAGGCCCAGCAGGAGGCCCTCGCGCGTGATGCCGGGCTCAGCCGCAGCCCGCTTCACCATGACCGAGGCAATCGGTCCAACGCGCGAGGCCATCAGTTGCGTCGCGCGCTCGATATCTTCCGCGGAGGGCGCCGCCTGAAGTGGCGGGCCCGTCGGTCCCAGCCGCGAGGCCACACCTTGACGGCCCGGCGCCTCCGGTACGGTTTGCGGTGATGCCGCTCGGACCTCGTGGGTCGTATCGCCAACGGCGGGCCTGAGCGTGGTTGAGCGGCCCAGCGTCACCGGCGGCGCCGCCAAGGCACCGAGCTTGAGGAATTCCGCACGGTCGACCGTCGAGGCGATGTTTTGGGCGAGCCAGTGCAGAACCTCCGACGTGTCGCGCGACTGCGCAGCGGCGCGTTTGACCATGACCCTGGCGACTGGTCCGATGAATCGCGCGAGGTGGCGCTCAATGCGGGCCAGATGCTCCATGTCCCAGCCAGCCGCCTCGAGGCTGGCTGTAGAGATGGATGGCGCCGATCGGTACTTCGGCGCCGGCGTCGAACCGGGCGCCCGGCCGTGCGCGGGCCGCGAGGATTCGGGGCCCGCACGCAGCGGCACGACCTGACGCGCATTTACGATGATCGTTTCCTCCGACACCGCCGGGCTGATGGCCTCCCCGTGCGCCTGCATCAGCGCATCGCGAAACTCCCGAGCGCTGGCAAAGCGCTCCTGCGGCCGCTTGGCCAGCGCCCGCATGACCGGCGCGTCGTAGCGCTGCAGCGACGGATCCTTCGCCGCCACCGAGGGAGCAACAGGCGTCTCGTAGCAGACTTTGTACATGACGTTTTCGGGTGGACCGCTGAAGGGCGCGACGTTCACAAGCAACTGGTAGGCGACGACGCCGGCGGCAAAAACATCGACCCGGCAGTCGCAGTCGACGCCCAGGTAGAGTTCTGGCGCAATGAACCCCGGCGTGCCCAGGATGGCGCCAACCTGCGTCAATGTCGAAGATTGGATCCGCGCGATGCCAAAGTCGGCGATTTTGATGCGCCCGTTGTTCATGATCATGATGTTGCCGGGCTTGATGTCGCGGTGCCAGACCCCGCGTTCGTGGGCGTAGTGCAGCCCATCGAGCAGCTGCGACAGGATGCTGATTGTGTCTACGATGTTGAAGCGGACCTTGTGATCGAAGTACTGCCGCAGACTGCTGCCCTCGACGAATTCCATCGCGATGAACGCGTACTCGCCCTCTTCGCCATACTCGTAGACAGCGACGATCCCGGGATGCGTGAGCCCACCAGCAGCCTGCGCCTCGTTACGGATACGCGAGACGAAGCTGGCGCGCTCATCGCTCTCGACCAGATCCCGACGAATGGTCTTGAGCGCCACGGCGCGCTTGATGATCGGATCGAACGATTTGTAGACGACGCCCATCGCCCCCTTGCCAACGAGGCCTAAGAGGGGGTACTTGCCCAGACGCTCCGGGATCGGTGCTTGCGGGGGCGTTAGTTGCATGGGCTAGGCAGACGGCTCGTCGGTAAGGAGGCCCCTAGGTCTCCAACATTTTCATCGCCTGCAGCAAGCTCTTGCGCATGCGGGCCAGCGATTCGGCGAGCGTGCGCATCTCGTCGCGGGATTTGATCTCGATGTCAGGCGCCTCGAGCTCACCCATGCTGACACGATCGGCCAACGCGGAGATCCGCGTCACCGGCCGTATGAACATCAACCACAGCAGCAAATTAAGAACAAAACCGATAACGATCAACACTCCGGCAAGCGACACCATGAAGGTCGTGAAGGTCTTGCGCGCACGTGCCAGCGGCACATCCGAGGACACGGAGACGATTTGAGCGCCGAGCGTCTCGTTCAGATTCCAGCCGAAACCGTTGGCGGTGCCGTACTTTTCGATCATCGTCTGCGGCGCTGCTTCGACAGTGCTGTGGCAAGGCAAGCAGGCGCCGTCGGAAATGATCATCGGTCGCGCAAAAAACAACGACTTGCCCGCGGGCGTGTCCCGCTCCCCGATTATCTCCTTTGCGCTGCCATTGCGGAACTGATTGATGACGTCGGTCTCCCAGTCGACAGCACGGTCGCGCGGGTTGGTCGGGTTGAGCATGGCCTCTTTGTACGCATAGTCCGGATATTTCTGACGCAAGTTGCTCAGGACCTCGGTGGCTGCATACGAAGGCACCGACTGCGGCAAGAAGGTGTACTTCATTTGCGTATCGAGCAGCGGCTTGATTTGCTTGACCGTGTACGCCCGCACCGCAAGGGCATTGGCCATGAGCAGGCGCGCGTTTTCGGCAATCTCCGCCTGAGCATTCTCCCGCAACATGCCCCAGCTAACGAGCCCACATGCGCCAATTGCAAGCGAGAACAACACCAGGAATACCAGATTGAACTTGAGGAGCAGTTTCATTTGGCCTCCAGCAACGGCGATTGCGTCAGCGTGGTGCCGGGGCGTTGGCCGCCTCAGGCCCCTTCGGTGCGCTGTGTGGAATTGCGGTTGGACGCTCCGCCTCGGCGCTGGCCTCGGACGGTGGTGGCGGCGGATGCAGGATCGGATCCCATTCCGGATGGCGCTTAAGGTCGCGGTCCAGGGCGTCGCGGAAAGCCGGCTCCGCCGCTTTCTCGCGCCACATGACGACAAAGGAACTCCGAACCAGGGCCTCAGCGTTGATCCACGGTTCGACCTCGGCGTATCCGAAAGCCCCACGGTTGCGTTGCGGAGCAGACGGCTTGCCCTGAAACTGAGCGTAGCGGTTTGGCAGCGTATCGCGGAACAGATGCGGCACCGCATCCACGAAGGCGGTCACCGGGCGCTCCAACAGGGTCGGAGGATGGTCCGGCGTGATGGCCAGGTACTCGCCGCGCTTGAGCGCAAAGGGTTTGCTGCCAGGTCTGCGCCGATCTATAGCCTGCGCCTTGCCGTCCTCGACAAATAGAGCGGATGTTTCCGTATCGATCAGCAGCACCACCGTGCCAGAAACGTCCGTTACCTGAATTCCGGGCGCGCAAATGCCATCCTTGTGCGACGCGTCGGGTTTGCCATTGACGAGCTTCATCCATCCCGAAAGCAAGTACAACGCACCGCAGCCGGGCTTGCGAACGGACGGATGATTGATCTGTGCCAGTGTGGAGGGCCCGATCTCCACCGCTGCGCCATCGTCGTACTCGATGCGCACGAACGCGCCTTCGCCGGTACGCACCAGATCGTTCGCCGACATGTGAAGGCCCTCGACGACATCGAAGCGGACCAGGCCCCGTATGACGCTGGGCTTGCCCTCGACGATCGTGGCAATAGCGCTACCCTCCGCCGCGGCCGCGAGGGCCGCGGCGCCCAGCAAAGCCACCGCAACTGCCGACCTGAACACATTGCCTCCTAATTCTTGTAGTTTGAGGCGCATCCCGGCGCAGGCCACGCCCGATCGACGTAGGTCAACGTTGCGTTTGACCCAAGGCTGGCCGTTACGCGGCGGACACATGATTGTAGGCGCGGCAAAAGGCAAACGGACTACCCGGCGCTTCGCATTTGCTGAGTTCGAACGCGCAATCCGATCGCTTGGGGGTTTGCGAGAACGCAGCCGGATCAATAACCACTGAGCGATTGGCAAAAATCCGCTCCATGCGCAGCGGCTTTTTGGCGGCTGGCGTCCTACTGCGGGCCCGTACCGGCCCGCAAGCGCGCAGTGCAGGGCGCTGGTGCCTTCGGCTTCTCACGGTCATCTCGGCATACTGCACCGCACCAGATCTTCGCTGCCTGCAAGGTCTCAAAGAGCCCTTTGCTCGCTCTTGAGCCGCCCGGACGCGGCCGAGTTTTGAGCACCCGGCGCAAACTGGCCGACCGCCCCTGCAATTTCCGTCGGCCATTCGACTTCGCCGTAGGAGACCGCCTTCCCAGGCCCGGACGTTTGTGCGCGTCGCGATCGCACCCGTGCGGGTCGGCCTGTCTGATGTCTTTGCGCCAAGGGCCGCGGCGCTGCGCGTTTTGTGTGCAGACTCTGGGGCTCTTGTCGCAATGCAACCACGCGTGCGCCCGCCCGCGCTGCCCGTATTCGCACGCCAGAGCAGTTCTGGGTCATCGGGTTCGACGCTTCGATGCATATGTGTGCGAGGCGCCTCGCGGCTCGGGGCGAGTCGCTTACCCGATTCCCACGAGGCGTCTGCCCCGAATAGGCACCGCGCCATGGGAGGATGGCGCAGCCGCAACGGCGGCCATGCAAGGACTCTCGTAGCCCGACAGTGCGCATCGAAGCGCGGCAAACGCTCCATATTCTGAGATACCGCTAGGGTCTTTTCTCGTCCAGGAGAGACAGAAGAACTCAGCAATGAGAAGCGCAAACTCCCGGAGAAGCCGTCGAGCGGCGCCTTGACGCGCCAAAAGGTTCTTCATTGTGTCGGTCTCCCACGACGTTACGCTACTCATCAAGAAAACCGAGTGGTTCGGCGCCCGGGGCTAGTTGCACGAAAGGAAATGACCGACGCATCAGATCGCTTGGCGAACGGCAGGGAAGCGTTGCCAGGAAGCGCGCGAGCGCTTCGCGCGCCCGATCTTCGACGGTGGAAGTCGTGGTC
>DASPPB010000009.1:0-34133 GCA_035625725.1 Burkholderiaceae bacterium
ACCGTCGTTGGCGCCCGCGTACACGACGTTTTCGCGATTGGCGTACGTGTTGTAGAAGTTCTGGTAGCTGTTTGCGCCCCCGTTCTCGGCGGCCACCGCGCCCGGGTACAGATAGTCGGACCAGGTCACCTCATAGTTGATATTGGCTGGCGGACCGACCCAGAAGGGGCTCGCGTGGATGATGTCGCCCAGCACGCTGGTGCGGTCGCGATAGATTTGTGCACCCGCCGCCCCGGTAGGGGGAACCTCGTCGGAGCGATCCCCGCGCAAGTAGTTGAGCCGGGTACTCGTACCGGAACCCACGGCCGAAGGGTCGAGGTCGTTTTGCTCTGCTGCCGACAAACTGCCCCACTCGAACGGCACGCCATTGGTGCCGTTCCAGGACACAATCGTCCGCTGCGCAGGCAGTTCACCGCCGACGTTCGTATTGTTCATGCTCTGGCAGGCTCCGCCGGTGAGCACGCACGAGGCATCCCAGTTTACGGCGGTACTGACCGACAGCGTGTACGTGCCGGTCTGCGTGAGGTTTTGCGCGGTGAGCTGACCCCACCAGTTGTTCGTGTGGTAGGAGGGCAGGTAGACCTGCGCGGTAGTAACAAGTTTGTCCAACGGCAAGTTCACCGTGGTCGAGGCATCCGATTGCTCCGCCGGCTCGGCTTGAAAGCACAAGATCTCATGGACGTTGTCGCTGCCCCCGGTGGAGCCGGCAAAGCCAAAGAGCAGTTGCGCCGGCAGCGGGCCGTTGGAGGCGGTGATGGACTGGTTCGTGAGAACCTGTGTCAGCGAGCCGCCGCCGTAGGAATAGGCCAGGCTTAGCAAACCGGTGCTGTCGATCTTCAGCACGTAGTAGATGGGCGTTGCCTGGCTGCGCGTGGTCGCCGCTTCGTTGGCGATGCTCAAGCCTCGGGGCAGCACTGCGCTGCCGTTGGGAATCGGTGCATAGTCGGCCACCGCGATGCCGGTATCAACCGGAGCGCTCGGATTGGTGTAATTCCACAGCACACCGGTTTCGCAGGTCGTCTGGACCGCCGTGGCCTGTTGCGCTGCCGTCAGCGTGGTCGGGTAGTAGGCCGCCGTGGCGGCGTTCGTGCTCAGCCAGGAGTACGCAACGTTGCCCGCACCCCGCAGGCCGATGCGGTTCCACTGGTAATTGCCGGAACCCCAGCCGTTGTGAGCAACACCGGTTGCGGTGTTGTCGTTGTAGCCGCCCGAGCCGTTGGGTCCGCCGTTGAGAAAGTTACCGTACTCATCGATTCCCAGGCCCACGTAGGCACCGACCTGGCCCGTGTACGGATTGTTCTTGTTCGAGCACGAGTATCCGAGACTTCCCCCCCAGGACCCGAGCAAGCCCGAGCCCGCCGCGTACTGGCTCGCATCCAGGAGAAAGAACGAGATCCCGTCCGCGCCGTCGCCGCCCGAACCCCCGTTATTGCCCAGGTACGTGACGGTCTTGAACGTGATCTGCACCCCGCTGCTCGCGTTAAAGGGCGCCGTCGATACGATGGCGCCGCTCTCGTGCAGGAAGGGAGAGCCGCCCGTGAGCAGGTTCGGACTGCCGTTGGTCAGCCGCAGCGCGCCGTTCCCGACCGGATCGGGGTCCTGGGACGCGTTGGAAGACGGCGCCGAGGAGTCGCCCAGGAAGCCGCTAAAACCGCCCACCTGGAATGTGTCGCCGTTGGTGGTGTAGTACCGCAGCCCGATGCACGAGGGAATGCTGCCGTTGCTTGCGGCGCCGGCCGTCAGGCACGCTCCATTGATCGCCGTCCAGCTGTTGTTGATCGTCGTGCCGGTAAAATCCTCAGAGACAACGAGCTGCGCCCAGGCCCACGCGGGCACGAGCGCAGCCACGACTGTCGCGGCGCCTATGCCCATCCACTTGCACGTTGCAATGTTGTTGCGCTTCATTGCTGCCTCCAACGTCGTTTTGCCGCTGCTTCGATCCCGCCAAAGCGAACTACTTACTCACAACCGTGGTTCCCGTGCCGACGGAGTACACGCTCTGCACCACGGCAACCGAGTTCTGCGTGCCGCCAAAGCCTTCTGCAGTCACCTGATACAAGTTGGCATTGGCATTGGCCGGGTCCGGGCCCAGGTAGGTGATGGCGTATTGCGGATCCGCGTAGTACTGGGCCGCGGTCATCTGCGCTTGCACATTTCCGTTGACGTTGAGCACGGGCGGCACGAAGGTCGTGCCGAAAGTCGCGTTCCACAGCGTGGTCGCTAAGGTTTGCTGGGTAGGTGTAGTGGCCGTGGTGCAGATTTGCGGGGTGGGCGTTGGAGCCACTACCGAGCAGGCGGTCCCCGTGCCCGCATTGCCCGCGCTCAGCCACGCCTCCGCGTTTTGCAGCGCGCTTTGCGCGGCGTAAAACGCATCGGCCTTCTCGCGCGTATTGCCGGCGATGCGCTCCTCTAGCCCTAGGCTGCGGAACATGCCGATCGAAAGCAGTGTCAGCATGAGCAGCACCGCGAGGGCGGCGATCAAGACAAAGCCGTGCGCCCGTCGCGCAGCGCGGTGGCGCAAGGACGCATGAGTCGGATGCAAGTTCATATGCGATTGAGCAGATCGATGGTCCGGGAAAGCGTGGGTCCCGCGACCGCCCCGGGACCCGGGGCGGTCTGCGGCGTAAGCGGGTTGGCAAACGTGAGCGTGATGCGCACCGACACAACCTGGCTCCAGAACGCAGGCGTCATGGCCGCGGCACTGAGGTATTGTTCGGCCGAACTGTTGCCGTCGTTGTTGACGTTCACGCCGTAGAGAATCGTCATGCCGGTCACGCCATTGACCAGGGGCTGCGGCGCCTGGGCAACCCCGTTGGACGTCACCTGGCACACGAGCTGGTTGTTGGCCACATAGAAGTAGTTGACGTCAACAATCGATGCGGCGGTGCCGTTCGTGTTGCCGTTACAGTCCATGACCCCGTCGTTCGTGCCTGCCTGGTAGCGCACGTAGAGCTGGTCGCCCGTCGCGCCCGTTACGCCGAAGTAAGCCTGGCCTGCGGCGAAATTGCCGGAAGGCGGCAGTGCGGCGTTCAAGGTATTGACAGTAGGATTGGGGAAATAGCCGCCGGTCTGGACCACGCTCGTAATCAGAGTCATCGCCAGGCGTTCGCTGTCTTGCAACTGCCCGAGCTGGTTTTGCGCCAGATAGTTCTGGCGCGTGCCGTAGACGATCGAAAAAAGGCCGGCCAGCATGAACAACGAGATCAGCACCACCACCATCAGTTCGACCAGACCGATTCCCGTCTGGGCACGCCGCAAGGCGCCGGCGCTGCGCGCAGCCGCGGACTTCATGGTTGCACCACGAGCGAGTAGGACGCCGCGGTTGGAGTCGGAGCGGCGCCCTGATTGGAGGCGTACTGGGTTGATGCGTTAAGCCCGATGTAGGTCTCCGTCCAGTTCACAGTGATCGTGCAGGTCGCCGGAGTGCCAGAGCAGTCAACCGAGCCGGTCGCCGTTGGCATCACGTTTTGCAGTGCGGCGCCCCAGTTCAACAGGTCGTATTCGGCCATCGGCGCACCCACGCAGGCCGCGGTGACGCAATGCGTTGCCCAGTCCGGCATCGGATTGAGTAGCGTGTTGTCGGTGGAAATCGTCAGCAAGGCGCCGTTGACGCCCGCCTGGAACGTCGGCACGCCCGAGCCCACGCCTGTCCAGTACACGCGGTTTGAGTGCATGGAAGAAGCCAGGCTCGCGGCCTCGATGGCAAACAGCGAGCGCACCGTAGACACGCGCGTGCTGGCGATGGCCAGCGCTTGCATCTTCGCAATTCCCAACAGGCCGATTGCAATAATGACAAGTGCAACCAGAACCTCGATGAGCGAAGTACCTCGGCTGCGGGTGCTCATGTGCAGGTCACCGGAATGGGGTTGGTGCGGTCGCTGGCGCCCTTTGCAAGCACCGAAATCTGACCGATTTGGTTGACGACGATGCAGCTACCGACGCCGGCGGAGTTCGCCGCGTCGTGCAGCGTGATCACGACCGGCGCGGCCAGACTCGTGAAACCGTTCCACGACACCGCGGACGGCACGCCGGCAAATCCGTCGCGGTTAAACACAACCGCACTCACGCCTGCGGCCGTGGCCGTGTCGGTTCCCGTGAAAGCCCCTTGAAGGCGCATGACCGTTGGCACCTGGCCCGACCCCGCGATCGGCATCGTGATCACGATGTGACCAGAGGCCCATGATGTGGCGCCTGCCGCGCAGCTTGTGCCGTTGGTCGAGATGCAGATCTGGACCGGGAGGCCCTGCCGGATCGCCTCGGAGCGCGCGTACTGCAGATTCCCTACGAGCCCGTTGGTCTCGGTGGAGAGTCGATAGTTGGTGATCGTCCAGGTGTAGGAAGGAATGCCGATGGTGAGCAAGATGGCGGTGATGGCCACCACAACAAGCAGCTCCACCATCGTAAAACCCCTGCCTCGCGGCGCTCGCATCGGGTCAAGAGAGACTTTGTACATACAACTGCCGTCCGTCTATTTGAGTAAAGGGTGATCGCCCGATGGCGCGACTTGCCAAGCGCCGCCAAGGCCCCTACAGCCGTCAACCGGGTTTCGGCCGCGTCGCTTGAGCCTTGAACGCTCCGCGACCGGCGGCCATTTTTGGCCGATTGGCGGCGCAAAACGGCTTTCGCCCAGCGCGCTATGCGCGTTCGACCCCGGTGGCTATTTGTGCTGTTGCCCCGCACAACGCAAGCCGGCTGTGGACCCCGCAAGGCCCAGCGCGCATGGCACGGGGCGCGCGCGCCGAAGCCTTCAGCCGCGATGCCCCGCCCCCGTGGCAGCGAGCTGCTGCAGGAGGCGCGAGGCGATTTGCGTCACCGGCAGCACGGCATGGACGGCGCCAAGAGCGATTGCCTCGCGCGGCATGCCAAACACAACGCAGCTCGCTTCGTCCTGGGCAATGTTGAAACTGCCGGCTTTGCGCATCTCAACGAGGGCGGCAGCTCCGTCGCGCCCCATGCCCGTGAGCATGACACCCAAGGCATTGGGCCCGGCAATGGCCGCAACCGAGCGAAATAAGACCTCCACGGACGGTCGGTGGCGATTGACGGGCTCCGAATCGTCGAGCGCAATGACGTATTGCGACCCGCTCTTGGACAGGCGCATGTGCCGATCGCCGGGCGCAATGTAGACATGACCGGCCAAAACACGCTCGCCGTCGACGGCCTCGCACACCGCAAGCCGGCTCAAGCTGTCCATGCGTGCGGCAAAGCTGCGCGTAAACCCTGCAGGCATGTGCTGCGTGATGAGTACGCCGGGGCTGTCGGCGGGCAGTCGGGTGAGCACCTCGCGGATGGCCTCCGTCCCGCCCGTGGATGCACCGATGGCGATGAGCTTTTGCGTCGACTCAAGCGCCGCGTGCGCTGCCAACACATTGCTGTCAGCTGCCGGTGCGGGCGCAGGCGTGCTGCCCATGCGACGCAGCGGCCGAGCCATCGCAGCGACACGGATCTTCTCGCAGATCTCGGCAGCAAGCTCCTGAATTCCGGCAGCGATGCCCAGCTTCGGCTTGGCAATAAAATCGATGGCACCCAGCTCGAGCGCTCGGATCGTGGTCTCCGCGCCGCGCTCCGTCAAGCTCGAAACCATAACAACCGGCATAGGGCGCAGGCGCATGAGCTTCTCGAGAAAATCGAGGCCGTCCATGCGCGGCATTTCCACATCCAATGTCAGTACGTCCGGATTGAGCGCGCGGATCATTTCGCGCGCAACCATGGGGTTGGGCGCAGCGCCGACGACCTCCATGTCGATCGCCGCACCGATGACCCGTGCCAAGACGCTGCGAATCAGAGCCGAGTCGTCGATGATCAGAACGCGGATCTTGGCCATGGATTAACGTCGCCGCCTGGCGCAGCTCGCCGTGCAAGGATGGGCACGCGCTTGCTGCGGCGCCCATGCGCGCGCCCTCGCTCGCGCGCCGCGCCGTGTCGACGTTGCCGCAGGGCAGTGGGTCGCCAGCACCTTACTTCCTCCGGTATACGGTTTTGCCCAGCAGCGTGAGCGAGGCGCCGCAGTCGGTGAAGTTCTCGGAATGCCCCACGAAGAGCAACCCACCGGGGCGTAGCAGTTGCACGATGCGCCCCACGATCTGGCGTTGCGTTTCGCGATCGAAATAAATCAGCACGTTGCGGCAGAAGACGGCATCGAGCTGCGGCGCGAATTCCCGCACACGGGGCCAGTGCTCGAGACGCAAGTTCAGCGCTTCGAAATCGATGCGCTTCACCACATCGGGGCGTACGCGCACCAAGCCGGCGTTCGCGCCGAGGCCGCGGAGGAAAAACTGGCGCATCCGCTCCCTGCCGCAGGCCTGCACCGCCTCGAGGCGGTACGTGGCCTGCTGCGCGATCTGCAGCACCTCGGTATCGATATCAGTGGCCAGCACGCGACCGGCCGAGTGCCTGCCTGTGGCCTCGATCATCGTCATGGCAATCGAGAAAGCTTCCTCGCCCGTTGACGCCGCGGCGCACCAGATCCGGGGCGCCCGCGTCGAGGGCAACCCTCGCAGGTGCTGTGCCAGTATCGGAAAATGGTGTGGCTCGCGAAAAAACGACGTGAGATTGGTGGTCAGCGCGTTGACGAATTCCTGATACTCGGCTGCGCCAAACTGTGCGTCGCCCTCCAAGCGGTCCAGGTATTGCCCAAAGGACCCCATACCGTGTGTACGCAACCGCCGTGCCAGGCGGCTATAGACCATGTTTTGCTTTTGGTCGCTCAGACTGATGCCGGCGTGCCGGTAGATCAGGCGCCGGACACGCTCGAAATCGTTCTCGAGAAACTCGTACTCGCGCCGCTCCCGTGTGCGCACGGCCGAAGCCGCGGGCCGTGGCGTAAGTTGGTCCCGGGCACCCATGGTGCGGCTCCGCGCCTCGCGGCGGCCGTCAGGCCGTCGTGCGCAGTTCCTCCGGGCCGACGATTCCCATCTGCGCGCTGCTGATCAGCCGCTCGATGTCGAGCAAGATCAGCATCCGTGCACTCGAATCGGGTCCGACTGTCGCCAGACCGGTAATGCACTCGGCGTCGAGCACGCAATCGCATTCCGGTGCGCTGCGGACCTGCTCTTTGGACAACTCCAGCACGTCGCTTACGGAGTCGACCACGACGCCCACGGTGCGCTGGGCGAGATTCAGAATGACCACGACGGTGAACTCGTCGTATCGGACATCGCCCAGCCGGAACTTCACGCGCAGATCGGCTACGGGGACGATGACTCCACGAAGGTTCATCACGCCCTTGAGAAAATCCGGGGCATCCGCCACGCGCGTGACCGCGTCGTAGCTGCGAATCTCCTGAACCTTCAAGATATCGATGCCGTATTCCTCAGTGCCGAGGCGAAACGTCAGAAACTCGCCGAGCTTCTCGGTCGCCGGTATCGGGTCGTGTGCCATTTCCACCTTAACCCCCGCTACGCGGCTGCGCAGCCTTCTTGGGCACGCCGACGGGCCGAGTTCGCGCGCAGACAAGCCGTCCGCCTCCGCCCCCATGCGCACGCGGCATCATGTTCAGTGGCGCGCACGCTTGACCAGACTCGAAACATCGACGATTAAGGCCACGCGACCGTCGCCCAGAATTGTCGCTCCCGAAATATCGCGCACGCGCCGGTAATTGGTCTCGAGATTCTTGACCACGATTTGGTGCTGACCGAGCAGCTCATCGACGATCGCTGCGATCCGCTTGCCCTCGGCTTCGATCACCACCAGAATTTGCGCGGCGGCTTTTGGGTTCGAATCCGTTGCGAGGCGCGAGACGCCGAACTGGTCCGTCAGAAAAACCACGGGCAGGTACTCGTCACGTACTCGCACGACGCGTCCGCTCGTCCCCACCGTCTGAATCATCCCCGGTACGACCTGAATCGATTCGACGACGGAAGACAACGGCAAGATATACGTCTCGCCACCCACGCCGATACTCATCCCGTCCATGATGGCCAAGGTCAGAGGCAGACGCACGCAGACGCGCGTGCCCCAGCCTTCTGCCGACTCGAGCTCGACGCTGCCCGCCAAAGCGCTGATGTTTCGGCGCACTACGTCCATGCCCACGCCGCGTCCGGAGACGTCGCTCACCTCCTCGGCGGTCGAAAACCCGGCTTCCCACACCAGCGCCCACACCTCCTCGTTGCTCATGTCCTCGCGCACCGGAAGGCCGCGTTCACGGGCTTTTTGCAAAATGCGATCGCGCCGCAACCCCTGCCCGTCATCACGCACTTCGATCAAGACGGAGCCCCCCTGGTGGGAGGCGAGCAGCGTAATCGTGCCGGTCTCGGTCTTGCCGGAAGCCCGGCGCTGTTCCGGGGTTTCTAGACCGTGGTCGGCACTGTTGCGCACAAGGTGGGTGAGCGGATCGATGATTTTTTCAATCAAACCTTTGTCAAGTTCGGTTGCCTCGCCGACCATTTTGAGTTCGATCTTCTTGCCGAGCTTGGCTGCCAGATCGCGGATCAAGCGCGGGAAGCGATTGAACACGAAGGACATCGGGATCATCCGGATCGACATCACCGCTTCTTGCAGCAGTCGTGTATTGCGCTCCAGATCGGAGACGCCGATCTGCAGCTGACGAAAGCGCCCGCCATCGAGGTCCTTGACCTGCTGGCTCAGCATTGCCTGGGTGATCACCAGTTCCCCGACGAGGTTGATCAGCTGATCGACGCGCTCGACCGAAACGCGCAGCGTTTGCGTGTCCAGGCTGGAGGCCGCCGCTTTTTCCGAAGGCGGCGAGCTTTGCACGGCCCTGGCCGAGGCCGACTCGCGCCCCGGGGCTTCCGCACCTTTGGGGCTGTGCGCCGGTGCACTTGTCGCCGCATGCTGGGCCGCCCTCAGGGTTTCGGGGTCGCGGAAGAACCCGTAGCCGTCGCCTTGCTCGAACGCTTCGGCCGCGGCACCCGTCGGGGTCGCGGGCAGCGGCTTGGCCGACGGCGGGACCTCGGGGGGCGCAGCCTCGATGAGGACCTGGTCACGGGCCACGTGAAAAGAAAAGAGTTCCGTGAGCTCGAGGTCCGTCGAGTTCGTGGTCACGAGAAAATGCTGGTAGCCGCCGGCACAGGCCTCGGCCTCGTCGATCGGTGCGAGGGTTCCCAGCGACGGAATATCGCGAAACAGCTCGGCCAGACTCTGCGCAACCGATACGTCCTGGAGGGGCCCGACGCGAATTCGCAAGCTGCGCGTCGCCCCGGAGGCCGGCGCCTCTGGCGCCGACACGGCAGCGCCGCCGACGGGAGACGGTGGCGCTGCGCCGATCAGCTGCCGGATGCGGCCGACCAGCGCGACGGTGTCCGGAACGTCTTGCCCGCGACCCTGATGCCGCGCCAGTTGGGCGCGCACCGCGTCGCCAGCCTCGAGCAAGACGTCGACCATGGGGCGACTCAGTGCAAGCTCATGGCGGCGCAGTCGATCGAGCAAGGTTTCGAGTTCGTGCGTCAAGGCCGTGACATCGGCAAAGCCGAAAGTCGCGGCGCCGCCCTTGATCGAATGGGTGGCGCGAAACACCGCATGGAGCTCTTCGTCGCCCGGCTGCTGAAGGTCCATTGCCAGCAGCAATGATTCCATGTTTGCCAGGTTTTCCGCCGCTTCCTCGAAGAACACGGCGTAAAACGGCGTCAGGTCGAACTCGCCTTGCGCTAGACCCCGATTGCTTATTTCGCCCATGTTCGCACCCGTTCGGACGAGCCGCTGCTTACGGCGAGTTCTCGCGCAACGCCGCCGGCAAAGCCGGCACCGCGCCGCCTGCCGCTTGCCAAACGCGCATCGTGCCCCCGCCCTTCACGCCCGTGCTAGCGGATGACCTTGTGCACAACCTCGAGCAGCTTTGCCGGGTCAAAGGGCTTGACGAGCCAGCCCGTCGCGCCGGCGGCCTTGCTCTTGGCCTTCATCTCCGCGCTGGACTCGGTGGTAAGAATCAGGATCGGAGTGGCAGCGTAGCTGGCCAAACTGCGCAGCTTTTGGACCAGCGTAATGCCGTCCATGCGCGGCATGTTCTGGTCCGTGAGAACGAGGTCGACCGTTTCCTCGCGCGCTTTGTCGAGCGCCTCCTGCCCATCGGCGGCCTCGATCACGTTGAAGCCCGCTGCCTTGAGCGTAAAGGCGACCATCTGCCGCATGGAGGCCGAATCATCTACCGCAAGAATCGAACGCATCGATAATCCCCTTGCCGTTTCCTTCGGCCGCCTAGAACAACTCGACCGAACCGCAGCAGTTTTGCGCCCGGGAAAGCCGCGCGCACATCTCTCGCGCGGCCTCCTCGGACGTCTGGCCATACAAAGCCCGCAGGTGCATCTGCAGAGCAAGGAGTCGATCCCGCGCATGGCCGGTGAGTTGCGAGGCCAAGTCCTGAAATTGCAGCGCCGTTACCGCCGAGCCGATGGCCAGCTCGATGCGCTTGCGTTCTTCCCGGTTGCGCCCAGCCTTGCTTTCCAAGCGCGCGAATTCGTTGAAACTTCCCAGCAGGCGTCCGGCGGCATCATTCACGATCGCCATCAGTTGCTCCAGATCGGCCTCGATCGCAGCAAAATCTTGGGCCGCGCAGCGACCCGCCTCTGGTACCGTTGATTCACTGGGACTTTTTGCCGTCATGCTCGCCCTGACCCCGCCCGCCGGGAGTAATTTGCGAGGTAGTTTCCGCGACACCCGCCGCGGCCGATTGGGCAAAAAGGCACCCAATCGATCCGCAGTTCCCGGACGCCACCGATGGCGCAAAATGCTTCAGAATTAAAGGCGCCGATGACCACCACCTTGGACAATCCGCCCATCCAACTCCTTGTCGTTGAGGACTCGGAACTGGACTACGACCTTCTGTTGGCACTGCTCGCGCGCGGGGGGCGGCCGGTGCGTGCGCGGCGGGTCGAGGACGAGGCCGGTATGCGTGCCGTGTTTCGCGATGGACCCGTGGACGTGGTGGTGACCGACCACAATCTGCCGCATTTCGATTCGCTTGCTGCCCTGTCGGTGGCCAAGTCCTACGATCCCGACCTGCCCGTCATCGTCGTCTCGGGCGAGATGTCCGAGGAGCTGGCCGTGGCGGTGCTGCAAGCGGGTGCGGACGACTTCATTTTGAAATCCCGGCTTTTTCGCCTCGGTCCGGCCCTCACGCGCAGCCTGCAGGCTGCCCAGGAGCGGCGGGCCGGTCGCGAGGCAGCCGCGGCGCTCGAGGAAAGCGAGACGCGACTGCGTGCGCTCACGCGGCACCTCGAAACCGTCAAAGAGGAAGAGCGCCATCGCATTGCGCGCGAAATCCATGACGACATCGGTGCCACCCTGACGGCCTTGCGCTTTGAACTGGTGGGCCTGGCGCGTCAGGGGCAGAATCAGCCCGTGCTGGCGCCGCGGCTCGCGGCGATGCTGGGTCTGCTCGAGCAGGCGGTTGCCGCAAGCCACCGGATCCAACACAATCTTCGACCGCCGGTGCTCGATGCCGGCCTGGTCGCTGCCCTGCAGTGGTTGGTACGCAGCTTCGCCTCGCGCACTTCGATCAGCGCCACGTTCGAGACGAACCGGGAAGACCTTCCGCTGCCCGCGGAATGCGCGGCCGCGATGTACCGGGTCGCGCAAGAATCGCTGTCAAATATTTCGAAGTATGCCCAGGCGCAGCACGTCTCGGTCCAGCTGTTCGTAGCGGCCGGCGAGGTAACGCTCGAAATCAGCGACGACGGCGTCGGATTTGACCCCGGAATGCTGCAGGCAACTCCGGGCTTCGGGCTGCGGGGCCTGATCGAGCGGGCGCGCGGATTTGGCGGCTGGGCGGAAATCAGCTCCGCGCCCGGCCGCGGCACCACGGTGATGTTTTCCGTCCCGATTAGCCCGAGCGCAGAACCACAAAACGCGCAGCGCCAAGAGGGCGCGACAACCCCCCTGTGACAGCACAAGACGCAATCCTATGGCATTGAAGACCATTGTTGTCGACGACCACGCGATCGTTCGGCGCGGAATCGTGCAGATCCTCTCGGAACACGCGGACATCGAAGTCGCCGGAGAAGCGGGCGACTACGGCCAGCTGCGGACCTTATTGCGCCGGGTGGGCGACGTCGACTTGCTGATCATGGACGTTAATTTGCCGGGCAAGGATGGCATCGACATTCTCAAGACGCTGCTGGGCGAGATGCCGCGCCTGAAGGTCCTGGTCGTGAGCATGTATCCCGAGGAGCAGTACGCCGTGCGCGCGTTTCGCGCTGGCGCTGCGGGCTATCTGAACAAGGCCGGAGCGCCGGAAAAGCTGCTCGAAGCCGTCGAGCAGATCGCCGCGGGCCGCAAATACGTCACGCCGGAGATTGCGCAAGCACTGGTGGAGAATCTCCACGCCCCCGAACAGGTGCTGCCACACGAGCGCTTGTCGGACCGCGAATTTCAGACGCTCAAGTTAATCGCCACGGGCCACCGGCTGTCGGACATTGCCGAGGCGCTGGCTCTCAGCCCCAAGACGGTCAGCGTCTACCGCGCGCGCATCCTAGAAAAGATGAGCATGGGCAACAACGCCGAGCTCACGCACTACGCCATCAAGCACAGTCTGGTGGACTAAGGCACCGCTCACGCGGCCGGGGGACGCGCTGCGGCCCTAACTCGCGATGATGATGCGGTCTTTGCCGCCGTTTTTGGCTTCGTACATGGCCGTGTCGGCTCTGCGCAGAATCTGAGCCAGAGACTCGCCCTCGCGCCACGCCGCCGCTCCCCCCGAAAACGTCATCACCCGCGATTGCCCCTCGAATTGAAAGCGGCTGCGCGCAAGCTCTCGCTGCAGACGGCGGATCGCATCCACCGACTCCGTGAGGCCGGTGGCCGGAAACACGACCACGAACTCCTCTCCGCCCGTGCGCGCAATGAGCTCTGTGGAGCGCAAGCTGGCCTGCGCCGTCGTAACGAAGTGAATGAGGGCGCGATCGCCGGCAGCGTGCCCGAGATGGTCGTTGATGGCCTTGAAGTCGTCAAGATCGATCATGACGACCGTCAGGGGAACGCGGTAGCGCGAGGAGCGCGAGACCTCGATTCGGAACACCTCGTCGAGGCCACGCCGGTTCAGGGCGTGCGTGAGCGGGTCGTTTTGCACCATGCGCGCGGTCTGCGCCAGTTCGTGTTCCAGACTGCGCACCCGCAACTCGTAGGATTCGACCTTGCGGCGCGCCTCGGCAAGATCCTGTTGCGACTTGTGGATTTCTTCCGCGACCTGTTTGGTGTCGGCGAGCAGCCCTCCGACAACGCGCGCCACGACCAGGGCATCGGGTTGGCCGACGAGTTCTTGCTGGTACGTGCTGATACGCTGCTGAAACCGCGCCGTGCTGTTGCCCACCGATCCCAAGCGATCGACAATCATCGACAGCATGTCCTTCAGGGACGAGCGGGCCTCCTCGAGGCTGCGCTGCATCTCAATTTGCTGATCGAGCAACGACGCAATGCGTTCCTCGGCCTCGCCGAGACGCTGCGCCGAAAGCCGCCCGCCCAACAGCATACGAATCGGAGCCAGACGCTCCGCCAAGCTCTGGTCGCTGATTACCAGTCGGGGCAGCGAGTCGCAAAACCGCAAAACCAGACGCAGCAAGCCGGCGGTGATGGCCTCCCGTTCCCCCGCGGCCTGCGCCGCTTCGGCCGGCTCCGTGGCGCTGGCCGCCGGCGCCGAGCCAGCGCCGCCGGCCTTACCGCGTGCAGATCCCGTCGGGGAACGACGTGCCAAGCCCACGTCCACGTACGATCGAACTGTCAACCAGTCGTTTCCGCGCAGGGCCATATCAACGTGGCCCACCTCCTCAACGGTGAGGCGCTTCTGGCGCAAAAGATCGCGGGCCAGTTCCCGCACGACCGCTGCCGGACCGGCCATGTCGGCTTCCGACCCACGGGCCTGCGGCCGCTCGGGAGCGCGCCCGCGCTTCGGCCCGGCCGGCGTCATGCACACCTCCGTGCGCCCTGCGGCGCGCGGGCGGATCGGCCGCGGGCGGTGACCACGGGCGCCCAAGCAATGCCGATACCGCGGGCAAGCCGCACGAATTCCTCGGGCGGCGGGCGTCGGGAGAAAAGAAACCCCTGCCTCTGCTTGCACCCCTGCCCGCTGAACGAATGCATCCGTGCTGCGGTTTGGACGCCTTGTGCGACCGTGCCCAGGCGCATTGCGTTGGCCATCGTGATGATGTCCGCAACAATGGTCGCGTCGAGCACGATCACCTGCGGCCGCTCGCGTGTGCATAGGCTCATCGCCACGGCGCCGTGAGCGGCCTCGATGACGCGCCTGCCGCGCTCGCGCAGCGCCTCGGCAGCGAGCATGCGCGCCAACGGATCGCTATCGACCGGCAGCACGCAATCCCCGCGCCGAATCGCGCGCGCCGGCGGGCAGACCGCAGGGGCGGGCGGCAGCGCGAACGGTTTCATCGTTCGACTTCCTGCAAGCGGACCTGCGCGCTTTTTTCGGCTGGGGCTATCAGCGAGTGCAAAACAGACAGGACATGATCGTGCTCCGTCTGTACCGCCGGCCAGCGTGCCTGGACGTCGGCCAGGCGCTGCTGGCGCGCCAGGGTCTCGATTTCGCCGCAGGAGCGTGAAAAGCGCAGCGCACCCAGGTTTGCGCTGGCGCGCTTCAAGGAGTGCAGTGCCTGGACGACGCCGGGTGCGTCCTGGTTCGCCAAGCTTCGATCCGCCGACTGCAAGAGCGATTGGGACGTGTTCTCGTAGTTTGCGAGCAGCCGCTCCAAGTGGTCCTTGGTGCCGCTGCGCTGCATCGCGGTGATTTCGTCGACCACGCGCTTCTCGAGCACCTTGTGCAAAGGCGCGGCCCTGCCGCCGGCGGCCAGGAGCCCGGGCCCGGATGGCCGATCCGTCGCGAGCACGGGCAATGCCACTGGAGCGAGCGTATTGGTGGCCATCGACGCAATCTTTGCGGACGGTTCGGCGCCGGGTGTTTGCGCGGTCACGGCAGTCGAGAGCGCCTCGACCAGATCGTTGCGGCGCACGGGTTTGGCTAAGTACACATCGACCCCGCCGGCCTGCGCGCGCGCCATCGCCTCCCAGCCGGCCAGCGAGGTGAGCATGATCACGTGCAGCGAACGCAAGGTGGAGTCCGCGCGGATCTTCTCCGTCAACTCGACGCCGTCCATGAATGGCATCTTCATATCGATTACGGCGACGTCGAAGGGGCTTGCGGAGTTCGCCGCGATGCGCAGCATCTGCAGCGCCTGGCGACCGTTTTCGGCAATCGCGCAGTCCATGCCCAGTGAAGTCAACTGCTCGCTCAGAAGGCGCCGATTGGTCGGGTTGTCCTCGGCGATCAATACCCGCTTGCCCGCCACCGAACGTGCGCTGTCGGCGGCGAGCGCGGCGGCGGCCGCATCGCCGGCGGGCAGTGGCACGTCGAACTGGAACTGGGTCCCTTCGCCGATCCGGCTCGACGCGGACAAAGTTCCCCCCATCAGGTGCGCCAGGCCGCGACACAGCGCTAGGCCCAGTCCCGCGCCGTCGGCACGGCGCGACGAGGGCATCTGCGCCGCCGCCGCCGGCTCAAGCAGCCGCTGGAGGGTCTCGGGGCGCATTCCGGCCCCCGTGTCGCGCACGACGAACCGGAGTTGCCCATCGGTGCCAGCGCCCTCCGCCTGGTCTCCGACGCGGGACTGCACCGCCAACACCACTTCGCCGCGCTCGGTGAACTCGATCGCGTTGTCCAGGAGCTTGCCCAGAACCTGGCGCAGCCGCACCGGATCACCATGCACCGCCGCGGGCAAGCCGGGCGGGATTTGGCTGACGAGCTCGATCCCCTTCGCATGGGCGCGCGGCGCCAGGTCCTCGACGAGATCCTCCAGCACGGCGCACAAATCGAAGTCCAGAGATTGCAGCGTCAGTTGCCCGCACCGCAACCTCGATAAGGCCAGCATGTCGCTCATGCTGCCCAACATTGCCTGGGCCGGTCGGCAAAGCGAGTTGACCAAGGCGCGCTGACGTTCATCGAGCGCGGTGGAGAGCAGCAAATCGGCCACGCCCAGCACCTGGTTGATCGGCGCGCGCAGCGCTTGGCTCATCTCGGCGAACAACCGCAGTCGGGCCTCATCCTCCCGGCAGGCGCCGGCCGGCACATTGTCGGGCGTCTCTTGTGTGGCGCGCTGGTGGGTTGCATCGCGAATGACGACGAACGCCTCGTCGGCGCCGATGCCCTCGCCAGGCAGGGGCTGCACCTGCAGTTCGTAGCTCGGTGCGTTGGCGGCATCTGCCTGCGTCGGCAGCACCAAGCCCAGCGTGCGTGCGCCCGCTTCGATCCGCCGCCGGCATTCGGCCACCGAGGACGGTTCGTCGGCAAACAGCACTTCGGCAAGATCCTTTCCGATCACTTGGGGTGCGCTCAATCCCACCAGCCGGGTCAGGCCCCCGTTGGCCCACTCGATGCGCCCCTGCGCACTGACGAGCGCGATGGCCTCCTCCATGTTCTCGGCAATTGCCGCGAGGCGTCGCGCCCGCACGCTCGGCCAGCGCAGGGAGGAATCCGACTGGTGGCGATTGGCCGTGTTCCAAAGTTCCACGCTGATCGCCTCGACCAGTTCGAGCATTTCCGCACTGGCCTCGATGCGGTGATCGGAAAAGAACTCGATGTACGCGGTCTGGTCCGCTCCCGAGCTGATCGGAATGACAAAACCGGTACGCAGCCCGCAGGCCGTGGCCACCTCACGCTGAGGCCAACCGTCCATGCGCCCCAAGTCGCAGACCCAATGGGAGAGGTGGCTTTGCTGGGCGCGCCCGATCAGCCCGCTGCGCTCCACCTCCGAGACGCCGGCATCGGACGCGTCAATGAAATTGGAAAACGGCACCGGGTCCGGCGCGTACCAGTGCGTGCGCTCGCGCTCGACCTCTCCCGTTTTTTTGCGTGCCACCAGTACCAGGCGTCCCACGGGCCAGTCGAGGTAAGTGCCGA
Source organism: Burkholderiaceae bacterium (assembly GCA_035625725.1). Lineage (GTDB taxonomy): Bacteria > Pseudomonadota > Gammaproteobacteria > Burkholderiales > Burkholderiaceae_F > GJ-E10. The sequence goes on from DASPPB010000009.1 coordinate 16,853, forward strand.
TCTCGCGCAGCGAGTTCTGCAGCGCACTCTCGAGCGCCTCGCCCCTGTTGGCCACCGACGCGAGGTTGCGCAGCATTTGCATGAGCGCGTATTGGCGTTGCAGGTCAAGGGCGTTTTGCGCTTCGGCAAGGTACAGTTGGCGCGACGTGTCGGCGTGTGTCACCAGCGCCGCAGACATTGCGTCGTATGCGCTGGCCAGTGTCGAGAGTTCGCAGCGGCTGCGCGCCGGCAGCTGGCCGCAGTAGTGCGTTGCGAGCTGCTCGCACTGCTCGATCATCGTTTGCATCGGCCGCCGCAGTCGACGCGCCTCGAGCATCGCATAGGCGCCACCCAGCGCCGCGAGCGCCACGGCGGCAAGCACCGACAGCGTCGGGCCCGCGCCCCGCCGGCCGAGCTGCTCGAAGACCAATGCGCAGACGGTCGCCGGCAGCGTAGCGAGCAAAAGCATGCGTCGCGCGATGGATAACCGTCCCGCGGCGGCGCCCCCCGCAACCGGAGGCACGGGCCCCCAGCCGGTATCCGTCGGTGTGGCGGCGTCCGACGGTGTGCTTGCGCCTGGTACTGGAGCCGCGCGTGCGGAATCGGCCTCCGGTCGGTCTCCGGAGCCACGGTTCCACGGTTCGATGTCCTGCTTTGCCATTGGCTTTTTTTGCCCACGCCAGCAGCGGGCCTCATGCCGCCGTACAGTATTTCGACCTTGTAGCGCCGAACTTGAAAGGAAGATTGCCTGGTAAAGCGCCGGCGGGCCGGGCTGTTCGTTCCACCGCCAAAGCCGCCGCGCAGCTGCGCAGAAGCTTTGCCGACTGGCACAATGCGGCCTGCGTACACATGCGCTTGCACGTTGATGGCTTCGCGCGCCGGCAAGGCGCGGCGCGCCGATCGCGCCACGGCCACCGCCCTGGCAATGGCTAGCGCATGCTCGGGGTTTGTGCAGCGTTTCGGATCGAGTCGGGTGGCTAGCCGTTGCTTATGACGGAGATTTTTCTGGCGGTATGCAGCGGGGCGCTGGCCGCGTTGGTGGCGGTACTCCTTTTGCTGCAGCGCCACAGCCGGCGAGAACTCTTGGTTCTCCAGCGCGCCTTGGGCGCTTCGGCGCTGTGGTGGTGGCAAGCCGACCGCAACATGCGCATCGTCTGGGCGCAGGCCGGGCGCCAGCAACCGTCCTGGTTTGATAGGGGCCAGCTGATAGGCCGCGATTTCTGGCGTATTCCCGGCTCTGCGGCTCCCGGCGATGGGGCGCTACCGCAGGCCATTGCCGATGCCATTGCGTCGCAGACGCCGTTTTTCGATGTCCCCGTCACGGCACCCGTCTCGGGCGCCGGCGAGGTCACCGTGCGACTGAGCGCGGTGCCGTTTCGCGATCGCAGTGGAGCATTTCGGGGCTACGTCGGCACTGCAGCCCGCCACGACGGTTCCGCGGCCGCGGCGATCCAGGCGCGCCTGGGTCAACTCGAGCGCGAACAAAACGAGCGGGTGCGCGAGTTTGCGTCCGTTACTCGCGAAATGGAAAGTTTCTCCTACTCCGTCTCGCACGACCTGCGCGCGCCGCTGCGTGTCGTTGATGGATTTGCCAACATCATTCTGGAGGACTACGGCCCGCGTCTCGACGAGCTCGGCCGCGAGCACGTGCAGCGCATCATCGGCGCGGCCGGACGCATGAACGCCATGATCGATGCGCTGCTCGCCATGTCGCGACGAACCGGGCGGGAGCTCGAAATCGAACGGGTCGATTTGTCGCGCGCTGTGCGGGAACTCGCCGAGGAGCTGCGTGCCAGCGACTTTAGTCGCAACGTCGAATTTCGCATCGAACCGGACCTGCGCGCCGACGGAGATCCCGTCTTGCTACGTCTGGTATTGCAGAACCTGCTGGGCAACGCCTTCAAGTTCAGCGGGCGTGTGCCCCAAGCCCTGATCGAGTTCGGTCACCGCATCGTCGACGGGGACGACGTGTTTTTCGTGCGCGACAACGGCGTCGGATTTGACACGCGGTTTGCCGAACGGCTCTTCGGGTTGTTTCAGCGGTTTCACTCGCAAAACGAATTTCCGGGTACCGGCGTGGGTCTGGCGACCGTGCAGCGCATCGTACGCAAACACGGCGGACGGGTGTGGGCGGAGTCCGAGCCGGGCAAAGGCGCGTGCTTTTATTTCACGCTACCGCCGGCTGCTCTCGCCAGCACCCAGCCCCGCTAGCGCGGGATTGAGTTGAGCCGATTGGCCGCCTCGACCATGCTCGTGGCAAGCGCTTCGATGCTGGCGCCCTCCAGCCGGGCTTGGTTGCGAAGCGCCTCGAGCGCATGGTCGTAGTCCAGACGCAGCCGCTCCATAAGAATTCCGATCGCGACTTGCTCGTCGCGCGCGCCGCGAGCCATGCTGACCGTGTTCACCGGTGTCGAACGGCTCGCCGTCTGCGCCAGCGCAGCGCGCACCGCGGGCACGATTTGCTTGACGTCGAGCGGTTTGACCAGATACCCCAGGGCCCCGAGCCGGTTGGCCTCTTCAATGGTTGCCGAGTCACTGAATGCGGAGAGAAACAAAAAACCCGTGCGCGTATTGGCCGCGAGATACCGGGCCACATCCATTCCCGACTTGCCTTGCATGCGCATGTCGAGAATCGCCAGCTGCGGTTTGTGGCGACGCGCAAGCAAAATCGCCTCGTCGCCGTTATCGGCCTCGATGACCTCGATGCCCGCCTGGCGCAGGCCCGCGCACAGAGTCGCGAGCACCAGTCGGTCATCATCCACCACCATTACCAACGGGGTTTCGTCCTTCATGATTCTTCTCTCGAGAGCGAGCAGACCCGCGATGACGGGCGGCCCGCGGGGCGCCTTATTCGAGCTCCTCGCGAATGGCCGGAACGCCGAGCTCAAGCGTCGTGCGTACCAGGGAACCGAGCTGCTCGATACGCAATTTTGCACCCCGCCGCGGCAACAGGGCCTTGATCAGCGAAAGTCCCGATACACCCGATACGACGCGAGCAAGATCAAAGCCCGGCGGCAAGCGACCGGCATTGTCGATCTGCAGCGCGATGCCCTCGGGACGCGTTGCGATGCGCACCTCAACCGCGAGTTCGCGGCTGGAACGATACTTGATCGCGTTTGTGCCCAACTCATTGATAACCAGCGCCAGTGGCACGGCCTCGTTCTCCGGCAGACCCCAGCGCCAGAGCGCGGGAGCATCGGACTCAAAGCGAACGTCCGCGCCGAACATGGCGCCCAGATTGGAGAAGATGCCCTGGGCAACGCCAAGCACAGGCAGGGTCCCTCCGCTGCCGATCTGCAAACCGTGCACCTGGGCTATGGCCTGGATCTGGCCCGCGACTTCGTGCAAAGTGGCGGCGACCTCGGGCTTCGCACTGGCCATCTGCTGCAGCAAGCCGGCGACTCCCTGGAGATTGTTCTTGATCCGGTGGTGCACCTCCCGCACCAGTACATCGCGCTGCATGACCGCTTCTTCCAGGCGTTGCTGCTCCGCCGCCTTGCGCTCGGTGACGTCGTCGGCGATGCCAAACACGCGGATCGACCCGTCGTGGATTTGGGCCGGATTCAGCCGCACGCTGAGCATGCGCACGCCCCGTGTCGGATGGTTGACGCGAACCAAGAATTCGCTGCGACGCTGGCGGCGCATCTTGGCCAACAGGCGCGGCATTTGACGGTCGAGCGCTACGAGATCCTCCGGTTGCACGTATTTGCGCGCGGAGCGCGCATCGGCAAGCAGCTCCGAGGCCGGTGCGCCCACGAACTGCTCGTAGCGGTCGTTGACGTAAAACACCTGCGTGAGGTCCGCACTCGCGATAAACACAAGCTGATCGATGTTCTCGGCGAACTGCCGAAACCGCGATTCGGTCTCGCGCAATGCGGTCTCGGCCAGTACCTCGCCGGTTAGATCATCAATGATCGACATGACGTATTGCGCCGTTGCATGACCACGGCCCTCCTGTTTATCGTCGAAGATCGGAACCACGCGCTGATTGACGGTCAAGCTGCGTCCATCGGAGCGCAACAGAGAATCGCGCGGCCGTTCCATCTGGCGGGCCTCCGTGATGGCCCGTCGGTCCATCTCCGCATAGCGGTCGGCAAACGGCCGCCCGTAGATCTCCTGCCAGGTGCGGCCGATGACTTGCTCACGCGACAAACCGGTCATGGTCTCACCGGCGCGATTCATGCTCACGAAGCGCCCGCTTTGCGCCTCGCGCACCGCGACCAGGACCGGCAGGCTCTCGATGACCAGATCCAAGAAATTGCGCACCCGCTGCAGCTCGTCTTCGGAGCGGCGCCGCTGGTCCACGTCGGTAAGCGCTACGATCATCCCTCGCTCGGGCGCGCCGGCCTCGATCGGGCGCACGTTGCCCGCACACCAGAATGTCGTGCCGTCGGCCCGACGCATAGGCAGCTCGAAGGTGGCGCTGGCGCGCGCCTCGCCGGCTTCGGTCTCCGCGGCGCACTGCGCCTGCACCCTCTGCCAGGCGCCGGGGTCGGCGAATAGCGCACCAAAATGCACTTCGCGAAGATCCGCCGCGCCAAAGCCAAAGAGACGTTCGCCCGCGGCGTTGGCCTTGATTACGAGGTCGTTGGCAACGTAGACGATCGCGACAAGGGCATTGTCGAAAATCAGCTGCAACTCGTTGAGGGTGCTGCGCAGCTCGCGGTCGGCACGCTTGCGCTGGTCGATGTTCACGAAAGCGAATATGTAGCCCAGGTCGGGACGGTCCGGATTCACGGCGCGGCCCTGCACCGCGACCCAGATGGGGTCGCCGCGGCGCCGATACATGTACAACTCGAACTCGCAGCCGCCGGCGGTGCGGATCTGGCCATAGCGCTCGCGCAACCCCGAAAGCAGCAAGCGATCGGACGGATGCGCAAAGAGCTGTATCTGTTCGACCAGGGTTCCCGGTTCGCAACCCAGCAGTTCCTCCATCGCGGAGTTGACACGCACGACGCTGTCGTCACGCACGAACAGCAAGCCCACAAATGCGGTGTCGAAAATCAGCCGACTCTCGGCAAGCAGGCGCTGCAGCCGCTCCTCCAGGCGCTTGTGGTCGGTGATGTCCTCGAGAACCACGAGATATTCGCGCTGCGCGTCGGCCGCACCCAGGGCACGCCAAATCATTCGCACCCAAACGACATTGCCCTGCGGATCCATCAGGCGACGGTCGTCCTCGGTAAACGAAGCGCCCGCCGGCGCGAATCGCTCCCGGTCGCGCAGGCTCGAGTGCACATCGTCGGCGTGCAGCAGTCCCACGGGATCGCGCCCCATCAGTTGGGCCTCCTGCTGACCGAGCAGCGAGCAAGCCGCGTGATTGACCCGGCGGATCCGAAATTCGCCGTCGAGCAGCAAGATGCCGATGGGACTTTCGTTGAAGATCGTCGCCAGACGCTCGCCGTGTTCCGCGAGGGAAACCTCGATGCGCTTGCGCTCGGAAACATCGCGTACCAAAAGAAATATGAATTCGCGCTCGGCGTGCTCGACGCGCTGCAGCACCATGTGGACGGCAAATTCCGAAGCAGCGCGCGTCCGGAAGCGGGTTTCGCGCTGGTACTCGCCCTGAGTCATAAGGGCATCGAGCATCCGGCCAAAGCGCTCGTCGTCGAGTTCCGCATCGATGGCGCGCAAGCGCAAGCCGGTGAGCTCTTCGCGGCTGTAGCCTAGTCGGGTGAGCGCCGTTTCGTTAGCGTCGACGATCCCGCCGTCCCGGCGCACTTCGAGGATCATTTCGCCGGCACGATCCAGTGCATGGCGCAATGCCGCAAGAGAAGTCTCCGCAAACCGCTCGCGGTCCAGGCGTTCGACGGTGACGAACACGCCGTTGAACGCGCCCGCGGCGTTGAGCAGCGGCGTGCGTCGTTCGCGAATCCACGGATAGTCGCCGCCACAAAATTGATATTCGACCTGGTGCGAACTGCGCAGCTCGTTATCGCGCATGCGACGCAACGAGCGCATGACATCGGGCTGACCGCTAAGGTCAAAAGCCTCGTCCAGCCGGCGGCCCAGCAGCCGATCGGATTCGACCCCAAGGAGCTGCAGCAAGTAGGAGTTGCAGCGCACATACCGCAGATCGCGATCGAGCATCGCCATGCCGATGCGTGCGCTCGACATCAGCGTCGAAACCATCGCGTCGGCCGCCCGATTCGCGCGCAAGGCGCCGCGTGGTATGGTGATATCGCGTGCGACCGCCGTAACATGCGAGACTTCGCCGCGAGCGCTGCACTCGACGAAGAGCCGCACTTCGAAGCTCTTCGCGCCGCTGGGGTGCGGATAGGTGAACTTAAATGAGCGGCTCTCCAGCGAGTCGAATGCCGCCTCTAGCTCCGCCTCCCAAAGCGGGGCAAACTGCCGCAGCGGCTCGATCTGGTCGAGTCGATGGCCGATGAGCTCTCGCCAGGCCACGGCGGTGGCCTGCACCATCGCCGCATTGGCATACACGATCACCAAACGACGATCAAAGCGCCAGACGCCGTCGGGGAGCTCGTCAAAGAGCGTGGCCGGGGGCGGCGCGAGTACGGCCTCGAGCTGAGGCTGCCCGGGATCCCCTCCCATGGGCGCAGTCAACGCTGTTGCCGACGCGGCCGGGTCCGACCTGCGATCGAATGTCATCGAATCCGCCACGCTCGACCGTTCCGAGTGCTCGCCACGACTCCTGGGTGCGCGCCGACCGTCGCCGGGACGCAGGCGAAGAATACCGGAAGGTGGGGATTGCTATCTAGATATAGTTAAAGAGCGACAGCTTGGAGATCGCGGCATAGCTCTGCAGCGCGGCCTGGTACTGCGTCTGCTGCTGCGAGAGCTGCGAGGCGCCCTGCGCGTAGTTGAGATCCACGATCGATGACATCTGCGTCTGGTCCTGCAGCGTCTGGTCGCTGTTGACCGTCGCATAGGTGTTGAGTTCGGCCAATTGCGCGCCCATGGAGGCCTGTGTCGTGGACAGACTGCCAATGGCCTGCTGCGCACCTCCCAGGGCGGTGGTCACCGCTGCGCTGACCCGGCCGGCCGCCGCCGGCGTGGTTGTGGGTGTCTGCAGGGCACTGATCGCCGAGGCAAGCACGCTAAATACCGACTGGTTCGTCGACGGGCCAATCGTGAACGTGTCCCCGGCGTTGGGATTGCCGCTCAATGTCACGTCCATGCCCGGGATCGGCAGCGTCGTAGGACTGGAGTAGGGCTGTGCGGGCCCGGTCGTTCCGGGTGGCGTCTGCGTGATCGTGTAGGACGCCCCGCCGGGCTGTATGGTGATCGTGTACTGGTCGCCGGTGAGCGCGCTCGGATTGGTCACCGTCCCGGCGCTAATCACCCCGGTGCCGGTATTGGCGCTGTTCGCAGCCGTTGCAAAGGTACCGTTGCCGGTTGGCATGGACATAAAAACGGCTGCGCCCGAATACTTCACTTGCTCACTGCGCGTCTGGGAAATCTGCAGGGCCGGAACGAGGGTATCGCCCGCGTAGGTCACCTGGTTGCCGTTTTGCACAAAGGGCGGTGTCGAACTTACCGATCCGCCAAACAGGTACCCGCCCTGGCCGTCGCTCGTATTGGCCAGTCCGACGAGCTGATTCAAGTCCTGCTGCAATTGCGCCGCGAGGGCGCTGCGGTCGGCATCGGTTAGCGTGCCGTTGCCCGCCTGCACAAGAGTCGTGTTCACGGACTGCATCACATGGAGGGCCTGCGTGACCGTGGAAGACGCGTTGTTGAGTAGCTGGGTCGCCTGCGCCTGATTGCTTTTGTACTGCCCCAATTGGGTCAAGTCGCTTTGCAGCAGCGCAGCCTGCCCCGCCCCCACCGGGTTATCCGATGGCGAATTGATCTGCTTGCCGCTGGAGAGTTCCGCGGTCGTGTTCATCATGGCGGACTGATCCGAGTTGATTGCGGCCATGCTGTTCAAGTAGAGGTCCGCTGTCGATACGCGAATCATGATGTCTTCCTAGCCATCGGCGCTGGGTTCTCGGGTGCGCGCTATGCCGTCGGCGCCGCGGCGATCACCGTAATGAGCGTGTTGAATATCGAGTTTGAGGCCTGAATGAGCTGTGCGGCCGCCTGGTATTGCTGCTGGAACTGCAAGAGCTTGGAGGCTTCCTCGTCCAGATTCACCCCCGATACCGAACTTTGCGACGCCGTCGCGTTTTGCAAAATCGCGTCCTTGGAGGTCTGGTCGGTCTGTGCCGTCGATGCGATCGCACCCACATTGGCAACGACCGCCGAGTACGCCGCGTCGAGCGTACTGCCATTAACCAGCGGCTGACTTTGCAGCTGTGTCATGAGCAGCGCATTGCGGTTGTCCCCGCTTCCGACCGCGGCTGCATTGGGCGCCACAGTCACTGAATCGCCATTGGCAGGCGTTCCGGTGAGTGTCAACGACCAACCGTTGATGTTGATCGGTTGGCCCGCCGTGAAGCTTTGCGCCGGACTGCTGTAGCCGGTTGCGGTGTCCGTATAGGTGTAAGAGTTCGGACTCGTGAAATTGAGCGTCACCGTGTCTTGCAGCTGCGCGTTGGGATTGGCCGGATTGGATCCGGGGTTTAACGGCAGCGGCTGTAGCGCGAGGTTGCCCACCGACAGCGAGCCCGTGTTAGTGGGCGCCGTGCTCGCCTGCATCGGACTGGCTGCGGCGATCTGGGAGCCTTGCGACAAGGCGACACTGATGTCGGCCGCCCCCAACTGCACGGGTTCAATCGTGAACACATCGCCGCTCGCCGGCGTTCCACCGCCAAAACTCAAATTCATGCCATCAACCGGCGCGCTGCCCAGCGAAGCAACTGTGCCGCTGGCCACAACCGTGCCGTCGGACATGCGCGTGAGTGTGTAGTTCGACCCCTGGACCCGGAGCTGGTAGTTCGATGCTTGCAACTGGGTGACGTCGCTGTAGGTCGCATTGACCGTCACCGTGCCTGCATCCGGATTGGTGGACGCCGCGATGACGGCGATGCTGGGGGTAGAGAAAAATGGTTTGCCCGGACTACCGTTGAGGTCCGTGCCTTGCGCCTGCAGGGCGTTGAACTGCGAGGACAAGGTAACCGCGAGCCGGCCGATCTGATTCTCGATGTTAGGAATCGTCTGCTGCTGAAACTGCAGCAGCGCGCCGATCGCTCCGCCACCACTGTTATTCGGATCGACCGGCGCGATGGCGCCGCCCACGTTCGTGCCAACGATGATGTTCTGCGGATTTTGCGGGTCGGAGCCCATCGTAAGCGCAAAGGTCTTGTCGCCCACGAGCAGCGGCTGGCCGTTGGCCAGATAGATGCTCACGCTGCCGTCGTTTTGCGTGGAGGTCGTCACCCCGATCGCCTGGTTGAGCGTCTGTATGTCTTGGTCGCGTGCATCCAGGAGCGAATTGGGGGAGTTGCCGCTCGCCTGCGCCAGGGAAATCTGGTCGTTGAGACTGGCGATCTGCGCAACCGTCGTGTTCACCGTCGAGATTTGCTGCTGGATCTGCTGCGTCGCGCTCTGGTTCATGGACTGCAACTGGGCGGCCGCATCATTGAACTGGCCGGCCATCTCCTGAGCCGCCGAAAGCGCCGTCTGGCGCGTGGCGGCACTGCCGGGTGCACCAGCAAGAGACTGCAGCTGCGTGAAGAAGTTGTCGATCGCAGCGCCTAGCCCCGCAGTCGTGTCGGAGAACATGTTGTTGATCTGACTGGTCAACGTTGCCATCTGGTCGGCCTGACTCGCCATCGCTTGGGCCAGGTTCGTCTGCTGCGCCAGAAAGCTGCTGTACACCCGAGAAATTGCACTGACTTCGACCCCGGTTCCGACGTACATGCTTCCCAGGTCGGTCTGGACCTGGGGTGTGAAGCTCGTGACCTCGCGCGAATAGCCGGGTGTGTTGACGTTCGCAATGTTGTTGCCCGTCGTCTGCAGCGCGGTAAACGCCGCGCTCAACGCGCTCGATCCAATCGATAGCAGACTGTCGGCCATTTTTCCTTCACCTCACCGTGACCGGAATACGGCAGGCGCCCAGGATTCTTGAGCCACCCAAGCACTGCGCCCCGTATTTTCGGGAGTGACGCGCACGATTTGCCGCTGCCCTGAGGCCGACGTGTTCATCGGCCCCTGCGCACCGTGCTCGCCGCGCGTATCGCTTGCAGCACGGCGCTGGGCGCCTGTGCCGCCGGGGCGCTCGCCGTGGCAACGGGCTCGGCCGCAGCCACCGTCCGGCCATCCGGGGTGGGCGTCGTCGTCGAGGTCGGGAGGTTGCGGGCGAGTTGCCGGGCGATCACGTCGGCCAAGCCCGTGCCGCCGGCGGCGATCTTTTGCGCCAGCTGCTCGTCGAGCATGCTCGTGTACATCTGCTGGTCGGAGGAGTCGAGCAGTCCGGATTTGAGCGTTGCATCGCGCATGCTTTTGAGCACCATTTGCATGAACAGCGCCTCGAACTGCGTTGCCACCTGCTTGACCGCGCGGGCCGGGTCGCGATTGGCCAGCTGCCGCAGCTGATCGAGCGAGCGCGAGTCCGCGGCAATGCCGCCCATTTCCTTGCCCGCCTGCGCATCGAGTATCGGTCCGGCCATGGCCGCCGCTCAGATCACTTCGAGTTCGGCACGCAATGCCCCCGAGGCCTTGAGCGCTTGTAAAATGGCGACCAGGTCTCCAGGGTTGGCGCCCAACGCGTTGAGCGCCTTGACCAAGTCGGCCAGGTTCGTGGCCGCAGGCAGATGCATCAAGCTTCCGCCTTCTTGCTTGATGGCAATGTCGGTCTTCTCGGTGAGAACCGTCTGACCGCCAGACAGCGGCCCGGGCTGCGAAACGATCGGGGTCGACGTGATCGTCACCGACAAATTTCCGTGTGCCACGGCCGCGGGCTCGAGCGTGACCGTGCGATTCATGACAATCGAACCCGTGCGCGCGTTGATCACGACGCGGGCGACGGGCTCGATCGTAGTGACATCGACACTTTCGACCTCGCCCACGAAGCGGACGCGATCGCCCGATTCGGTCGGAGCCTTCACCTCAATTACCCGCCCGTCGCGCGCCAGTGCGGTGCCTTCTCCAAGCTTGGCGTTGATGGCCTGCGCAACCGCGTTGGCAGTGGCAAAGTCTGTGCTGTTGAGCTCCAGGCGGATCCGGTCACCCTGCTGAAACGGCGTCGGAATGCTGCGCTCCACGGTGGCTCCGGCCGGAATGCGCCCCGCGGCGAGTTGGTTGATCTGAACTTTGGAGCCGCCCTGTGCGGCGCCCGCACCCACCACCAGGATGTTGCCCTGGGCGATGGCGTACGTCAGGCCGTCCGAGCCTTTCAACGGGGTCATCAAAAGCGTGCCGCCGCGCAGGCTCTTGGCGTTGCCCATCGAAGAAACCGTCACGTCGACCGTCTGACCGGGCTGGACGAAGGGTGGCAAGACGGCGGTCACCATCACCGCTGCGACGTTGCTTAGCATCGGGTTCGTGCCCGGGGGCAAGGTGATGCCGAGCTGTTGCAACATCGACTGCAGGGTCTGGATGGTAAAGGGCGTCTGCGTGGTCTGATCCCCGCTGCGATCGAGTCCTACCACGAGACCGTAGCCGATCAGCGGATTGGAACGCACCCCCTGGAGCGTCGCCAAATCGCGCACGTGCTCGGCGCGCGCCGCCGGCGCCAAGTGCACCGAGGTGAGCACGACCAGCAGCATTGCCAGCAGAACGCGCGCGCGATTGCGTCGCGCCCCAACACTGTGGGCAATCGAGTTCATGGCGGTTTTTTCGCTCAGAATGGGAACCAAGAGTTGAAGAATCGGCCCAGCCAGCCCTGGATCTGCGCTTCTTCGATGTAACCGCCGCCGCGATAATCCAAGCGCGCGTCGGCAACCTCTGTCGAGCTGATGATGTTGCCCGGCTGGATGAAGACGGGATCCACGACGCCGGTAAAGCGCAAGGAATCGGAATTCTGGCGGATGCCGATCTGCTTGTCGCCCGCGACGACCAGGTTGCCGTTGGGCAGGACCTCGATGACCGTTACGGTGATCGTTCCCGTGAACACACCGGCCGAGGCGGTCTGGCCCGTGCCGTCAAAGGCGTTATCGCTGTTTGCATTCAGATTCAGACCGTTAATCGAGTGGCCGAGCACGCCCGAGACTTTGGGCAGCGTGGCTGCAATACTCGACTTTCTCTCGGTGCTGGAGTTTGCGGTCTGGCTCGCGTTGGTGTTTTCGTTGATCTGGATCGTCAGCAGATCGCCCACAATCCGCGGCTTGCGGTCCTCGAAGAGATAGATCAGGTGGTTCGGACGGAATATGCCTCCGGTCGGTGCTGCGGTCAGCGGGTCGTAGGGCTGCGCACGCGCGCTGAGCGGCGCGTTGGGTGTAACCGGGGCACGCGGAGCCGCGCATCCCCACAAAGCGACCGCCGCCGCCGCTAATGCCATGGCGGCACCGCGCCGGTACATTTTTTTCATGCATCCATTCATCGGTTCTACAGATCGCTGAGTTTGGCTAGCATCTGGTCGGCAGTCTGAATCGACTTGGAGTTCATCTCATAGGCGCGTTGCGTCTGGATCATGTTCACCAGCTCGGTGACGACATTGACGTTGCTGGTTTCGACGTAGCCCTGCTGCAAAGTTCCCAGGCCGTTGGTTCCCGGCGTGTTGACCGTGGGGGTGCCCGAAGCCGCGGTCTCGATGTAGAGGTTTTGGCCTGTCGCCTGCAATCCCGGCGGATTCATGAAATTCGCGAGCTGAATCGTTCCCACGGTCTGCGGTGCCGATTTTCCTTGCAAAGTAACCGTTACCGTGCCGTCCTGCGCGATGGTGACGGACTGCGCGCCCACCGGAATGGTGATGGCGGGAGTCACCGGAAATCCGGCGCTGGTGACCAAAGCGCCGGTCGAATCGATCTGAAAGGAGCCGTCGCGCGTATACGAGGTGGTTCCGTCGGGCATGAGCACCTGGAAGAAGCCCTGGCCATTGATGGCCAGGTCGAACTGGTTGCCGGTTTGCTGCAAGTTGCCCTGGGTAAACATGACCTCGGTGGATACCGGTATGACTCCGGTGCCAATTTGCAGGCCGGCAGGCAACTGCGTTTGCTGCGAGGAGTTCGCGCCGGACTGACGCAGGTTCTGGTACAGCAGGTCCTGAAACTCCACCCGCGAGGTCTTGAAACCGGTCGTGCCCACGTTGGCCAGGTTGTTGGAAATGACGTCCAGCTGGGTCTGCTGGGCGTCCATTCCGGTTTTTGCAATCCACAAGCTTCGAATCATCGTCTTCTCCGTGCCGCCGGCCAGCGCCGGCTGGGCCTGCTGGTAGCGTCATTACAAAAAAGGCCTTGTGCCGGTTGCGCTTGGTTCAGGATCCCAAAACGGATCCGGACTTTTGTTCGTTTTGTTCGGCCGTGCTCAGCATCTTCATTTGCAGTTCAAATTGGCGCGCGGCGCCGATCATGCCGACCATCGATTCGACCACGTTGACGTTGCTGCCCTCGAGCGTTCCGCTGGCAACCCGTACGTTGGGATCAGCGTCGGCCGAGTCGCCATTTTTCAGACGAAACATCCCGTCGAGGCCCTTGCTCAGAGACTCGAGCGGCGGGTTTACCAGCTTGAGCTGACCCAACGTGGTCGGCAAAATGGAGCTCGCCGTCTTCACCGATATGGTCCCATCGGGTGCGACGAGAACCGACTGCGCGTCGCTGGGCATCGTGATCGGGCCGCTCGTACCCTGTAGCTGCGCACCGTTGCCCAGCTGCAAGGTGCCGTCCGGGCCTACCTGTATCGATCCGGCGCGCGTATAGGCTTCCGTACCGTCACTGGCCTGCGTCACGAGCCATCCTGATCCCTGGATCGCCACGTCCAAGTTGCGCTCCGTCGAGATCATGGGCCCTTGAGAAAAATCCGAACCGGTTGTGGTTTCCACGGTAAACACGCGGGTGCCGGCCTGCTGCCCAGCGGTCGGCACCGCGCGCAAACCGACAGTGTCGGCGCGAAAGCCGGTCGTGCTGGCGTTGGCAAGGTTGTGGGCAAGCGTCGCCTGGCGCTCCAGCAAGTACTTCGCACCTGTCATGGCCGTATAGATCAGTCGGTCCACTGGCTCGCTCCCTCAGAAAAAGGCGCCTTGGCCGGTTCCTGCTAGCGCAGGTTCATCAGGGTCTGTTCGACCTGATCTTGCGTCTTGACCGTCTCCGCGTTGGCTTGGTAGTAGCGCTGCGCGGTGATCAAATTCACCAGTTCGGTCGTGATATCGACCGTCGAGCTCTCCAGTGCACCGGATTGCACGGTTCCCAGCGAACCCGCTCCCGGCGCTCCCACAATCGGCGCCCCGGAGGCCTCGGTCTGAACAAATTGATTGTTGCCCACAGCGATGAGCCCTTGCGGGTTGGTGAAATTCGCCAGGGCGATCTGGCCCTGCGCCAGCGTCTGGCCGTTGGTGTACTGGCCCGTGATCACGCCGTTGGTGCCGATCGAAAACCCGGCCAGCTGACCCGTGGCATAGCCGGTTTGCGAATTGCTGCTAACCGCAAACGCGGAACCGTACTGGGTGGTCGAGGCCGACGGGAACGTAAGCGGGAAGGCCAGCGGAGTCGCAGCACCATTGGCCAGCGGCATCGAGATGTTCAGAGTCGCGCTCGCACCCCCTGCAAGGGCGCCCGAGGTATTGAACGCGAGCGGCGGGGCGTAGGCCGCACCCCCGTTGAGGAGATTGCCATCGCCCGTGGCGTACACGTCCCAGGTGTTGGCGCCCGTCATAACGAAGTACATCGATAGCACGTGTGCATTGCCCTGCGAGTCGTAGACGTCCATCGAGGTCGAAGAGTTGTACGAAGTCGGGTCCGCCGGATTGAAGGGCACGGTTGCCGGCACCGTCGAGTTCGAGTCGAGGTTGAGCGAAATGCTGGCACTGGTAGTCGCCTTCGGAGGCACGGGCGCCTGCGATAGCGTGAGCGGCACGGGAGGCGCCGCGGTGATCTGACCGGTTGCAGTGGCGGGGTAGCCCAGCAGCTGCGCGCCTGTGGCCGTGACGATGACCCCGTTGGCATTGAGCTGGAATTCGCCATCGCGCGAATACGATGTGATGCCGTTGTTCAGCTCCTGGAAAAACCCTTGTCCGTTGATCGCCACATCGAGCGGATTGCCGGTCGTCGTGATGTTGCCCTGCGTGAAATTGGGCAGGACCGCCGCGACCTGGACTCCGATACCGATTTGCGTCGCGGTCGCCCCCCAGAGAGTCGAGGCATATACGTCCGAAAACTGGGTGCTGACATCCTTGTATCCGATCGTCGAGGCATTGGCGATGTTGTTGCCGATATTGTCGAGCGACTGTGACGCCGCCTGTAGCCCCGATAGCGCTTGTTCGAATCCCATGCTTCTCTCCTGTTACAGCTATTGCTCCAACTGGTGTATTGCATCGGTCGATCGCCGCGTGCGCGACCGGTGCGTTCTTCCTAAATGATCTGCGCGATTGCGCTGTAGGGAACTTGCGTGCCGTTGCCCAACATCAGCTGCATCGCGCCGCTGGACTGCGGCACAGTACCCACCACAGTCTGAAGGTTGTAGCTTGTCGTGCTCACCGCCGTGCCCGCGCTCGAGCTCGCCTGCACCGTGAAGCTGTAATTGCCCGCCGCCGCAGTTCCGCCCGCGTCCGTGGAGCCATCCCACGTGAAGTCCTGCAGACCGGCGCTCTGAGGACCGAACTGCAGCGTTTTGACAGTCTGTCCGGAGGAGTTCGCGATCGTTACGGTCACGCCTTGCGCAGGAGCGGCCAGGTTGTAGGCACCAACGGCGGTCTCGCCCGATGCGTTGCCGGAATTTGCGCTCGACGCCAGGGTGAGGTTTGAGCCCGCAACCATGACGGAGTGACCGGTAAGCTGGGCGGACTGGAGCATCGTGCTTTGCTGCAGCTGGCTCACCAGGTTCGCAACCGTCGTATTCAGATTGTTGATCCCCGTGACGGTGCTGATCTGTGCCATCTCCTGCGTCAATTGCGAGTTGTCTATCGGGTTGAGCGGGTCCTGGTTGTTCATTTGCGCAACCAGCAAAGTCAAAAACGTCTGGGCCAGGTCCTGGGAAGAGCCGACGGAGCCGGCCGAGGTCGACGCGGCGGTGCCGCTTGCCGCGGGAGCGCTCACCGTGCTGTTGGCCAGAATCGTGTTCCACGAACCGGGACTCACATTGGTGATGCCGCTGGTGGTCATGAGCGCTTACTCCTTAGGAGCCGAGCTGCAACACTTTCTGCAGCAGACTCTTGGCGGTATTCATTACGTCCACGTTGGTCTGGTAGTCGCGCGATGCCGAGATCATGTTGACCATTTCCTCGATCGGATTGACATTGGGCAAGGTGACGTAGCCTTGCGTGTCGGCCGCGGGGTTTTCGGGATCGTGCACCTTGCGCGGGGCGGAATTGTCTTCGACGACCTGCGAGACGGCCACGCCGGCCGATGCCGGATCGGCGCCGAACATCTGCGTCTGGAAAACCACCTGGCGCGCCTTGTACGGTTGCCCGTCGGGACCCGCGACGGATTCGGCGTTGGCCAGATTGCTGGCCACCACGTTGAGCCGCTGGCTCTGGGCGGCGATCGCCGAACCCGATACGTCGAAGATCTTCAATAGTGACATGGCGAAACCTCTTGCTTACTGTCCGTTGATCGCGGTGAGCATCTGCTTGATCTGGCCATTGAGAAAACGCAGCGTCGCCTCGTAGCGCACCGAGTTCTCGGCGAAATTCGCCCGCTCCACGTCCAGATCCACCGTGTTGCCGTCGACCGCACTTTGCAGCGGCGCGCGATACAGCAGCGGCGGCGTGCCCGGTGCGCCGGCCGAGCCGCTGAGGTGTGCCGCATTGGTGCGCACCACCTGGACGGCCGCCGACGGACTCGCGGCGACGCCCGCCGTCGCGGTTGCTAGCGCCTGCTGGAAGTCAAAGTCACGCGCCTTGTAATTGGGTGTGTCGGCATTGGCGATATTCGACGCCAGCACGCGCCCGCGTTCGGCCTGCAGCTCCAGCGCCCTGGACTGAAACTCGATCGATCCCAATATGCCGCTCATGGTTGCCTTCCGGTGGCGCAAGGCGCCCCTAAAGTTTGGCTGCTTCGTGCCGATTATTGATTCGGGAACCAATGTCGATCGACCAATAAGGTCGGAGCCCGTGCGCCTTCTTTGGAGATCGGCACGGGTCGTCTGTCCTACGCTTGTGGTCATGAAGCGACAGTTCCTTCTCGCATTTCTCCTTTGCGGCAGCGCAACCGCGCTGGCCTCACAAACGGCTCTCGACACCGAGGTGCCCGGCGCGCCCGCCGAGACAATCCGCCGCTTTGTCCAGGCCGAGGTGGCGCGTGCACAACCAGATCTGCGCGCGGAAATCACAGTTGGCGAGATCGATCCGCATGTGCGCCTTTCTCCC
>DASPPB010000010.1:0-58694 GCA_035625725.1 Burkholderiaceae bacterium
CGTAATCATGTTCTTCACATAATCCGCGTGCCCCGGACAGTCCACGTGCGCATAGTGCCGCTTGGCCGTCTCATACTCCACGTGCGCCGTGTTAATCGTAATGCCGCGCGCACGCTCCTCCGGCGCCGCATCAATCTCGTCATACTTCTTCACATCCCCGCCAAACTTCGCCGCCAACACCAACGTCATCGCCGCCGTCAGCGTCGTCTTGCCATGGTCCACGTGCCCAATCGTCCCCACGTTCACGTGCGGCTTCGTCCGCTCAAATTTGCCCTTTGCCATTCACGAACTCCTATCTTCTTTTTTCCAGACCTGGCGTGCCGCCGGTCGAGCCTCTATCTGGTGCCCATGACGCGGATCGAACGCGTGACCTCTCCCTTACCAAGGGAGTGCTCTACCACTGAGCCACATGGGCGAATTGCGCAATGCTTTCGTGGAGCGGGTGAAGGGAATCGAACCCTCGTCATAAGCTTGGAAGGCTTCTGCTCTACCATTGAGCTACACCCGCCGACCCCCAGCATCCCTGCACCCCGTACCGCCTGCCTCCGCTCAATGCCCCCTGGGTAGGCACACCACCCCGCAGCGCTTTGCCCGTGGGCCGCGCATCAGAGGTGTGCTCGGTGGAGGAGGTTGGATTCGAACCAACGTAGGCGCGAGGCCAGCAGATTTACAGTCTGCCCCCTTTAGCCACTCGGGCACCCCTCCGAGGGAACCGCAAATTATCGTGGTCGCCGCAAAAACTGTCAAATTCGCTCGGGCAACGCAGCCGACGAGGGCACTTCAATCGCGCGGGGGCTGACCGGTCTTGGCGCCGATCGCAACGCCCGGTGCGCGCCGAACGGCAATCGCGCATCGCGAACTCCACGCCCCAAGGCGCGGCCTCGCCCCCAGGGCAAAAGCGCCACGCAAGCCTAGGGGGGCATCGACTGTCGAGCGCGCACCGAGCGCGCGGCGCTGCATGCCGCTTCAAGGGTGCGAAGTCGGACCCGTCTTGCAAAATCTTATCTAGTTGCTCTCAATTGCGAACACTAAGAAGCAGTAAGATAAAAAAGACGTAAATAACATTCAGTTGATGGCGCCCGGCAATTCGCCCTGGCCTCGCTGCCATGGTCGGTTCGGGCGCTAGATCCCCCGGGCCGCGGGGCCGGTTTTCTTCGCGCTCCGCACTCGTCGCGACCCAAACAAAAGGTGCCGCGCACCGATCGGCCTGCGCGCGCGTTAGCCGCCCGTCTGCGCGCCGGGCGTGCCCGGGCTGGGCGGCGGCGCGGGCGGGCTCGGGACCGGGCTTTGCCGGGGACGGCCGCGAGCCGATGCGCCGAATTCCTCGGCGGGAGCGAGGCCCGACGCACCAGGAGGCGATTGCGCGCCAGGAGCCGGGGCTCCGGCCGCCCCGTAGGCTCGAGCGCTATCGGAAGACGTCCTGGTCGTGGACGCGACTTCCTGGCTGGGCGCGGTGAGGGTGTCGCCCTCGCGCGAAAACATCGGTGCGGTCGCGCTCGCCTTTGCCACATTGGGCGCCGGAACCGCGTAGCGCGTGCGCATTCCTTGGTGCTCAAGCGTGATGCCGTCGGGCCGAACCTCGACCAAGCGAAACCCCGCCACAACATCACGGCCCAACAGGACAGCGCGCGGTGGGCGACCGTCGACGGTAATGACTGCAGAGGAGTCCTTGTTCGCGGAAAAAACACCGCTCACCTGAATGTTGGGAGCGTTGAGCGCCGGTCCGCCGCCAACGTCTCCGAGCAAGCGCGCGGCCAAGCCCGAATCGGGCTCGCGAAACGTCGAGGACGGCGGCGCCGAAGGCGCGACGGGGGGCGCGGGCGCAAACAGCCGAAGCAGCCAGTAGACGGCTAGCGCGCCGGCCAGCGCAGCGCCGGTCAAGTGCACCAGAATCGGGACGCGTCGGACTCTCATTGGATTCTCATTGGATATCAGGCTAATACTTCGGGATCCCAAAGGGGCTCCACGAGAGCGCGGTATTATGCGCGGATGAATTTCTCACGCACTGCCTGCATCCGTTTTGCGGCCGACACACGCCGGCAAGGCCCTGTCGCGCGCGGCTTCACGCTGATCGAACTGCTCGTTGTCGTCACGATTTTGGGCATCCTTGCGGCTTTGATCGTCCCGCGAGTGGTCGGCCGCACGGATGACGCGCGCGTGGCCGCGGCCAAGCACGACATCGCGCAACTGATGCAGGCGCTCAAACTCTACCGACTGGACAACGGCCGCTACCCCACCAACGAGCAGGGATTGCAGGCGCTCGTGGAGCGGCCAACGATCGAGCCGGTGCCCAACAACTGGAAGAGCGGCGGGTACCTGGATCCGCCGATTCTGCGCAAGGATCCTTGGGGTCAGAATTACCAATACCTGAACCCTGGCTTGCACGGCGAAGTCGACGTGATGAGCTTTGGCCGCGATGGCCAGCCGGGCGGGGAAGGGCCCGACGCCGATATCGGGTCGTGGTCCCTTTAGCGGCGGCCGTCTTGCGGGCGCGCGCCCATCCGTCGCGTGGCTTCACGCTGCTCGAATTGCTGCTGGTGCTGGTGGTCATGGCCCTGCTCACCACTTTGGTCACGATCAGCACCCGCCCAGACCCGCGCCAGGCACTGGTGCTGCAGGCGCGGCGCATCGGGCTGCTGATGAGTCTCGCCTCCGACGAGGCACGCATGCGGCGCCAGCCTATCGACTGGGAAGCCGATCTGCACAGTTATCGGTTCGTGATCGAGTCGCAAAATGATCGCACTACCTTCGCCTCCGATGACATGCTGCGCGAACGCGCATGGGACCCGCCGCTTACGCGCCTGGCGGTCATCGATCTGGCGAGCGGCACCTCGCGCGCGCTGGTCAGTGCCGACGCGCCGCCGCTGCGGGTTCCCGCCGCATTCGAGTGGGTCCAATCGCCCTGGCGCCTGGAGTTGGGCAACGAATATGCGGCTGTGGCCGTGGAGTTTGATGCGCGCGGGCGCGCCGGCATCGTGCAGTAGCCGCGTGCGGATGCGCGGCTTTACGCTGCTCGAGGTGCTCGTCGCGCTCACGATCGTCGCCGTGGCGCTGACCGCGGCTTTGCGCGGCGCCATGGCGCTCACGGGCAATGCTGCGGACATCGACCGCAAGCTTCTGGCCGTGATCACGGCCGAGAACCAGCAGCTGGAATTGCGGTTTGGCCGCAGTCAGGTGGGTTCGGGCGAATCGCGCTATGACTGCGAACAAGGCGGTGTGTTCTTCGCCTGCACGCAGGCGGTCACGCCAACACCCAACCCCTTTTTTCGGCGAGTGGAAATCCACGTGGCAACCACGGACGAGAATGCCCGCGATTTTGCCGACCTGATGGCCCTGCTGCCGGTGAACTAAAGTGCGCCCGAGTCTTGAAACGCAGGGGCGGCAGTCGCGCGGTTTCACTTTGCTGGAGCTGCTCGTTGCCATAAGCATTCTGGCCGTGATCGGCGTTATCGCGTGGCGTGGCCTGTCTTCGCTCACCGCGACCCGAGAGCGCCTCGAGCCGCAAAACTACGACGTGCAAGCGCTGCTTGCCGGCTTCGGGCAGATCGAGCGGGACCTGTCGCACGTGCCCTCCAACGTGGGACTGTTCGCTCTGCCCGTGCAACCCGTGCGCGTCTTTGTCGTCGACGGCCAGCCCGCATTGCAGGTCTTACGCCTTACTCGCTCGCCCGATGGCAGCCCCGCGGCTGCGATGCAAATGATCTTCTACCTGGTGCGCGACGGCCAATTGGAGCGCCAAGCCACGGTTGCACAGCGCTTTTACTCGACCGAGGCCACCGCGAGCCTCGATCGCGTGGCGCTGGTGCCCGACGTCGACGAGATGCAGGTCCGCGTCTGGCGCAACAACGTCGGCTGGATCGTGCCTGCCAGCGACGCGGACTCGGCCAACACGGTGGGTGTCGAAGTACGCCTGAAGCGCCACGACGGCACAAGCGTGCGCCGGGTCTTTGCGGTCGGATAGGTTGCAACCGTGAGGCAGCCACTCCGCGCCAATGCTGTGCGCGCGCAACGAGGCATCGCTGTGCTGCTTGCGCTCTTCATCGTGGCCATTGCCACGTTGATCGTCACGGACCTGTTCTGGCGGCAGTTCGTTTTATTCCGGACGATCGACAACCAGCAAAGCAGCTCGCAGGCGCGTTTGCTGCTGCGCGGCGCGCAAGATTGGGCCCGTTCCATACTGCAGGATCAAACGCACCCGGGATACGACGCGCTCACCGACCCCTGGGCGCAGCCGTTGGCACAGACGCGGCTCGATCAGCTCGGGGAGACCGCACCCATTGCATCCCTGGCAACGATCGAAGGGCAGATTACCGACGCGCAGGCGCGCTTTAATCTGCGCAATCTGCTCGACGCAAGCGGAGCGATCAATCCCGTGCAGCTCGCGATTTTGGAAAAACTCGCGGGCCTGCTCGGTGCGCCCTCCGGCACGGCTCAGCTCATCGCGAGCTACTTGGCGCAGGCCTACGTCGGCGGCGCGCCGGCCGCCGCGGCCGCTCCGCCCATCTCGTCGGCCTCGACTGCACCGGTGGCCGCCTTGACGGTGCCTCTGGCCAGCGGCACGCGCCCTGTGCCGCCCGTGTTCCCAGAGGATCTGGCCGCGGTCCCGGGCATCGATCCGGCGGCCGCGCAGACCCTGGCACAGTTCGTCATTTTGCTCGACCAGTCCAGTACGCCTGTGAACTTCAACACGGCGGGCCCGGAACTGATGGCGGCCACAATTCCGGAGCTCACGATCAGCGACGCCAATACCCTGGCGGCCGAGCGTAACCGCGCCTACTTCGTCAACACCGGCGACATTCAGAACCGCCTGCGGGGGCGCGGGGGCGCTTTCCCCCTGGTCGGCGTTTCGACCAACTCGCAATACTTTATCGTTGACGGAACGATACGAATCGAGAACGCCTCGACGCGGCTGCAGGCCTTGGTGCGGCGCTACGGCACCGGGGCACAGGGCAGCGTACAGGTGCTGTGGGAGCGCGAACAATGAAACGACGGGTGTATCGATGAACGACCGCGCGGGCCGATCGGGATGGTCGCGGCTGCTCGTTTTTGTACCCCCACGAAGGGCCTGGCCGGGAGGCGGCCGCGGCAGCCTCGCGTTGACCTCGGCCGTGCCCTTCCTCGCCTTGCACACCGATGGCATGGTGCGGCAAGACGTCGCGCCCATCGGCCGTTTGCCCAAGGCAAGAACAGTTGACCTCGTATTTGACTGTCTCGACGTCTACACCGCGACGATCGAGGCGCCACGCCTGAGCGAGGCCAAACTGCGCCAGGCGCTGCCCAACTTGCTCGAAGAGCGCATGCTCGCGGATCCCTCCGACTGTCATTTCGCTTGGCTGCCCAGCCGTCGGCAGGCGCCGGGCGCCGACACGGCGCCGGGCGCTCAGACGGCGTGGCTCTCGGTGGCGGCGATTGACCAATCGACCCTGGTGCGCACCCTCGAAGTCTTCGCGCATGCCCAAATCGAACCGCGCGCGGCCTACAGCGAGATCTACACGCTGCCGGCGCCCGAAGGCGGCACATTGGGCTTGCGCATCGACCGCGGCCGCGGAGTCATCCGCACTGGCCAGGACCAGGGCTGCGCATTTGACATTGAAGAAGGCGCTCCGGGAGCTTTGGCCCTGGCCAAGCACCAATTGGGCATCTCGCGGCTGCGCGTCTACGGCCCAAGCGGCCCGCAGTGGAATTCGGTTGCGCTTGCGCTCGGTTTGCAACTGGAGCAGGCCTCCGCGGCCGTTGACTTGGCTGCGGTCGGTGAGGCGGTCAATTTGCTGCAGGGACCCTACGCCGCGGGAGGCGGCCTGGGCGTGCCGGGCCGATTGCTCGCGCGGATGCTTCGCCAGGGAGCATGGAAGGCGCCAGCGGCCTGGATTGGCGTTTGTGCCGCGATCGGCGTCGGCGGCCTGAACGCGTACTGGTTCAAGCTCGAGTCGCAGTATGGCGATTTGCGCGCCACAATGCGCCACAGCTTCCGCGACGCCTTTCCGGACGAACCGACCATCGTCGATGAGCTCGCCCAGGCGTCGCGATCGGTGGAGACGCTGCGCGCGCGCGCAGGCCGGCCTTCGGCCGACGATTTTTCCATGCTCAATGCGCAGGCTGCGCAGCTCTTCGCGGCCGCGCCGGTCGGCATCGTGGCGGCCATCGAGTACTCCGATCGCAGCTACCGCATCCGCTTCAAGCCCGGCGCGGCGACCAAGCCCGAGTTGCGCAACTCCTTACAGGCGCGCGCGATGGCCCAGGGCATCACGCTGCGCTTCGAGGCCGACGATACGGCGCGCCTGGCGCCGGTGGAGCGCTAAGCAATGGCCGCGGCTGCAACGCTGATCCGGTTCTGGTCGGAGCGCGGACCGCGCGAGCGGCGCATCCTGCTTCTCGGGGCCGCCTTTCTGGCCGCGCTCATGGCGTATCTGCTGTTCATCGAACCGGCAGCCAGCGGTATCGTCCGATTACAGCGCCTGTTGCCGCAGACCCGAGCGCAGGCCGGCCGCCTCGAAACGCTGGTGGCCGAGGCCAAGAGTCTGCGCGCCATGGCGCCGGCCGCCACGCCCGATGCGGCCGACGCCCGATCCGCGATCGACAAATCGCTGCGCGAGGCCGGGCTCAAGAGCACGCACAGCACCGTGCTGCCCGGCGGCGAGCTGCATTTGAGCTTCCTGAACGTCGCCTATGGTCCGTGGACGACATGGCTATTTACGGCCGAGCACACGCTTGGAGTGCACGCTCTTGCGGTCCGCGTCAAGGCCAACGAAACGCCGGGCAACGCCGACATCGAACTGTCGCTGCGCCTGCCGCGCGGCTAATCGCGGCGGCCCACGCACCGCCCATACACCGTCGGGAGCCATCGGGTCGTGCGCAAGCTTGCAATAGTTGCCGCAGCCCTTGCGGGTGCGCTCCTTGTCCTAGTCACGCAGGCACCCGCCGGGCTGCTTGCCGCAGTGCTTCGATCCTGGAGCGGGGCGCGTATCGAGTTAAGCGAAACGACCGGGACGCTGTGGGACGGAGAGGCCGAGCTCATACTGGCTAGTGGCGATAGCAGCTCATCCTTTCGCACGAAGGTTCCGGGCCGAGTCGGCTGGCGCATCGATCCCTGGCGGTTGCTCGTCGGATCCCTGGATCTCACGCTGACCGACGCGGCGGTGCTTGACGCGCCGCTTGCCCTGCGCATGGATCGCGAGATAAACGCCACCCTTGATGCCAACCGTCTTCGGCTACCCGCAAGCCTGCTCGTGGGCCTGGGCGCCCCCTGGAACACCATCCGACCGGGGGGCGAGCTGCAGCTCGCGTGGGATACGTTGCACCTGCGCTCGGCGGGGCTGTCCGGGAACCTCAGTTTGGAATGGGTCGACGCCTCAAGCGCCCTGAGCCCGATCGTCCCCTTTGGACACTACCGCCTACACGCCAGTGGATTTTACGTCGGTGCATCGCTGCAACTCGAGACCATCTCCGGACCCATGGAAATGACCGGCAGTGGCACAATCGGGGACGGGGGGCGCCTTCGTTTCCAGGGTATTGCGCGCGTCCAGCCGGGCACAGACCCCGCGGTGGCAACTCAATTATCGGGGCTTATCTCTCTGCTGGGCCGTCGCCAAGGCGACGAGGCCATTTTGAAATTCGGAACATGAAATGAGGTTTCGGCGTGTTTTTGCCTGGCGCTGGAGAGCCGCGATCCTTGCAGGCGCAGCATTGCTGCTCGTTGCCTTCGAGGCGCTGGGCGCGGGACTGCAGTCCGCGGGCGCGCCGCCCGCGGACGCCAGCAAGGCGACCGAAGAGCCAGTAACACTGAATTTCGTCAACGCCGATATCGAAGCGGTGGTGCGCGCCATCGGGCAGTACACGGGACGCACCTTCGTCATCGACCCGCGCGTCAAGGGCACCATGACGCTAGTGACCGAACGCCCCGTAACGCGCCGCCAGGCCTACGAAGAGCTGCAGTCCGCACTGCGGCTTCAGGGCTTCACCCTCGTCGAATCGCCCGACGCCGGGGGCGTCACGCGTGTGCTGCTTGAGGCCGACGCCAAGCTGCAGGGCGGTCGGGTGCTGCCACCCGCGGCAGCAACACCCCGCGGCGACCAGGTCGTAACCCAGGTCTTTCGTTTGCAGTACGAGTCGGCGAGCAACCTCGTGCCCGTTCTGCGACCCTTGATCGCCCCGAACAACACCATCGCGGCGTACCCGGCCAACAACACTCTCGTCATCACCGATTACGCGGAGAACCTGCGGCGCCTGGCGCGCATCATCGAGGCCATCGACTCGCCGGCCAATGCCGAGGTTGTCGTCGTACCCATGAAATACGCCCAGGCAGCCGACATTGCCAACATCGTGAGCCACGTGCTCGACGAGGGAGCGCGCTCCACCGGTCAGGGAACCGATTCGGGCCAGCGCGTCTTGGTGCAGGCCGAGGCGCGCAGCAACAGCCTGATTTTGCGCGCGGCGAGCCGCGCGCGCCTGGAGCAGGCCAAGATGCTCATCGAGCACTTCGACCAGCCCAGCGCGACGCCGGGCAATATCAACGTTATTTATTTGCGCAACGCGCAGGCGATCCGCCTGGCACCACTTCTGCGGGCGGTGCTCTCCTCGGACCCCTCGTTCATCGCGCAGGCGGGGGGCACCACGGGTCTGGCTCCCGGCTCCTCCGGGGGCATGAGCTTGGGCTCGGGCATGTCGGGGACGGGCGGCTCTTCGGGCCTCGGCGGTGGCACAAGTTCGATGGGCGGGTTTGGCGGCAGCACGACGCCCGGCGCGGGCGCGACCTCGCCCACCCCACCGCCGGCGACCATGGGCAGTCCGGCGGGCGCGGGCGGGAGCGTCGATCGCGCCCTGGCCGGGATGATCCAGGCCGACCCGGCAACCAATTCGCTCATCATCTCCGCACCCGAACCCCTGTTCCGAAACATCCGCGCGATTGTCGACAAACTCGATGTGCGCCCGGCGCAGGTGCTGATCGAATCGCTCGTGGTCGAACTCACCGGAGACAAGGCCGCGGAATTCGGTATTCAGTGGCAGGCCCTCAACGGATTCAACAGCAGTTCCACCTCCGTGGTGGGCGGCACCAATTTCGGCAGTTCCAGTCAGAACATCGTGAGCGCGGCGTCCAACATAACGAATCTAGGCCCCGGCCTGAACCTCGGTGTGATCCGCGGCACGGTCACCATCCCGGGAGTGGGCCAGGTGACCAACATCGGGCTGCTGGCGCGCGCGCTCGAACAAACCGCCAACGCCACAATACTTTCGCGTCCCAACATCCAGACGCTCGACAACGAGGAGGGCAAGTTTCTGGTCGGACAGAACGTGCCGTTTGTGAGCGGTTCGTATGCCGCTACCGGCTCGACCACGACCACGACGGGCACGACCGTGACACCCTTTCAGACCTTCGAGCGCCAGGACGTCGGGCTGCTGCTGCGCGTCAAACCCCAGATCTCGGAAGGCGGCTCGGTACGACTTGCCATTTACATCGAGGATTCCGCGGTCGAACCCGGCACGAGCGGCACCGACTTGGTGCTCGACAAGCGCAGCTTTGAAACGAGCGTCATCGTCGAGGACGGCAATTTTGTGGTCATCAGCGGGATGATCCGCGACCAGGTCAACGAGAACCAGTTCAAGGTCCCGATTCTGGGCAACATTCCCATCCTGGGCGCCTTGTTTCGCTACGACACGCGCGAGCACATCAAGACACAGACTATGGTGTTTTTGCGTCCCATCGTGATCCGCGACGAGGAGAGCTCGCACAGCCTTGTGATGGATCGCTACGACTACATTCGCGCCCAGCTGGCCAAGGCGGCACCGTCCTCCAATCTGGTTTTGCCCGACATGCCCACGGGGTGGCTGCCCCCCTTGTCGAGCAAGGGGGCGACGATCCCGACGGAGCCAGGTAAAACGGATCCGAACGGCGCGGGCGATCCGCCGCTCATCGAGGTGGCGGTCGTCGACACAATGGCGCACGCCCGCCAGCTGCAGCGCCAACTCAAGGACGCAGGGCTCGATGCCTACTGGGAGTCGGTCGACACGCCCGCGGGCCAGAGCATCCGGGTGCGTGTCACCGTCCAGAGCCCGCGGCGCACGCTCTCCGATACGATGGCGCAACTGCGCGCGCTCGGTTATTCGCCTTCGGTAGTGAGCAACGGACGGGCTTCGACTCCATGACGACTCCACAACAGTACGTTCCCTACGCCTTTGCCCGCGACAACTCGATCCTGCTCAAGCCTCTCGGCGAACGGGAGGCAGAGGTCTGGATCACCGAGTCCACGGGCCTGGAAGCGCTCAACGAAGTGATTCGTGCCTTCCCGGGAAAGGTGCGGCCCAGCATCGTGGACCCCGAGCTGCTGGCCGAGGCCATCGCACAGACCTACTCGCGTCCGGAGGACTCGGCGCAACAAATCGTCGGCGACATCGAGGGCGAGATCGACATCACGCGCCTGATGCAGGACGTGCCCGACATCGAGGATCTGCTCGAAACCGAGGACGACGCACCGATCATCCGCATGATCAACGCGCTGCTCACCCATGCCGTCCGTGATGGCGCCTCCGACATCCACCTGGAGGCCTTCGAGCAGCACTCGCTGGTACGTTTTCGGGTCGACGGTACGTTGCGCGACGTGGTGCGCCCCAAACGCGCGCTGCACGCGGCCCTGGTCTCGCGCATCAAGATCATGGCCGCCATGGACATCGCCGAAAAGCGGCTGCCCCAAGACGGGCGCATCGCGTTGCGGGTCGGCGGCCGCGCCATCGACGTCCGGGTTTCCACCCTTCCCACGGGCCATGGTGAGCGGGTCGTACTGCGGCTTTTGGAAAAGGACGTCTCGCGCATCGATCTCAAGAACCTCGGCATGGGCGAGAGGACCCTGGCGATGTTCGATGAGCTGTTTCACCAGCCGCACGGAATCTTGCTTGTCACCGGGCCGACGGGGTCGGGCAAGTCCACCACGCTGTATGCCGCCATCCGCCGCCTCGATAACACGACGTCGAACATCATGACCGTGGAGGACCCGATCGAGTACGACCTGCAGGGGGTCGGCCAGACACAGGTGAACGCCAGGATCGACATGACCTTTGCCCGGGCGCTGCGCTCGATTCTGCGCCAGGACCCCGACGTGATCATGATCGGCGAGATCCGCGACCTCGAAACCGCGCAAATCGCCGTTCAGGCGTCGCTTACCGGTCACCTCGTGCTGGCCACGCTGCACACCAACGATGCGGCGAGCGCCGTCACACGACTCATCGACATGGGCATCGAGCCGTTTTTGCTCTCCTCATCGTTGTTGGGCGTCTTGGCGCAACGCCTCGTGCGCAAGCTCTGCCCGCACTGCAAGCGGCGCGATCCGGCCGGACGGGGATTTCACCCGATCGGCTGCCCGCAATGCAGCCATACCGGCTACAGCGGACGCACCGGTATTTTCGAACTGCTACGGGTCGACGACACCATTCGTAGCCTCATCCACTCCGCCGCCAACGACCAGGAGATCCGGCGCACCGCGGAATCCACCGGCATGCTGCCGCTGCGCGCCGACGCGATGCGGTGGTTTTCGGCGGGTATCACGTCGCAGGAGGAAATCTTGCGCGTTACGCGGGACTGAGATCGCGCGCAGCGGTCGCCGACCCGGTTTCGCCGTCATTGCATGACCGCGTTTCGATACTCCGCCGCCGATAGTCTGGGCAGGGACGAGGTCGGCGTGCTAGAAGCCGACAGCGCGCGCCAGGCGCGGCAGATGCTGCGCAACCAGGGTCTGGTCCCGCTGGCGGTAGAGCCGGTCGAAACCGAGGCGGCGGGCCGGGGTACGCCGCGGGGTCGCCGTCTGTCGCAAACCGAGCTGGCCGTGCTCACGCGCCAGTTCGCCAGCCTGCTGGCCGCCGCGCTGCCGATTGCCGATGCCCTGACGGTGCTCGTCGAACAAAGCGAACAGCAGTCGGTGCGCGAGATGATGGCCTCGATCCGCACGGAAGTCCGCGGCGGCCTGTCGCTCTCGGGCGCGCTTGCGCGCCACCCGCGTCAGTTCCCGGCCATCTACCGCGCGATCATCGCCGCGGGGGAGGAATCGGGCAAGCTCGGCTCGGTGATGGCGAGTCTGGCCGATTTCATCGAGGAGCGCGCCCGGCTGCAGCAAAAAATCACACTGGCCTTCGTATACCCGGCCATCCTGACCGTGGTCGCCCTGCTTGTCGTGGTGTTTCTGCTTACCTACGTCATACCCCAGGTCGTGCAGGTGTTTTCCCAGACCAAGCAGGCGCTGCCGCTGCTCACGCGGGCGATGCTGGGGTTGTCGGCATTCTTGCGAGGCTACGGCTGGTTGCTGCTCGCCGCAATCGCCGGCGCGGTCTTCGCGATCTCGCGCGCCCTGCGCGTGGAGGCGGTTCGCTTGCAGTGGCATCGACGGCTGCTGCGCCTGCCGATCGTGGGGACGCTCTCGCGCGCTATGAATACGGCGCGCTTTGCCAGCACGCTGTCCATTTTGGTGGGCTCGGGCGTGCCGATGCTGCGGTCGCTGCAGGCCGCCGGCGAGACCGTGACGAACCTCGCGCTGCGCGCACGCGTGCTGGACGCAACCCAGCGGGTGCGCGAAGGCGCGTCCTTGGCCCGGTCGTTGCGCGCCGAGGACGACGACCGGGCAGCGCCCTCACGGCTGCGCCTGTTCCCACCCGTGCTGATCCATCTCATCAGCTCGGGCGAGGCCACCGGCAAACTCCCCGAAATGCTCGCACGCGCGGCCGACATGCACGCGCGCGAGGCCGAGCGCCGCACGATGCTGCTCACTTCGCTACTGGAACCGGCGCTCATCCTGGGCATGGGCCTGGTCGTCATGCTCATCGTCCTCGCGGTGCTCATGCCCATCATCGAGATCAACCAGCTCGCCCGCTAAAGGCCACGGGCGGCTCTGCGGCACTGCCACAGAGGCGCGCGCGCACGCGCGCCGGGAGCGCCGGAGCCCGCAGGCGCGCTGCGGCGCGTGCCGGCGGGCGGAGTATGCTGATCCTGACGGCGATACGCGATCAGCCCTTGCAGCAAAAAGGAATAGCAAGCGGCGGTTAGCAGCGCGCTGCGGGGTGTTATTCGCATATCAATACGGCGAGTTTCGGCGCAGGCTAGTCTTTCATGAATGCTCCCTTACCGGACGCAATCCGCCAGGCTCTGGCGAACGTCTCGCTTGAGGACAAGTGGACCGTGGAGCGGGGCCGCGTCTACCTCAACGGCACGCAGGCCCTGGTGCGGCTGCTGATGTTGCAGCGCCAGCGCGATTTGCTTGCGGGCTACAACACGGCGGGCTTTCTGAGCGGCTACCGCGGCTCACCGCTGGGGGCCGTCGACCAGACGGCATGGAGGGCGCGCGCGCACCTCGAGCGCCATCACGTGCGCTTTCAGCCCGGCGTCAACGAGGATCTGGCGGCCACGGCGCTCTGGGGGACCCAGCAGGTCAATATGTTCGCCGGCGCGCGCTACGACGGCGTGTTTGGCATGTGGTACGGCAAGGGCCCGGGAGTCGATCGTTGTGGCGACGTGTTTAAACACGCCAACGCTGCCGGAACGAGTCCGCGCGGAGGGGTCGTGGTTGCCTGCGGCGACGACCATGGCGCCAAAAGCTCGACCATGCCCCACCAGTCCGATCACGTCCTCAAGGCCTGCATGATCCCGGTGTTATTTCCCTCGTCCGTGCAAGAGTATCTGGACCTGGGCGTGCACGCCTACGCGATGAGCCGCTATGCCGGCGTCTGGGTGGGCCTGAAATGCGTCACCGAAGTCGTCGAAGCCTCGGCGACGGTTGAAGTGGATCCCGAGCGCATTGCGGTGCGGCTGCCGGAGGATTTCGTCGTTCCGGCCGGCGGCCTGAACATCCGCTGGCCGGACGCGCCGTTGCAACTGGAGGCGAGGCTGCTCGACTACAAGCTCTACGCCGCGTTGGCCTATTGCCGCTCCAACGGCCTGAACAAGACGGTGATCGATGCGCCGCGCGCTCGCTTTGGGATCGTCGCCAGCGGCAAGGCCTATGGCGATACGCGCCAGGCGCTGCTTGACCTGGGCTTGGATGAGGCGACGTGCCGTCAGATCGGCATACGGTTGTTCAAGTGCGCGATGGTCTGGCCGCTGGAAGCGCAATCCATTGGCGAGTTCGCCGACGGTCTGACTGAAATTTTGGTGATTGAGGAAAAGCGCCAGGTCATCGAGTACCAGTTGAAGGAAGAGCTCTTTCAATGGGTCGGCCGCGGCAAGAAGATCCCGCGGGTGATCGGAAAGTTCGACGAAAAAGACGGTGGCGAGTGGGCGGTGCCGCAGGGCAACTGGATTTTGCCGGCCCACTACGAACTGTCTCCGGCAATCGTAGCCAAGGCGATTGCCGCGCGCATCGGCAAGCTCGAGTTGCCCCCTGAGGTGCGCGCGCGCATCGATGCGCGCGTCGCGGTCATCGAGGCCAAGGAACGCGATCTGGCGGTGCCGCGGGTGGCCACCGAGCGCATTCCGCATTTTTGCTCGGGCTGCCCGCACAACACCTCGACGCGGGTACCGGAGGGCTCGCGCGCCGTCGCCGGCATCGGCTGCCACTACATGGCGACATGGATGGGGCGTAACACGGCGACCTCGACCCACATGGGCGGGGAGGGAGCAACCTGGATCGGCCACGCCCCGTTTACCAGTGAGAAGCACATCTTCGCCAACCTGGGCGACGGCACGTACTTTCACTCGGGCAGCCTCGCCATACGGGCGGCGGTCGCGGCCGGGGTATCGATCACCTACAAGATCTTGTTCAACGATGCGGTCGCAATGACCGGGGGCCAGCCAATCGATGGCGTGCTCACCGTGCCCCAGATCACGCGCCAGCTCGCCGCAGAAGGCGTGCGGCGCATCGTCGTGGTGACGCAGGACCCGCACAAGTACGCGCGCGACGACCCCTTTGCTCCCGGCGTGCAGGTGGCACCGCGCGAGAACCTCGATGCGGTGCAGCGCCAGCTGCGTGAATTCGACGGCGTCTCTGCGCTGATTTTCGATCAGACCTGCGCGGCCGAACTGCGCCGGCGACGCAAGCGCGGCACGGCCGTCGATCCGGCGCGGCACGTCGTCATCAACGAACTGGTCTGTGAGGGCTGCGGCGACTGCAGCACGGCATCGAATTGCCTGTCGGTCGAGCCGGTGGCGACCGAGTTCGGCCGCAAGCGGCGCATCAATCAGTCGAGCTGCAACAAGGACTTTTCTTGCCTGAATGGATTTTGTCCCAGCTTCGTGACAATCGAAGGCGGTGCGCTGCGCCGCCCCGCGGCGGCCCAAGCGCCGCCGCCGGAAGTCGTCTTGCCGGCGCCCTTGGAGCTCGCCGCGGATCGGGCCTACGGCATTTTGGTCGCTGGTATCGGCGGCACTGGCGTGGTGACGATCGGCCAGATCGTGGGAATGGCGGCGCACATCGAGGGCCGCGGCATTTCCGTTCTGGATGTGGCCGGCCTCGCGCAAAAGGGAGGCGCGGTGCATTCGCACATACAGATCGCTGCCTCGCCCGAACAGCTTTTTGCCACGCGCATCGCCATGGGGGAAGCCGACCTTCTGCTGGGCTGCGATCTCATCGTGAGCAGCGGAGCCGAGGTTCTTGCCAAGTTCCGGCGCGGGCGCACGCGCGCATTGCTAAGCAGCTCCGAGTCGCCCACGGCGGAGTTCGTACGCAACCGCGAATGGCAGTTCCCTTCGGGCAAGCTCGTCGGACAGATCCGCGCCGCGCTGGGTGCGGACAGCGATCTGGCCCTGCTCGACGCCCAGGCGCTGGCAACGCAGCTGCTGGGAGATGCGATCTACGCCAACCCCTTGCTGCTGGGCGCCGCGTGGCAACAGGGATGGCTGCCACTGCGCCGCGAAAGTCTGCTGCGCGCCATTGAACTCAACGGTGCCGCGGTCGACGCCAACAGGCGCGCGTTCGAGTGGGGACGCGCGGCGGCGCACGATTTGGCCGCGGTACAACGCGTCGCGGCAGCGATGCGCTCCGCGGGCACCGCGCCCCGCCCTCTCGCCCAAGGCCTCGAGCAGATCGTCGCCGTGCGCTCGGAATTTCTCGCGGCATACCAGGACCGTCGCCTTGCGCAGCGCTACCAACGCCTCGTCGAGCAGGTGGCGCAGGCCGAGCGCGCAACGGCTCCGGGCAGCACTCTGCTCGCGGAGGCCGTGGCGCGCAATTACTTTAAGTTGCTCGCGGTAAAAGACGAGTACGAGGTGGCGCGACTGCATCGTGACCCGCAGTTCCGCGCCCAGATCGCCCAGTCCTACACCGGCGCGTATCGCGTGCACTACCACCTGGCCCCGCCGCTGTTCGCGCCGCGTGACCCCGTGAGCGGGCGCCCCCGCAAGCTGCGCTTTGGCCCCTGGCTGGGGGCGGCGTTTGCCGTGCTTTGGCGGCTGCGATTTTTGCGGGGCACGCCGCTCGATCCCTTTGGACGCACGCCGGAGCGGCGCGCCGAGCGTGCCCTGTTGCTCGATTACGAACGCACGGTCGATCAAATCGTGTCGCAACTCAGCGCCGAGAAGCTCGCATTGGCGGTGCGCATCGCGAGCTTCCCGGAGGAAATTTGCGGCTTCGGACACGTGAAGATGCAAAGCATTGCGCGCGTGGCGCCTGCGCTGGCGCAATGGCGCGCGCAATGGGCCGGCGCCCAGGCGCGGCCGGGCGAGTCTGCCGCCGTGAGCGGCAAATCCGCTGCGCTCGTGCCCTAGCGTTTGGGCGGCGCCACGGCCGCCGCCGCGCGCCGGGCGACCTCCATCCGGGCTTCGAGCCCATAGTTCACCGGTAGCGATTCGGAACTCGACTCGGGGGACAAAGTCGCTCCCGGCCGGCAGGATCGCGCTCTCGGCGCCAATGCACGCATCGTCGGCGCCCATGCTGCGGCCTTCGACCTGCGGCGCAAGACGCCTGATCTTGCCCGTGGCCGGCGACGATGCGGGTGCCGGGCTGCGCAATGCGGCAGGCCAAGCCGACTTGCAGGCGCCGCACGAGCGACTCCTCGACTTGCCGTCGCGCCTCGATGCGCGTGGCCTCAATGATGACGCCGCCCACAAAGAGCCCAAGTATGGCGGTAAAGGCCAAGGCGGCTCCGAGTCGCCGAGTCCGTAAGCGCGGTGTCGGGGTGGCACTGCGTCCACCGCACCACGTCCGGATCGCAGCACGGGTCCGCCAGGCCGGTGATGCACTACGGGACGTTGTTTTGGGACAAGGTCGCGAGTCGACGACCGTTGGCCATCGACGTGCAGATATAACGCTCGAGGCTGATGCCGCGGATGCCGTCGGTCAGCGCGCCGAACGTGGCCGTCGGACTGATGAGCTCCAAATTTCCGCGCCGCGGACGGCTCGGCAGTTCGAGATTTTCGAGGCCGGTGCGATCCACGTTCACGCGCAGCGCCGCAGCTTGCTGCCTCGCATCGCCGAGCGCGTCGTTCCACGGCGCCAAGTGTCCGGGGCGCTGCGCCGCGACCACGATCGCGGTGAAGCGAGCAGTCGTGGGGCGCAGAATCCGCAGAGCGGGCCACGCGCGGATGCGACAGAGCCAAGCTGTGTGGGCACGTGGAGGGAATTTGTGAATCGTCGATGACGTCTGGGCCGCGCGGTCTCGCCCGGAAGCTGGCGCCCCGCAGGTCGGTGACGGTCGAGGAGCCGCGCACGAAACCCGCGCAGAGGCCGACTTGCACAAACCCCTGCCTCGAAGCCACTGCCACGCCCAGCAAAGGAGGCGAGGGGCTTTGCGCGATCAAACAGGGTCGAGCGAATCGGACTCCACCACGGTTCGCCAATGCGGTCGCAGCCATGGCTTCAAAGACCGTCGGAAAACTCCGGCGCGCCGCGGGGACGCGCCGTGCGTTTTGCTCGAAGGGGCTTGACGTTCCGCACAAGCGAACGCAAATTTACGCCTCGAGCCCCGGCCGCAGGAGGTGTGCTGCGGTATAAACCGGGGCGCGCGTGCGCATGGGCGCGCGCGACGCGTTTTTTTTGGTTCGGGGAGTCCAATTGGCAAAAGGACAGACGCTGGCATCACTGCGCGGGCGCCTGCTGATGGTCGGATTCGGCAGCGTGGGCCAAGGCGTGCTGCCGTTGATTTTGCGCCATATCGATATCGACCCAAGTCGCATCACGATCGTTACGGCCGACGAGCAGCCGCGCTGGCTGGCGCAGCAGTGCGGCGTGCACGATTTTCGCTGCGAGCCGCTCACCGCGGAGAACTACCGCCAACGGCTCACGCCGCTGTTGACCAAGGGGGACTTTCTCCTCAACCTCTCGGTGGACGTGTCTTCCGTGGCGCTCATCGAGCTGTGCCACGAAACCGGTGCGCTGTACCTGGATTCTTGCCTCGAACCGTGGGCCGGCGGCTACGTGGACCCAAGTCGCGCGCCGGCCGAGCGCACCAACTACTGGCTGCGTGAGCAGGCCTTGGCCATCAACCAGCGCAACTGGCCGCAACGGCCGACGGCCGTGGTCACGCACGGCATAAACCCGGGGCTGATCTCGCATTTCACCAAGCAGGCCCTGCTCGACATCGCGCGCGCCGACGGGCGGCCGGCCCCGGTGCCGACTTCGCGCGAACAATGGGCGCAGCTTGCGATGCAACTGCAGATCAAGGCCATTCACATTGCCGAACGGGATTTTCAGGTGTCTGCCACACCCAAACGCCCCGGCGAGTTCGTCAATACCTGGTCGAGCGAAGCGTTCGTCGGCGAAGGCAGCCAGCCCGCGGAACTGGGCTGGGGCACGCACGAACGGAAGCTCCCGCCCAGTGGGCATGCGCACACGATCGGATGCCAGGCGGCCATCTACCTGGAGCGGCCGGGCGTCTCTACCCGGGTTCGCAGCTGGACTCCGCTGGCCGGGCCCTATCACGGATTTTTGATCACGCACGGCGAGTCGATCTCGATTGCCGACTATCTGACGGTATTCGACAACGGTCGAGCGGTTTACCGGCCTACCGTTCATTACGCCTACCGCCCCTGCGACGATGCCGTGCTGTCGGTCGACGAATTCAACGGCCGCGACTACGTCTTGCAGGAGCGCCATCGCTTACTGCGTGACGAAATCACCGAAGGAATGGATGAGCTCGGAGTCTTGCTGTGCGGTAACCCCCGGGGCGTGTACTGGTACGGCTCGCGCCTGGACATCGCGCAGGCGCGAGGGCTTGCGCCATACAACAACGCAACGACCTTGCAGACGGCCGCCGGCGTGCTGGGCGGAATGATTTGGGCGATGGAAAACGACCAGCGCGGGGTCGTCGATCCCGATGTGATGGATTTCGAGCGCGTGCTGCAGATCGCACGTCCGTACCTGGGCTCGATGGTCGGTGTCTGGGGCTCGTGGACGCCCTTGCTCGGCCGACAGCGCCTCTTCGCCGATTCGATCGAGATCGACGATCCGTGGCAGTTCCACAACGTGCTCGTGCGCTAATGCCTCGCGCGGAGCGGCGACGGGCAAGGCGGGCGGTGTTTTAGGGCAATACGGCGTCGGCAAGCACCGAGTCGATGACCGCGCCCTTGCGGTCGACGATGCGAATCCGAACCGGCAGCCAGTGGAGCTCCGCACCCAGCCACACATCCATCGTCTCTTGGACTTTACCGACCGTGCGGCGCGCCGAAAAGTGCACCGCGTGCATGGCTCCGCGGCCAGTCTCGACCGAATTATCCTCGTCGACCAAAAAATTCCAGGTATCCACGTCATGCGTTCCGATGAGCTTGACGGTGTGCGTGGTGCCGGCGACAAAGCGCTGCGGGTAGCGCTGCATCAGGCGCGCGAGTTCAAATTGCAGGCTCAATCGGTCCTGGGCGCCTTGCGGGGGAGCGGGGACAGGCTCGCCCGCGGCACCAAACCGGATGCGACCGTGCGCCCAGTCGATGTCGACAAACTCGGGTTCGTGAAAAGGGCGCTTTTCTTCATAGCGATCGGGCGCTAGCGCTCCGTCGGGGGCGAGTTGACCGCGCGAGACCTGGTCAAAGCCCACCGTGTCGATGTGCAACTGGGCCTCGTAGTGCCCGCCCTTGAGCCGCCATCGCGTCGTGGTGCGCCCGTGCAGCGAAAGCGGCAAACCCATGAATGTCAGGGTGGCGCTCGAGCGATAGCCCAAGTCCGCGGAGGCGGGCATCGGCTGCGGTGCGATTGCCTCGCCGGCGCCCGGCGCCTTGGTGCTGGCATTGTCGGCCTCGCCTGGGGCAGCGAACGCAAACGCCGGCGCCGCGGCCAAGGCGAGCGTCGCGCACAGCCGCGCCGCCGCAGTCCACGGGTGACAAAATCGCATGGTCAGGATCCGCGCGCGGTGCGTTCCGCGGCGGACTTTTCGGAAGGTTGCGATAAGATAGTCTGGCACATCTTCATAGCGAGTCTCGTATGTCGGACACCACCAAACCAACAGGAATGCCGCTTCCCGACGCGCTGGCGGGCAACTTCCAGGACGCCATACGCTGGTTCAATCAACTCTGGAGTGGGG
Organism: Burkholderiaceae bacterium; assembly: GCA_035625725.1. Taxonomy (GTDB): domain Bacteria; phylum Pseudomonadota; class Gammaproteobacteria; order Burkholderiales; family Burkholderiaceae_F; genus GJ-E10. The sequence goes on from DASPPB010000010.1 coordinate 20,416, forward strand.
CCGCCGAGCCCTCGGCGGCAGCGCGGGCGGGAGGCGCTGCCGGTCTGCCTTCGATGATGATGCCCACGCTCGACGTCAAGGAGCTCGAGAAGCGCATCGCCGATCTGCGCAGCGTCGAGCACTGGCTAAACCTGAACTTGAGCTTGCTGCGCACGACCATACAGGGCCTTGAGATGCAGCGCACCACCCTTGCGGCCTGGCAGGCGCTTGGCACTCCGTCAGCGGCGCCTGCAAGCGCGGCCGGCGCTGCGGCCAAAGGTGAGAGCACGTCGGCGCCAGAGGTGGCGCCGACATTTCAACCGGCGCTTTGGTGGGCTGCCTTGCAGCAACAGTTTGCGCAAATTGCGGCCAACGCTGCTGCGCAGGCAGGCGCGGCGACGGCGCCGAAGGACGAGGCTGCCAGCGCGGCGTCGAGCGCGGAGGTGCCGGGCACCGGCAGCAAAAGCTCGGTCAAGACAAAAACACCCGGGACAGCCCGCCCCGGATAGGGATTGCGGCTTTGCGGCTAGCGTGGGCGACGATTTTTGCGCCAGCGCGCAAGCGCCGGGCCGATATCGGTGAGCAGGCGCAGTCGCGTGACGCCGTCGAGTTGGCGCCGATCCAGTATGGAACAGTTGCCGCCGACCCAGATCTCGAAGCCCGAAGGCAGCTGTGCGCGCAGCTCGGCGATGCCGCCCAAGGCCTGATTGGCGTTGACCGAGTCGCTGAAGGACAGCGCCACGATGTCGACCTTCTGAATCTGCGCCGCGCGCACGATGTCCGGAACGGGCGTTTGCACCCCCAACGACAGGCAGCGACAACCCTCTAGGGCAAAAAACGCCTCGGCCATCAGCAAACCCAGGCCGTGGGACTCGCGCGGAAACGTCGTCAACAGCACGAGCGGGGGATCGACCCCCGGCCGGGGAATCGTGCTGATCGCGTTGCGCAAGATCAGCTGGATGGACTCCGTGTACAGATGTTCCTCAAAGACTTCGAGCTTGCCGCGCGCCCAGGCATCGCCCACGCGCGCGTTGAGCGCGGCAACGACGCCGGAGACGAACTGCGCAAGGCCTAAGCGCAGCAGCGATTGCGAGAGCTGGCGACGCAACTCCTCGACGCGGTGTGCGCGCACCAGTTCCAGGAAGTTCTCGACCTCGGCGCCATCGTGCTCGGCGTCCTGACGCCGCGACAGAGCGGGTGTCGCCGCATGCACGAGCTGCATGAGCTGCTCGGGACGATGCGACAGAATCTTGCCGGGCCGATAGCCGTAGTCGAGCAGACGCTTGGCAAGACGCAATTTTTCCACGTCCTCGGCTGTGTAAACACGCTGCCCGGAGGAGTCCCGCTCCGGTGCCGGGAATCCGTAGCGACGCTCCCAGACGCGTAGCGTGTCCTTCGACAGCCCGGTGTCGCGCTCAACGGCGGCGATGTTCACTTGGCCGCCCCTTGGGCGGGCGACGTTGCGCGCCGCGGCGCCCCCGAACCCGTCGACTCCGCCGGGGTGCGCATCGCGGATCGCGACAGTTCATGTATCGATGAGCGCATAGTGGGTATCATCGCAAAGTTGTCGTAGACAAAGTGGTCATCGGCAAACTTTTGTGCCTCTTTACCCCGGCGCGGGCGAAGCGGCGCAATTTGGCGCATGGCACCGCGTACTCCAAGCATTGAAGCGCACGGACGTTGGTTTGCGGCAACGCAACAAAACCCCCTTGCGTCTGGCAATCGGCTTGCTTTCTAGTCCATGCTGCGCTTCTTGTCCAGCACAATAAGAAGCTAGTTTGCCGGGCTTCGCGCTCGAGTGGTTTGCGCGCCGGGCTGGCCTCGGGCAAACTCTGCGCGGAGCGAGAACCGGGTTGCCCGCGAATGCGCTTCCACAACAAGGTCCCCGGGGCGTGGTCGTTCGTCGGCCGGGTTGCCTCTTTCTGGGGGCCGCGGGCGCGGGCGCCATGAGCAGGGATCAGCCAATGAACGCACCAGATCAGGCCTTGCTGCCCGATGTCCAATCGTCGGTCGACGGACGCGACATTGCGATCTCGCGCGTGGGCGTGCGCTCGCTGCGCTATCCGCTGCGCATTCGCACCGCGCAAGGCACGTCGACCAGCGTGGCTTCCATCGAGATGGATGTGGCCTTGCCCGGGGAGCGCAAGGGCACACACATGTCGCGGTTCGTCGAAGTGTTGCAGGAAGACGGCGAAGCCTTGTCCGTGGAGTCGCTGCCGCGGCTGCTCGCGCGAATGCTCTCCCACCTCGACGCTGAAGATGGCTCGGTGCTGATCCGCTTTCCCTATTTCGTTTCCAAAACAGCGCCCGTTTCGGGTGCGCAGAGTCTGATGGACTACGAGGTCGCGCTCAGTGCGGACAGGCGTGCCGGCACGGTGCGGGTGCGCCAAAAGGTGGTCGTTCCGGTGACCAGCCTGTGCCCTTGCAGCAAGGAAGTGTCGGACTACGGCGCGCACAACCAGCGCTCGCACATCAGCATCGAGCTCGAACTGGCCGAGCCGGTCACCATCGAGTCACAGATACGCATCGCCGAGGAGGCAGCCTCCTGCGAACTGTGGGCCGTGCTCAAGCGCCCGGACGAGAAATTCGTGACCCAGCGCGCCTACGATCATCCGAAGTTCGTTGAAGACACGGTGCGCGACATCGCCGTGCTGCTGGAGCAAGATGCGCGCGTGCTCGCGTACCGGGTCGAATCGGAGAACTTCGAGTCGATCCACAATCATTCGGCTTACGCCCTGATTGAACGCGACAAGCGACACGAACCGTAGTCTTCCGGCGCATGCTCCCCTGATCGCCTCGACCCGCGGCTATGCGAGCGGCGGGTGCGTCGAATGCGTGCACTACGGCTCCATTGCGGTCGTCGACATCGACGGCCGGGTGCTCGCGAGCGCGGGTGACCCGGACGCACTGAATTTCGCTCGCTCGACCCTCAAGCCCATCCAGGCGCTGCCCTTCGTCGAGGACGGCGGCATGGCGCGATTTGGCTTCGGCTCTCAGGAACTTGCGGTGTTTTGTTCGAGCCACAGCGGTGAATCGGTCCACACCGCAATCGTGCGCTCGGTTCTGCAACGCATCGGGGCCCGGGTGCGCGATTTGCAATGCGGCTGCCATCCACCGCGGTACTTTGCGGCCACCGAGTCGGCCACTCCGGCGGGCTTGCGCATCAGCGCCCTGCATCACAACTGTTCTGGCAAGCACAGCGGCTTTCTCGCTTATTGCCGAATGCACGGCCACCGACTCGACACGTACCTGGATCCCGAGGCCCCGCTGCAGGTGCGCATCCGCAATACGGTCCAGGCGCTCAGTCCCGATCAGACCATCGTCGCGGGCATTGACGGCTGCAGCGCACCCAATTTTGCGCTGCCGCTCAGGCGTCTGGCGCGCGCGTACTGCCAAATCGCATGCTCGGCGGTCCCAAGCCTGCGCGCTTTGCACTTTGCCATGACTCGCCACCCCGACCTCGTCTCGGGCACCGGCCGCACGGACCTCGCGCTCATGCGCACCGGGGCCGGAGACTGGGTCAGCAAAATCGGCGCGGGCGGCCTGCAGGCGATCGGTGTGCGCTCTCGGGGCCTGGGCATCGCCGTGCGGATCGCCAGCGGCGATGCGCCCGCGCTGCACGCGGCCACCGCCGAGGTGCTGCACCAAATCGGCCTGCTCGATGAGCCGGCGCGCACCGAGCTGGCCGCAAGCTTTCGTCCCAGGCTGCGCAACGCCCGCGGCCTGGCGACGGGGCAACTCCTACCCCTGTTCCGTCTGCCGCGTCTCGTCCGCTCTTGAAGGTCGCGGACTGGCCTCGGCCACTGCTGCGGGCTGTCCCAGCGGCGCGTCGAGCGCGCTCGGGTAGACTAGCGCGCTCCAATCGCTTCGGAACCCCCTTTTCATGCTCGCCGAACAGCGGCAGGCGCTGTCAGACCTGATCCGTGAAGCGCTTTCGACCCTGTGCACCACCCCCCCGACTGTGGAGCTCCAACGGCCCAAAGTAGCCGCGCACGGTGACCTTTCGTGTACGGTCGCCATGCAGCTCGCCGGAGAGCTGGGTCGGCCGGCGCGCACGATCGCAACCGAAATCGCCGAGGCGCTGCGCCAGAGCGCACGCGCACGATCCTGGATCGATTCGGTCGAGGTCGCGGGTCCGGGTTTTCTGAATCTGCGGGTCAGCCCGTCCTTCAAGCGGCAAGCGCTGGGCGCGATCTTGCGCGCCGGTCACCGCTTTGGCAGTGGCACGGAGGGCGCCGGTCGACCCGTACTGGTCGAATTCGTCTCGGCCAATCCCACGGGGCCGCTGCACCTGGGGCACGCCCGTCAGGCCGCCCTGGGCGACACCTTGGCTAACGTGCTGGCCGCGCGCGGTTGGGACGTGCGACGCGAGTTTTATTACAACGACGCCGGCGTTCAGATCGAACAGCTCACCGCTTCGGTGCAGGCGCGGGCGCGCCAGCTGCTCGGGCAGCCCGTCGACGAGGCGACGATCGGCTACCAGGGCGAGTACATCGCGGAGATCGCGCGCATGTTTCTCTCGGGTGCGACGGTGCGGGCGCGCGACGGAGCACAGGTCACCGCAAGCGGCGACCCGCAGGACGCAGCCGCGGTGCGGCGCTTTGCCGTTGCCAGTTTGCGTCACCAGCAGGACCTCGATCTCGAAGCCATCGGCGTGCGCTTTGATCAGTTTTACCTGGAATCGTCCCTCTACGAGGACGGACGCGTCGAATCCACTGTGCAGGAACTGATCCGCTCCGGCTTCACATATGCGTCCGAAGGCGCACTGTGGCTGCGCACCACACAGGCCCCGCTCGATGCGCAGAGCGGCATGGTTGCCGACGACAAGGACCGGGTGGTGCGCAAATCCGATGGCAGCTACACGTATTTCGTGCCGGACGTCGCCTACCACCTGACCAAGTTCGAACGCGGCTACACACGCGCCATCAACGTGCAGGGCTCCGACCACCACGGCACCGTCGCGCGCGTGCGCGCCGGCCTGCAGATTCTCGCGCGCACCCTCGGACTATCGATTCCGCCGCAGTACCCGGAGTATCTTCTCCACAAGATGGTGCGAGTCACGCGCAGCGGCCAAGAAGTGAAGATGTCCAAGCGCGCGGGTAGTTACGTTGCGCTGCGCGACCTCGTCGAGTGGGTAGGACGCGACGCAACCCGCTTTTTCTTGGTTTCGCGCAAATCCGACTCGGAGTTTACTTTTGACATCGACTTGGCTTTGTCGCACTCCGAGGACAATCCGGTCTACTACGTGCAGTACGCCCATGCGCGCATCTGCTCGGTGCTGGCACAAGCCTCCGAACAAAGCGGCACGCTCGTCGACGAGGCCGCAGCCGCATTGGCCGATCCGGCCCCGCTCGGATCTGTCCGCGAGCTTGCCCTGCTGGCGCGCCTGGCCGAATATCCGGATACTCTGCGCGAGGCCGCCGAGGAGCTGACACCGCATCAGGTTGCCTTTTATCTGCGCGAACTGGCTGCCGATTTGCATGCCTTCTACAATGCGGAGCGAATCTTGGTAGATGATCCGTCGCAGCGCGCGGCCCGATTGGCCTTGCTTGTGGCCACGCGACTGGTTTTGCGCAATGGCCTTGCCATCATCGGCGTGTCGGCGCCCGACCGGATGTGACACGATGACCACCGAGCGACGTCCCGCCAGCCTCTACGGCTTTCTTGCCGGACTGATCAGCGGCCTGGCCATATGCGCTGTGCTCGCGCTGTACTTGACGCACGCCCCCGTGCCTTTCGTCAACAAGGTGCAGCAGGCCACGGAAAACGTCACGCCCGAGTCCGTCGACCCCAATCGGCCCTTGTTTTCCCCGCAGATTCCCTCGGCGCAGCCCGACGCGGCAAGTGCCAGCACGGCGCCGGCCGCCCCGGGCGGCGCCCAGGGCCCCGGCGCTGCGTCTGCGCCGCCCGCGGCCGCGCCGCCCGAACCGCCTCCTATTGCAGCGGCGCCGACACCCGGCGCGGCGACCGAGACCTCGGCCGACGCGGGCACCTCGCGCGTGATGCTGCAAGTCGGCGCGTTTCGCAGCGCCGATGACGCCGATGCGGTGCGCGCCCGTCTGGCGCTGCTCGGCCTCGACGGCAAGGTGTTTGCGGTGACCGCCGACGGTGCGACCCTGTACCGGGTCCGCCTTGGCCCGTACGGCCAGCTCGACGATCTGAACGGAATTCGACGCACGCTGTCCGACAACGGGATGGAAGCGCAGGTCGTGCACGTACGCTAAGAGCCATGCACCTGACATCTCGTGGTCGGCCTGTGTGGGTTATCTACGCGCAATGCCAATGAGGATGCCCATGTCCAGTTCGTTTTCGCGGCGCGACTTTTTGATGGTGCTCGGCGCCACCCCCCTCGTGTGGGCCGCTCGCGTGGCGCGCGCACAAGTCGCCCCTGCGCCCCGGGAAGGCCTCGACTACCTCGTGGTCCTCAATCCCCAGCCGACCGAGCCTCCCGGCAAGATCGAAGTGCTCGATTTTTTCTGGTACGGCTGCCCCCACTGCTATGCATTTCTGCCCGACCTGGAGGCGTGGCGCAAGCGCCAGCCCGCGGACGTGGCCTTCCATCACGTTCCCGTGGACTTCGGTGTCCCTGGGCGCGACGCGCACTCCAAGATCTTCTACGCCCTGCAGGCGCTCAACCGCGTCGACGACATGCACGTCAAGGTGTTCGATGCCTTTCACCAGCGGCACCTGCGACTGCTCGATCGAGACGAGATCGCCGACTTCATGGCGGCGAGCGGCATCCCGCGCGAGAAGTGGCTGGCTGCGTACGATTCCTTTACCGTCGCCAGCCTTGTCAACCGCGCGCACCAAACGGTGCAGGCCTACGGGATTGACGGCACGCCGACCCTTGCCTGCGACGGCCGCTTTCTCACCTCGCCTTCGATCGTGCAGAGCCACACCAACACCGGCGCCCTAGCGGTGCTCGACTACCTCATCGAGCGCACGCGCCGCGAGCGTGCGCACAAAGCCCCGTAGCGGTCGCGCGCACGGCCGCCCTGTCTCGCGGGCACAACCCCCAGGGCCGTGAACGTATTTCTCACGGGCGCTTCCAGCGGCATCGGCTTGGCGCTGGCGCGCGAGTTCTCGCGTCGCGGCGCCGTGCTGGGGTTGGTGGCGCGCCGCGCCGATGCGCTGCAGGCGCTGGCCTCCGAGCTTGCGCGGCGCTGCGAAATCTACCCCCTGGACGTCACAGACCGCGAGCGACTGCTGGCCGCGGCGCGCGATTTCGAGCGGCGCTGCGGCCCGGTCGACATCGTCATCGCCAACGCCGGCATCAACGCCGGCGTGCAAACCGAGTACTACGAAGACCTGGCGCAGTTTGACCGGACGCTCGCGACCAACTTGAGCGCGGTGGCAACCTGCTTTCACGCGTTCATCGCGCCGATGCGCAAACGCGGCCACGGCACGTTGGTGGCCATCGCCAGCGTTGCCGGCGTGCGTGGCTTGCCGGGCGATGAGGCCTACTGTGCCTCGAAGGCCGCGCTGATTAGCTACTGCGAGAGCGTGCGCGTGGGTCTGCGCGGCAGCGGGCTGCGGGTCGTGACCATTGCGCCAGGTTTCATCCGCACACCGATGAATGTCGGCAAGCCCTACCGAATGCCGTTTCTCATGGACGTCGATGCCTTCGCGAGGCGCGCGGCCGATGCCATCGAACGGGGCACGAGCTTCGTCGTGATCCCCTGGCCCATGGCCTGGCTCGCGCGGCTGCTGCGACTGCTGCCCAACTGGGCCTTCGATCGGCTGCTTGCCCGGCGCCCGCGCAAGCCGCGCGCCGGGCCCGACGCTGGCAGGTAGCGTGCGCCGTCGCGTTTAGCTCGACGGCGCGGAGCCCGGGGCGCGCATTGCGCCGCAGCGCTCCAGTTGTTCAATTTCTTCGGGCGAAAAACCGTGCTCGCGCAGTATCCGCACCCCATCGGCCCCGAAGGGTGGTGGTGCGCAGCGCGATTGGGCCGCGCTGCGGGAGAACTTGATCGGAGTGCCTACCGAGCGGACGTCGCCCGATTGCACAAGCATGGCGCGCGCCCGCGTCTGCTCCGAGGCCAGCGCCTCGTCGATCGGCACGACCACGCCGGCCGGAACCCCGGCGCGCAACAGCCGTTGCGCCAGTTCGTGGCCGTCGGCCTGCGCGAAAGCCCGCGTGAGCGCGGCGCGAAGCGCCTCGCGATGCTTCAAGCGATCGGCATTGGTGCGAAAGCGCGCGTCGCCGGCGAGCTGGCGCTCGCCCAGCATTTGGACGAGGGCGCCAAACTGCCGGTCGTTGCCGATAGCGACGAACAAATCGCCATTGCGCGTGCTCCACTTGTCGTAGGGCGCGACGTTCGGATGCGCATCGCCCAGCGGCGCCGGGCGCACGCCGCTCACCAGGAAGTTGGCCGCCTGCGGGTGCAGCAACGCGGTGGCGCAGTCATACAAAGTCATGTCGATGAATTGGCCCCGTCCGCTGCGCGTGCGCTCGTGCAGCGCCATGAGCACCGCGATGGCCGAGTACAGGCCCGTGGCCAGGTCTACGATGGGCGTGGGCAGCCGCATCCCTTCGCCGCCCGCCGGCCCGTTGATACTCATCAGGCCGCTCATCGCCTGGACAATCGCGTCGTAGCCCGGCAACCCGCCCAGCGGGCCGTGCGCGCCAAAACCCGATACTCGGCAGTGGATGAGCCGCGGAAAGCGTTCGCACAGGGTCTGCGCGTAACCCAGCTCCCACTTCTCCAGGGTTCCGGTCTTGAAATTCTCCACCAGCACATCGGCGTCCTCGAGCAGCCGCAGCAGCACCTCGCGGCCGGGCGGCAAGCTCACATCGAGCGCGATCGAGCGCTTGTTGCGATTGACGCCCAGAAAGTAGCTCGCGTCGCGGCTGCCATCGGGGCGAACCGCGAAAGGCGGCCCCCACTGGCGCGTCTCGTCGCCCTGGGGCGGTTCGACCTTGATCACGTCGGCGCCATGGTCGGCCAGAATCATCGTGCAATACGGGCCGCCCAGCACGCGCGAGAGGTCGACGACTTTCACGCCGGCCAAGGCGCCGGCGTCCGCAACCGAAGAGTCCCCGCGTGCCTGCACCGCAGCGCCTAACCCGCCTGCGAGCGCAGGCGTTCAAATCCCTCTTGCAGATCATCGATCAGATCTTGCGCGTCCTCGAGGCCTGCGGAAATGCGCAGCAGCCGGCCGGCCGGCGAAAATGCCGAGATCTGACGCTGCGGATAGCACGGAATGAGAAGACTCTCGAACCCACCCCAGGAGTACCCACGCCCAAACAGCCGCATGCCATCGACCAGGGCGTTGACGGCCGCGACCGGGACGGCCGCGTGCAGCACGACGCCGAAGACGCCCGTGGCTCCGCGAAAATCACGCGCCCAGAGCGCGTGGCCCGGATCCTCGGGGCGTGCCGGGTACAAGACGCGATCGACCTCGGGCTGCACGAGCAGCCAGTCGATCAAACGCTCGGCCGTGGCGCGGTGCCGCTCGAGCCGCGCCTGCAGCGTGCGCAGACCGCGCAGGGCCAGCCAGCAATCGTCCGGGCTGGTCGTCAGACCCAGCTCGCGGACGGCCTTGCGCAGCGGCCCCCAGCATTGCTCATTGCTCGTGATTGTCCCGAGCAGCAAATCGGCATGCCCGCCGATGTACTTCGTCACCGCGTGCACCGATACGTCCGCCCCCAGCTGCAAGGGCTGAAGGTATAGCGGCGTGGCCCAGGTGTTGTCGATGATCGACACGGCATTGCGCCGGCGCGCGACCTGCGCCAACAGTGGCACGTCCTGCACCTCGAAGGTCAACGACCCTGGCGACTCGAGAAACAGCACACGGGTGGTGGGCCGGAAGCTCGCCTCGATCTGCTGGCCGGCGCGCGGATCGTAGAACGTTGTCTCGATGCCAAAGCGTGGCAGCGTCTCCTTACAGAACTCGCGCGTGGGCCCATAGCTCGAGTCGCTCACAAGGATGTGATCGCCCTGTCCGACAAAGGCCAGGATCGCCACGGTGCAGGCGTTGAGTCCCGACGGCAGCGCCCAACTGCGGTAGCCGCCTTCGAGTTGCGTGAGCGCTGCGAGAAAGGCCTCGTGCGTCGGCGTTCCGTGGATGCCGTAACTGACCGGTCCTCCCTCTTCGCCCGCGGCCCCGCGGCGCGCCCGCTCGCGCATGTCGGCAACGTCGGCGTGCAGCACCGTGGAGCCGCGCACGAGCGGCGGGTTGACGAACTGGACGTCGCCCGCCACGGTGCGTCCGATATGGGCCAGTCGGGTCGTGGGCTTCACGGTCTGCGCCGCTCCGTCGGGCTTCGGCCCGGTGCGAGCGCCGCACGCGGCGGCCCGCGGCCGGAGGGCCGGCGGCCAAGCACGGGGCGATTGCGGCAGTCGCGGGACACGGTGCGCGGATTGTAGTACGCAAGCACCCGGGAGCCGTGCCCGTGCGCACTCGAGCGCAAGGCCGATTGCCCGATCGGCGTTCCAGACGTTAGCATCGTTGCACGGCGCTGTGTGCGCGGCCGGCGACTTGGTGTCTGGCTGCGGGGGGCGCCGGATGCAGCGCCTTTGCGGCCCCGGGCCGCCAGTGGAGCGAACCCATGCAATTGCCGGGACTGGATTTTGATCTGGGCGCGGACATCGACGCGCTGCGCGATGCGGTGCGGGCCTTTGCGCGCCGGGAGATCGCGCCGCGCGCCGCCGAGATCGACCGCAGCGATCGCTTCCCGACCGACTTGTGGCGCAAGCTGGGCGAGCTCGGCGTTTTGGGGATGACGGCCGCGCCGGACTACGGCGGCGCCGACATGGGGTATCTCGCGCACATGGTCGCCATGGAAGAGATCTCGCGGGCAAGCGCCTCCGTGGGTCTGTCCTACGGGGCGCATTCGAATCTGTGCGTCAACCAGATTCACCGCAACGGCACGCCGGAACAGAAGCGCCGCTATCTGCCCAAGCTGATCTCGGGTGAGTTCGTCGGTGCGCTCGCCATGAGCGAGGCCGGAGCCGGTTCGGACGTCGTTTCGATGAGGCTGCGAGCCCAAGAGCGTGGCGACGATTACGTGCTCAACGGCACCAAAATGTGGATCACCAATGGCCCCGATGCGGACGTGCTCGTGGTCTACGCCAAGACCGAGCCGGCGCTGGGCGCCGGGGGCATCAGCGCGTTTCTCGTCGAGAAGACGATGCCGGGCTTTGCCGTGGCGCAAAAGCTCGACAAGCTGGGCATGCGCGGTTCGCACACGGGCGAGCTCGTGTTCCAAGACTGCGTGGTGCCGGCGCAAAACGTGCTGGGCGAGATCAACCGGGGGGCGCGGGTATTGATGAGCGGGCTGGACTACGAGCGGGCTGTTCTGTCGGCCGGCCCGCTCGGTATCATGCAGGCCTGCCTGGATCTGGTGATGCCCTTTGTGCATGAGCGCCAGCAGTTTGGTCAGCCCATCGGCCAGTTCCAGCTCATCCAGGCCAAGATTGCCGACATGTACACGAGCCTGTCGTCGTGCCGCGCCTACGTCTATGCCGTGGGCAGGAGCCTGGATCGTCTGGCGCGCCGCGCCGCCGGCGGCCAAGCCAGCCATGTGCGCAGCGTGCGCAAGGATTGCGCGGGCGCGATTCTGGTTGCCGCCGAGCGGGCGACGTGGATGGCCGGCGAAGCCATCCAGATTCTGGGCGGCAACGGTTACATCAACGAGTACCCCGCGGGTCGGCTTTGGCGCGACGCCAAGCTCTACGAGATCGGCGCCGGGACCTCGGAAATCCGTCGCATGCTCATTGGGCGCGAATTGTTCGATGAAACAAGCTGAACTGCCCACGCCGGCCCCGGTGCATGAGCTCGCATCCACGGTCTCCGAGCGCCAGGAGAACCCGCGCTTTGATCACTCGATGCCGCAACCGCGCGCCATCGCGCGGGCGATTCTCGAAGGCTTCGATCTGCACTACCGGCGTTTTCGCTTTGTCGCGCAGCAGGCCAAGAGCCGTTTCGAGCGCGGCGACTGGCTGGGACTGCGCGATTCAGCGCGCGAACGCATCGATTACTACGACCAGCGCGTGCTCGACGCCGTCGAACGCATCGAGCGGGGATTTGACCTGGCCTGCCTGAACGATTCCGAGCGCGACCGCCTCTGGGCGGCTGTCAAGCAGCAATTCGTCACTTTGCTGGCCGATCATCGTCAGCCCGAATGCGCCGAGACGTTCTTTAATTCCGTGTGCACCAAGCTGCTGCACCGGATGTACTTCCACAACAAATTCATTTTCGTGCGTCCGGGCGTGGCGACCGACTACATGGATTCGGACCCGCCGTCGATCCGCAGCTATTACCCCGCCAGTGCGGGTCTGCGCGCGACCGTGCGCCAGATCATCATCGATTTGGGTCTGGCCGCGCCCTTCGTGGACTTCGAGCGCGACCTGCGCTACGTGCTGCGCGCGATCTGCGAGGCGCATCGCGCCGCAGGCGCGCCCAACGCGCTCGTGCAACCGTTTCACGTTGACCCGGACTGCCAGATTCAGGTGCTCTCGAACCTGTTTTTTCGCAACAAGGGCGCCTACCTGATCGGGCGTTTTGTCAACGGCACGCGCATCACGCCCCTTGCCGTGCCGTTTCTGCATGACGAGTGCGGCCGCATCTACATCGACACCGTCTTGTTCTCCGCCGACCTGATCGCGACGCTGTTCTCCTACACCCGGGCGTACTTCCTCGTCGACATGGAGGCACCCTCGGCGTACGTGGAATTCGTCAAGTCGATCTTGCCGCACAAACCGGTTTCCGAGCTCTACACGATGATCGGACTGCAGAAGCAGGGCAAGACGCTTTTTTACCGCGATTTTCTGCACCACCTGCGCCATTCGACGGACCGCTTTGTGGTCGCCCCGGGCATCAAGGGACTGGTCATGACGGTCTTCACGCTGCCTTCGTATCCCTACGTCTTTAAAGTCATTCGCGACGTGATCGCCCGACCCAAGGAGACCGACCGCAAGCAGGTGATGGCCAAGTACCGTCTGGTGAAGCTCCACGACCGGGTCGGGCGCATGGCCGACACCTGGGAGTATTCGGAAGTGACGCTGCCGCGCGAGCGCTTCTCGCCCGAGCTCATTCGCGAGCTGCTGCAGTACTGTCCGAGCGTGGTCGAGGTCAACGAGGAGTGCGTGCTGCTGCAGCACGTGTACATCGAGCGGCGCATGACGCCGCTCAACATCTACCTGCAGCACGCAACCGACGCGGAAGTCGACGGCGCGATCCGCGAATACGGCGATGCCATCAAGGATCTGGCCGCCGCCAATATCTTTCCCGGAGACATGTTGTTCAAGAATTTCGGCCTCACCCGGCTCAATCGCGTCGTCTTCTACGACTATGACGAGATCGAGTACATGGTCGACTGCCGCTTCCGAAAGATTCCCGCTGCGCCCAACGAAGAAGCGGAGCTCTCGGCCGAACCCTGGTACAGCGTGGAACCCCACGACGTGTTCCCCGAGCAGTTCGCGCCCTTTTTGCTGGGCGATGCGCGCATCCGCGCCGCCTTCTTGCGCCACCATGCCGACTTGCTCACGCCCGAGTTCTGGCAGTTGCGCCAGCAGCGCATCCGCGAGGGCATCATGGAGGACGTATTTCCCTATCCCCAGGAGCGGCGCTTCGGTGTGCGCGCGCAGACTTGGGGGCGCGCGGCCCGCGCACCGCGGACGCCCGCGCCGCAATGACGCACGGCGTTGGAGGCGCCAGCAGCCCTGCGATCGGACGCACAGGGCCAGCGCGCGCGAAAGCGCGGATAATCCCGCACTGGTCCCCGGGCGCGAGGCCACGGGGCTGTGCCGGGAGCAGGCAAGGATGACACAGCAGAATTTGGAAGACCCGGTCGTGATCCTGGCGGCCGCGCGCACGCCGATTGGCAGCATGTTGGGCGTGTTCGGCGCGTTGCAGGCGCACCAGCTCGGAGCCGTGGCCGTGCGCGCCGCGCTCCAGCGCTCGGGGATTGCGGGCGAACAAGTCGACGAAGTACTGCTGGGCAACTGCCTGATGGCCGGACAGGGGCAAGCACCAGCCCGCCAGGCCGCGCTCGGTGCCGGCCTACCCATGGCCGCGGGTGCGGTGACGCTGTCCAAGATGTGCGGCAGCGGCATGCGCGCGATGATGTTTGCGCACGACATGCTGCTGGCCGGCTCGGCGCAGGTGCTCGTGGCCGGCGGAATGGAGAGCATGAGCAACGCTCCCTATCTGGTGCCCAAGGCGCGTGCCGGCTACCGCTACGGCCACGGCACGCTGTTTGACCACATGGCCCTGGACGGACTTGAGGACGCCTACGAACGCGGCAAGGCGATGGGCGCGTTTGCCGAGGAGTGCGTCGCCAAGTTCGGATTCTCCCGTGCCGACCAGGACCGCTTCGCGGTGGCCTCGGCACAGCGCGCGGTGCGCGCCAACGAGGACGGCAGCTTTCAATGGGAAATCGCGCCTGTCGCGGTACCGGGTAAATCGGGCGAGACCCTGATCGACAAGGACGAGCAGCCGTTTCGCGCCCGTCCGGACAAGGTCGCGCAACTCAAACCCGCGTTCAAGACGGACGGAACCATCACGGCGGCGAGTTCCTCGCCGATTTCCGACGGCGCCGCGGCGCTCGTGCTCACACGCCAGTCGCACGCGGTGCGGCTGGGCCTTGCGCCTTTGGCCCGGATCCGCGCGCACGCGCTGCACGCGCAAGAGCCGAACTGGTTCACGACGGCGCCCATCGGAGCCATCGCCAAGGTGCTTGCGAAGACCGGCTGGCGCGCTGAGGATGTCGATCTGTGGGAAGTGAACGAGGCCTTTGCGGCCGTGACCATGGCGGCGATGCGCGAATTTCGCCTTGCGCATGAACGGGTCAATGTGCACGGCGGTGCCTGCGCGCTGGGGCACCCCATCGGCGCCAGCGGTGCGCGCATCGTCGTCACCTTGATCGGCGCCCTGCGTCGGCGCGGCCTGCGACGAGGCGTTGCGGCCCTGTGCATCGGCGGCGGGGAGGCCACCGCGCTTGCCCTCGAACTGGCATAAGGAGCGCTCGTGTCGACCTGTCTGATCGTGGGCGCCTCGCGCGGCATCGGCCGCGAACTGGTGCGTCAGTATGCGGCCGACGGCCAGCGGGTCATTGCCACCTATCGCAAGGGCTCCGATGGTGCGGCCCTGGGGGAGCTGGGCGCGCGCACCATCGAGCTCGACGTTTTGCAAGAGGGCTTCGCTGCGACTTTGGAGCGACAGCTGGGTGGCGAGGCGCTGGATCTGGCGATCATCGTGGCCGGAG
Organism: Burkholderiaceae bacterium; assembly: GCA_035625725.1. Taxonomy (GTDB): domain Bacteria; phylum Pseudomonadota; class Gammaproteobacteria; order Burkholderiales; family Burkholderiaceae_F; genus GJ-E10. The sequence goes on from DASPPB010000010.1 coordinate 35,606, forward strand.
TCGCAGGACCCCGCTCTGCGCAACTCAGTGCCCCGCTGCGCGCAGACTTCGACCGGGTCATGCGCACCAACGTACTGGCGTCGATGCAGCTCATCCCGGTGCTCGCGGAGCCTCTGGCAGCCGGCCACGGCAAGCTTGCCGTCATTTCGAGCAAGATGGGGTCCATCGGCAACACGACCGACGCTTCGTCCTGGCTGTACCGAGCCAGCAAGGCGGCGCTCAATAGCGTACTCAAGGCGGCGAGCACGGAGCTGGGCGGCCGCGGCATTGTCTGTATGGCGCTGCATCCCGGCTGGGTGCGCACGGACATGGGCGGTGCGGGCGCGACCCTGGCGGTGGAAGAATCCGTGGCGTCGATGCGACGCGTGATCGCGGCGGCCACGCGCTCGCACAACGGAAGGTTTCTGAACTACAACGGAGAGCAACTCGAATGGTAGCGCCAGCACTCGCCGCGGATAACGGACGTTCGGCACGACATCCATGATCTCGCCCGCGATGATCGCCAGTTTGGTATTTGGCGCCTGCGGGCTGCTGGCCGCGGCGGGCGTCGAGCTGCTGCTGCGCACCTTTGCCGACGAGGCCGGGGTCAACCGCTGGATCTTCGTTGCCGTGCCGGGCTTATTCGCGATGCTTTTTGCGCTCGTTTTTTATCAGGACGCGCGCCGCAAGATCAAGCGTCTGGGCGAATCGGTCTCGCGCGGAATCCTCATCGCCTTGATGACCTGGCTGTCGTTCTCGCTGCTTGCCACGATGGTTTGGTGCTCGCCCAAACAGTTTAGCCAGTGCTTTGGCCACACGCTGCTTGCCACGGGCATTGTCGGCGGAGGGCCGATGCTCGCGGCGGCCCTGGTCGCAGGGATTCTTACGGGTGTGATCATCATCCGGCCGCCGCGCAAGGGCGCCGAGTAGCGCCCGGGCCTGCGCGCTTGACCGGGAGGCGAGGTGGCGCTGGAGCCTGGCGGTGACCCCACGCAGCGCTTTGGTGCGCGCGCGAAAGCCTATGCGCGGGCACGTCCGGGCTACCCGGATGCGGTGGTTGCCGCGCTCGCGCAGGCGCTGCCGCTTGCCGCGGGTTCGACGGTCGTGGACCTGGGATGCGGTACGGGCTTGTCCAGCGAGGCGTTTTTGCGGGCGGGATTTCGCGTGATCGGCATCGAACCCAACGAGGCGATGCGCGCGCAAGCCGCGCAGCTGTCGGCAGCCTACCCCGGGTTCGTTGTCCTCGCGGCGCGGGCGGAGGCCACCACGATTCCGGAGGCAAGCGCGGACCTGGTCATCGCCGCACAGGCCTTTCATTGGTTTGATGTGGCCGCGGCACGCTTGGAAGCACTGCGCATCTTGCGGCGCCCGCCGCGGGCCGCGCTGCTGTGGAACGACCGGCGCGCGGACGGATCGGAGTTTGCGCGGGGCTACGAGGAGCTGCTGCTGCGCTTTGGCACAGACTATCGCGAGGTGCAGCGGCGCCATGCACAAACCGAGCACATCGCGCAGTTCTTTGGCGGCGCACACTGGCACACACTTCGCGTGGCGCACACGACGCCGCTGGATTTCGAGGCGCTCGCCGACCGATTGAATTCCGCCTCCTACGTGCCGCCCGCCGGCGATGCGCGCTATGGCCCCATGATGCAAAGCCTGCGCGAGCTGTTTCGCGCCACCGAGCGCGATGGCCGCGTGCAGATGGAGTTTGAAACGCGCGTGCATTATGGGGAAATGCGAGACCAACCGGCCGGGCCGGCAGCGCAGATGCGGCCAAGCTAATATGCTTGCCTACGAGGAAGGCCCGGCATGGCATCACCCATCGAGTTTTACTTCGATTTCAGCTCTCCCTATTCGTATCTGGCCAGCGAGCAAATCGAGCCGCTGGCCGCGCGCTACGGCCGCGCGATCGACTACAAGCCCACGCTCCTGGGCGTGATTTTTCGCATCTCGGGGCAGCGGCCCCTGGTGGATATACCGCTCAAAGGCGAATACAGCCGGCACGATTTTGCGCGCAGCGCCCGGTTTGCCAACGTGCCCTTTCGCATGCCCGACCCCTTCCCCATTGCCACGGTCCAGGCAGCGCGCGCGTGCCTGGTGCTGCAGCAGGAGCGGCCGGATCTCGCCACGGCGTTTATTCATGCCGCCTTCCGCTCCTATTTTGTCGACGGGCACGACATCGCCCAGGAGCAGGTCCTGCGCGAAGTGCTAACGCAATGCGGCGCCAATGCCCAGGCCGTGCTGCAGGCAGCCGGCCAGCCGCAAATCAAAGACCGCCTCAAAGCGCAGGTCGACGACTCGGTGGCGCGCGGCGTGTTCGGCGCGCCCTTTTTCTTCGTCGATGGCGAGCCGTTCTGGGGCAACGATCGTCTGCCCCAGATCGAGCGATGGTTGGCGTCGGGACCTTTTTGAACCCGCAGCGCGCTTAGCAGGGCTCCCGAGGACGCAAGCAAAACAGCATGAAGCGCCAAGCTGCCATTGCCTTCATCATGCTCACGGCCCTGCTTGACGTGATCGGCATTGGTCTGATCATTCCGGTGTTGCCGATTCTGGTGGGCGAGTTTACGCAGGGGCGGGACACCCAAGCGTACTGGTACGGCGTCTTGATGGTGACCTTCGGGTTGGCCCAGTTTTTGTGCGCCCCGCTGTTGGGCGCCCTATCCGATCGCTTCGGTCGCCGACCCGTGCTGCTGCTGGGCATCGGGGGACTGGGCGTCACATTTCTCGTGACCGGTTTGACGCACTCCCTCGCGGTCCTCGTGGCGGTGCGCCTGCTTGGCGGCGCGCTCTCGGCCAATATCGCCGTTGCGCAGGCATACGTCGCCGACATCACGACTTTGGAGAAGCGCACTCCGGCCCTGGGCAAGCTCGGGGCGATGTTTGGCTTGGGCTTTGTGCTCGGGCCCATGCTGGGAGGCTTGCTGGGACAAGTAGACCTGCGCCTGCCCTTTTTCGCCGCCGCGGGCATGTGCGCCATCAACTGGCTCTATGGGCTGCTCGTGCTGCCCGAGTCGCTCCCGGCCGAAGGCCGCAACCCGATTGCCGCCGCGCGGCTTAACCCCTTCTCGTCGCTCGCCGGTCTGGGTCGTTTACAGGGCGTGGGGCCGCTCGTGTTTGCGATGGCCGCGGCCAGCATGGCGGAATTCACCCTGCGTTCGGTCTGGGTCCTTTTTACCGGATTTCGATTCGGGTGGGGGCCGCGCGAAAACGGCACCTCCTTGTTTGTCGTTGGCTTGGTGGTTGTTCTGGTGCAAGGCGGATTGCTGCGGCCCCTGCTCAAGGCCATGGGGGAGCGCAAACTCGTGGTCGCGGGCCTCGTCTCCGGGGCGCTCACGTATGTCGGCTATGGCCTTGCCACCCGCGGCTGGGTGCTCTATGTGTTGATCTGCGCCAACTTCCTGGCGTACGGCGCGACAACGGCGTTGCAAGGCATCGTCTCCAAAGCCGCAGATCCGCGCGAGCAAGGTCGCACGATGGCAACGCTGACATCCTTGAACAGCGTCATCAGTATCGCGGCGCCGGTGCTGGGCACCTTTGTGCTGGGGCAGGTGACGCACCTTCCGCGCGACGAGATCCTGGTGGGCGCTCCGTTTTTCGTTGGCGCCGCGCTCGAAATCGTCGCCTTCCTGATTGCGCGCCGCTATTTCGCGCGCCACCCGAAGGCCGTTGGTCTGGCCGCGAGCGGCGGCACTGTCTAGTCGGCGGGTCGCGCTCGGAAGACATAGATGAAGCCTGCAAACCGGCGGTGGCCTTGCACAGGGTGTTGCCGACTGTTCGTTGGCGCGCCAACGGCGCTGCTGCTGTGGGCCTGTGCCCAGACTTCCTCGACATTGCCGCCTGCGCCCGTGGCCCCGCCGCCCGCGGCCGCCAGCGCGTCGCACGGTGCAAGTGCCCCGCCCGGCACGCTGTATTCGCTGTTTCATCGCCCCTTGCAGGCCCCGCCGGCGGGCGCCGAGGTAATGCGCCTGAAGGGTGCGGGTTCACAGATCTTCCGGTGCGAGACGCAGTCCGCGGGTTTGCGCTGGAGCTTCCGACTGCCCGAGGCCGAGCTGCGCGACGCCCAGGGCAATTCGGTCGTGCACCACGGCGCCAATCTTTCCTTTGAGCATGTCGACGGCAGCCTGCTCTTGAGCGACGTCGTCGATCACGTGCCTTCGCCAAACTCCGATGCCTTGCCCTGGCTGCTGCTCAAGACGCATTCCTTTCATGATGGCGCCTTGGCCGGAATCACGTACGTGGAGCGGATCAACACCGTCGGCGGCATGCCGCCGGCCAGCTGCACGCCTGAACAGCTCAATGAGCTGCTGCGGGTGCCGTTTTCGGCGGAATTTGTGTTTTTCCGCTGAATTTTTTGCCGGGACGCTCGCAGGTGGCGCGTCGCGGCGCGCGTTGTTTTCGCGCGCAGGCGCAAAGCTTTGACCCGCGGGGTGCGTACGCTTGGGTAAGATGCAGGCTCCGACGCACCGCTCATCAAGGGCATCGAAGCACAAGCAAAGCGATGCTCTCTTGTATGGATCCAAACGCCATGCAGCCACGCACCTTGCGTGCAGCGCAACGCACGCTTTCTCGCCGTGTTTTCCTTAGAGCCGCCCTCCTGGGCTGGGGACTGCTGGCCGCCGGCGCGCAGGCGCAAAGCGCTGACTCCTTTCTGGGCCGCCCGATCTACAGCGAACCGGCCACCGGATTGCAATTGCCCCCATCATGCGAAGTCGATCCGGCCTGGCGCACCAACGTGCGCGGCACGGACCTGGAGATTTGGATCGCTGCTTGCGGGCCGGGTGCGCGCGTGTGGCTGCTGCGCCGACAAGTCGTTGAGGTTGTCAATGGGCGGCAAGCGCGACTGCGCTTCGAGGTGCTCGATGAACGCGCGTATTCCGACGAAACGGCGGGGGACTCGCTCAGTGTCCAGTGCACGGGACCGTCGGACGAGACGGGCTACGTGGTGCGTGGGGCACGCTGGCGCGAAGACGGCAAAGAGCTGCGCCTGAAGGCCGCACGGGGAGCAATGCGAGCCGAGGCGCGCACGCAACGCTTGATCGATACGGAGCTCGGCGCGATCGAGTGCACGCGCTTTCCAGAGCGCGAAGCGATGATGAAGCGCCTGCAACAGGCGCACTGAGACCACCGGCCAAAGGCCGTGGGGGGCGAGCGCCGGGCCTACGCGGCGCGGCGCACCGACGGCTTTCGCGCGCATGCGAGCACTCGTAGGCGGTAGGTGCAAGCCCGACGAAATGGTCCCGGACCACACGGCGGGTCGCACCCATGGTCGCGGCGGCACGCGGCTTTGCGCGTCGCGCGATCGGGCAATGCCGGCGCGAGGCGTGTGCCGCGAAACTGGCCGCCACGTTTGTCGAGGGCGCGAATCTGTCCTCTCGCGCGCCGCCCATCTCGCGCAACCGTATTCCAAAGGAGAACTCACCATGCCGTCTTCCGAGCTCAGGTCGACCGTCCTCCAGGCCCCACCCCCCGGCGGCTCGAGACCGGCATACACACGGAGGAATTCGCCCGCTGCAAATGCGCGGCGAGCGCGCGCGCAGATCGACGAGTTGATTTGGCCGCTCCGCGCGGCCGCCTGCGCAAATCTGGATGCGGAGATGGGCGATCGGCTCGAGCAAGTCGCCCCCATGCACTGGTGTCTGATCGTGATGGCCGACTGCGGCTGCGCGGGTCTTGAAGCCATGGCGCCGCGGCTGCACGGTAGCCTCTCGCCCGCGCTGCAGCGGCTGTATGCCAGTTTGATCTTCGAGCGCGATCCGCTGCTCGCACGCGCGACGCGGGAGTGGCGCCCCCTCGCGGGAACGATCGAGGAGCACTGCACCTGGCTGCAGCAAAACACGCACCACGCCGACGTGATCCAGGCTTGGCTGCGGCGCTGCGCCGGCGGCCTCGCCGGCGCCCTTGCCGTACTGCCTGCGCGCGGATGGCTGTCACGCGGAGCGCTTTTCGCGTACCTGACGCAAAGGCCCACGGACCGCGCGGAACACGCCCTGTTCTACGCAGCCCAGCGTCTGGCCGCGGCCCTGGAGCTGCGCTACCGTCCGTACGCGGCGCAGCTTGTAGCGATTCCGTTGACGGCTCGCGAGCGCGATGTGTTGCGAGCCGCGTTGGACGGCGCAGCCGATCGCCAGATCGCCAAGGCCCTGGGAATTTCGATTGACGCCATCCGCTACTACTTCGGGCGCATCAAACAACGCGTACCTCCGGCAGGCGCGGCTCTCAAGCCAAGAGAGCTCGCGCGCGTCTTGCAGCAGCTCGGTACACTGTAGTTTCGCCTGCTGCACGCGAGGCACGGATGGATGATCAATCGCTGTTGCGCTACTCGCGCCACATTCTGCTCAACGAAATCGGAGTGGAAGGGCAGCAGCGCATTGCCCAGGCGCGCGTGCTGCAGGTAGGCGCGGGCGGGCTCGGCTCATCGGCCGCGATGTACCTGGTCGCTGCAGGCATAGGCCGGCTCATCCTTTTCGACCACGACCGCATCGACCTCACCAATCTGCAGCGTCAGGTGCTCCACACCACAGCGCGCATCGGGCAATCGAAGGCGGACTCCGCTCGTCTCACCCTGCAGGCACTCAACCCGCAGGTCCCGATCGACGCGCGCGCCGAGCGCGTGACAGCCGAAATTCTGGCGTCGGTACTGGGCGAGGTCGAAATCGTGCTCGATTGCTCGGATAACCGCGCGACGCGCTACGCATTGAATCGTGCCTGCTGGGCGGCACGCGTTCCGCTCGTGTCCGCATCGGCGAGCGCCTTTGCCGGTCAACTCGCGGTCTTCGACTTCCGGCGCGCCGACTCACCCTGTTATGCGTGCCTGTTTCCGGAGGCCACGGGCGAGGACGAAAACTGCGCAACGACCGGCATCTTCGCCCCGCTCGTCGGCGTGATGGGGGCCCTGCAGACGGGCGAAGCCATCAAACTGCTGTGCGGAGTCGGAGATCCGGCAAGCGGAAAGCTCGTGAGCTTCGATGGCCGGGACATGGAATTTCGGCGGATGCGGTTTGCACGGGACCCGGGGTGCCCCGTTTGCACGTCAACGCGCAGCGCCTGATCGATCGTTCTCTTGGGCGCGCCGCAGCCGGTGCGCTTGTGCTTGCCCTTGTGATTTCATTCGCAAGCGCGCCGGTGCGCGCGGCCGCAGCGCAGACGATTCTCGTTGAAGGACGCAGCCGCAGCTACCTGCTTTATCGGCCGGTCCGCCTGGAGCACCCGGGCGCGCCGGCACTGGTGGTCGTCTTGCACGGGGGGTTCGGCACCGGCGCCCAGGCGCAACAGGCCTACGGGTGGGATGCATTGGCAGAGCGCGAGGGATTCATCGTGGTCTACCCCAACGGGGTGGGACGCGCATGGAACGCGGGCGGAGGCTGCTGCGGCCGGCCCCAGCGCGAACACATCGACGATGTGGCGTTTGTTGGCACTTTGCTGCGCAAGATGATTCGCGAAGAAGGAGTCGATCCGGCGCGACTGTATTTGACCGGGATCTCCAACGGCGCGGCGCTCGCGCTCGCCTATGCGTGCGCCTCCGCAAAGCCCGCAGTGGCCGCGATCGGCTCCGTGGCCGGGGGCATTTCGGCGCCCTGCGAACATCCCGCCGCGGTCTCGATGCTGGAGATCCACGGCGAGTCCGATCGCAACATCCCCCTTCTGGGCGGACGCGGCAGCCAGGGGGTTTCGGGCGTGAGCTGGCTGCCGGCGCCGGTTGCGGTAGAGCGATTTGCTGCAAGCGCCATCTGCGAGACGCCCCATACGGAAGTGCGCGGCGAGGTTACGACACGCATCGCCTCGTGCCTGGCCGGCCGCACGGTGGGCTTGATCAGCATCGCCAATGCCGGGCATCAGTGGCCCGGGGCGCGCAGCCCTGGCATCTTGGGGCGCGCACTGGGTCTCGATCCGCCTAGCGACGCACTGGATGCAACTGAGGCGCTTTGGCAGTTTTTTCGCGCGCAGCGGCTTCCCGAAACGCGATAAACCGCCAAGCCGCAACCCCCTCGGGTTTGCCAGCGTTCCTGCAGCAACAGGGGCGCCGGACGTGCGAGCGCCCGCCTGGCAATCAACCCGCCAGCGCCGTCAGATGGGCTTCCAGACCCTCGACAGGAGAACGCCGAAACCCGCTTTTGGAGAAGCGGTGCCAGCGTCCAAGGACGTAGGCCACAACCATCGTTGCGCGCGCCGCCGCGTCGAAATCGGCGGGTAGTTCCGACTGTGTCACGGCCACACGAAAAGCCTGCTTGAGCGAGGCCTCGATGCGGTCGAGCAGCTGGTTCATGCGCTCCTGCAGGCGCTCGTTTTCGTTTACCAGAGCATCGCCCGTGAGCACCCGCGTCATTCCGCGGTTGGTCTGGGCAAACTCCAGCAGCATCTGGATGGTTCTGCACACCTGCTGGCGCCCTGAGCTCTCCTTGCCCGCAATGTCGTTGATGAGGCCAAAGACCGTGGTTTCGATGAACTCGATCAGCCCCTCGAACATCTGCGCCTTGCTCGCAAAATGTCGATACAGGGCCGCTTCCGAAACCTCGAGCCGGGCCGCGAGCGCAGCCGTGGTGATCTTCTCGGCGCGCGGATCCTCCAGCATGGCCGCAAGCGTCTGCAAGATCTGCAGTTTGCGCGCCCCGGGTCGACGGCGCAGCTTCCCTCCTTCCGGGTTGGATTCTTTGGCTACGGTGGATTCCATATGGACTGCGCCAGGGGCAGAGCAAGAATCTACCGGAAACCCAAGAAACGTGGGGCGGTTACTTGCCGCCCCAAGCAACCCCGACGCGGTGCGGGCGCTCGCGCCTGCGCTACGGCGCACCACCGCACAGGCAATGGGCCAGAACCTGGCCGCGGCCGGGCACACTGGCAGCAAGCCAGGCGAAGTCCTTGCGTACCTGCTCGGAGGCTGCCTGCACACCCGCGCCTAAGGGAAGGGTCAGACCCAGCTGCGCCGCCGCCCGTCGCAGCACGACGCCCGGCACCGAGGGCAAAAACTGGCTCCAACCCTTGGGTTCCGCTTCGATGTACGTTGTGCGGTAGCCCTCGCCCAGCTTGGCCAGCGACGCGGCTTGCTGCACCGCGGCCTGCAGGCCGCCCAGCTCGTCGACCAGACCACGTTCGCGTGCCTGCCGGCCGGTCCACACCCGTCCCTGCGCGATCTCGTCGACCTTCTCGGGGGCCATCTGCCGCGCCTGCGACACGCGCTCAAGAAACTGCTGGTAGATATAGCCGACGGTGCTTTGCATGACCGAGGCAAGGCGGCTGTCGATGGGACGACGCAGATCCGCGGCCTGCGCCGGCCAGGCCGTCGCCGTACCGCCGGTGTGAATACCCAACTTGTCCATGGTGCGCTCGGCAGTTGGAAAGACGCCGAAGACACCGATTGAGCCGGTGACGGTCGCCGAATCGGCGTAGACGCGCTCCCCCGCGGTGGAAATCCAATATCCGCCCGAGGCCGCCACATCACTCATGGAAACCACCACCGGCTTGCCGCTGGCACGGGTGAGCTCCAGTTCCCGCCGGATGAGTTCGGAACCCAAGGGGCTGCCGCCGCCCGAGTCGACCCGCAGCACAAGCGCCTTGACGGTCGAGTCTTCGCGCGCCTTGCGGACGAGCTCCGAGGTGGAGCGGCCGCCGATCGAACCTTGCGGCTCGTCGCCATCGGAGATCAACCCTTCGGCCACGACGATTCCGACTTGCCGGTTGCTGTCACCAGTATCGGCAATTTCCGAGCGATACGCGGATAGGGAAATCTGACGAAACGTCTTGTGCTCGGCGTCCGGTTTGCCGCGCTCGAGCAGCAGCGCGCGCAGTTCGTTTCGGGTCTTCAGGCCATCGACTAGCTTCGTTTCGAGTGCCCAGCGAGCCAGATCCCCACCGAGCGCCGGGAGCTGCACCGGTTCCTCGGCGATCATCGTTGCCACAGCGCCTCCCGGCAGGTGACGCAGCGTCTCGATCTCGCCCGTAAAGCCCGCCCACTGGTCGTTCAGATAAAACGCTTCGGCCTCGGCGGCTTCCTTCGAAGGGCCGTTATCGATGAGGGGTTCGACGGCGCTCTTGAATTTGCCGACCCGAAACACGTGGATCGTCACGCCCAGGCGCTCGAGTGCGTCGTGGTAGTAGTTGCGGTAGCCGCCAAAACCCGTCAAGACGACCGCCCCGAAGGGATGCAGGTACGCCTCCGAGGCGTGGGCCGCGAGAAAGTACTGGCGCTGCTCGAGCAGGGTGCCCCAGGCGATCACCTGTTTGCCGGTGGCCTTGAAACGCTCCAGGGCCGCGGCGATTTCGCGCAGCTTGGCTAGGCCCGCGCCGCCCATGTCATCGAGCAGCAAGACGATGCGTGCGATTCTCGTGTCTTTGGCGGCGGCGTCGATTGCGCCCACCAGGTCGCGCAACTGGGTTTCGCGGGCCTCCTGGCCCAGGGCCTCGGCAAACTCGGCCTCTCGCGCGCTGCCGGTGTATTGCTCCACGACATCGCCCTTGATGTTGATGACGAGGGCCGTGCCTTCGAGGATCTTGACCTTCGTTGTCCCCGCGTACCAGGCCACCGCAACGAGCGCGACGATTGCGAGGAAAATCAAGTTGACGACGACGCGACGCGTCAGATCCACGGCGCGCAGGGCACCGGCCAGTGCCCGACGCACGATTCCGGGACGCTTTTCGGACATAGCAGACCCCCCTTGTTTTTGTTGACAGCCGATCTTCAGAAGCGCGAGCTTACCGCGCGAGGGTTACGACCGGTTGGAGCGCAACCGAGGGGCAAGTGCCGGCAGCTGCTTGACCGAGCGGATCCGACCCATCACGTACGAGGCGCCCGCAAGGCGCCGAGGCGCGCCCTTGGGCGCGCGCGCCACCAAGACGGTGGCGAAGCCCGCCGCGCGCGCCGCCTTCAAATTGGCCGCGTTGTCGTCGACCAGCACGGCGCGCGCCGCGCGCAAACGGCCACCCAGTTTTTCGCGCACCAACGTTGCGCGCAGCATGGACAAGGCCGGCTTGGGGCGCAGTTGACCGTGCACCCGCATGCGTTCGACCGCATAGCAGCTGCCGATGTGCCGGTGCCAGCCGATTCCCCGCAGCACGCGCCCGGCGTATTCGGCGGGCGCATTGGTCAGCAGCACCTTGCGGCCCGCAAGCCGCCGGGCCAGGTGCTCGAGCCCGCGCTCCGCGCGCAGCAGCGACGCGACGTCGATGTCGTGGGTCTCGCGCAAAAACCGGGCGGGCTCGACCCCGTGATGGCGAATCAGGCCCAGGAGTGTGGCGCCATAGCGCGCCCAATAGGTGCGCCGCAGACGGTCGGCCGCCTCCCGGTCCAGCCGCAAGTGACGCTGCACGTACTCGGTCATCCGCGCGTCGATGGCGCCAAACATTGCATGCGAGGCGTCGTGCAAGGTGTTGTCCAGATCGAAGAACCAAACCAGCGGCGACGGGCGCCGTGGCGATTGCGGCCTCGAAGCTCTTGCGCTGCGGATCAATTGCGCCGAATCATCGTGCCCACGCCCCGGTCGGTCAGTATCTCGAGCAGCAGGCAGTGGTCGACGCGCCCGTCGATGATATGCACCGAGTTCACACCCTTGCGCGCGGCATCGATGGCCGAGGAGATTTTGGGCAGCATGCCGCCGGAGATCGTGCCGTCGGCAAACAGCTCGTCAATGCGCTGCGCGGTCAGACCCGTGATCAAGCGGCCCGTTTTGTCGAGCACGCCGGGCGTGTTGGTGAGCAAGATCAATTTTTCGGCCGCCAGCGTCTCTGCGATCCGGCCCGCGACGATATCGGCATTGATGTTGTAGGACAGGCCGTCGGAGCCGACCCCGATGGGGGAAATCACCGGAACGAACGCGTCGTTTTGCAAGGTCTTGACCACCGCCGGGTTGACCGATTCGATCTCGCCCACCTGCCCGATGTCGTGCAGCGTCCCCGGGGCGCGCGGATCGGCCACCTGCATGCGCCGGGCCCGCAGCAAATCGCCGTCTTTGCCGGTCAAGCCCACCGCCTGGCCGCCAAACTGGTTGATGAGCATCACCAGTTCCTGTTGCACCTGGCCGGCCAGCACCCATTCGACAATCTCCATCGTTTCGGCATCCGTTACGCGCAGCCCGTGCACGAATTCGGATTTCTTCCCCACCCGCCCGAGCGCGTCGTCAATTTGGGGACCGCCGCCGTGCACCACGACGGGCTTCATGCCGACGAGCTTGAGCAGCACCACGTCGCGCGCGAAGCTCTCCTTCAGGCGTTTGTCGACCATGGCGTTGCCGCCGTACTTGATCACGATCGTTCGGCCGTGAAAGCGCTGGATGTACGGCAACGCTTCGGAGAGGATCTCCGCCTTGAGCTCGGGGGGAATGTTCGCGCGATCCATTGCTACGGGCCGCTCGCGCTCTTAGCCGCCGCGGCCGCAAAAAAGCGGCACTCTAGCACCGATCACTGCGTGTCCAGCAGGCGGCGCAGACGACGCTTGGCCTGCTGGCGCAGCGCGCCCGCGGTCTTTTGATGCGCACCGGCCGCGCGCATGCGAGCTGCGGGCGCGACCGGGTTGCGCGGCCGCAGACCGTCGGCGCGGAACATGAGCTTCTGCCGCGTTTTCAGGCCGCGCGTCATGCACGCAGCCCTCGAACTTGCGCGGCGCTACAGAATGTAGCGAGCCAGATCATCGTCGGTGGACAATTCGCCCAGACGGGCATCGACGTACGCCGCGTCGACGAGGACTTGCTGGGCGCTGCGCGTGCCCGCGTCAAAGGCTACGTCCTCCAGGAGCTTTTCCATAACCGTATGCAGCCGCCGCGCCCCGATATTCTCCGTGCGCTCGTTAACGCTGCAGGCAATTTGCGCCAGCCGCGTAACGCCGTCAGGCGTGAATTCGAGCTGCACATCATCGGTGGCCAAAAGCGCCTGGTACTGACGCGTCAGACATGCATCGGTTTGCGTCAGGATGCGCTCGAAGTCCGCGGCGCTCAGAGCGTCGAGTTCGACCCGGATCGGAAAGCGGCCCTGCAACTCGGGCATCAGGTCCGAGGGTTTGGCAAAGTGAAAGGCGCCGCTCGCAATGAACAAAATGTGATCGGTGTGCACCATGCCGTACTTCGTGTTGACGGCCGTGCCTTCGACGAGCGGCAGCAAGTCGCGCTGCACGCCCTGGCGCGATACGTCGGCGCCCTGGATCTCGGATCGGCTTGTAATCTTGTCGATCTCGTCGATGAACACAATGCCGTGGGACTGCACGGTCTCGATCGCTTTGAGGCGCACCTGCTCCTCGTCGAGCAGTTTGGCGGCCTCCTCATCGGCCAGTATTCGAAAGGCCTCGCGCACGGTGGCTTTTCGCGGTCGCCGGCGTGCGGGACCCAGGTTCTGGAACAGACCCTGAATCTGCTGCGAGAGCTCCTGCATGCCGGGGGGCGCGAGCACCTCGAGCTGCGGCGGTGCCACGGCAACGTCGATCTCGACTTCCTTGTCGTCGAGCTGGCCCTCGCGCAGACGCTTGCGCAGGCGCTGGCGGGTCGCCGACAGCGATTCGCTCGCCTCGCGTCCGACTCCTGCGTCGGCCGGAGTGAGCAGCACATCGAGCAGTCGCTCTTCGGCCGCCTCCGCAGCCGCGGCCCGCACGGCGCGCATTTCGGACTCGCGCGTCTGCTTCACGGCGATGTCGGTGAGGTCGCGAATGATCGAGTCGACGTCACGACCCACGTAGCCCACCTCCGTGAATTTCGTCGCCTCCACCTTGATAAACGGCGCGTCGGCCAGGCGCGCCAGGCGCCTTGCGATCTCGGTCTTGCCCACGCCGGTGGGGCCGATCATCAGAATGTTCTTGGGCGCAATCTCGCTGCGCAAGGGCTCGCTAACCTGCTGTCGACGCCAACGGTTGCGCAGGGCGATGGCGACGGCGCGCTTGGCGGGCTCCTGGCCAACGATGAATTTGCTGAGCTCGTGGACGATTTCTTTGGGCGTCATCATGGCCGGCGCTTCTCAGACGGCGGCCTAACCGATGGTCTCGACGACGACGACCTGGTTGGTGTAGATGCACAGCTCGCCCGCGATCGTCAGAGCCTTGCGGACGATCGGCTCTGCGGCAAGCTGCGTCTCCTGCAGCAGGGCACGCGCGGCCGCCTGCGCATAGGCGCCGCCCGAACCGATCGCGATCAAGCCGTCCTCGGGTTCGAGCACATCGCCGGTTCCAGTGAGGATCAAAGAGTCCTGCGAGTCCGCCACCGCAAGCATGGCCTCCAAGCGGCGCAGCATCCGATCGGTGCGCCAGTCCTTGGCCAGCTCAACGGCCGCACGCATGAGCTGCCCCTGGTGCTTGTCGAGCTTGGCTTCAAAGCGCTCGAACAAGGTGAACGCATCGGCCGTCGCACCTGCGAAACCGGCGAGTATGCGGTCGTGGTAAATGCGCCGAACCTTGCGGGCGCCTTTCTTGATTACGATCGATCCGAGTGTTACCTGTCCGTCACCGCCCATGGCGACAGAGGAGCCACGCCGCACCGAGACGATCGTTGTTCCGTGAAACTGCTCCATGCCGCCAGCTTCGCTGCACGCGCTGGCCGAGTCAGGTGCGGCGCACGCGGACGTCGGCAATCGACGAGACGCCCAGTAGATGCCACAGGGCAGCGACAAGACAGTTGACGTTGCGAAACTCCACCGATACCCCGGCTTGCTGCATCTTGATCAACAGGCCCAGCAGCGCCGTGGCGGCCGGAAAGGCCATGCGGCGTAACTGCCGGCACTCTACCGACAGGCGTTTGGAGTCACGCGCCGCCACTGTGAGGCGCCCCAGATACTGCTCGCCGTCACCCAGAATCTCCCCCTTCCAATCGAGCGGGTCGACCGCGCGCCCGCTGGGCGCCTCCACCGCTCCGCTCACGCGAATATTGGCGTAGGGGGGCTCCCACGAAGGCGGCGACACCTCGTAGGTAATGCAGTACTGAATGCCGGTCTCCTCGAAGTCGGCCTGCCGATCAAGCAAACGCTGCAGCTCGAGCAACAGCATCCAGGCGGCATCCGAGGGGTCGCGCCGTCCGGGTTCGACGGCGGCGCGCAGCGCCCCGAGCAGCTGCTCGGCGCCCCGTACCATTAGTTCGTGGCTGGCGCGCTTAAAGGCGTTGAAGACGCGCAGCAACAGCTCGGCGCCGACCAGATCGATTTGTCGCGTCGCACTGACGTCAAGCGTCAGTGCCGGATGCGTGGTGGCCAAGGCCTTGAATTCCTCCAGTGCCTTGACGATTCCGGCGTCGATCGATTCGGGCAGCGTTACCACCGGCATGCCCGAGCGCGCAGCCGGCCGCTTTTCGGTGTCTGAATAGCTGATCCAGGCCGGTGCGGGAACATCAAAGTGCAACGTGAACTGGCCCGCGAGCTGGTCAAAGCCCGCGCGGTCGCCGCGCTGCTGCAACAACTCCAGCATCATGAGACATCCGCGGTCGGCCAACGGACCGAGCGCCTCGGCCGCGAGCGCGGCGCGCAGGCCGCTTTCCGCCGCCTGGTCCTGGCGATTGGCAAACAGAATCGCGGTCTCGTCGAGCACCGAGGAGGCGCCGCCGTCGACCTCGATTGCGTCGATGCTGCCGCCCAAGATCTCGCTGCTCGGGTCGAGCGCATCTTCCTCCGAAACCGCGCCCCTCCCACGAGAGCCCCCCGTGACGGTGGGAGACTGCTCTGCGGGTGCGGCCGTGGGCGTGGCGACCTCGCCGGGCTGCCCCGTCGTATCGCTCGGAGCCTCCGAACCCGATTTGCGCGGCCGCAGAAAATCGCGCGCCATCTCCGATTCGATGGCGTCAATCTTTGCGGCGGTGGCCATTGCCAGCGACCGAGCCATCTCGCGATCCGGAAGGGCATTTTCGGTAACCGCAAAGCCACCGCTACTCGATGGACCGGCGTTCGACGGCCGGTTCAGCGAGCGATTGATGGTGCCCGTTATGGGCCGACCGAGGGGTCGCGTCTCTGGGCGCGTCCCCGGGCGAGCAGAGCCGCGCGAGCCCGCGCGATCGCCACCGGTCTTGGTGTCCTTTGGATCTTTCTTGAAAAACGAAAAAACCACGTAGTGTCCTGTAGCTTGAACGGGCCACGAACGCAAAAGGCCAAACGCAACTGCTTTACACTCGCCGCGCCCCGCCGGCGCGCAGAGGCGCCAGCGCCTCTTTGCCTTCGAGCGAGATTGCGCTTGACAATACCCCGGGGCGACGGTGGAACCTGCGCGCAGCGCCAGCGACCGCACCCGGGCCTGCAAGCCCACTATATCAATTTTCGTGGCACCTAAGCCAAGGAGGTGCGCCCCCTCCGCCCCCCCTGTTTTAGGCTTTCCTACGCGCCCCGCGGCCCAGCCCCGGGCGGGGCGCTGAATCCGGCAGCGTCGCTCGGCTAAAATAATGCATTCGGACGCAGAATTCCGGGGAATTAGGGATGAACTCAACAGCCACGACGGTAGGCACCTACTTGCGGGATCTGCCGCCCGATCGCAGGGTTGCGATGGCTCGCGTATGCAGCATGATCCGTAGGTCGGCGCGCGGTGTGCGAGAGAGCATGCGCTACGGTCTGGCCTTTTACGAACTCGACGGGCCGCTCTTCGCTCTGGAATCCGGGCGGCGGCACATGTCGCTGTACGTTGCAGAGCAAGATGTTGTTGTCAAGCACAAGGAATCGCTGCCGGGAGTGAACACGGCGCGCAGCTATGTGAAGTTTTCCGATCTCAATCGCCTTCCACTCGACGTGGTCGAAAAGATCGTGCGCGACTCGGTCGCGGCCCGGCGCACCCGCGCCCAGCAAGGGTCGTTGCCCACACAGGCCGAACTGCTCAAGCTCTGGGCGATCAAGGAAGAGGCCGTCCAGGTGCCCTCCCCCGTAGCCAAGGCGACGGCCCCGGCCAAGGCGAGGGCGTCCAAAAGCGCCTCGCAGAAGACCAAGGCCGCGCGCCAGCCCTCAGTAGCCAAGTCGGCCGCCCACGGCTCCAAGCCCGCGGCCCGAGTAGCCTCCCCGGCTGCGCCAAAACGGCCCGCAGCCGCCGCCAAGCGCTAAGCCCGGCACCGACCACGGCTCTCGGCGCACCCACGGACCGTGCAAGCGGCCGCAATCCGCCAGGCACTTCGCGTCGCCGCGCTTTGTCTGGGGATATGCCTGGCGGGCGTCTCGACGGCCGACGCCGGCAAGGTGTCGCTGCAGTGGTTCGGCCACTCCGCCGTGCGCATCGTCTCGCCAGGGGGAAAGGTGCTGCTCATCGACCCGTACCTGACCGAAAATCCCAAGACGCCGGCCCGGTTCAAGGACTTGGCGGCCATCGGGCCTATCGACCTGATTTTGGTCACGCACGCGCACGCCGACCACCTCGGAGACGCGCCGGCCCTCGCGCTAGCACGCAACGTGCCCATCGTCGCGCCGGCCGGGCTTGCCAGTTCGCTGGTAGCGCTCAATATCGTCAATCCGGAGCTCGCCCCGCGCATGAACAAGGGCGGGACGGTCAGCCCCTTGGGGCCGGGGATTCGTATCACGATGGTGCACGCCGAACACAGTTCGGAGCTCGTTTGGCGAAACCCGGGCACCGGTAAATACGAGGTGCATGTCGGCGGCGAACCCGTCGGTTTTCTCATCGAGCTGGAGAACGGATTTCGCGTCTACCACATGGGCGACACCGCACTTTTTTCGGACATGCGCGTAATCGGCGAGCGCTATCACCCGGATCTGGTGCTCGTGCCCATCGGCGGGCACTCCGTGATGGACCCGACCGATGCCGCATATGCAATTTGCGAATGGCTCAAGCCCGCCTACGCGCTGCCAATCCACTATGGCACCACACCGCTACTCAAGGGCACACCGGAGCAGTTCCGAGCGGCGCTCGGAAGCTGCCCCACACGGGTGCTCAGTCTCGCGCCCGGGGAGTCGATCGAGTTCTAGAAGAAGGAACCCCGGGGGCGGGAGCCGCCCCCGGGGACAATGGCCGCGATCGCAACCACCGGGTCAGTTCAGCGTCACGTTCATGCCGGTGGCGCTGCCCGTGCGCAGGTCGGCAAACCCACTGACGTCAATTCGCTTGAGCGTCGTGATGGGGTTGGCGGAGTTCCAAACACGCGCGTACAGGTAGTAGAACGCGCCCGGCAGCCTCTGCGCGGCCGATCCGCCCGGCAGATTGGTCACCGTATAGGCGCCTCCGGCGCCGCCGTTGGAGGTGAGGATCGCGCTGATCGGAATCGTCGTCACGATCGTTCCCATCCGTACCACGACGAGGTAGCCCGAATCGTACGTGCCGGCGACCGCCTGCGCGATGTTGCCCGAGATGGAATCGGCAGTGGCGCCCACCGCGACCGGCAAGGGGTTCGCGAATGTAAAGGTCGACGTTCCACCAGCCGTCCCCGTCAAGGTCGTCGAGTTCGTCGTCCATTGGTAGCCCAGATCGTTGGCGGCAACGAGAAAGCCTCCCGGGCCCTGCGTGGGCGAATTGGGATTGAGCGTCGGACTGCCACCCGGGACGTAGGTGCCCAAATCGATCGGGCCCAGCGAAAGCGCAATGTCGTCCGTGAACATGCCCGTGAACGGATTGAGGTGCCGGTAGCGGATCTCGTAAGGCACTTCCGCCTGGCCGGTGGCGCTCAGCGTCTGATAGAAATTGATCCAGGCGCCAGTGGGCGACAAGGCTGCGGAGGCGTTGGCCAGATATTCGTTGCCGTCGACGTTCAAGGGCAGGGGGCTCGATGACAGCACGGTCGGATTGCTCGCGGGCGAGGTGCCCGCGTTTACCGGCACACCACGCACCAAGATCGTGTCCATGTTGCGCCCGCGCACGAGAACGTCGATGTTGGTCGAAGTCGAGCCGGGCGGAACGCGCACCGGGTAGAGCGTGAAGTTGCCGCTGGCGTCGATCGTGGTATAGCGCGTGGCCACGTGGTGTGTCAGATCGGCGCTCATCTGCTCGGCCTTGATCACCAGGTTGTAGGCACAGGTGGAAGGCTCCGTGGCCACGACGGCACCCGTCATCGAGCACAGATTCGTCGTTGCAACCGAACCCGTGACCGCGCCGGCTTGCGCCAGATCGAAGTACTGCAGGTTGGGCTTGAGCGTGTAGGCGTTGTTGCCGCCGTGGATGAATTTCACGACGTCGTGGCCGATGTCAAAGTCGACCACCAGGTTCAGTGTCGCGCCCGAGACCAACGTGAAGGTGCCGTTGAGTCCGACGCCGTCAAGTGGCGAGGCGATTTCCAAAGGCGCAATGTGAGAGCCGTTCGCGTCGCTCCAGTCGACCTGGTCGTTGTAGGTCAAACCCGCGGACTGTGCGGAATTCGTCAAAGGCGCGTTGTCGCTCACGAGCACCAGGCGAATCTGTTGATACGTACCGGGTTGCACGGGCTGCCCCGCAAAGAGGCTGGCCAGGTTGCCGTTGTAGAGCGAGGCCAGATCCAGGGTCATAGGGGTGCTCAGCGGAAAACTTTGCCAGTTCGGATCGTTGGCAGGAACGTCGTTGCTCTGGTGCAGTCGAAATTCCCGGACGGTTACCCAGACGTGATCGAAGTCCTTCGTGGGCGCGTCGGTGACTTGCGCGTTGATCATGGCTGCCGGCGCTGACGTACCGCCGCCACTGCCGCCGCCGCAAGCAGCCAGCCCGAAGGCGGCAGCCACCGCAAGGGCGCATAACCGGTACCGATGTTCTTTCATTGCAAACTCCCAGTTTCCGTTGGTCGGGTTGCGAGGTTCGTCCGGCGGCGTTGCCACGTTGCAAGCCCGATTCCCAAGCGCGGCGCCAGTCTATGCAGCGCACCCCCAGCCGATCTAGGGAGGAAAATGCAAGAACCGTAACAGACTGTTGAGAGCCGGGAACTTTTTCAAAAGAACGCGCGGTGCGGCTATTCGGTGCGCATGCGGAAATCTTTAGTAACGAGGGCACGGTTCGCAGGTAGACTGCGCAGCCAGCTTGTAACCGCTCGTAAGAATCCCATCCTGTCCTCTTATGGCAGCCTGTGCGCCGTTTTCATGCAGTCGGTACGAGTCTGCGCGCGAAATGGCAAGACACGTGCACCGCTGCCTTGGGAAGAGGTTCGGGCTGCACGATGCAGTAGCTTTTGGCGCGCTGCTCGCGGGCTGCAGCACGCAGCCCGCTGCACCGCCCGCCGGGGCGGTCGACGTGACGCTCGCGCGCATCGAGCACGTCGTCGTGATCTATGGTGAAAACCGCAGTTTCGACAATCTGTACGGGGACTTTCCGGGAGCCAACGGCTTAGCACAGGCAAGTGCAACCAGCAAAACGCAACTTGATCTGGATGGTCGGCCTTTGCCGGTGCTCCCGCCCGTGTGGAGCGGCCCCAGCGGCAAGGCCGATCCGGCCTTCGCCCACGATTTACCCAATGCGCCGTTTGCGCTTGACACCGCACCGTTGAATTTGCCGCTTTCGGTGCCCACTCCCGATTTGGTGCACCGCTACTACCAGAGCATCGAGCAGATCGACGGTGGCCGCAACGATCGCTTCGTGGCCTTCTCCGACGCCGGCGCTCTCACGATGGCCCATTACGATGGCAGCAAGCTCGCGCTTTGGCGTCTGGCGCGCGAATACACGCTTGCCGACAACCTTTTCATGGGAACCTTCGGCGGTTCCTACATGAACCACATCTGGTTCGCCTGTGCATGCGTGGCGCGCTTTGCCGACGCTCCCGAGGCGCTCAAGAGCAAACTCGGTGCCGACGGCAAGCTGCTGCGGCGTGCCGACTCGCCCGACACGGTGCTGCGCGGCCCCGTGCGCTGGGAGCGCGACGGGGCATTGACCCCCGATGGGTACGCGGTCAACACGATCCAGTCTTTCTACCAACCGAGCGGCATACCGCCCGCGGTCGGTGGAGACATGCGTTTTGCGGATCGCAGCAAGTTTCCGCTGCCGCCGATCGATGAGCCCACTATCGGCGATCGCCTCACCGATCGCGGCGTTAGTTGGATCTGGTACTCGGGCGGATGGAATCAGGCCGTTGCCGACAGCGCGCAGACGGGAAGCGCGTCGCGTGGCGTCATCTATACGAATCGACCGCACAGTGTTGACTTCCAGCCTCACCATCAACCCTATAACTACTTTCGTCGATACGCGCCCGGCACCAGACTGCGCGAGCAGCACATCAAAGACGGCGAGCAACTCCTGACCGACATCGAGCACAACACCTTGCCCCAGGTGAGCTTTTACAAACCCGTGGGCGATTACACCGAGCACTCGGGCTACACCGACGTGGCCTCAGGCGACGCGCATATCGCGAGCATCATCGAGAAAATCCGCAACAGCCCGGCTTGGAACTCGACCTTGATCATCGTCACGTACGATGAAAACGGCGGCTACTGGGACCACGTGGCGCCGCCCAGCGGACCGGGCTGGTCGGACCGCTGGGGCCCCGGTACGCGCATTCCGGCAATCCTCATCTCGCCCTTCGTACGCAAGGGCTTCGTCGACCACACCACCTACGACACCACGTCGATCCATCGATTTTTAGCGCGGCGCTTTCATTTGGAGCCACTGCCCGGCGCGCGCGAAAAGATGGGCGATCTCACAAACGCGCTCGCCCTGCCCTGAGTCCTGCGGCGAATCGCGCTCCGGCGCCGCCGTTTGCGGACCTGGCCCTCCAATGGGACCACCCCAGAGCCGGGACCTTGTCTTCTCGCGCTCCAGCCGCAACAAACCCTCGCCGGCGGACTGTGGCCGCGCCAAGCCGCCGCATCGGAGCCGACGCACACGCGGCCTCTCGCCCCTTCGCGACGCTCTTTTCGCCGCTCGGATGCACCATTTTTGCCTTTGGCACCGTATTAGTGCAAAAAAGCGATGCCCTGCATCTGAAGGCCCCTGATGGATGCACAGAAATCCCATTCAAACAATGGGTTAGTTCTTGGCATGGGAATTGCTTAATAAAAATCGCGTTTGTTTTTTTGGTTTTTCGTAAAGGAACTGTGTGATCAGAATCAGCTCCAGCAGCCGGTACCCCTACCATTTTTTCGATTAACGCATTGATTTTATTGAATCTGTTTAGTTCGATGGGTTTCAAACCACCCGCTTTGATGAGTGCTTTACCGGCCAGAGATTTTTGTCGCTCGTGCGCGCTCTTGGCCGTTTTGCTCAACTTTTTTTCGGAGAGAGGGGATTATCGCGATGGTAAGCATTAGGAAAGGTGGTGAAGAGCGGCCTGCGGTCTTTCGTAGTGGAAGGGCCGGACGGTCATGGGCGTCGTCCAGCACCGGATTGGCTCGCTCCTTTGGCGTAAAGGTAGCTCATCTTTCTCCCATCCTGGCTTTGGGCATCGCTGCACTGGCCTGCGCGCAAAAGGTGGACGCAGCCGACGCCACCCCAACGGCGGACTCATCCGCGAGCAGCACCGTCGCCAAATGCGACCCGTATCGCAATTACGACTGCCTCGACGAATACCTGGGCCAAGGTTTTTGGGAGCGTCTGGTCAACTATTACAAACTCGAGTGGGGCCAGGCAGCCGCCCCGGCGGACCCCAAGGCGCCGCCCTCGCGCCGCGACGGCTGGCCGGGTACCCCCATGACAACCCCGCCGATGCCCTTTACCGAGTGGCCCTACGGCGGTACGACCCCGCTGGGTGTGACCCGCACGGGTTCGGTCGACAGTCCGTTGTCGACTGCGCTGGGCAATACCGTCGTCGGTAAGTGGATGGGTGATACGGGCATTCAAGTTTATGGTTGGGTGGATGTGGGCGCGAACATCAGCTCGAACACGACCAAGCCGGGCGGCAACGCGCCGGCCGCTTACCTTTACACGCCCGACACCTTCCAGCTTGACCAAGCGGTGGTGTATGTGGACCGCTTCCCCGACACGGTGCAAAAGGACCACGTCGACTGGGGCATGCGACTGTCGGCGATCTACGGGGAAAACTACCGCTACACCACGGAGTACGGGATGTACAGCTGGCAGCTGCTCAACCGCAACCGGGTGAACGGTTACGACTACCCGATGCTCTATGGCGAGCTTTTCATTCCCCAAGTCAAAGAAGGTTTGATGATTCGCGCCGGCCGCTATATCTCGCTGCCCGACATCGAAGCGCAGTTGGCTCCCAACAACTACATGTATACGCACTCGATGACGTATACGTACGACAACTATACGAACACCGGCATACAGACCACACTCGCCTGGACCAAGCAGTTCTTCATACAGCTCGGCGTATCGGTCGGCACCGAAGCCTCCTTAATG
>DASPPB010000011.1:0-19182 GCA_035625725.1 Burkholderiaceae bacterium
GGGTTCGACGATGGCTTGGAAGCGGCCGTCAACGAAGGGGTGCGCCGCGCATATCTGGATCCGGACAACACGCTGCGCGCCTCGATAGTCGATCCGCCGGAGGGCGGGCGCCGAAACACGCGAGATAACACGCCGGCAGTCATACAGGTCGAACTCGTGCCCGGGGACCGGCTCGAGGTGACCGTAGCCGCCAAGGGCGGGGGCTCGGAGAACAAGGCCAAACTGGCGATGCTCAATCCGAGCGACTCCATTGTCGAGTGGGTTATCAAAACAGTGCCCACCCTGGGTGCCGGCTGGTGCCCGCCCGGCATTCTGGGCCTTGGGATTGGCGGCACTGCAGAAAAAGCAGTGCTGCTTGCCAAGCAGGCGCTCATGGAGCCAATCGACATGTTCGAATTGCTAAGCCGGGGGCCGGCAAGCGATATCGAGCGGTTGCGCGTGCAACTCTATGAGAAAGTCAACGCGCTGGGCATTGGCGCCCAAGGTCTTGGCGGGCTGACGACCGTGCTCGACGTCAAGATCCTCCAGTACCCGACGCATGCGGCCAGTAAACCCGTTGCCCTGGTTCCGAACTGCGCGGCCACCCGCCATGTGCACTTCGTGCTTGACGGTTCGGGCCCGGCGGGGCTGGAGCCACCCGATCTCGCCCGCTGGCCCAACGTGCACTGGCAGCCCGACGCGATGCAATCCAAGCGCGTAAATCTCGATACGCTCAGTCGCGAGGAAGTCGCTTCCTGGAAACCTGGCCAGACGCTTCTGCTGTCGGGGCGGATGCTCACGGGCCGAGACGCCGCGCATCAACGCATCAGCCAAATGCTCGCACGCGGAGAATCGTTGCCGGTGGATTTTCGCGGGCGGGTCATCTATTACGTGGGGCCCGTCGATCCGGTTCGCGACGAAGTGGTCGGCCCCGCGGGTCCCACGACGGCGACGCGGATGGACAAATTCACCGACATGATGCTCTCGCAAACCGGCTTGCTCGCGACAATTGGCAAGGCGGAGCGCGGGCCCGGGGCCATCGAGTCGATCCGCAAGCACCGCTCGGCCTACCTCATGGCAGTGGGCGGGGCCGCGTACCTGGTTGCGCGGGCCATCCGCAAAGCACAGGTTGTGGCCTTTGCCGATCTCGGTATGGAGGCCGTCTACGAGTTCGAGGTAAAGGATATGCCGGTGACGGTTGCTGTCGACTCTGGAGGGACTTCCGTGCACGAAACGGGGCCGCGCGAGTGGCGTGCCAAAATCGGCAAGATGCCGGTCGTGGCGGAGTGAGGGAGGGCCTTTGAGTCCGAATTTTGTACCGGTTGCGCCCATCGGCGTGTTTGACTCGGGCGCGGGGGGCCTGTCAATCGTGGCAGCGATTCGGGCCGCCTTGCCTGCACAGCCCATCGTCTATTACGCGGATACGGCCTTCGCGCCCTATGGGCCGCGCAGCGATCAGGAGATCCTCGCGCGCACCCACTTTTGCTGCTCCCAGTTGCTCGAGCGGGGCGTGGGCGCGCTTGTCGTTGCCTGCAACACCGCCACCGCCAACGCCATCGACGCGCTCCGGAGCTGGGCACCGGTTCCCGTCGTTGGCGTAGAGCCCGGGCTCAAGCCTGCGGCCGCGCTCACGCGAAATGGCGTGGTCGGCGTGCTGGCCACCCGGGCAACTTTGCTCAGCCGGCGCTACCGCGATCTGCTGCGCCGGGTGAGCGCGCAGGCGCCACAGGTGCGCTTCGTCGAGCACGCGGCGCACGGATGGGTGGAACTCGTGGAGTCCGGCGAGCTCGACACCGCGAAGGCCCGCGCCGCGGTGCATGAAGCCGTGCAAGCGCTCGTCGATCAAGGTGCGGATACCCTGGTTTTGGGCTGCACGCACTTTCCGTTCTTGCGCAAGGCAATCGAAGAAACCGCCGGAGCCGCGGCCATCGTGGAAACGGGCCCAGCGATCGCGCGCGAATTGCAGCGCCGTCTGCCCCACCCGCCCCCGATCGAACCGGCGCCAGATGCGCATCTGCTGCGCCTCGAGTCAAGCGGCGACCGCGAACAGTTCGCCGCTTTGGCTGCCACTTTGCTCGCAGTTGCGGGCGCCTAGCGCGAGTCTGCCCCCAGCGTCCCCGGAGGCCCGAGCGGTGCATGGGGCTCCAAGTGCCAATTCAGGCCAGAGGTCTACGCCCCGCGGGGCGGCCCGTGACCCACCGCCCTTTCCCTTGCTGGCTCTGATTCGGACCTAGATCGATGTAAGCGCTTGCTTTCTCAAGCTGGAGGAGAAAACACTCCCGTGGATAGGTAGCGATCGCCTCGGTCGCAAACGATGAAGACGATCGTCGAGCGCTGCACCTGTTCGCTGATGCGAAGCGCGATCTCCAAGGCGCCACCCGAAGAGATTCCGGCGTGTATGCCTTCTTCCACGGCCATCCGACGGGCCATGTTTTCGGCCTCGGCCTGCGTGACGGTCTCGATGCGATCGACTCGCGCCGGGTCGTAGATTTTCGGGAGGTACTTTTCGGGCCACTTGCGGATTCCCGGAATCTGCGAGCCTTCGGCGGGCTGCGCCCCGATGATCTCGATGGCGGAGTTTTGCTCTTTGAGGAAGCGCGACACGCCCATGATGGTTCCGGTCGTCCCCATGCTCGAGACAAAGTGCGTGACCGCTCCGCCCGTGTCGCGCCAGATTTCCGGACCGGTGGTCTCGTAGTGCACGCGCGGGTTGTCGGCATTGGCGAATTGGTCCAGTACCCGGCCTTCGCCGCGCGCCTGCATCTGCAAGGCCAGGTCGCGTGCGTATTCCATCCCACCCTTTTCTGCCGGCGTGAGAATGAGCTCGGCCCCATACGCGTACATCGACGCGCGCCGCTCGATCGAGAGGTTATCGGGCATGATGAGCGTCATGCGGTAGCCCTTCATCGCCGCGATCATCGCCAGGGCAATACCGGTATTGCCGCTCGTGGCCTCGATCAGCCGATCGCCGGGGCGAATCTCGCCTCGCTCCTCGGCGCGGCGCATCATGGAGTATGCGGGGCGATCCTTGACGGAGCCGCCCGGATTGTTGCCCTCGAGCTTTGCCAGCAGCACATTGCCGCGCGCCGCAACGGCTCGCGACTCAATTCGTTGCAGGCGCACCAGGGGCGTGTTGCCGATGGTCGACTCGATGGTCGGATACGCTGTCATGCAGCGGCGTCCAGTTCCTCTATGCGTTTGGGCGAATAGCTGTCCCAGTGGGAGCAGCCCGGGCATTGCCAATGAAATCCCCGGGTGCGAAAACCGCAATTCGAGCAGCGGTAGCGCGAGAGGTTGCGGGCCTGCACGCTGATCAACCCGCGCAGCAGTTCGAGTTCCCGGTCTCCCTGCGCACTGGCCGCGCGTATCGCCAGTAGTCGCTCAAAACCCAACAGCGAAGGGTGGCGTTTTAACTCCTCGCGCAGCATGGCCTCGGCCGCGGCCGCGCCCTCCCATTCTTGCGAGCGGCGGTAGCCCACGTCAAGCAGGTCCACCGAAGGATGGTCGAGAAGTTCGCGCCGCAGCAAGTTGAGCGCATCCTCCCGCCGTCCGACCGCATCCATGGCGTGGGTAAGGCGTTCCGCAATCAGGGGAAGGTACTGGGGTGCATCCGCAGCCACGCGCAGCCAGTGCTCGATGGCCAGCGCGGTGTTGCCGCGGCGATCGGCGATATCCCCCGCCAGGATGCTTGCGCGCACCGAACTGCGGTTGGCAACCAGCGCCTCTTCGAGGCTATGGGTGGCGCCGGCAAGATCGTTGTTGGCCACGGCGCGCTCCGCAATCTCGCAGTGAAAATGCGCGATCGCCACGCGGTGGGTCTCGCCCGCTTCCCGCTCCAGGCGCCGCGCGCATTCGATCGCGCGTTCCCAGTCCCGCTCCATGGCGTGAATCCGCAGCAAGGCACGCAACGCCTCGAAGCGGTGGCGCGGGTCGTCCAGGAGTTCGCGAAAACTCGATTCGGCACGGTCGAGCAGCCCGCCCTTGAGATAGTCCTGTGCCAGTTCCGACAACGCATTGGCGCGCTCCGCGGCCGGCAGATCGGCCCGGCTCAAGAGGTAATTGTGGATTCGGACCGCGCGCTCGAATTCTCCACGTCGCCGGAACAAATTGCCCAACGCGTAGTGCAGCTCAATTGTCTCCGGGTCGACTTTCGCAATGGCGATAAAGGCGTCGATTGCGCGATCGGGCTGGTCGTTGAGAAGTAAATTCAGGCCACGAAACAGCGAATGGGGCGCGCCACCCTGATCGGCCTCGCGCACCCGGGCCTCATAGCCGCGCGCCCACCAGCCGATCAAAAACAGCAACGGCAGCGCCAGCAGATACCAAAGTTGCAGGTCCATGGAATTGCGCCGAGGCCGCGCGGCCCGTTCCGGCTTACCGTCGACCGCGCGTTTCGAGTTCCAGATCGCCTGCAGCCCCGCCCTGACGCGCGGCGCGCGTGAGTGCGAGCTCGGCCGCCTGCTGCGCCGCCGCTTCCGACATGGGGGCGCGCGCCAACTGACGCCGCATCCGGATCAGTCGCGGCGTCAGTGCCAGCGTTCCGGCCAACACGCCCGCGACAAAGCAAACGAGGATAATCACCAGCAGCGGAACGTTCTGCCACTGGATGGTGGAACTCAGCCGCAGCGGCACGGTCGCCGTGTTCTCCAGCGCGAGCCAAAGAGCCAGCAAGAAGAAAATCAGTCGACCGATCCAGGCTAGTAGGTCCACGCCGTCTCCTCTCAATCGCGTTGCAGGCCAAGGGTCATTTTACGAAGCCGCACGGCGACCGGGGGACTGCCGGGCCCTAGTCCGCGTCACGAGCCGGCGGCGCGCCGGAAGCAGAACCGCTGCGCGTTGAGCCTTCGCCATCGACGCGCTCACGCAACTCCTTGCCGGCCTTGAAGTGCGGGACGTGCTTGGCCGGAACTTCGACGCGTTCGCCCGATTTGGGATTGCGTCCCACTCGGGCGGGGCGGTAATTGAGCGAGAAGCTGCCGAAGCCGCGGATTTCAATGCGCCCGCCCTGCGACAGGGCACCACCCATCATGTCGAGGATCAGCTTTACGGCCTCGTCGGCATCGCGTGCCGCCAGCCGCGGATTACGCGCGGCCAGCCGCGCGATGAGCTCCGATTTGGTCAGGGCGCGTGGCGCAGTCATGGCTAAAAAAGCCGCAGGGAGGGAGCCGGCGGGCGCAAGCCGCGCGCCCGAGCCGTTTCCGAACCCCGCTACTTGGTCTGGGTATCGAGCTTCGCCTTGAGTAGTGCGCCGAGATTGGTGGTGCCGGTCGTAGCCTCGGATTGCATCCGCGCCATGGCTTCGGCGGCCTCTGCGTTTTCCTTGGCCTTGATCGAGAGGTTGATATTGCGGTTCTTGCGATCGACGTTGATGATCATCGCCTGCACCGTATCGCCCTCCTTCAGATGATTGCGCGCGTCTTCCACGCGGTCGGGCGCGATCTCGGAAGCGCGCAAGTAACCCTCCACGTCGTCGCCCAGCGAAATGACCGCGCCCTTGGCATCGACACTCTTGACGGTGCCGCTAACGAGCGAACCCTTGTCGTGCGATTGCGCAAAGTTCGTGAAGGGATCCCCGCCCAGCTGCTTTACGCCCAGCGAGATGCGCTCGCGCTCTACGTCGATGGCCAGTACCACGGCCTCAAGCTCCTCTCCCTTCTTGAACTTGCGCACCGCTTCTTCGCCCGGTTCGCTCCAGGACAGGTCCGAGAGGTGAACCAGCCCGTCGATTCCGCCCGGCAGTCCGATGAAAACGCCAAAGTCGGTGATGGACTTGATCGCGCCCTTGACCTTGTCGCCCTTCTTGTGCGCGATCGCAAAATCGTCCCAGGGATTTGGCCGGCACTGCTTCATGCCCAGCGAGATGCGCCGACGGTCCTCGTCGATCTCGAGCACCATGACCTCCACCTCGTCGCCCAGTTGCACGATCTTGCGCGGATCCACATTCTTGTTGGTCCAGTCCATCTCCGAGACGTGCACGAGACCCTCAATGCCGGCCTCGATTTCCACGAAGGCGCCGTAGTCGGTGATGTTGGTGACCTTGCCAAAGAGGCGCGTGCCCTGCGGATAGCGGCGCGCCAGACCCACCCAGGGGTCCTCGCCCAGCTGCTTCATGCCCAGTGACACGCGATTTTTGTCCTGATCGAACTTGAGCACCTTGGCGGTGATCTCCTGGCCTACGGAGACCACTTCGCTGGGGTGCCGCACCCGGCGCCAGGCCAGATCGGTGATATGCAGCAGTCCGTCAATGCCGCCCAGATCGACGAACGCGCCGTAGTCGGTAATGTTCTTCACCACGCCCTTGACGACCGAGCCTTCCTTGAGATTTTCGAGGAGGCGCGCACGCTCCTCGCCCATGCTTGCCTCGACGACTGCACGGCGCGACACGACCACGTTGTTGCGCTTGCGATCGAGCTTGATGACCTTGAATTCGAGCGTCTTGCCTTCGAAGGGCGTCGTGTCCTTGACCGGACGTGTGTCGACGAGCGAGCCCGGCAAAAAGGCCCGGATCCCGTTGGTCATGACGGTGAGCCCGCCTTTGACTTTGCCGCTGATCGTTCCGGTGACCAGCTCCCCGCTCTCCAGCGCCTTTTCCAGGTTCAGCCACGCCGCCAGGCGTTTGGCCTTGTCGCGCGAAAGAATCGTGTCGCCATGGCCGTTTTCCAATGCCTCGATGGCCACGGACACGAAGTCCCCCGGCTTGACGTCGATTTCGCCCTGGTCATTGCGAAACTCGTCGATGGGGATGTACGCCTCGGACTTGAGTCCGGCGTTGACGACGACAAAATTCATGTCGACGCGAAGTACTTCAGCGGTAATAACCTCGCCGGCGCGCATCTCATGGCGCGCTAGGCTCTCTTCAAAGAGCGCGGCGAAGGATTCGGGAGCGGTTTCGGAACTGCTTGCGGTAGCTACAGAAGGCATGAGGTCTTTCGTGCTCGCCAGGGTCTTGCACCCCGGCGGAGTTGATCAAATGCACGCAAGAGATCTCTCCGGCGTGCCCCAGTGCGAAGCCAGTAAGGTGCAAATCACGGCGCGGCGCAACTAAAACGCCCGTGCCGGCACGCCTCAAAGGTTACGGTACCAGTGCAGCACCTGCGCTACGACCTCCTCGACCGTAAGCGCGGTGCTATCGAGCACCTTCGCATCCTTCGCAGCCACGAGGGGCGAGCAATCGCGCGTTTGATCGCGCCGATCGCGCTCCTGCAAAGTCTGCAAAAGGTCGGATAGGTTAGCAGAATATCCCTTATCCATCAACTGCTTAAGCCTGCGCTCGGCGCGCACTCGCACGTCGGCTTGCAAGTAGATTTTGAGGCACGCGTCCGGAAAGACCACCGTTCCCATGTCTCGGCCATCGGCGACCAGGCCCGGTGCACGGCGCTGCGCGCGCTGCAAATTAAGCAGGGCCGCCCGCAGCGCCCCGACGCCGGCGACCTGGGATGCGGCCCGACCGACATCCTCGCGCCGAATGGCCTGCGTGATGTCCCGGCCGTCGAGCCAAACCTGACCGTCACGAAACACCGGCTCCAAATGCTTGGCGAGCGCAGCCAGAGCCGGCGCGTCATCGAGGCCTACGCCGCGCTCCAGAGCCAGCAGCCCAACGATCCGATACAGCGCCCCGCTGTCCAGGCAGGCAAAACCCAGAGCGCGCGCAACGGCCTGCGCGACCGTGCCTTTTCCCGAGGCCGTCGGCCCATCGATCGCAATGACCGGCGCCGCTTGCGAGGCCGCTGTCGCGGTGTCTTGCGTGGAGGTCCCGTTCGGTCGGTTCACTTGCGCCCCGGCGCGCACAGGCGCTCGAGTTGATCGAAGTAATCCGGAAAAGTCTTGGCTACGCAGCCCGGCTCTCGGATGTGCACGGGCACGCCGCCGGCGGCTGCCAGCGAAAAGCACATCGCCATGCGGTGATCGTCATAAGTGTCGATTGTGGCTTCGCGCAAACCCGAGCGCGGTGGCGTCACCGAGATCCAATCCGGACCTGCCTCGACCTCGGCGCCGAGTTTGCGCAGCTCGTTGGCCATGGCCGAAATGCGATCCGTCTCCTTGACCCGCCAGGACCCGATACCGCGCAGCCGGGTTGTGCCCTGCGCAAAAAGCGCCAGCACCGCCGCCGTCATCGCGGCATCGGGAATGGCAGTCGCGTCCACGTGCACGGCCTGCAGGCCTGCTACGGGGGCTCCGCCGGGCTGCGCTCGGCGGGCAGCCTCCGCTTCGATCCAGTCGGGCCCGAGTTCCACACGGGCGCCCATGTCGGCCAGGACTCGCGTAAAGGCCAAATCGCCCTGCAGGCTTGCGCGCCCCACCCCACGCACCCGCACGGGACCACCGGCGATTGCACCGAGCGCCAGGAAGTAGGAAGCGCCTGAGGAATCGCCCTCAATCGCGTATTCGCCTGGAGCCAAGTAGTGCCCCTGTTCGACAAAAAAGGTCCCGCCCGATTCGCGCACTGCAGCGCCAAAGGCGCGCATCATCGCCACGGTCATCTCCACATAGGGACGAGAGATCAGGTGACCTTCGACCGCGACCCGCAAACCCCCGGCGCCCGCGCGCAAGGGCGCGGCCATGAGCAAGCCGCTAAGAAACTGGCTCGACACATTGCCGCGCACGCGTACAACCGGAGGCGCTTCAGCCGCGGCGCGCGCCGGGACATCGGCCGCCTCGATTGCCAAGGGAGGATAGCCCGTCGCGCCCTCGTAGCGGATTTTTGCGCCCATGGTTCGCAGGGCATCGACGAGGTCGCCAATGGGCCGCTCACGCATGCGCGCCACACCATCGAGTCGGTAGCGCCCTTGCGCAAAGGCCAAAACGGCAGCCAGGGGACGCATCGCCGTGCCCGCATTGCCGAGTTGGAGTTGGGCTTCGCGCACGGGCAGCCGACCGTCGCAGCCGTGCACCGCGGCGCGATCCCCATCCAAGGAAATCTCGACTCCCAGCGTACGCAGAGCTGCAATCATCACGCGCGTGTCGTCGGCATCGAGCAGCCCCGAGAGTCGAGTCGTGCCCCGAGCCAAGGCCGCCAGAAGAAGCGCGCGATTGGACATGCTCTTGGAGCCAGGCAAACGCACCTCGCCTTGCGCCCGCACGATGGGCTCGACGGTGAGCAACGGGGGCCAGCTTCGCTTGAAAGACGCTTCAGAACTCATGATTGCCATCACCTGTCCCAAAGCTTTGTTCACGCCGCACCCGGCTCGCCTCGGTGAAAATACGCTCCAGGGTCGCGGCGTCTCCCGACTCCACCGCGCTCTGCAGCGTCTCGAGCTGGTGGCGATATTGATCCAGCTCCAGGGCGAGCGCGGCCCGATTCGCGAGCGCGATGTCCCGCCACATGGTTGCGTCGCTCGCCGCGATCCGAGTGAAATCCCGAAACCCCGCGCCCGCAAAGTGCAGTTTGCGGGAGCCATCGGGTTGCGCCGCAAGCATCTGAACGAGGGCGAATGCAAGCAGGTGCGGCAGGTGGCTCACGCTGGCAAAAATGCGGTCGTGCTCCTGTGCGCTCATACGCTCGATGCTGGCCCCGCAGGCAGTCCAGTTCGATTCGATCCGCTCCAACGCATCTGCGCGCGTCTGCGCCTGCGGCGTGGTGATTACCCAGCATCCTCGAAACAGATCGGCGCTCGCGTGCTCGACACCCGGCAATGCTCCTCCCGCGATCGGGTGCGCGGGCACAAACCGCGCGAAAGCCTCACCCAACGCCTCGCGAGCTCGATGGATGAGCTCCACCTTGGTGCTACCCACGTCCGTGATGATGGCCGTTTCGGGCGCATGGCGGCCGACCTCAAGAAACAACGAAGCCATCGAACCGACCGGAGTGGCCAGCGCGATGTAGTCGGCGTCGGCGACCGCCTCGGCAACGCAGGACGCGGCCCGATCCACAATGCCCAGCGCCGCGGCGCGCTGGGATCGGTCGGCCGCAAGGTCATAGCCGACGACGTGGTCGGCACGCCCGCTCTTGCGCCAGGCGGCCGCAAGCGACCCCCCGAGTAAGCCGCAACCCAGCAAGGCGAGCTTCATAGCGGTTTGCTTCGCACCGAGGTTTGGCCCAAGCTACGAATGCTGCGCCCGAACGGACTGCAGGGCGGCCGAAAGCGCATTTATAAAGCGCTCGTTTTCTTGCGGCAGACCGATCGTGACGCGCAACCACTCGGGCAAATCGTAGTTGGCAACCGGTCTCACGATCACGCCGCGGGCGAGCAATTCCTGGTACACGCGCGCCGCCGGACCGATCCGCACCAAAATGAAATTGGCAAAACTGGGCACGGTCTCCAGACCCATGCGCTTGAGCGCGATTTCGAGCTCGCGCAGACCGCGATGGTTCAACTCATAGCTGCGCCGCAAGAAATCCTCGTCCGACAGCGCCGCGCAGGCGGCCGCCTGTGCGGGTACGGACACGTTAAAAGGCATGCGCACCCGGTTGAGCAAGCCGCTCAATTCCCCTTGCGCGACACCGTAGCCCACCCGCAGCCCGGCAAGGCCATAGGCTTTGGAGAAGGTACGCGACACCAGCAAATTGGGGTGGCGGCGCACCCAGGCGATGGCGTCGTAGCGCGCCTGCGGCGGCAGGTACTCGTTGTAGGCCTCGTCGATTACGACCACGGTTTCGGGCGGAACCGCCTGAAGAAAAGCTTCCAGGGTTGCGCCGTCGACGAAGGTTCCGGTCGGGTTGTTGGGATTGGCGATATAAATCAGCCGCGTGTCGGTAGATAGCGCGCGGCGCATCCCGTCCAGATCGTGACCGTAGTGCTTCGCCGGTACGACGATCGCGCGAGCCCCGCGCGCCTGCGTCGCGATGGCGTACACGGCAAACGAGTATTGGGAAAAGATGCAGCTTCTGCCGGGCGCGAGCATGGCGCCGGCCGCCATCTCGAGAAT
Organism: Burkholderiaceae bacterium; assembly: GCA_035625725.1. Classification (GTDB taxonomy): domain Bacteria; phylum Pseudomonadota; class Gammaproteobacteria; order Burkholderiales; family Burkholderiaceae_F; genus GJ-E10. The sequence continues at coordinate 10,846 of DASPPB010000011.1, forward strand.
GTCGTTGCTGCCGCTGCCGACCGTCACCCATTCCATCGGCACATCCAAACGTTGCGCGAGCGCGCTGCGCAGCGCAAAGGCGTTTCCGTCCGGATAGCGGCCGACCTCTTCCATGGTGGCCAGCATCGCTTCGCGGGCCCGGGCCGGCGCGCCCAGAGGGTTCTCATTGGAGGCGAGTTTCACGATGTTGCGTGGATCCAGTCCGAACTCACGCGCAAGCTCCTCGATGGGTTTGCCCGGTGCATACGCGGCGATCTCGCGCACGTACGCAAGCGCGTCCAGCGCCGTGCTGGGCTCAGGCTGCGGCTCCGCGGCCCGTGCGTGATGCGGCTTTGCGTTCATGCGTCTCTCGGGTAGGAACCCAGGCATCGGTAAAAAACGCAGATCTGCTGCAATTCGCGCAGCGCCGCATCCACGTTTGCGTCGCTCGCGTGCCCTTCCACATCGACGAAGAAGTGATATTCCCAGGCGCCGTTTCGCGCCGGCCGCGATTCAAAGCGCGTCATCGAGACGCCGTGGCGAGCCAAGGGGGCCAGCATCTCATAGACCGCGCCCGCGCGATTGGCGACCGACAAGATGAGCGACGTCTTGTCGTTGCCGCTGCGCTGCGAGGGCTGGCGGCCGAGCACGACAAAACGCGTGCGGTTGTTCGCGTCGTCCTGGATCAGTGCGGCAACCGTCTGCAGGCCGTAGCGAACCGCCGCCTGGTCGCTCGCGATTGCCGCGACAGTCGGATCGAGGCTCGCCTGGCGGGCCGCCTCGGCGTTACTTGCTACCGGGACGCGCTCGAGCCCCGCGGCGTTTTGGTTTAACCAGGCGACGCACTGAGCGAGCGCCTGGGGGTGCGCCAGCACGCGGGTCACGCCCGCGAGCGCTGCGGAGCGGGTGAGCAGATGCAGGTGCACGGGAACGGAGACTTCGGCCACGATGCAAAGCGTCGTAGTGAGCAACAGATCCAGCGAACGCGATACCGCACCCTCAGAGGAATTCTCCACCGGCACGATCGCGTAATCGGCGCGCTCGCACTCGGCCGCGCGAAATACCTCGTCGATTGAGGCGCATGCCTGGGACTGCACGGAACTGCCGAACTTCTTGAGCAGCGCAAGTTCGGAAAAAGTGCCCGCGGGTCCCAGGTAGGCAACAGTCAGCGGATGCTGGATCGCGCGGCTCGCGGACATGATTTCGCGATAAATCGCCTCGAGCGCCGCCTCGGACAGCGGCCCCCGGCTGGCCTTGACGACGCGGCGCACCACCTCGGCCTCGCGTTCGGGCTGAAAGACCGGGGCTCCCGTACCTTTCTTGATGCGTCCCACCTCGGCAACGAGCCGCGCGCGCTCGTTGAGCCGCTCGACCAACTGCAGATCGATCGCGTCGATTGCCTCACGCACCTGCTTGAGTCGATCGTTCATGGCAGCTCCGCAATCCTCCGCGCCAACGCCAAGTCGCCGCCGCGCGGACCCGGGCGGCCCTACTCGGCCCCGGCCGAGGGCGCGCTCGCCTCATCGGCTCCGTTGCCATTTTGCTCGGCATCCGATTCGACGACACGCTGCAGGCCCGAGAGTGTCGTGCCCGCGTCCAGCGCGATCAGGGTCACGCCCTGCGTGGCGCGGCCCATGGTGCGGATTTCGGAGACCCGGGTGCGGATGAGCACGCCGCCCGTGGTGATCAGCATGATCTCGTCGTGCTCGTGCACCAGGGTCGCGGCCACGACCCTTCCGTTGCGCTCCGTGGTGGCGATCGCGATCATCCCCTTGGTACCGCGGCCGTGTCGCGTGTACTCGGCTATCGGCGTGCGCTTGCCAAAACCGTTTTCCGTGGCCGTGAGGACCTGTTGCTCCTCGTCTTCGGCCACCAGAAGCGCGATCACCCGCTGGGCGGGATCGAGGTGCATGCCGCGCACCCCGCGCGCCTGCCGACCCATGGGCCGCACGTCATCCTCGTCAAAGCGCACGGCCTTGCCCGAGTCCGAGAAGAGCATCACGTCGTGGTGGCCGTCGGTAATCGCTGCGCCGATGAGGTAATCGTCGGGCTCCAGGTCCACGGCAATGATGCCCGCCTTGCGCGGATTGGAGAACTCCGTGAGCGGCGTTTTTTTCACAGTTCCGAAGGCCGTTGCCATGAACACAAAGTGGTCGGTATCGAAGGCCTTCACGGGCAGAATCACCGTGATTTTTTCAGCCTCGGCCAACGGGAACATGTTGACGATCGGCTTGCCGCGGGAGGCGCGCGAACCTTGCGGCACTTCCCAGACCTTGAGCCAGTACATCCGGCCGCGGTCGGAGAAGCACAAGATGGTGTCGTGCGTGTTGGCGATGAAGAGCTGCTCGATCCAGTCATCCTCGCGCGCGGCCGCGGCCTGCTTGCCGCGCCCGCCGCGGCGCTGGGCGCGGTAATCGGCCAACGGCTGACTCTTGATGTAGCCCGCGTGCGAGAGCGTCACCGCCATGTCCTGGGGTGCGATCAGATCCTCGGTCGCGAGCTCCTCGCTCGTGCGCACGATCTCGGAGCGACGCCGATCGCCGGCCGCTTCGCCATAGTCCCGACGCAAAGCAACCAGCTCATCGTGAATGATGCTGATAATTCGCTCGGGCCTTGCAAGCACGTCCAGGAGGTCCCCGATCAAGGCCATCACCTCACGGTATTCTGCGGTGATTTTGTCCTGCTCCAGTCCCGTCAGGCGCTGCAGGCGCATCTGCAAGATCTGCTCGGCTTGCTCCCCGGAGAGTCGATAGCTGCCGTCGGTCTGCAGGCCCAAGGCTGGATCCAGTCCCTCGGGTCGATAGGACTCCGCAGTGCCGGCTCCCCCGGCCCGCGCAAGCATCTCGCGCACGAGTGCGGACTCCCAGCCCCGTGCCATAAGTTCGCTCTTGGCTACCGGAGGAGTCGGAGCCGCCTTGATGATCGCGATGAACTCGTCGATGCTGGCCAGCGCAACCGCAAGCCCTTCGAGCACGTGCCCGCGACGGCGCGCCTCGCGCAGCTCGTAGACGGTGCGCCGGGTCACGACCTCGCGCCGATGCGACAAGAAGCACTCGAGCATCTGCTTGAGGTTGAGCAGCCGGGGCTGGCCGTCGACCAGCGCCACGAGGTTCATGCCAAAGTTGTCTTGCAGCTGGGTGAGCTTGAAGAGGTTGTTGAGTACGACCTCGGGCAGTTCGCCGCGCTTGAGCTCGATCACCGCGCGCATGCCCGACTTGTCGGATTCATCACGAATGTCCGAGATGCCCTCGATCTTTTTCTCGTTTACCATCTCCGCGATGCGCTCGAGCAGCGCCCGCTTGTTCACCTGGTAGGGCAGCTCATCGACGATGATCGCGCTGCGCGCACCCTTGTCGAGCTCCTCGAAGTGGGTCTTGGCCCGCAAAACGACGCGCCCGCGTCCGGTCCGGTAACCCTCGTGCACCCCCTCGAGACCGTAGACGATCCCCGCCGTCGGAAAATCCGGCGCCGGGATCCGCTCGATCAACTCCTCGATGCTCGTCTGCGGATTGCGCAGCAGCAAAAGGCAGCCGTCGATGACTTCACTTAAGTTGTGCGGCGGAATGTTGGTGGCCATGCCCACCGCGATTCCGCCCGACCCGTTGATGAGCAGGTTCGGCACCCGCGCCGGCAGCACAGTGGGCTCGCGCTCCTTGCCATCGTAATTGGCAACGAAGTCAACGGTTTCCTTGTCGATGTCGGTAAGGAGCTCCGAGGCCAGTCGATTGAGGCGGCACTCGGTGTAGCGATACGCCGCCGGATTGTCGCCGTCGACGGAGCCGAAGTTGCCCTGCCCGTCGATGAGCTGGTAGCGAAGCGAGAAGTCCTGGGCCATCCGCACCAGGGCGTCGTAGGTCGCGGTATCGCCGTGCGGGTGGTACTTACCCAGGACCTCGCCCACGACGCGCGCGCACTTGACGTACGGGCGGTTCCAGACATTGTTGGCTTCGTGCATGGCAAAGAGCACGCGCCGATGCACGGGTTTGAGCCCATCGCGCACGTCCGGCAGCGCACGACCAACGATCACGCTCATCGCGTAATCGAGATAAGAGCGGCGCATCTCCTCTTCGAGGGAGACCGGCAATGTTTCCTTCGCGTACGAATCCATGGGTGCGCTGAAATTCAAGGTTTCTGGGAGCTCAAAAGCAGCTGCAGATTTTACCAGCGCACGGCGGTCAAAGCGCGCAAACGCGTGTCGCCGCCGACGATTATTGGTATAACCGAACACCGCAGGGCGCAGGTCGCTTGGGGCCTCGCCGGATTGGGCGCAGCCCGGGGCGGCGCCCGCAGGAGCGCCTTTTTATGCAGTCTGTGGACACCGTCATCGAAGCGCGCTGGGTCGTCCCGGTACGCCCGCGCCAGTGCGTGCTGGAGCATTGCGCGGTGGCAATTGATGCCGGACGCATCATCGACGTGCTTCCCATCGCGCCCTCGCGCGCGCGCTACCAGCCCACACAGCGCTATGCGCTGGAGCATCACGCCTTGCTGCCGGGATTGATCAACGCGCACGCGCACAGCGCCATGAGTCTTTTTCGTGGCGTGGCCGACGATCTGCCCCTTTCGCGGTGGCTCGCCGAGCGCATCTGGCCGCTCGAGCGCGCGATCGTCTGTGCGGACTTTGTCTTTGATGGCACGCGACTGGCGGCCGTCGAGATGCTGCGCGCCGGCATCACATGCTGCAACGACATGTACTTTTACCCCGAGCAGGCCGCGCAGGCGCTGCGCAGCGTCGGGCTGCGCGCCGTCGTTGGCATCCTGGCGCTGGATTTTCCCAGCCGCTATGCGGCCGACGCCGATGACTACTTGCGCCAGGGGCTCGCGGCGCGCGATGCGCTGATGACCGACTCCCTGGTGCATTTCACGCTCGCACCGCACTCGCCCTACGCGGCCAGCGACGCGACGCTCGCGCGCGTGGCGACCCTGGCCGAGGAATTGGACCTGCCCGTGCACATGCATGTGCATGAAACGGCGCACGAGGTGGAGCAGTCCATGCAGCAGCATGGCTGCCGGCCCCTGCAGCGCCTCGAGGGTCTGGGCCTGGTGAGCGAGCGGCTGGTCGCAGTGCACGCGACCCAGCTTCTTGACGCAGAGATCCAATTGCTCGCGCAGCGTGGGGCCTCGGTCGTGCACTGTCCGGCCTCCAATCTGAAGCTCGCCAGTGGCATTGCGCCTGTTAACAAACTGCTCAACGCGGGCGTCGGCGTAGCAATCGGCACGGACGGCGCCGCGAGCAACAATCGCCTGGACGTCCTGGGAGAGGCACGACTTGCGGCACTGCTCGCAAAAGGCACTGCGCCCGATGCCAGCGCGCTGCCGGACTGGCAAGGGCTTGAGTCGGCCACGTTTTTGGGCGCGAAGGCCCTCGGCCTCGAGGCTCGTATCGGATCCATCGAGGTCGGCAAGGAAGCCGACCTGACAGCCGTCGATCTGTCGGCTGTCGAGACGCAGCCTTGCTATGACCCGATTTCACAAGTACTCCACAGCGCGGGCAGGGAAAACGTCACCCATGTCTGGGTCGCTGGCCAAGCCGCGCTCGTCGAGAGGGCAATCGCGGCATCCATTGGCGGCTCCCTGGCCGATGAAGTGCTGCGGGCCGCCGCGCCATGGCACAATCAGGTGCGTCAATGGCTGCGCGAGCCGACAATTTATACGGCTAAGTAGTCCGGTTGAGCGCAGCTGATTTCCGAGAGTCTGAGATCTTTTGCCGTCCTGGTTATCGCGCCGCGCCTCGTCTGGGTTTCAAATGGGCATGATTCCGAAGCAACCGCTGGCAAGTCTCGCATGAACGAAGTCAATGTCGACCCGAGTGAACTGAAGAAATTCAGTGATCTGGCGCACCGTTGGTGGGATCCGCATGGTGCGTTTCGCCCGCTGCACGAGCTCAACCCCGTCCGGATGCGCTGGATCGAAGAGCATGTAAGCCTTAAGGACCGTTCGGTCCTGGATGTGGGGTGCGGGGGCGGCATCCTCGCAGAGGCCATGAGCGCAGAGGGAGCCCGGGTGTTGGGCATTGATTTGGCCGGCAAGTCTTTGCAAGTCGCGCGCCTGCATGCGCTGGAGAGCGGGGCGAAAGTCGAGTACCGCGCGGTCGCAGTCGAAGACCTCGCGCGGGAGCAGCCCGAACAGTTCGATGTGATCACCTGCATGGAGATGCTCGAACATGTGCCGGATCCGGCACGCACGATTCAGGCGTGCGCGCAACTCGTGCGGCCCGATGGGTGGGTGCTGTTTTCCACGATCAACCGCAACCCCAAGGCATTTGCGCTGGCAATCATTGGTGCCGAATACGCATTGCGTTTGTTGCCGCGGGGGACCCACGAGTACGGGCGCTTCATCAAACCCAGTGAGCTGGCGCGCGGAGCGCGTGCCAGCGGGCTCGAGGTGAGCGACCTGAGTGGGATGCGCTACAACCCGTTGACCAAGCGCTTTTCGCTCGCTCGCGATACGGACGTCAACTATTTGATGGCCTGCCGCCGGGTCTAGTGAAAACTTCGGTCACGCGAGTATGCGTTTTGACGCCACGCCCCTGAGCCCGCCCTCGTCGCGCAACGCCCAGACCGGGAATGTGTCGACGGCGCTCGTCTTATTTGATCTGGACGGCACGCTTGCCGACACGGCGCCGGACTTAATTAACGCCATCAATGCCTGCCTGGTCGAACGGGGTCGGGAACCGCGCGCGCTAGCGGAGCTGCGGCCTTGGGTCAGTCATGGAGCCCGGGGGCTGATCGAACAGGCCTTCGGTATCGGCCCGGGCCAAGAGGGTTACGAGGCGCTGCGCGAGGAGTTCGTGTCCCGGTACGAATCCGATTTATGCCGCATGACCACGCTGTTCCCCGGCGTCGAGGAAACGCTCGCGCGCATCGAACAGGCCAAGCTGCAATGGGGCATCGTGACCAACAAGATTGCCCGCCTCACGGATCCGCTCGTGCGCGCGCTGCATCTGGAATCGCGCGCAGCTTGTGTCGTGAGTGGTGACACCGCGGGGCGCGCCAAACCCGATCCGGCGCCGATACGCTTCGCGCTCGAGCGCTGCGGCTGTGCGCCCCAAGCCGGTGTCTATGTCGGCGACGACCGGCGCGATATTCAAGCCGGGCGGGCAGCGGGCGTGCGCACGGTCGCGGCTGCCTACGGCTATTCGGTGCTCATCGACGACATCACGCAGTGGGAGGCCGATCTCATCATTGAAAACCCGGGCGAGTTACTGCCCTGGTTGCTCCCCATTGCGCAATAAGTAAATCCGGTAGATCCCCCGCCGAGGCCCACTTGGACACCGGAGCGACTCAAGCCGCAACAAAAGCCGGGCAGGAGCGCTCGCCGAGACGCGCATCGCGACAGCACAGCCGCCGCCTCGTACTATCGTCGCGCACGATCGTCACGCACGGCCTGCAACGCAAGGTCTTTCAGGACCTGTACCACTCCTTTATGACAATTAGCTGGCCCGAACTCATCGGCTGGCTCGCCGCCTATTTTTTCGCGTTCAACCTCTTATTTGCCTTCATTTTTTTCCTCGTACCGGGGTGCATCACCAATCTGAACCCGCCGGGCTTTTGGGGTAATTTTTTCTTCAGCGTCGAAACCTTCGCCACCGTGGGCTACGGCGACATGCATCCCCAAACGCTCTACGGTCACGTATTTGGCGCCATCGAGATTTTCGTGGGATTGCTCAGCGTGGCGCTCATGACGGGCGCCATGTTTGCGCGCTTCTCGCGGCCTCGGGCGCGATTTTTGTTTGCGCGCTACGGCGTCGTGCGGCCCATGGACGGACGGCCCACTTTGATGTTTCGCGCAGCCAATGCTCGGCAAAACATCATCATGGAGGCCTCGGCACAATTGCGCTTGCTGCGTGACGCAGTGACCGAAGAAGGCTACCGCTACCGTCGCATTGTCGACTTGCCGCTTGTGCGCAGCCAAAACCCCGTCTTCCTGCTGGGCTGGAATCTCATGCACGTGCTCGATGCCAACAGCCCTCTTGCCGGCGAAACGCCCGAGTCGCTTGCGCGCTCGAACGCAGTCTTCTTGTTGAGCTTAAGCGGGACCGACGAAACCACGGGCCAGGTCCTCATGACGGGGCATGCGTACAGCAGCGACGCAATTCGCTGGAATCACGCGTTTCGCGACGTATTGCACGTGGGCTCCGACGGCCTGGAGCACTTCGACTACGACAAATTCCATCTGGTCGACCCGCTACCGGCCGCGCCGCAAGCCGACCCTTGAGGCCGCCGATGGACCAACGGGGGGAACTAATGCGCGCCGGATGGGTCGAATTTGGTTGGCGCACATACTGCGAACCGCACTGGAGCAGTACAATGCGCCTTCTAACCGTTCTGGGGGCGACCTGGCTTCGACGCGGGTTGCGAA
>DASPPB010000012.1:0-15924 GCA_035625725.1 Burkholderiaceae bacterium
AGCGCCGCCCGTGTCCAGGCCTGCATGAGGTGCAGCGCTTCGGCCTCCTCGCAGGCAAGCTCCACGCTCGCGCTCGCGGCGGGCAGCGGGGGAACCTTGAGCGAGACCTCGCAAATGACTCCCAGCACGCCCATAGAGCCGACAAAAAGGCGTGCGACGTCGTAGCCCGCCACGTTTTTGACTACCTGCCCGCCAAAGCGCAGCAGTTCACCTCGCCCATTGAGCACGCAGGCACCCAGCACGAAGTCGCGCACGCCGCCTGCGGCAGCCCGCGCGGGTCCCGCTAGCCCGGCAGCCACCATGCCACCCAGCGTTGCCTGCGCGCCGCCCGCGCCAAAGCGCGGGGGCTCGAAGCAGAGGTGTTGCCCGTGCTCGGAGAGCGCCTCTTCGAGCTCGCGCAGCGTTGTGCCAGCGCGAGCCGTGATCACCATCTCCGTGGGTTCATAGCTGCAAATGCCGCGCAGCTGCTCTAGCTCGAGCAACTCCCCGGTCAGCGTGCCGCCATAAAAATCCTTGCTGCCGCCCCCGCGAATGCGCACCGGGCGCACTTCGTCTTGCGCGGTTCGCACCTGGTCAATGAGCCGCACCAGGGCCGGATCGGTCGGCGCATCAGGCGTGGGGCTCATAGCACAAGAACAAGAGGCGGGCAGGGCAGCAGTGCCAAGCTAAAAGCGCGGCAACTCGGCAAAGGGCAGCAGACCACGGTGCACATGCATCTTGCCGTACTCCGCACAGCGGTGCAGGGTCGGAACCGCCTTGCCGGGATTGAGCAATCCGTCCGGATCAAAGGCACGCTTGATGGCGAGCATCTGTTCGAGCTCGGCCGCGGAAAACTGGACGCACATGGAGTTGAGTTTTTCCACACCTACGCCGTGCTCACCGCTGACCGTTCCGCCCAGCCGCACACTCGTCTCCAGAATCTCGGCGCCAAAGAGCTCGCAGCGGTGCAGCTGATCGGGATCGTTGGCATCGAACAAGATCAGCGGATGCAAATTGCCGTCGCCGGCATGAAAGACGTTCACGCAGCGCAGCCCATACTTTTGTTCCATCTTCTCGATAGCGCGCAGCATTTCAGCCAAGCGCTTGCGCGGGATGGTCGAGTCCATGCACATATAGTCCGGGCTGATGCGGCCGCTGGCCGGAAACGCGTTCTTGCGTCCACTCCAGAATCGAAGACGCTGCTCCTCGTCGGCGCTGACCTCCAACCGGGTCGCGCCGCAGCGCTCCAGTACGCTGCGCATGCGCTCGACTTCTTCGTCGACTTCCTCGACCGTTCCATCGCTCTCGCAAAGCAAGATGGCCGCCGCCTGCAGGTCATAGCCGGCGTGAACGAAATTCTCCACGGCGGCGGTCATGGGCCGGTCCATCAATTCCAGGCCCGCCGGAATGATGCCTGCGGCGATGATGTTGGCTACTGCCGAACCCGCAGTCTCGACGCTGTCGAAGCTCGCCATGATGCAGCGCGCGGTCTGCGGCTTGGGCGTAAGTCGCACCGTCACCTGTGTGACCACCGCCAGCATGCCTTCGCTGCCCACCACGAGCGGCAGCAGGTCCAGGCCAGGGGCATCGAGCGCCTCGGAGCCAAACTCCACCATCTCTCCGTCCGCCGTATACCCTTTGATGCGCAGCACGTTGTGCAGTGTCAGACCGTATTTGAGGCAGTGCACCCCCCCGGAGTTCTCCGCGACGTTTCCTCCAATGGTGCAGGCGATCTGGCTGCTCGGATCCGGCGCGTAATACAGATCGAAGGGTGCCGCGGCATCACTGATCGCAAGGTTGCGCACTCCACATTGGACCGTCGCGGTCCGCGCGGTCGGATCAATCCGCAAAATTCGATTGAGGCGTGCCAGCGAGAGTGTGACTCCCTGCTCGTGGGGCAGGGCGCCGCCCGAGAGCCCTGTGCCCGCTCCCCGGGCCACGATCGCAACACCCAGTGCATGGCACGTCTTAAGGACTGCCGAGACCTGCACCTCGGATTCGGGAAGCGCAACGAGCATGGGCGCTCGGCGGTATGCAGTCAGCGCGTCGCACTCGTAGGCGACCGTATCCTCGCGCCGGTGCAGCAAGGCCTCGCGGGGCAGCACCTTGGAGAGCGCGGCCATCACCTCGGCTTGGCGCGCGACCCAAGCGGCTGCGGCATGCGGATCGCTTTGCACTTGCGTATTCATGCACCCATCCCTGGAGCCCTGTGCCCACCTTCGCGCTCTACTGTAGCGGCCCGCGCGTGCCAACGCGAGCGGCAATCAGCCGCGCCGCAGGCGATCGCCGTTTTGCAGCCACTTGCCCGCCGGGCCCTCCAGCCAGGCGCGCGCGCCGTTGTGTCCCCGTACGTAGGCATCAAGAAATGCGGTTGACACAGCGACAAAAGACGTCTCGCCCAACGCCTCCTGCGTCATAGCGCGGCTGCGCGCTTTGAGCATCTCCGCGGCCGCGTTTGCGTTGTGGGGATTTTGATCCGCGAGCACATCGTCCTCCTCGGCCTCGGGGGCCATCGAGTCGCGAGCGGCCGAATCGGTGCCGTGCTTTCCCTTGCGCTGTGCGCCGCCCGGCGGCGCCGCCGGGCGGTGAGTGGCGGGTTCGGCGCCCGTGGGCGGTAGAACTGCGCCTCCTAACCAGCGGTGCGTAGCGTCCGCCAGTTCCAGGTAGTACTTGTCCGTCTCGCCCAGGCGGTCATACGCCAGGCGGCGCAGCGACGTGTCCGTGATGATCCCATCGGCGTCAACATCGTCGCGCGAACTGATCACGAGCACTGGGGCTTGGGCACGGGTTGCCCCCTCCGGATTCGGCACATTGCGTGCGGCAAACGGGCTGATGGCGAGATAGGCTCGCGGTGCGACAGGCCACGAAATCTGCGCGAGACGTTCGGGCGGCGCCGTGGCGATTGTCTGCACCGTATAGGCTCCCAGATCCGCACCCGCAAGCGCTACTTCGGACCAATCAATTGCCTCCAAAGCGGGCTCTCCACGACGGCTGCGTTCACGAATTTGCGTGAGCATCACGGACAGCCGCGCGAGGCGCTCGGCCATCGGGTCGGAGCGAAATCGCGCCCTTGCCGCGGCCTCAAAATCGCCGCTGCGCGCCTGGGCGCTGGCCCAGACCCGCGCATCATCGGCGAGCGCTTGGACCACAAGCACCGCGTAGCCCGCCTGCGCCCACAGACCGACCCAGCGATTGGGCTCCTCGTCGCTCTGGCCCAAGCTCGGCAGATACACGATAAGCGGCCGCATGGCATGGTCCGCGGGGCGCGTGAGGCTCGCACTCCAGGGCGCCTCTGAAACCGGGCCCGAGATGCGATACGTTTGGGTGGCCTGTTCGGTTGCGACCCGGTAGCCCGTGTCGCGATAGCGCGCCACTGCCTGCGTGTCGACTTGGGGTGTGGGCGCCGAAACGCACGCCACCGCCAGACATCCGCTTGCGCCCAGCATGGCGCAAAGCCGCGGCACCCGACGAAGGCCGCGGTTGGGCGCGGTAGCAAATCCTCGGGCGGTAAAAATGGGTACTGTCATCGGCAAAACCCGGCTGGCGCCGTAAAGCCCCAAGTCGGCGCCGACGGCGCTGCCCGCAGGGCAAAAGCGCAGTGTAACGGCACTCGATGGGGCGAATCGCGACGCGACCGTTGGCGTAGTATTGCCCCGAGGCGACGCGAAGGAAGGGGCCGCAGAACCGTGATTCTCGAAATCGCTGAGTTTTCCATTCGACCCGGAACACAGAGCGAATTCGATGCCGCAATTCGACGCGGCGTGGAGACCGTTGTTGCGACTTCGCCGGGTTTTCGTCGCTACGAAGTGCAGCGCGGAATTGAATCTCCCGAGCGCTACGTGCTGCTCATCGAGTGGGACAGCGTGGAGGACCACACGGTCGTGTTTCGAGGATCGAACGCGTTTTCGCGCTGGCGCGAGATCGTAGGACCGTATTTTGCCAAGCCCCCGGCCGTCGAGCACTTCGAGCGTGTAGCCGGCACACGTGCCGCCTAGAGCGCGGACGAAATCAGTGCTTTGATCGGCGAAGTTTCTGGCGCAAGTGGCGCGCGGCGCACACGCTCAAAAAATCGCGCACTCGTGCGCCCTCTTGCAGGCGCAGAAACTCCTGCTCGTAGTGCTCTTTGATCTCCGCCGCTGGCCGACGCATTTCGCTAGCTAGCGCATCGATGGCGGCCTCGTGCGTGGCCGCCTCCGCGTCGTTCGCGTAGATTGTTCTCATCTACCTGCCCAGGCTCTTTGACTTTCTTAACCGGTAATGCGGGTAGGATTTTCCTTAAAAAATCCTCCCGGCTTATGACGCCAAAAGCCAATTGTTGTCGAAGATCAATTTCGTAGCGCAGATCGCGCCAAATTCAACGCCGCTCGCTTTGCGGCCATGGCAGCCGCTGCTTTTGCGCTTCTTCGTGCCAGCGTCGCTCCTCCTCATGAATATACCGCTGTGTGGTCCTCCTGTCTGAATGGCGGGCATCTTTTTGTACAAAACGCTCCTCGATACCCGCGTCGACCTTGGCCGTAATGCCGGTGTGTCGCCCCCAGTGCGCCGAGGCCGCACGCAATTTCTCGGCTTTGTGCTCCAGACCGGGGCCCAGGAGCTCCGAGGCCTGAAAAAACAAGCGCTTAAGGATCTGGTTGAGCCGGCGCGCCGTGATCGGCGTGCGTGCGCGCAGACCAACGAGCAGCGGCGTGGTATCCGTGCGTTTGGGCACCGCGGACAATCCCAAATGTTTGCGATAGCGCACGAGCGCCTGGAGCATGTCATCGGGCACTGGAATCTTGGCGCGTTTGCCGCCTTTGCCGGTGACGTGCCACCACCACAGGCCGCGCTCTTCCTGAAAGCTGTTCATCCGATGGCTCTCGAGTTCGCCCGCGCGCGGTGCAAGCATGTAGAGCATGGCGCAAACGAATCGCAGCCGTTCGTACTCGTCGATTTGAGCAGGGCTTTTGCGTGGCATGGCCTCGACCGCCCGTGTTACCGCCGCCCACATGTCGGCGTCGAGAAAACGTTCGATCGAGGCAGTCTCGGGCGCCATCGGCGCGGCCGCTGCCGCGGTGCCGGCCGTCTGGCTCTCGAGCGCGAGCTTGCGCCGTCGCTGGCGGATCAGCCCCAAGGGGTTGCCAGCGAGGTAGCCCGCGTCGACCAGATAGCCCATGAGGGAGTTGATGGCCGCAATCGACGTGAGAAGCGCCGATTCGCTAAGCGGGCCCACAAACGGGCGCCAGTCTTTCGAGTTCCGACTGACTTTCGGGCCGCACCAGCGCTGCGCTGGCTGCGGGTCGGCCAGAAAATTCAAGTATCCCTCGAAATCCTGTCGGGTCAGGCTCGAGATGGGCTTTCCGCATTCGTGCACGGCCCAGAGCATGAGCCGCTCGCACTCCCGTTGATAGATGCGCGCCGTGCCCGGCGAGCGATCGTATTCGGAAAGAAAGCAGGAGATCGCCTCCAGGTCGTCGTCGGCGTTGATCTGGCGCTTGGCCCGATCGGCCCGGTTCTCGCCGTCTCGGCCCGTCGACTCTGGCGCAAAATGCGTTTGTGCCAGCGGCCGGATCGGCTCCACTGGCGCAGAGCTCGGTTTTAGAGGCGCTTGTGGGTCCCGTCGCACAAAGGGGCCTTGGCGCTGTGCTTGCAGCCGCAGAAGTACACCGTTTCGCTTTTTTCCGCGCTATAGGCTATCGGCGTAAATTCGGTGCCTTGGTGCGAACCATCGCAAAAGGGCTGCTTGGCACTGCGGCCACAGCGGCACCAGTAATAGGTTTTGCCGGCTTCGACGTTGACGGGGTAGGGTGCGCGCTGCGCGATTTTCGGTTCGCTCATGCGTCGTTCTCCAGATGCGACTAGCGGTGAAGCTGTGCATGATAGCGGCATTGCCGGGCTTGGCAGCGGCCATGGGCGAATACAATGCCGCGCGCACGCAAGGCGCGCGCGGCTATTACGTTTTTTGCGCTCAGGCGCCGCGGGGTCAGTGCACAACGGCAAAAGAACTCATGCTATCAACCCAACAGCCTGCCAGCCGCGACTGGCGCGAGCGCGTAGACAGCGACGAAGTGCTGCGCTTTGCGCGCTATGGCGAATTATTTACCCGGATGCAGCGAGCGCAAGACGAGCGCTTCGGTAAGGGTCGCGCCTTGCACCGTCGTCAGATTCTCGCGCTCGAAGGCCGCTTTGAGGTTCTGGGCGATTTGCCGGAGCACGCCGCCCAGGGGATTTTTGCGCGGCCCGCGCGATTCGATGCGTGGATCCGGTTGTCCAATGGTTCGTCGGCTTGCAATGCCGACGGGCGACCGGACGTGCGCGGTTTTGCGATCAAAGTGCTCGGGGTCGAAGGCCCGAGCGCGCTGGGAGCGGGCCAGACCGATTGTCAGGATTTTTTGCTCATCCAGTTGCCGGTCACCGGTTTTGCAGGCAGCGCCGAGTTCGTTGATGTGGCTCTGGCTGCGGCCAAGGGTCCGCTCGCGATACTGGGCGCCTTGGCGCGTCGACACGGTCTGCTGGAGGGGTTGCGACGTCTCAAGCGCCTGGCTCGGGGGCTCAACGCGCCGTTTTCGGGGTTCGCTACGGAGCGCTTTTACTCCGCGCTGCCGTTTGCCTGCGGACCATACGCCGCGCGGGCGCGGCTGCTTCCCCCGGCCGGCGAAGCCGCCACCGGCCAGGCCAGTCGGGACTGGGCGAAGGATGTGCTCGATCGCGTGCGGGTGCGCCCGCTGGTCTATGAGTTGCAGCTGCAATTTTTCGTCGACGAGAGGCGGACTCCGATCGAGGACGCCTCGGTCGACTGGCCCGAGGCGACAGCGCCCTTTGTGAGCGTGGCGCGACTCACGCTGCCCAAGCAAGATCCCGATCGCGAATTTGCGCAGCACGTCGAGGCGGCCGCCTTCGATCCCTGGAGGGCGCTCGCAGAGCACCGGCCCCTGGGCGAGATGATGCGGGCCCGCAAGGCCGTTTATTACGCAAGCCAGAAGCAGCGCGGGGCGCTCTGAGGCCTGGCCAGGGGCCTTTGGCGCCGCCACCCAACGGAATCTACGATACTTCTGAAAATACCCGTTTTCAGAAATGCAAGGCTGGCGAGGAAAAACGCCCGCGCGCCCCAACCCCGCAAGAAGTCAGGCCCGCGGCGTCTTGGTTAATATCGAATCCCGACGCCCCTTTTGGCTGACCATCTTCGTGCCTCGCTTTGCCCCGATCGCTGCCCTGCCGAGCCCCGGAGCATTAAATGACAAACGGTCAACCAATGCGCCGCAGCGCGCGCTGCAAGTCGCGTTTAAGGTCAGCGGCATCCTCGATCCCCACGGACAGGCGGACGAGCGCATCGCCGATTCCCAGATGCGCCCGCTGCTCCGCGGGAATCGAGGCATGTGTCATGATCGCCGGGTGCTCGATTAGGCTCTCGACGCCACCGAGGCTTTCGGCCAGTGAGAAGAGTTCGCAAGACTCCAGAAAGCGCTTGGCCCCCTCCAAGTCGGCGGCGAGTTCCAGGGCGATCATGCCGCCAAACGCGCGCATTTGGCGCCGGGCAAGCTCGTGCTGCGGATGCGTGGGCAATCCCGGGTAGCGCACGCGCCGCACGCCCGGCTGCGACTGCAGCCATTGGGCGATTTCGAGCGCGTTCTCGCAGTGGCGCTGCATGCGCACATCCAGGGTCTTGAGCCCGCGCAGGGCTAAGAAACTGTCGAACGGTCCGGCGATGGCACCGACCGCGTTTTGCAGGAACGCCAGTCGTTCGCCCCGCTGCGTGTTGCGCTCGTCGCCGGCCACGACCGCCACGCCCCCGACCACATCGGAGTGACCGTTGAGATACTTGGTTGTCGAATGAACGACGATGTCGAAGCCGAGCTCAATGGGCCGCTGGATCCAGGGGCTTGCAAAAGTGTTGTCCGCGACCATGAGCAGATCGTGCTCGTGGCCGATCGAAGCCAGCGTCCGCAGGTCCACGAGGCGCAGAAGCGGGTTTGTGGGGCTTTCGATCAGGACCATGCGCGTCTGTGGGCGTATTGCGGCACGCAGGGCGCCAGGATCCGAAAGATCTATGAAACTCAGCGAAAGCCCTGCGCTGTGGCGCCGAACCCGTTCCAGGAGCCGGTACGTCCCGCCGTAAAGATCGTCGCCCGCGACTACATGCGCTCCCGCATCGAGCAGCTCCAGCACGGTGGCAATCGCCGCCATTCCCGAAGCAAAGGCAAATGCCCGGCTACCGCCTTCCAAATCGGCGATGCAGCGCTCGAACGCCCAGCGGGTTGGATTGTGGGAGCGCCCGTAATCGAGACCTTTGTGCACCCCTGGGCTTTGCTGCACGAAAGTTGAGGTCGCGTAGATCGGCGGCATGATCGCGCCAGTGGACGGATCCGGCGACTGGCCCGCATGTATAGCGCGCGTGCCAAAACCCCACTTCTCGGTATCGGAGTCGCGACCGCTGCTCATGCAAACGTCCGGCGCAGGTGGTTGAGGAGATCGACGCGGGTCACCAATCCGTAGAAATGCTCCTCATCGGCGATGATGGCTACCAGTCCGCGGTCGAGCACGCGCTGCAAGGCCGGCAGGCCTGCGTCGGGACCAAGTGTCTCCAGAGACTGTGTCATCGCACTGGCGGCCGTTGCACGGAAGTGGGCCGGATCGGCTTGTACTCGCACTAACAGATCCGACTCGTCAATCAAGCCGACAATGCGTCCGTCTTCGATGACCGGCAGCTGCGAGATGTCGGCTAAGCGCATGCGCTGAAAGACTGTCTGCAGGGTGTCATCGGGCCCCGCGCACACGACCGTGCCCTCCTCGAAGCGCCGCGCCACGAAATCGCGCAAGTCGCCTTGCAGCGGACGCTTGAGAAAGCCCTGGTCCTTCATCCAATTGTCGTTGTAGACCTTGGAGAGGTAGCGCGTTCCCGTGTCACAGGCAAAGGTCACGACGCGCTTGGGCTTGGTCTGCTCGCGGCAGTAGCGCAGCGCAGCAGCCAGAAGGGTTCCGGTCGACGAGCCCGCCAGCACGCCTTCGGCGCGAAGCAGTTCGCGGGCCGCCGAGAAGCTTTCAGCATCGGAGATCGAATATGCGCGTTGCACGCCGGAGAAGTCGGCGATGGCAGGAACGAAATCCTCACCGATTCCCTCGACCGCCCAGCTGCCCGCTTCCCCTACCCGTCCCGTGCGTGTGTACTCGGCAAGAATCGAGCCGACGGGATCGGCAAGCACGAATTCGACTCTGGGATCGGCACGGCGAAAAAAGCGCGTGAGTCCGGTAATCGTACCCCCTGAGCCCACGCCGCAGACGATTGCGTCGAGGGCATGCGCGGTCTGCGCCCAGATCTCGGGGCCGGTTGACTGCTCATGCGCGGCCGGATTGTTCGGGTTGTTGAACTGGTCGGCAAAAAACGCTCCCGACGTCTGCCGTGCGAGCCGCGCCGCGTAGTCCTGGTAGTAATCCGGATGTCCCTTGCCTACGTCCGAGCGGGTGATGTGCACCTCTGCGCCGAGGGCGCGAAGTTGCAAAATTTTCTCGGTCGACATCTTGTCAGGCACGACCAGGACGATGCGATAGCCCTTGGCGCGCGCAACCAACGCCAATCCCAAGCCGGTGTTGCCGGCGGTCGCCTCAACGATTGTGCCACCCGGGCTTAGCCGCCCCTCGCGCTCGGCGGCCTCAATCATGCAAACCCCGATGCGATCCTTGATCGAACCGCCGGGATTCTGGGATTCAAGCTTTAAGAATAGCCGGCAGGGGCCCGCGTCAAAGCGCGTGAGCTCGATGAGAGGCGTGTTGCCGATGAGCTCGAGGACCGCCGGACCATCGCTCCGCCCCTCATCGGATGATTGCTGGATCTGCGCGTTCCCACCACCCATCGGAATCACTGCTAGCTACGTAAACTGCGGGCGCGCGCCGCGTCGATCAAAAAGCCGTCATGTCCGTGGATCGAATCGACCACAACCAGACGGACACGGCGCAGATGTGCCGTGAGCGTACGCTGCTCCTCGGAGACATAGAGCATGTCAGAGCCGATCGAACCGACGAGAATCGGCTGCCGGATGCCCGCGAGCACTTCCGCGTAGCGGCCACGACCGCGTGACAAATCGTGAGTGTCCATGGCGTCCAGGAGGGTTCGGTAGCTATTGGCATCAAAGCGCTCGACCAGCGCCCGGCCATGATATTGAAGCCAGCCCGATACTGCAAAATCGTTCGGATTGTGTGCGCGACCGGCGAATACCTCCTCGCCCCTCGCGCGCCCAAAGCGCCGCTGGAGCGCTTCCGGGCTTCGATAGCTGATCATCGCGACAGCCCGGGCGGCCGCTAGTCCTGCTATGGGCGGATCGGCCGGGTCGTATTCGCCTTGGCGAAATTTCGGGTCTGCAGCCAGCGCCAAGCGCTGGGCTTCGCTCCAGAGTATGCACCGGGCTGAATGCCGCCCCGAGGCGGCAATACTGGCCACGGCCTGAACGCGATCGGGATCGAGGAGCGCCCACTCCAAGGCCTGCAGCCCCCCCATCGAGCCGCCGACCACCAGTTCGATGCCTCGGACGCCCAGTGCGTCGGCTAGCGCCAGTTGGAAGACGTTTTTTGCTTGGGAGCCATTCCTCTTCGGTCGATCGCGGTACCATGGGGTGCGCCGGCCGAAGCGTGGGGCAAGACCGATTGGCGGCGGGACTCCTCGGGCCTCCCATCGTCGCAGGCGGTTTGCGCCGGCACGTGCGAGAAGCGATCGCCAATGCGGATTGTCGATCGCTTGCCTAGGCCACGTCTTTTCCCAGATCACTTTTTCCCCGACTCCATCGCGGTCCCCAGATCTTGGGTGCTAACGAAAGCCACAGGGCCTCGAAGGCCGGGCGCGCCGGCAGGGGTCGGGGAAACTCGCCTTGGGATTCGGTGTTCCTCGACTAGCCTGGCAAACGAAGCGACTCGGCAAGGCGATCGAGCAGCTGCCCGGTGCCCTTCTCGCGTGAACCCTCATCGCGGTAGCCGTCGAGAAACACGCCTTGCTCCGTCAGTGCCAGCGCCGTGCGCCGGGGTCCGAGGGCCTTGAGCTCGAGCGTGGCGAGCGACACCGAGATCTTGCGCTGATCCAGATGCATCGTGTAGCTATAGACGATGCGCTCGTTGCCGACGATGTCGTGGTAGGTCGCGTCGAAGGTCGATACCATGCCACCTTCCCACTGGCCGCGCAGGCGCTCATGGCCTCCGACGCGGAAGTCCATCGTTCGCTCGAGAAGCTTCCATTGTGGCGCCGGGCCCGCGAACCACCGACTCTTGGCATCCACGTCAGACAAAGCGCGGTAGAGGAGCTCGACCGGCGCCTCGAAGCTGCGCTCGATCCGGAAGGTGTCGTGCACGGCACTGCTCGTCGTGCGTGCCAGCCTGCGGGCGACCGATTGCTCGAGCTTTTCGAGGGTCTGGCGCCATCCCTCGGGCGCTCCCTCCACCATGGGTGCCGCTTTGGCCTGGTCGGCGAAGGTGTAGGTCTGCGTTACCTCCAGACGAGTACCACCCGGCACATCGACAAAGTTCAATTCCGTCAGAGCCCGGAACAGAGCGACGCCATGCTTGTCTCTGACGTCCATGTCGATCACGAGGCGCGAGGGGCGTGCGAGTTCCACGATCGTCCCGTGTGTCCAGTGCTCCACGCCGTCCGGCGCCAGCATGCACACCGCAAAAGCCCCCCCGACTCGCATCTGGACCTCGGCCGTCGGCACGGAAAAGCCCTCCGGGCAAAACCACTCCTTGACCCTCTCTGCGCTGCTCCAGGCCTCGAAAACAAGGTCACGCGGCGCTACGAAGGTTCTCGCAAGCCGCAGCACAGGCGGGCCGCCTGGCGAGGGATCCGATCCCTTGCGGTCATCTTTTTGCGTCATCTTCGCCCCCCTGTTTCTGAACGTTCTCTAGGTACTGGCCAAGTCGATCGAAGCGCTGCTCCCATTCTTCCCGGCGTCGGGCGATCCACCGCTCGGCCTGCTCGAGGCCAGCGTGATTGATCCGGCAGGTGCGCACGCGTCCGACCTTCTCCGAGAGCACCAGACCCGAGGCCTCCAGCACTGAGAGGTGCTGCATGACCGCGGGCAGCGTCATTGCCTGGGGCCGGGCCAATTCGCTCACGGTGGCCGGGTGGCGAGACAGGCGCTCGACGATCTCTCGGCGAGTCGGGTCGGCCAGAGCCTGGAAGGTGCGGTCGAGTGCGTCCAAATAGTTAAGCATCTGCTTTAGTATATTCTGACAGTGCATAAACGCAAGTCTTTTCGAAACCGGGGTGGGATCTGCCGCTGCCCCAGCGTCAAGAGTCTTTCCGACAGGCAAGCCACGCAGACGCTGGCTGTCGGATTGCTCTTCTGAAATGCGCGAGCG
The DNA here is from genome assembly GCA_035625725.1 of Burkholderiaceae bacterium. Classification (GTDB taxonomy): domain Bacteria; phylum Pseudomonadota; class Gammaproteobacteria; order Burkholderiales; family Burkholderiaceae_F; genus GJ-E10. Next base: position 12,292 of record DASPPB010000012.1, read on the forward strand.
ATAGCCCAAAGAATCCGGGGCGAGCGACACCTCAAGCGGTTCACGCGCGCCGGCAAAGCGTCCAGGCGGCATTTGCCCCGCAACCAAAGGGTCCTTTCGTTTTACCCGGTGCGCCCAAAGTCTGGCGAGCGCGCGTCGGTCGCGCTTCTGCGGCCAGGGCGCAGCCATGCAGCGCCCGTGCGGAGACTTCCTCAGTTGCGCGGCAGAACGTGCGCGTCTTGGCCCGCGCCTTCGATGTAGACCGGTTCGCCGACAAAGAGGTTCGCGTTCACCGGTTGCGTCACCACCACAAGCACGCCGCTCATCAGGCGCACCACGATCTGCTGGCCGGGCTGCTTGTTTTCGTACTTGTTCTCCGCGTACTGCCCCCCAACCGCGCCTGCGATAGCACCAATGGCAATGGCCACATCCCTGCCGGTGCCGGCGCCAACCAAACTGCCGATTGCCGCGCCGCCGGCGCCACCCAAAATCGCACCCACGCCCAGCTGATGCGGGTGGTCGAGTTGGACATTGGTGATTTGCTCGATGCGCCCCTGGCGGATCTCCTGTGGCGCACTGCTGCTACTGCCGCCCATGCTGGCGCATGCGCCAAGCGTCGCCACAAGCGAAAACGCGCAAAGCGCGGAGGTAAAACGCCTCATCTAGGTTCCTCTCGCAATGTCGGCCGGCAAACTTTACCCCGAACGATCCGTGATATGCAAAATTGATGCTCTTTTTCTTCGTACTGGCGTTTGAATCTTCGAGTTCTTTGTCAACCGCTTACCGAGACCCGGCCACGGGGCCAATACCGCGCCTCGCCTCTTGCCCTCGAACCAGGGCCCGGAAGGTTCGGCGAGCGGCAATCATCGGGTATTTCGCTTTGCCTGACAAATTGCCCTGGGGTCAGGCACCTTCCCGGTTCGGCCCGGTTCCTCCGCCCCTTGGCCGAAGGCAAGCGCCGAGTGAAACGGCATCGGCCAAGACCGTCGGGGGCGCGCGGCACTGCCTCGCTGATCTTCGATTCTCAGCGCGTTGGCCCAAACCCCCATGTCACCCTTGCGCGCGTTCCCGTCGGACCGGAAGCTTGAGCTGCGCCTGCTCGTTGGGAGCGCGCGCCGGCCGGGTTCGACGAACTTCAAGCCCAAATCGATTCGGTCGACCACCAAAACCATGCGGAAAGTGTTGACACCGCCCGCGGCCTCGACCCTTTGCGCGACGCTCGCGCTGGCCAGGTCGGCCTCTTAGAATGGGCCACGAGGAGACTGCTGATGTTCACCAGCAATCCATTCGCAGCGTTGTCATTTCCCGCCTTCGTCATGCAGGTCTACGCAGCCCTGATGGCGCTCGCGGTCATCGCCGGAACGTTGTTCGACGTGCATCACAAAGGCAGCGCCAGATTCTTTGCGCTGCGCAGGCACAAAGCGCGGACGTGGGCGCAACGGCGTCTGGGCGGTGCCGAGATCGCTTCGCTAGCGATCGCGACCGTCGCGGAAGCGGCCGTCTCAGGTGAGTTCTGCAGGTGGCCCAGACGGCTGTCTCATTTGTTGATGATGTATGGCTTCCTGACGTACCTGGCCACGTCGGCCGTGATGATCTTCGCGTATCCGACCGGAGTCTTCACCCCGACCGTCCTGCCCGCCTTGTGGACCGTAGGCGCCTCGATGATCCTCGTCGGAGGGTTGTGGTTCTTCTTTCTTTTGCGAGTCGACGTGGCGCACGATGGAGCGTCGCCTTTTCATCTGGGCCGCGCCGATCTCTTTGTCGGGTCGCTGCTCGCGAGCACGGCCTTCGCGCTGCTGTGGCACTACGCGCAGACGTGGTTCGGGGACGCCACCTCCACCCGCATCCTGTTTGGCATTTACATCTTCTTCACAACCCTGCTTTTCGTTTCCGTCCCGTGGTCCAAGTTCGCGCACATGTTCTACAAGCCGGCGGTCGGCTTCCAAAGAAGGGTGGAAGAGGCCGACGGTTCGTCGGATCTCCCCGCCCCCGCCGCCGTGAATTACATCGTGAGGAGCTGATCGCCTTGCCTACCTACACCGACATGACGAGATGCGACGGCTGCGGAGACTGTGTCGATATCTGCCCTTCCGACATCATGCACATCGACCCGGTATACCGCAGGTCCTACAACATCGAGCCCAATTTCTGCTGGGAGTGCTACTCGTGCGTGAAGGCGTGCCCGCAGCACGCGATCGATGTTCGCGGCTACGCCGATTTCGCGCCGCTCGGGCACAAGGTCAGGGTGCGGCGAGAACCCGAAAAGGGATCGATCTCCTGGAAGATCCGCTACCGCGACGGACGGGTGAAGGAGTTCACCTTCCCGATCAGAACCACGCCCTGGAATTCCATCAAAGCGCCGCAGGAATATGGCCCGCCGGACTTGGGCGCCCTTGGCACGCAGCTCCTCGCGCATGAGCCCGACGCGCTGCACGTCGCCGCGCTTCCCACCATAAGAAAGGCGTAAAAAGATGGGGCGAAGGACCCGTTGGGTCGATTCGGACATTCTCATCGTAGGCGGCGGTTTTGGCGGCTGTGGGGCCGCTTACGAGGCACGGTACTGGGGGCGGGATCTCAAGATCGTTCTTGTCGAAAAGGCCAACATCGAGCGTAGCGGTGCGGTCGCGCAAGGTCTTTCGGCGATCAACTGCTACATGGGGATGCGCTGGGGCGAGAATCAGCCGGAAGACTTCGTGCGTTACGCGCGCGGTGACCTCATGGGGCTGGTGAGAGAGGACCTGGTCTACGACATCGCCCGGCACGTCGATTCCACCGTGCACACGCTCGAGCAGTGGGGTCTGCCGATTCTCACGAACCCGCTGACCGGCCGGTACCTGAGAGAAGGCAGGTGGCAGATCATGATCCACGGCGAGAGCTACAAGCCCATTGTCGCCGAAGCGGCACGGAAGTCCGCCACCGAGGTCTACAACCGGATCATGGTGACGCACCTGTTGATGGACAGGGTGCGTCCCAATCGCATCGCGGGCGCGGTCGGCTTCAACGTCCGCGACGGGGATTTCTACGTCTTCCGGGCCAAGGCGGTCATCGTGGGCGCGGGCGGCGGCTCGCATATCTACCGGCCCAGGTCAGTGGGCGAAGGCATGGGAAGAACGTGGTATGCACCCTGGAGCACGGCTTCGGCCTACGGCCTCCTGATTCCGACCGGCGCATTGATGACGCAGATGGAGAACAGGATCGTGCTCACCCGCTTCAAGGACGGTTACGGCCCGGTGGGCGCCTGGTTTCTGCTTCTGAAATCGCATGCGACCAACGCCGCTGGCGAGTTCTATGAGAAGGATCGCTATGCGGAAATCAAAGCGCGCGTAGGGCACTACGCGGACATACAGCCGATGCCCACATGCTTGCGCAACCACGCGATGCTCGAGGAGATCAAGGCCGGCAAGGGTCCGATCTACATGCATACGCAACATGTCCTTGACACCAAGGAGAAGGAGGAGCTTGGCTGGGAGGATTTCCTCGACATGACGGTCGGCCAGGCGGTCGTTTGGGCTTCGCAGAACATCGACCCGAAGGAGACGCCCTCGGAGCTCATTACCTCCGAGCCCTACATCATGGGCTCTCATGCGACTTGTTCCGGAGCCTGGGCCAGCGGGCCGGAGGACTGCGCATCGGCGGAGTATCAGTGGGGCTATA
>DASPPB010000013.1:0-2058 GCA_035625725.1 Burkholderiaceae bacterium
GCCCGCCGCCGGACTGTGGCCGTCGATGCCGTCGGTACCGGCGCTGAGCGCGCAAATGTTCTCGCCTGCGATTTTCGGTGCGAGATAAAGCGCGAATTGCTGGTTGCGGCCGCCCTGTCCGCTCTTGCCCTCCACGCGAACTGTAATCTCCCCGCCCGAAACCAGGCACACGCGCTGGTGTTGCTGGCGCAACTCGCGCAACTTGTCGAGCAGATAGTCGCTGGCGCGGCGGTAATCCAAGTCGTCGCAACTGCAGTCGGTCTCAACCGCGAACCCCTCCGCCTGCGCACGTGTCGCGGCCGCTTTCACTGCCGTTTCATTTGAAAGGATCATCCACCAGCGCGAACGCGCAAACGCCGGGTCGTGGCTCTTCGGCGTCTCTTCGAGAGCGTGCTGCTCGATCAGCTTTCGCACCGATGCCGGAAACTTTTCCAGCAGGTCGTACTTCTGAATGATGGCGTAGCAATTCTCGACGGTCGTCGAATCGGCCATCGTCGGCCCGGAAGCCAGGGAGTCGGGCGCGTTGTCCGGCACGTCGGAGATGAGAATGGAAACCTGCTGCGCGGGCGCCGCTGCCCGCGCCAGGCGTCCGCCTTTGGTGGCCGAAAGATGCTTGCGCACGGCATTGATCTCGGCGATTGTGCCGCCCGAGAGCACCAATTCGCGATACGTGGCGACCAGATCGTCGAGCGAGATCGTGTCGCTGATCGGCTTCTCGACAATCGCCGAGCCGCCGCCGCTGATCATGTGCAGCGCCAGCGAGCGCTCGTCGAGCGCTTCGAGCATCCGCAAAATGGCCTCGCCCGCGCGCACCGATTCGGCGTTCGGCGTGGGATGACCGCCGCGGTAGTAGCGGAAGCCCGGTACTTGCGCCGGAGGGTCGGCGGCGCAGGCCACGATCCCTTCAAGGCCGGAACCGACTTTCGCTGCCAGCGCCTCCGCCATCGCCTGCGCTGCTTTGCCGATCGAGACCACGCGCACGCGGTTGTAACTCCCCAGATTGTGCAGGTCTTCGCCTATGCGCAACACGCCGCGACCGTACTCGACGTTGCGCTCGAAGGCCTTCTCGATGCTCGACTCCGCAAGCGCGTGCAGGAAAATCTCGCGCGCCACGGCGCGCATGGCGGACATCTGCGATTGATTGACGGCAGGCTGAGCGGACATCAATTGGATTATAGACGGCGTGATGCGGGAAGGCTGTGACGACTTCTTCGGAACGCGCGCCCACCTAAAACCTGTCACCCCGAGCGAGCGTTTCAGCGCGAGCCGAGGGGCAAGGCCGTTACTATGGAGAATCAGACGCGTTGCCCCTCGACTCGCGCCAAAAGCTGGCGCTCGCTCGGGGTGACAGTTATTTTCGCTAGTTCCAATTCGCTCCCGCTCTTAGCGGGCAACCACCACTCCTCGCACCCACCCCTCGATCGCCTGCCGCATCTCGTCGAGGTGCCCGGCAAAGTAATGATCGCCTTCGACGCGCACCAGTCGTTTCGGATCGGCAGCACGCGCAACCACATCTTCCAGCACGCCCGGCGGGCCAAACTCATCGTGCGTGCCGCTCGCGAACAATTTGGGCTTGGCGCAGCTTTCAAGAAAACGGAACGCGTGGCTCCGCCCATCAAAGGCCACGGGCGTGCCCAGCGCGACGAGCGCGACCACCCGCGCATCCGGGCAGCAAGTCCGCAATCCCACTGCCGCTCCAAACGAGAAGCCGGCGAACACCACGGGCAGATGGAACTCGCGATCGAGCCAGTCGAGCGCCCCGCGCACGTCATCCGTTTCCCCGCGGCCTTCATCATGCGTTCCCTCGCTGTGGCCGGCGCCGCGGAAGTTGAATCGCAACACCGGAAAGCCAAAGTTCCGCAGCGCCTTCATGGCGTGAAAGACCACCTTGTTGTGCATGGTGCCGCCGTAGAGCGGGTGCGGATGGCAGACCAGCCCCGCGTGCGTGGCGCCCGTCGCACCCGCGTTCAGCAAGGCTTCCAGCCGGCCTGCCGGGCCATCGAGGAAAAAAGATTTCAGTTCAGCATTTGACGTTTGCACTTGAACGGGCCTAAGCTT
>DASPPB010000014.1:0-72616 GCA_035625725.1 Burkholderiaceae bacterium
GTCGCCCTGATGCTAGCGGTCGCTTTTTCGCCGGCTCGGGCCGATGATTACAGCGACACGGTCAAAATCTTCAAAGACGCCGGGGAGAGCGGCAAGTTCTTCAATACTGCCTACGGGTACGCGGTGTTTCCCACAATCGGCAAGGGTGGCTTTGTGGTGGGAGGCGCGTACGGCACGGGCCGCGTCTATGAAAAGGGCGCGTACATTGGAGATACCTCGATGACACAGGTTTCGGTGGGCCTGCAGCTCGGCGGCCAGGGCTACAGCGAGATCATCTTCTTTGAGGATCAGAGGGCGCTCAAGGAATTCACCGGCGGCAACTTCGAGTTCGGCGCCGATGCCTCCGTTGTCGCGATCACGGCCGCAGCCGGCGCAAAAGCCAGCACAACAGGGTCCTCGGCGGGCGCGAGCGGCGGCAAGCACGATGCAACGACCGCGGGCAAGTACAGCAAAGGCATGGCGACGTTCACCGTGGCCAAGGGCGGGCTGATGTACGAGGCAAGCATCGCGGGGCAGAAATTTAGCTACAAAGCTCGCTAAGCGTAGGCGGGGCGCCGCGATGGCGCCCCGCGCGCCCCAAGGCGCGCATTCGCAGGGCCCCGGCGGCGTGCCGGGGCGTATTGGATGCGACCTTGCGGCAGGGTGGGTGCTGCGCAAAAGGCCCCGGCGCGTCGAACCCCTCCGCTCAGTTCTTCTTGGCACAATGCAGTGCATACTTCGCCGGGGAAGCGCGGTGGGCCTATGCCGCATCGACGGTACCGTTTGCGCAGGCTGCGCAATCCCATGGTCGAAACTCGGTGGACTACTGACCAGCGGACTCGAATGCAGACTCCCCATTTTAGGCACCATGTCTTTTTCTGCCTCAACGAACGCACTGCGCCCGATGTGTGCTGCGCGGCGCACCGCAGCGCGCAGATGCAGGCCTACGCGAAGCAACGCATCAAGCAGCTTGGGCTCAGCGGCGCGGGCAAGGTGCGCATCAACAAGGCCGGGTGTCTCGATCGTTGCGAAGAGGGCCCCTGTCTAGTCATCTACCCCGATGCCGTCTGGTATACGTACGTCGATGAACGCGACATCGACGAGATCATCGACGAACACATCGTGGGCGGAAGGATCGTCGAGCGCTTGCGTCTGCCGTGAGACCGATCAGCGAGCGCCGGATCCTGGAGGGCCCGGCCGGACGTCTCGAGTGTCTGCTGGAGCGTCCGGTGGGAACCGTGCGGGGTTTTGCATTCATCGGTCATCCCCACCCCCTGTACGGCGGCACCCTCGATAACAAGGTCGCCGCGACCACGGCCCGGGCGTTTCTGGCGCTCGGATGGGTTGCGGTGCGCCCGAATTTTCGAGGCGTCGGCGAAAGCGCGGGGGTGCACGATGGTGGCGTAGGCGAAACGCAGGACTTCCTTTTCTTGACCGAGCAGGTGCCCCGCCTTGCACAATGGAAATTGTTGCTGCCGGCACCGGTTCCGATCGCGCTGGCGGGGTTTTCTTTTGGCGGTTTCGTTGCCGCCTGCGCAGCGCAGCAGCTCGCGCAGCGCGGCCGGCCGCCGCAGGCGCTCGTGCTGATCGGGACGCCGGCAGGCAAATGGCCAGTTCCGCGCGTCGATCCGGCGGCCGTGGTTATTCACGGGGAAGTCGACGAGACGGTCGCTTTGGCCGACGTCTTGGGTTGGGCGCGCGAATCGGACGTCCCCGTTGTCGTCTTGCCCGGCGCCGATCATTTCTTCCATCGGCGCCTGACCACGCTCAAGCGGCTCGTTATGCAAAACCTGGCGGGCGCGGAGCAGTTGCGGGTCTCCGGGGCGGAAGGCTCCGCCGTTGGGTCGACCGGGCACGCTGCCGATGAATAGCGAGCGCGACGACCCCAACGCGACGCCCCCGCCGCTGACGGCCGGTGCGCTTGTGTTCCCGATGGACTTCCCAATCAAGATCATGGGTTTTAACCGGCTCGAATTTGAGCCGCAAATGATCGCAATCGTGCGCGCGCATGCGCCGGACCTTGACGTGGCTGCGGTCGAGGTGCGCCAGTCGCGCGCCGGCAATTACCTATCGCTGACGGTGACGGTACGCGCGCAATCGCGCGCCCAGCTCGACGCAATTTATCTCGATCTGACCCGCCACCCCTGGGTCAAGGTGGTTTTGTGATTCGGGTGCGGGAACTCGGCCGGGTCGACTACCTCGAGACCTGGGCAGCCATGAAGGAGTTCACCGCCAGGCGCGATGGTGCAACCGACGACGAGCTCTGGCTGGTCGAACACCCGCCGGTCTACACGTTGGGGCAGGCCGCGCGCCGCGAACACCTGCGCTGGGAGGGCGCGTTGCCGCCCAGCGCGATACCCGTGGTTGCCACAGATCGCGGAGGCCAGGTCACGTATCACGGCCCCGGACAGGTCATCGTCTACACCCTGGTCGATCTGGGACGGGCGGGCTTTTTCGTACGCGAACTCGTGCACCGGATCGAGGAATCGGTCATCCAGACCATTGAGCCCTACGATCTCGTCGGTACGCGCGTGCGCGGTGCGCCGGGCGTGTACGTGCCGCTGCCCGGGTTTCGCGCCCGAGGCGAGCCCGCGGATGCGCGTTTTTCGGGCAAAGCCAAGATTGCCGCTTTGGGAATCAAGGTGCATCGCGGCTGCGCGTATCACGGGGTGGCGCTCAATGTTGCAATGAACCTGGAGCCGTTTTCCGCGATCGACCCCTGCGGCTACCGCGGACTGACCGCCGTCGACTTGGCTACACTGGGAGCCTGCGCCGACTGGAACACGAACGCGCAGCGACTCGTCGAGCGCCTGCTCGCGCACCTCGAGCCCACGGCCCGGGCCCGGGCGCGAATGGCGCATTCCCATTGCTGAGGCCCGCAGGAGGCAAATTGTCCATGGCAGGTGACATCCCCCCCGCCGCGCCGAAAGGAGGCGCGTCCGCCCGCAGTGCCAAACAAAGGGGTGCGGAGAAAACCGCGCGCATCCCGATCAAGATCGAACGCAGCGGCGAGCCGCTGAAAAAGCCCCGATGGATCCGGGTGAAGGCCGCTCCGGCATGGTCGCGTTACTACCAGGTCAAGCGAATTTTGCGGGAACATCAACTGCATACGGTGTGCGAGGAAGCGACGTGCCCGAACATCGGCGAGTGCTTTGGCAAGGGCACGGCAACCTTTCTGATCATGGGCGACAAGTGCACCCGGCGGTGTCCCTTTTGCGATGTCGCGCACGGTCGCCCCGACGCGCTCGATGCCCAGGAGCCCGAGCACCTGGCGCAAACCGTTGCCGCCTTGCAGCTGCGCTACGTCGTCATCACCTCCGTGGACCGCGACGATCTGCGCGACGGCGGCGCGCAGCACTTCGTTGATTGCATTCGGGCGGTGCGTAGTGCTTCACCCGCGACCCGTATCGAAATTCTGGTGCCCGATTTCCGTGGTCGCCTCGAGCGCGCACTCGATGCATTGGTGCAGGCACCGCCCGACGTGATGAACCACAACTTGGAAACGGTGCCGCGCCTCTACCGCCGGGCGCGTCCCGGGGCCGACTACGCCCATTCACTGCAATTGCTCGCGCAATTTCGCGACCGCGTACCGGCCGTGCCTACGAAAAGCGGCCTGATGGTCGGTCTCGGGGAAACCGACGAGGAGATCGTCGAAGTCATGCGCGACCTGCGCGCCCACGGCGTCGAGATGCTCACGATCGGGCAGTACCTCGCACCCAGTGAGCACCACCTCCCGGTGCAACGCTACGTCGCGCCAGAGTCGTTTGCGCAATTCGAGCGGGAGGCGCGGGCGATGGGTTTCGCGCACGCGGCCTGCGCGCCTCTGGTGCGCAGTTCGTACCATGCCGACGAACAGGCGCACGCCGCGGTTCATGGCGCGGGCGACGATATCTGATCGGTGCGCCTCGCGCGGGCGCGGAACAATCGGCAACGCGCCCGCATGCGGCGGCAAATTCCGCGCTGCGCGTCTTAGCTCTTGAGGCGGTAGCCGGTGCGGAAGACCCAGGCCACCACGGCCAGGCAGGCCACGAAAAATCCGCTCGTCGCCGCCAGACTGATCGCGACGCTCACGTCGGAATTGCCGTAAAAGCTCCAGCGAAATCCGCTGATCAGATACACCACGGGATTGAACAGCGTGACCGTGCGCCAGGCCGGCGGAAGCATGTCGATCGAATAAAAGGCGCCGCCCAGAAAGGTGAGTGGTGTCACGACCAGCATCGGGACGAATTGCAACTGCTCAAAGCTCTTGGCCCAGATGCCGATGACAAAGCCGAAAAGGCTAAACGTCGAGGCCGTGAGCACGAGGAAACCGATCATCCACACCGGGTGCAAGATTTGGATCGGGACGTAGACGGACGCCGTCGCCAGGATGATGAGCCCCAGCGCAATGGATTTGGTTGCCGCCGCACCGACGTAGGCAAGAACGATTTCCATCGGGGAAACCGGCGCCGTGAGAATCTCGTAGATCGTCCCGGTGAACTTGGGCAGATAGATGCCGAAAGATGCATTGGAAAGACTTTCGGTAAACACCGAAAGCATGATCAGGCCGGGGACGAGAAAAGCGCCGTACGGCACGCCCTGCACCTGGCTGATGCGCGCACCGATCGCGGCGCCAAAGACCACGAAATACAGCGAAGTCGTGATCACCGGGGTGAGCACGCTTTGCGCCACGGTGCGCAACGCGCGCGCCATTTCAAGCTTGTATAGCGCCCAGACGCCATGCGCGTTAAATGTCGGCGTGTTCATTGCGGTGTCGCCGGCCGCTCACGGATGAGGTTCACGAAAATCTCCTCAAGCGAGCTTTGTTGCGTACTGAGGTCCTCGATGGTGATACCCAGCTCGCCCATGCGCTGCAGAAGGGCCGGCACTCCGGTGTCCTCCTCGGTGGAGTCAAAGCGGTATTCGAGCTCGCGCCCCTGCTCGCGCAGGCTAAGCGGCCAGGCGCCAAGCTGCTCGGGAATTGCGGCCATCGGCTGGCGCAAGTGCAAGGTGAGCTGCTTCTTACCCATCTTGCGAATCAGCGTTGCCTTGTCCTCGACGACGATGAGCGCGCCCTTGTTGATCACGCCGATTCGGTCGGCCATGTCTTCGGCCTCCTGCAGGTAGTGCGTGGTCAAAATGATGGTCACCCCGCTGTCTCGCAAGCCGCGCACCATGGCCCACATGTCCCGGCGCAGCTCCACATCGACTCCCGCCGAGGGCTCGTCGAGGAACAGAAGCTGCGGTTCGTGCGCCAGCGCTTTGGCGATCATCACGCGCCGCTTCATGCCGCCGGACAAGGTCATGATCCGTTCGGAGCGCTTGTCCCAAAGCGCCAGGTCTCGCAGCAGCTTCTCGACGAAGTGCGGATTCGGTGCACGCCCAAATAAGCCGCGGCTAAAGCACACCGTGGCCCAGACCGTCTCGAATGCGAAGGTGCTCAGTTCCTGGGGAACCAGGCCGACCATCGAGCGCGCACGACGATAGTCGCGCACGATATCGTGGCCGGCGACGTGCACGGTGCCGGCGGAAGGTACGACCATTCCACAAATGATCCCGATCAGAGTCGTCTTGCCCGCTCCGTTGGGGCCGAGCAGGGCGAAGATCTCGCCTTTGTGGATACGCAGGTCGATGGCCTTGAGCGCTTGCAGACCCGAGGAATAGGTCTTGCTCAGTCCCGCAATGCGCAAAATGGGTGCCATGAGTGGGTTGGGCGGCCTACGGCGCTGTTGGCGCGCGTGCGCACCCCGCTACGGGGCGGATTCGACCTGCGGCGGCAGCGGACAGTCCAGCGCCGCGCACAGCGTGCGCAGGCAGCTTGCCGCCTTCCAGTGGGAGGCGCCGTCGACGAAGGCGATGGCCACGCAGGCTTTGATGAGCAACGGCTTTTCGAGCGGCGCGAGCAGCGCGAGACGGTCAAAGGCGGCCGAAACCTGTGCCAGCCCGAGCGCCTCTTGCGCGATGCGCGCTCCCGCAGCAGGCAACAAGACTTTACCGGCGTCAAAAGCCCGCTGGGGATCGTGCGGCAGTCGCACGCACGCGATGAGCGACATCACAACGGCGGCCTCGGCGCTCACATCGCCCAGGCGCAGGGCGCGGCCCGGACCGTTCGGGGCGCTGGCGCGCACCAGGCGGCGCTTGAGCACCGAAAACAGCAAAAACTCCGCCAAGGTGACCCGCCCGTCGGCCCGGATCAACGTGTTGGCCAGGCGCAGCAGGTCCTCGCGCTGCGGCGAGGTCAGCGTGCGCAAAACGGGCATCGACAGGTCCAGCAGCGGCAGCCGCCAGCCCGGCGGCAGGCCCGCGAGGATCTGCGCCAGGCGCTCGATTTGCGCAGCTGCGCCAGCACCAAAATGTTCCACGGCCGCGGCGAGCTGGCGGGCACGAACCTGCGGCTCGGTGTCGAGCAGCATGGCGAGCACGAGCAACTGGCTTTGCGTGGCGTCGGCCAGGGCGGGCCGCAGCCCGACGCGGTCGAGCCCCTCGGAGAGGTTTGCGCCAAAGGACATCGCGCCGCGGGGCGCCGTTCCGATCGTGACGTGCAGGGTCTCAGCCGGCGTGACGCCCGAAGGTGCGGGCGCGGTCAGGGCCCCCGTCAGCGGGCTTGAGAGCGCCCGGGCTGCGTCGGCTGCAGCAACCGGCTCGTATTCGAGCGGCTTTGCGTCGGACTGCGATGGCGCGGGCTCAACGGGCAACTCCGGCGCCGCCAGGTACTCGACGGCGTGGCCGTAGATTCGGCGCAGCCGCTCGAGCAGCGGCGGATGCGAGGCGAGCAGGCCGCTGGCCAAAGACAGACTGACGGGCGCCATGAACATGTGCGAAAGGGTCTCGGCGTGCAGGTGCTCCACGGCACCGCCGGCCTGCCCGCCCAGACCCCCGATTTTGCGCAATGCGCCGCCGATGCCATCGGGGTTGCGCGTGAACTGTACGCTGCTTGCGTCGGCCAAGAATTCGCGTTGACGCGACACACTGGCCTTGATCAGACGTCCGAAAAAAACACCGATGGAACCAATGGCCAGAACGGCAACCCCGGCAAGGAGCAGCAACCCGGTGGCCGAATCGCGCGAGCGACCGCGCGCGTTGCCTATCGAAGTGAGGAAGCGGCCGAAAAGGGCGAGCAGCAGCAGGCCCTGCAGCACGCCGATCAGACGCAGGTTCAGCCCGATGTCGCCGTTGAGGATGTGGCTGAACTCATGGCCCATCACCCCCTGCAACTCGTCGCGGTTCAGGCGGGTGAGCGCGCCGCGCGTTACCGCAACGATCGCATCGGCCGGGTGCAGGCCCGCAGCAAATGCGTTGATACCGCTTTCGCCATCCAGAACGTAGGCGCGGGGTGCCGGGATTCCCGAGGCCAGTGCCATCTCCTCGATCACGTTGAGCAGCCGGCGCTCGAGCGGCTCGCGCGAATCGGGCTGCACTGCGCGCGCGCCCACCATCCGCGCGACCGCGTCTCCGCCTGCGCGCAGCTCCAGGATCTGCTGGATCGTGCCGCCCACGATCATCAGCAGCACAACGGCTGTGGTCGTTTCAAAAAAATAGTTGGGCAGAGCGCCCCATCCGTATCGCGCCCAGGAACCGTGTCGGGCGAGAACGGAAAAATAGATCAGCGCCAAGGCTGCGTTTACCGCGACCACGATCGCGACGACGGCAACGGCAAACAGCGCAATGAGCACGCGGCTGGAGCGGCGCGCAGCCTCCTGGTTCTGGAAAAAGTTCATTGCCACGTCGTCGCCCTGGCGCTATGAGCCGCGCGGCGCGCGCGCACCGCAGCAGTCGCGTTCACTGCGGAGCCGTCAGAACTGAACTCGAACCGCCTTGCGCTCTTCGGCCGATTCCGTTGCCGCCAGCTGCTCGGCCGCCTTGAACCCGAAGGCATTGGCAACAAGGTTGCCGGGGAACTGCTCCGAGGCAGTGTTGTAGCTCATAACCGCGTCGTTAAACGCCTGACGCGCAAAGGCGATCTTGTTTTCCGTGCTCGTCAGCTCCTCGCTTACTTGCAGCATGTTCTGGTTGGCCTTGAGGTCCGGATAGGCCTCTGCAACGGCAAAAAAGCGCGTCAGGCATCCGCGCAAGGCCTGCTCCGCGGCCCCCAGCTGCCGCACCGCTTCGGCGTTGGTCGGATCGGCCGCGGCGCTTGCATGCGCGTTGAGCGCCGAATTGCGCGCCTGGGTCACCGCCTCGAGGGTTTCGCGTTCGTGCTTGATGTACCCCTTGGCGGTTTCCACCAGATTGGGTATGAGGTCGTAGCGACGCTTCAGTTGCACGTCGATTTGGGCAAAGGAATTCTTGACCTGATTGCGCAGACCCACCAGTCCGTTGTAGGCCACGATGGCCCAGACCACGATTGCCGCGATGAGACCCAGCAGAACATATCCGACCATATTTGACTCCTCGGCGAGCCGTCGCCATTGTTTTGGGGTTTTCCGCCCGCGCTTGACACGTACTGCGGCATCGTGTCGGGCGTTCGGCCGCCACCATACTATGAAAGCGGGGGCGCGAATCCTCCGAGTTAGCGCACCACGGTCGTGCGCGCCACGCGCTCTTCGCGTATGGGCAAGTTGATGAACGCCGCGCCCAGCGCCAGCATGATGTCGGCGTACCACATCCACGAATAGTTACCGAACCGCGCCATCGCCTGGCCGCCGAGAAAGGCACCGAAAAATCCGCCAATTTGGTGTGATAGCAGTGTCAGGCCGAAAAGGGTCGCGAGGTAACGGGTGCCAAAGAGCTTTCCGACCAGACCAGCCGTCGGCGGAACGGTCGACAGCCACGTCAGGCCGAGCACCGTGGCAAAAAGGTAGAAGGTGAGCGCGCTCCGAGGCGCCGCCAGGTACGCCGCGATTGCGAGCGCGCGCGTGCCGTAGACCCAGAACAGCAGCCATTTCAGGCGCATGCGGTTGCCCAAGAACCCCGCACCGAGGCTGCCTGCGATATTGGCCAGCCCGATGATCGCAAGCGAGGCCGCGGCGATGGAACCGCCCAGACCGCAGAGGTTCACTTCGCCGGGCAGATGCGTAACAAGAAAGGCGACGTGAAAGCCGCATGTGAAAAACCCCAGGTGCAGGCACCAGTAGCTTGGGTGGCGCGCCGCCTCTGACAGGTGCCGGCGCAGACCCGGCTGCGCCACCGCGCCGGCAGCTATCGCGGTGTTCGAAACCGGCGTGGCGGGCGCGCCGCGCAGCCACCAGGCCAGCGGCAAGGTCGAAAGCATCAACAGCGCCATTGTCGATATGGCGTGTACCCATCCGTACAAAACGATCAGCAGCTCGTTTAACGGCGCAAAGACGAACTGTCCGAGGCTTGCGCCGGCGTTGATGAACCCCGCGGCAAAAGCACGTTGCTGCGGGGCGAGTCGCTGCGCGGTCGCGCCGATCAGCACCGAGAAGCTGCCAGCTCCGGCGCCGGCCGCGCTGAGCACGCCCAGCGTCCAAATCAGGCCCGCCGTGGTATGCACGAAGGGGGTTGCCGCAAATCCCAGCGCGAGGATGAAAGCGCCGGCGAGGATGACGCGCGCCGATCCGTGCCGGTCGGCGATGGCCCCAAAAAACGGCTGCGACGCGCCCCATACGAACTGTCCGACGGCCAACGCCAAACTGATGTCGGCGACGCTCAAGCCGGTCGAAGATTTGAGCGGCGTGATGTACAGGCCGAGCGACTGACGAGCTCCCGTCGTGACGAGCAGGATGGTCGCGGTGGCGAGCATCAGCGGCCAGGCGGAAGCCGGTGCGCGCGCGATCGCGCCATCGTTCATGGGTGGATTCCCGATCGCGGCCGCCTCAGCGCGTCTCCAGACGCTCGAAGCGGCCGCGCACGAGCTCGGACTCCTGCGGACTTGCCGTGCGCACGTCGACACGCACAACGCGCGCCGCGCGCGGCCCGCGATGCGCCCAGCGCAGCAGTTCGGCGCAGTTCTGCGGGGCGCCGCGCAGTACCGCTTCTACGGTGCCTCCCAGACGATTGCGCACCCAGCCCGAGACGCCGCGCTCGACGGCCTCTAGAACCATGCTTTCGCGGAAACCCACGCCCTGAACTCGGCCATGGATCATGACGTGCAGGTCCGCGCCCCAGCCGTTTGCTTCGTCTCCGCGCTCGCCCATGCCGCTGGCCGCGCCGGCCGAAGTGCCAAACGCGGGCCACACGATGCTACACGCTTCGCGCGTCGATCGATGTCCCCGCCGGCATGAGGAAATCAGCCTCCGCTGTGGCACAGCGAGGCGAGCGAGGACAGCGTCGTTGCGTCGGTTCCCGCAGGCCACGCGGCTTGCGCGCGAGCGGTCTTCTTGTCCGCGAGCGCCGCGGCCCGCGTTGCGTAAAACCGCTGGCATCCGAGAGCTGCTTGCGAAAGGCGCAATCCGGGCGGCGTCATTCCTCGTCGCGGTCTTTCTCCAGAATGCGCGCGCCTTGGGCCTCGAGGTTTTCGAATTGTCCCGAAAGCACTGCCCACACCAGCACGGCGCCGATGAGCAAGACCAGCACAATCGAAAGCGGAATGAGCAAAAAAAGCGAGTCCATGGTGTCGGTGCGGTGGGCAGGCTCTCGCCTTGCGCCTAGCGTGGCGGCCCGGCTCCGTATCGAAGACGCATCGAATTGGCAAGAACAAACCCGGCGCTGAGCGCCATACCCGCCGCCGCAAGCCAGGGTGCAAGCATGCCGGCGGCGGCCAGCGGCAACATCAGCAAGTTATAGCCCGCCGCCCAGAGGTAATTGCCTCGGACGATGCGCATCGTGCGCGGCGCCAGGTCGAATACAGCTCCCGCCTTGTATAACTGCGGGCCGAGAACGATGATGTCGGCACGCGCTTGCGCCAGTGCCGAGCCGCTGGCCAGCGCGATGGAGGCGTCGGCCTGGGCGAGGATGGGTGCGTCGTTGATGCCATCGCCCACCATGGCCACGCGGTGACCCTGCGTTTGCAGTCCTTCGAGGACGGCAAGCTTGCCCGATGGTGTCTGTTCGGCATGAAAGGCAATTGCCCTGCCGGCACCGGGACTGAGCGCTCGAGCCAGCCGTTCGACGGCGGAGCTTTGATCTCCGGAGACGACGAGCAGCTGCAAGCCGCGCTTTGCGAGGTCGCCTACGAGCTGCCGGGCATCGTCGCGCAGCGCTTCGCCCAATTGCAATAGCGCGAGGGGACCTTGCGCATCGGCGAGCACGATCTCCTGGGCCCCGCCGCCGCGCGATGCCCTGGCGAGCGCGGAAAGGGCCCTCGCCCCAGCGGCAGCGTCGCGCGTGAGCGCGAGCGCGTACTGAGCCTTGCCGAGCCGATAGCAGGTGCCGCCGACGATACCCTCAATCCCCATCCCGGCCACCTCGGCAACGCGAATCGCAGGCAGCGGCGAGACGCCTCGAGCGCGGGCGGCGGCATCGAGCGCGCGCGCCACCGGATGGTTCGAGTGCGCTTCCAGGCCTGCGGCCAGTGCCAAGGCGTAGTCGGCGTCGCGCTTGCCGAAGCACTGCAGCGACAGCAGCGCGAGGCGCTCGTCGGTCAGTGTCCCCGTCTTGTCGAACACGACGGTATCGACGCGCGCGAGCGATTCGAGCGCCGCGGGCCGTGTGAGTAAGACTCCGTGCGCGGCCAGGCTCGACTGCGCCATGGCCACTGCCAGCGGATTGGCCAGGGACAGCGCGCACGGGCAGGTGACGACGAGTACGGCGATGGCGCTGCGCAGTGCCTGCGACGGATCGATGAACATCCATACCACGGCCGCTCCGACGGCGAGCAGAAGCACCATGGGCGAAAATACGGAAGCAATGCGGTTCGCAATCTCGACACTGCGCGGCCGCTTGCCCGACGCTTCGATGATCGTGCGCTGCAATGCCGCCAGCGACGTCGCATCGCCGGAGCGCATCACCCGCACGATGATCGGCTGCCCCAGATTCAGACTCCCGGCAAGCACCGAGTCGCCCTCGTGCTTCTCAAGCGCGCGGGACTCGCCCGTCAACCATGCCTGCGAGACGCTGGTCGTTCCCTCAAGGACCCTGCCATCCGCGGGCACGGCCTCGCCCAGTGCGACGACGACCCGATCTCCGGCCACCAGCTCGCTGGCGTCGATGCGATCACACCCCGTTCCTGTGGGTCCGCGCAATCGGCTGGCTCGCAGCCGGGTCTGGCGCGCCGCCGCCTCCATCTGCGCTGTGGCCCGTGCCAGGGTCCGCAACTGCCACCAACGCACCGCCAGCAGAAGCGCCACGAACATCGTTACCGAATCAAAGTACACGGGGCCCCGCCCGACCGCGGTTGCCCAGATGCTCGCGGCAAGCGCGCCCGCCAGTCCCACGGCAACGGGCACATCCATCCCGATGTTGAGCGTTCGCAGCTGGCTCGAGGCGGCCCGCCAGAAAGGGGCGGCGCAAAAAACCGCCACCGGAACGGTCAAAATCAGCTGCGCGATGCGCAGCATCTGTTCGATATTCGGGGGAATCTCGCCGGGCTTTGCCAGGTACTCCGGGATGGCCAGCATCATCACCTGCATCATGGCAAGCCACGCCAGCAGCACGCGCAGCAGCTCGATGCGCGAAGCGCGTTGCTCGACCCCCGGCTCGGTCGCGCGGGCTACGCGATAGCCCGTTGCCTCAATGAGGCGTGACAGACCTTCGGCATTGGATTGCTTGGGATCGTAGACGAGCAGCGCACGATGTCCGACGAAATCGACGTGCGCGCTGTGCACGCCCGGCGCGGCGCGCAGGCGATGCTCGATGAGTAACGCGCAGGCGCTGCAGACCATGCCGCGGACATCCAGTTGGGCGCATGCCGGCACGCTGCCAGCAGCGCCGTGCTGCGTCCGATGCTCCGGCAGCACCCCGCCATCGGACCCAGCCCCCATCTGCGAGAGCTGCTCGGCGATGAAGGCGCAGCCCAGACAGCAATAGCTTTGCCGTCGGCCACCAACGGCACGCTCGACCACACGAACACCAACGAGGGAGTCGCCGCAATGACCGCAGGCCCCACTGGCTGTATCGCTCGAGCGGGTCGGAACGGCCTCGCCTTCAAAGGACGGCCCTGCGGCCATGGAACGGTTTCCCCAAAACGAGATCGAGATGCCTGCCCTGCGCGGGCACGCACGGGTTTCTCACGGCGACGGCGGATCGCGCCCGCGGCCGTAGACCGGCGGCGCGTTGTGCCAACAAAACGCACACTAAATGCAATCGACCTGTCCTGGGCGCACAGCGCGGGGCGGGATTGACGCGGGTCAATTCGTTGGCGCTGCGGCAGGTCAAACGCCCGAATGCCCGCGCCCGGGCCGTGGGCTATTTTGCGGCGACCTTTGAAGCGCGCAGCGTGATTTCCGCGTGCCGATGCGCGCCGCGCGCGCGCGTCAGCGTGCCCCGAATGTTGACCAGCGCGCCGTTGAGATCCACGGTGAATGCCGTGCGCGCAACCACTTCGATCGTCTGCACGCCGTCGCGTGCGACATTCCAGTCATCGTCGGGCAGCGGCGCAATGCAGATCGGACGAGGCAAGGTCAGAATCCACACCGCTTCCGGCTGATCGCCAAGCTCCACCGATTTGTAATGCGGGGGGCCGGCAAACGCCTTGAGCTGCAGCGTGCCTTGCAAGTCGACCTCGTCGGGTTCGTAGTGCAGGCAGCCTTCGGCCCCAAGGCAACGGGCGGCGCCCACAAGGCCCAAGAGCGCCAGAAGCAGGACGGCTTTGCTGCGCAACGCGCATTTCCTTTCAGTGGGTCTCCGCCGGGGGCGAGGCGGGCGCACTCGGTTGCGCATCGTGCGGCATTTGCGCCACTTCCGCGCTGGGCAGCAGCTCGAAGAGTATGACCACCTTTTTGACGCCGCTCACGCGGGCCGCGGCGTGCGAAGCAATATCGGCTTCTTTCTCGCTCACCCGTCCAAAAAGATAGATGGCGCTGTCGGTGCACGAGATCTTCACCGAGCCGGCGGGCAGGCCCGAGGCGTTGAGCAGCGCGCCACCGACCTTGCCGGCGAGCGCCAGATCGGCGGTATGGCTTGACAGACCGGAGAGCGAGCCGATCGTCAACTCGTTGACGACCTGGCGCACGTTCTGGCTGGAAGCGGCGATCGCTTCGGCGTCGCTGCGGTCCTGCTCCGTGGGCACTTGCCCGGCGAGCAGCACTTTTTGGTTGTACGAGGTCACGTCGATGCGCACGGATTGGCGTGCAAACCGCTTCTCCAGCGCCGAATTGATGCGGTGTTCGATCTCGGTGTCCTCCACCTGAATGCCCACCGAGCGCCGGTCGGTAGCGACCACCGCGGCGCCGGCGCCGCCCAGGGCGGCGCCGCCAACAGCCACGACGCAGCCGCTCAGGGCCGCGCCAGCGGCCAAAACCGTCATCCCGCACTGAAAAAACAAAACTAATCTGCGCATCACTAACCCCTTTTATAGCCGGCGTACACAGCGGGCACCGGGGTGCGCCGCGTAGCCGTTCAACCGCAGCGCACTCGGGCGCTGCACGCTCGTTGCGGTCCCGCGCTATGGCCAAGCGCGTATTGTGCCGTGCTTTGCGCGGCTGCTGTAGGGCCACCGCGCGCGGCCGCCCTTTGTGTTCACGTTATGCTGGTGCCCTGGCAGAGGGTGCGCGCGAATACGATGACGGAACCGCGTAACAACGATCGACCAAACGGATGGTCGAGCGACTCGCTCTGGTCGAGTGCGGGCATCGCGCAACAGGACTTTCCTCCCGGACTGTACGTGGTGGCCACACCCTTGGGAAACGCGGCCGATATCACGCTGCGCGCCCTTTGGGTGCTGCGACTGGTCGATTGCGTTGCCGCAGAGGACACACGCAACACCGCGCCCCTGCTTGCGCGCTACGGCATCAACGCGCGGCTGCTGGCGCTGCACGAGCACAACGAGGCCCGGGCAGGCGCGCAGATACTCGAACATCTGGCGCATGGGCAACGCGTCGCAATCGTAAGCGATGCGGGAACACCGGCCATTTGCGATCCGGGCGCGCTCGTGGTGCGCGCGGCGCTGGCCGCCGGTGTGCGCGTCATTCCGGTGCCGGGGGCCAGCAGTTTGACCGCAGCCCTTTGCGCAGCCGGCGTTCGAGCCGGGCCGATTCGCTTCTGGGGCTTCGTGCCTGCGCGGGCGGCAGCGCGCCAGCGACAGTGGACCGAGCTCGGCTCCGAGGAGGTGGCGGTGCTCTTCGAGGTGCCGCATCGTGTCGTGGCGACGGCGCGCGAATTGGGCTCCGTGCTCGAGCCCGCGCGACGCGTGGTCGTGCTACGGGAACTGACCAAACGCTTCGAGTCCATCGCGGCGACCACCGCCGCGGAACTGCCGGCTTTGATCGAAGCGGCGCCGCCGCGCGGCGAGTACGTCCTGGTGATCGACGCGGCCGACGCACGGCGCACGGGCTCCGCGCAGCACCCCGCCGCGGTCGACGCGCTTACGGCGCGCTGGCTCAGCGCTTTGCGCAAGGAGCTGCCTGCCTCGCGCGCGGCTGCGGTCGCGGCCAAAGTGAGCGGGCTGCCCCGTGCCGTCTTGTATCGCGCCCTTAGCTCAGAGTCCGAGGACGATTGAGGCGCCGGGGCACGCCGTCGGCGCTCGCGGCCGACTCAGCGCGCATACAACACCGTCTGGCGGACTAAGAAGCGCTCGAGCTGTTGGGCCCAGGCCTGGGCCGTGGCTCGATCGCCCAGGCTGCCGATCAATACGCGGCTGAGCTTGCCGTCGTATTCGATCCAGGGGGTGTGCGCCCCGGCCGGCAAGGCGTCGGCTTCGGGCGCCGAGAGCAACAAGGCAACGCGATCCCGCAACGCCTCGGCGTGCGCGCTCACCGCAAAGGCGCCGAGTTGGACGGACCAGTTGGTCGCGATGGGCGTGGCGCGCTCGGTTGACAACGCCGCGACGTTCGGACCCGGAGCCGGCGCCGCGGCCGCCAGCGGCAGTGGCAGCGGTGCAGGTGCCGAGGCCGACGATGTACCTGTCGTTGCCGAGGCCGTCACGGCGCCGCTCGCGACGACGGGCCGCGCCGGCCGCGCCGCGGCAATCTCCCGGGTGGTGATTTTTTCCACGATCACTTCACCGCTGCCCGCGCCTGCAATTCCGAGGCGCACCGCCGCTGCGTACGACAGATCGATGATGCGGTCGTGCAGAAACGGGCCGCGGTCGTTGATGCGCACGACGACGCTGCTGCCGTCGTGCACGCTCGTCACCCGCGCGTAACTGGGGATGGGCAAGGTGGGATGCGCGGCGCTCATCGCGAACATGTCGTAGGGTTCTCCGCTCGCCGTGCGGTTGCCTTGGAACTGCCGACCGTACCAGGAGGCGATGCCGCGCTGCTGAAATGGAGCGTCACTCGTGTCCGGCGTATACGTGCGGCCCAAGGCGACATAGGGACGGTTGGCATGCGCACTGAGCGGTTCTTCGCGCGGCAGCGCGTCGGGCGTCTTTGCAAGTCCGGGCGGAACATGCTCGGGCGGACCGTCGTCGGCGTAGTAGTGCGGGCTTTTCGTTGCGCATGCACCCAGCAACAGGACCGCGAAAACCGCTGCGCTGCGCAAGGTCTTAGCTTTGCACCAGCTTGCGGTGGCGCTGAATCGTCATGAGCATGCCGCAGGCCATTCCGATCGTGACGAGCGCGGTACCGCCGTAACTGATGAGCGGCAGAGGAACTCCGACGACCGGCAATATGCCGCTGACCATCGCCATGTTCACGAACGCATAGGTGAACAAAATCATGGCCAAAGAAGCCGCGAGCAAGCGCGAAAAAGGCGTAGCCGCGTGTCCGGCGATGGTCAGTGCGCGCGCAACAAGCGCCAGAAACAGCACGATCAGCACGAGGTTGCCGATCAAACCGAACTCCTCGGAATACACGGCGAAGATAAAGTCGGTCGTGCGTTCGGGGATGAACTCCAGGTGCGTCTGGGTTCCCTGCATCCATCCCTTGCCGAAGACGCCTCCCGAGCCAATCGCGATCATCGACTGCAGCGTGTGGAACCCCTTGCCCAGCGGATCGGACATCGGATCGAGCAAAGTGAGGATGCGGGCGCGCTGATAGTCGTGCAGCACCGACCAGACCACCGGCAGCGCCGCCAAAATGCCGGCCACGAGGCCAAGGAGCCAACGCCAGGGAAGACCGGCGAAAAAGATCACGAAAAAGCCGGCCGCCAGCACGAGCAACGCGGTCCCCAGATCGGGCTGACGGGCAATGAGCGCGACCGGAATGAGCACCAGCACGATGGCAAACAGAAAGTCGATCGAGCGCAGCGTCCCGGCGCGCCGGTCAAAGTACCAGGCAAGCATCAAGGGCACACCCAGCTTCATGATTTCGGCCGGTTGCACGCGCGTGAAGCCGATGTCGAGCCAGCGCTGCGCGCCCTTGACCGATACGCCGATGACCAAAACGCCCACGAGCGCGAGCAGCCCGACGCCATAGACCGGAACGGCCATGCGCGTGAGCACCCGCGGCGGCAGGCTTGCAAACGCGAGCATGACCAAAGCGGCCAGGAGAAAGTTGCGCAGCTGTCCGGAAAAATTGCCGGGATGATCGGACGCGGCCGAGTACAGCGTGATGAGCCCCACGAGCGACAGGGCGCCCAGGGTGGCGAGCAGCGCCGGATCGAGCGAGCTGGCAAAGGCGCGCAGACGCAGTCGCAGGCCGGCGGGGGCGTTCACGATCAGTTGCCGCCGCTCGATACGCTGCTAGCGGCCACTGCGGTCTTGTGCGCCGCCGGAGCAAGGGCGGTCGGCTCGGCCGCGTGCACATTTTGCGGGGCCGCGGGCTCCTTGCCCAGCAGGTAGTAGTCCATCACCTGGCGAGCGATCGGAGCAGCGGCCAGCGCGCCCCAGCCGCCGTTTTCCACGAGCAGGGCGAGCGCGATCTTCGGCTGAACGCCGCGCTCCGCCGGCGCAAACGCGATGAACAAGGAGTGGTCGCGGTGGCGCTCCTCGACGTGGCGCTCGTCATACTTTTCGTTTTGGCCGATGCCAACGACCTGCGCAGTTCCGGTCTTGCCGGCTGTCTTGTAGGTACTGCCGACAAACGCCGCGTATGCCGTACCCGAGGGGTCGGTCGTCACTCCGACCATGGCGTCGCGCACGAACGCCACGTTTTCCGGGCGCAGGGCAATGCGCCGCGTCTCGGATGTGACCGTGAATGTGCGCGCGCCCGTGCGCGAATCTTCAATCGCCTTGACCAGATGCGGCTTCATGACGGCACCATCGTTAGCGAGCGTAGCGGTGGCCTGCGCCAGCTGGATGAGCGTAAAGGCGTTTTTGCCCTGACCGATGCCGATGGAGATGGTCTCGCCGCCAAACCACTTCTGGTGAAAGCGCCGCTCGTTCCACTCCGTGGAAGGCAAAACCCCCGGCACTTCGCCCTCCATGTCAATGCCCGTAAGATCGCCGAAGCCAAACGGCTTCATGAAATCGTGTATGGCGTCGACGCCCAAATCGTTGGCAAGCGCGTAATAGTAAACGTCGCTTGAGACAACGATGGACTTGTGCAAGTCCACCACCCCGTGTCCTCCCTTAGGCCCGCCTTCGCGAAACAGATGGCCACCGTAGGAGTAAAAGCCCGGGTCGAAGGTAACGCTTTCGGGATGGCGCTTGCCCAGCTCGAGGGCGGCTAGCGCCAAAAACGGCTTGTAGGTCGAGCCGATGGGGTAGGTGCCGCGCAGGGCACGGTTGAGCAGGGGCTTGTCGATTGAGTTGTTGAGCGCATCCCAGTTCACCGGGTCGATTCCTTCGACGAAAAGGTTCGGATCGAAGGTGGGTTTGGACACGAAGGCCAGAATGTCGCCGGTTTCCGGTTCAATGGCGATAAGGGCCCCGCGCCGATCGCCGAAGGCGCGCTCGACAATCTCTTGCAACCGGATGTCGACCGACAGAATCAGGTTGTCGCCCGGCACGGAGGGCGTTCTCGTGAGCGTGCGCACCGGGTGCCCGCCCGCGGTAATCTCGACTTGCTCGATGCCGGTGGTGCCGTGCAGCTGCTCCTCGTAGCTCGACTCCACGCCGATTTTGCCGATGTAATCGGTGCCGTTGTAGTTGTTCGGGTCGGCGAAGCCGTCGATGCGCTCCTCGTCCTTGGCGCTCACGCGACCGATATAGCCCAGCAAGTGCGAAGCGGTTTCTCCCAGCGGGTACTGGCGAAAGAGCCGGGCACGCAGCTCCACCCCCGGGAAGCGGTAGCGCTGCGCGGCGAAGCGCGCGACTTCCTCGTCGCTCAAGCGGGTGCGGATGGGCACCGAGTCCAGATGCTTGTAGTCCTCGAGCGTCTTGTGAAATCGCCGGCGCTCGCGCGCCGAGATTTCGATGACCGTGGAGAGCTCATCGATCGCGCCATCGAGATCTCCGACCTTTGCCGGTTCGATCTCCAGGGTGTAGGCCGAATAATTCTTGGCGATGATGATGCCGTTGCGGTCCTTGATCAGACCGCGGTTGGCCGTCACCGGCACGAGCGCGATGCGGTTTTGTTCGGCGCGCGCCAGAAATTCCCCGTGGCGTATGACCTGCAGCCATGCCAGACGCAGGCAAAGCACCAGAAATCCCAGCGCCACCAAAACCGAGGCCGACACCAGACGCTCGCGAAATTGCGAGACCTCTCGTTCGGGGTTGCGCAACGGCTTCATGCGTCTTTCCTACGCGGGCACGGGCGGCCAGCCGCATTCTAATCGGCCCGCAAGCCGGTCGATCCGCGCGCCAGAGGGCCAAGGCGGGCGGATTGCGCGCGATCAGATCCGGCATCGGGGCCCTGTGCAATCATTGCCTTGCGTCCCATCGGGGGGCGGCGCCCTCGCCTGTGGCCGGGGCGCTCAATCCTAGCCAGAGGGGGGCTTCCAAATGAGCGATCACCAAAGCGGCGCACCGGCACCCGAAGGGGCGCATGGGCCCCGGCCGGCCTCGGGCGGGGCGGCGCCGGCCCACCCGGCAAAGCGTCGGGAGCCATTGCCCTGGCACCGCCCCAAGGAACTCGAGGACGACCCGCTGGCGCAGGAGCGCGTGCAGGCCATTCTCCGCGGACCCAGCTATCGGCTTGCCGACGAGGACGTCGATTTCTTGGCGCGCGACGATCTGCGGGGACTGCGCCTGCAGCTCGACTACTACAAGACGCAACTGCAGCTCGAGCGGCGCGGGGTGGAGCACACGATCGTCATCTTTGGCAGCACCCGCATCGCGGAGCCGGCGGCGGCGCGCCGCGCGCTGCAACGGCTGCAGGAGCGATCCGATGCGCTACGCGGCGCCGACGCGCAGACGCAAGAGCGCTTCGAGCGCGAGCTTGCCGCGGCCGAGCGCATCCATGCCAAGAGCCATTACTACGAGGTCGCGCGCGATCTCGGCCGGCGCATTGCGCAGGCCGGCAACGGCCCCGAAGACACACGGGTCATGGTCATGACCGGCGGCGGGCCCGGCATCATGGAAGCCGCCAATCGCGGCGCGTTTGATGTTGGCGCACAGTCGATCGGCCTGAATATCGCGCTGCCGCACGAGCAGTACCCCAACCCCTACATCACGCCGGAGCTATGCCTGCGCTTTCACTACTTTGCGCTGCGCAAGCTGCACTTCATGCTGCGCGCCCGCGCCTTGGTCGCATTTCCGGGAGGCTACGGTACCTTCGATGAGCTCTTCGAGACGCTGACCCTGATCCAGACGCGCAAGATCAGCCCCGTGCCAGTCGTCCTCGTGGGCAGGGACTACTGGCGCCGTGCCTTCGACGTGGATTTCTTAGTCGACGAGGGCGTGATCGCGACCGAGGACCGCGACTTGTTCTGGTACGCGGAGACGGCCGCCGAGATCTGGGAGAGCATATTGCACTGGCACCAAAGCAACGGCACGCCGCTGTACCCGAGCGCGAGCCGCGAATCGGCGTCGGCGCGCCCGCGGTGAAGATCGCCTTCCACGGGGCCGACCGCACGGTGACGGGTTCGTGCCACCTCGTCGAATGTGCCGGGGTTCGCCTGCTCGTGGACTGCGGTCTGGTGCAGGGCGAAGGCGAGACCGAGGAGCGCAATCGCCAGCCCTTCGGTTTTGCCCCTGCGGACATCGATTTCGTGCTGCTCACGCACGCGCACCTGGATCACTGCGGGCGGCTGCCACTGCTGGCCAAACGGGGTTTCCGCGGCGAGATCGTCGCAACCGCGGCCACACGCGAGTTGGCGCGGGTCGTCATGCTCGATGCGGCCCACCTGCAAGAAGAGGAGCTCCGCCGCAATCAGCGCCGCCGGCCGCACCGGTCTGCCGCGCGCACCGAGGCGGAGGCCGACGCGCTCTACACCGTACTCGATGCGCTCAATTGCCTGGATCGGTTCGGGCGCGCCCCGACGTACGGGCAGGCGCTCGAGCTCGCGCCGGGCGTGCGGGTCACGTTTTTCGATGCCGGCCACATCCTGGGCTCGGCGAGCCTGTACCTGGAACTCGAAGAGGACGGCGGCCGGCGAACGGTTACCTTCTCCGGTGACCTGGGCAACCGGGGCCGGCCGCTGTTGCGCGCGCCCGTCGCGCCGCCGGCTTCCGACATCGCCGTGGTGGAGACAACCTACGGCGATCGCCTGCACAAGCCGATCGGCCCCTCGATCGAGGAGTTCTACGCGGCGATCAACGGAGCGTTTGCGCGCGGAGGCAACGTGGTGATTCCGACTTTTGCGCTCGAGCGGGCGCAGGAGGTGCTGTGGTATCTGCGGGAGGGCCGGGAACAGGGACGTTTACCGCCCCTTCTGCAGGTCTTTTTGGATTCCCCGATGGCGATATCGGCCACCCAGATCTTCGAGCACCATCCGGAGTGTTTCGAGCCCCACGTCGCCCGGCAATTCGGCGCCGGCAAGGATCCTTTCGCGCTCCCGGGCCTGCACTTTACGCGCGAGGCCGTCGACAGCATCGCGATCAACCGGTTTCGAAGCGGTGCGGTCATCCTGGCCGGCGCCGGCATGTGCAATGGCGGCCGGGTGCGTCACCATCTGCGTCAGAACCTGTGGCGCGAGAGCTGCGCCATCGTATTCGTCGGCTACGCCGCCCGCGGAACGCTCGCCCGGCGCATCATCGACGGAGCTGCGAGCGTGCACATTTTCGAAGAAGAGGTCCGCGTTCGCGCAAGCATTCACACGATCAACGGGTTTTCGGCGCATGCCGACCGCGACGAACTGCTCGAATGGCATCACCGGGTCGCTCCCCGCCGCACGTTTCTCGTGCACGGCGAGGAAGACGTGATGCGGATCTTCGCGGCACAGCTGCACGACACCGAGGTGCAGATGCCCGAGTTCGGGCAGTCATACGAGTTGTGAGGCGAACCGTCGCGCGCCGCCTCGGCATCTTGCCCGGGCCCTAGCCGGCGCCCAGCATTCCGGCGGCGACCGTGTCGTTGCGCGTCGCATCGACGAGGATAAAGCTCCCGGTGCAACGAAAGCGCTCGTAGTCGTCGGCAATCACTGGCGTTTGGGTCGCGAGTTCCAGGCGAACGATGTCGTTGGCCTGCACCGGGCCGTCGTGCTCTTCCCACCGCAAGGTCTCGATGTCTAGGCGGGCAACGACGCGCCCCACCCGCGCGCGCGTCTCCTGCGTGGCTTGCCGCAGCAGATATTCGCGCTGCCGCTCAAGGCCCTGCGCGTCAAGCCAGCAGACTGTGCTCGTGAACTGCGAGGTCGCCCGCGGGGACGGTTCGTCGGCTCGGCTGAGCAAGTCGCCGCGCGAGATGTCGATGTCGTCGACCAGACTCACCAGTACCGATTCGCCTGCCACCGCCCGCTCGCGGGCCTGCGCTCCGATGGTGAGGGCCCGTACGGTCGAGCGCCGGCCACTGGCAAGGACAAGCACCTCATCGCCCCGTGCCAAGCTGCCCGATTCGATGCGCCCGGCATAGCCCCGGAAATCCGGTTCGGAAGCCCGACACACCCACTGTACCGGCAGGCGCAAGGGTGCCTGGGCGTCGGATTCGTGCGCCGGCGCGCGCTCGAGCAGCTCGATGAGCGTCGGGCCGTCGAACCAGGCGAGGCGCTCGTCGCGACGCACCACATTGGATCCCTCCAGCGCGCTCAGGGGAATGAAATCGACCTGAACATGCAAATCGGGCTGGCACGCGAGCCAGTTTTGGAATTGCCCGACGATCCCGGAAAAGTGCGCCGAAGAAAAACCGACCTGGTCCATCTTGTTGATTGCCACGATCAACTGGCGCACGCCCAGCAGACCCGCGATCGTCGCGTGACGCCGGGTTTGCGCCACGATGCCCTTGCGCGCATCGACGAGCAGCACGGCCGCATCCGCGGTCGAAGCCGCCGTGACCATGTTGCGGGTGTATTGCAGATGCCCGGGACTGTCGGCGATGATGAACTTGCGCCTTGCGGTCGCGAAGTAGCGATAGGCGACGTCGATCGTGATGCCCTGTTCGCGCTCTGCAATCAGCCCGTCGGTGAGCAAGGACAGATCCGGTGCGGAGAGCCCGCGCCGGCGCGCGTTGCGCTGCAGGTTCGCCAGGGTGTCCGTAAGCAGCGCCTTGCTGTCAAACAGCAGCCGCCCGATCAGCGTGCTCTTGCCATCGTCGACACTGCCGCAGGTGAGAAACCGCAGCACACCCCGATCCTCGCACACCGCCCCGGCTTCCTCGTGAGCACCCTCGCCGATTGTGTCGCCACGTGCCATGTCAGAAATATCCTTCGCGTTTGCGCCGTTCCATGGACGCTTCCGACGTCTGGTCGTCCATGCGCGTGGCCCCGCGCTCGGTGAGCGTAGCGCCCGCGGTTTCGAGAATGATCTGTTCGTAATTGACGGCCGTCGAAGCCACCGGACAGGTGCAGGAGATGTCGCCCACCGTGCGAAAACGCACGCTTCGCTCTTCCACCTGCTCGTGGGCTGCGGCCGGCGTGAGCGCCGTCACCGGCACCAGCGTGCCGTCGCGACAAACAACGGCGCGCCGATGCGCAAAGTACAGAGAGGGCACCTCGAGCTCCTCGCGCGCGATGTACTGCCATACGTCGAGCTCGGTCCAGTTGCTAATGGGGAACACGCGCATGTGCTCGCCCGGTGCCACGCGCGCGTTGTACAGGTTCCACAGCTCCGGGCGTTGGTTCTTCGGATCCCACTGTCCCCAGCCGTCGCGGAAGCTAAACACGCGCTCCTTTGCGCGCGCCTTTTCCTCGTCGCGGCGCGCGCCGCCAATGCAGGCATCAAAGCCAAACTCGGCTATGGCGTCGAGCAATGTGACGGACTGGTATTTGTTGCGCGACTCCTGCGGCGTGCGCAGCACGACCCGGCCACGGGCGATCGATTCCTCGACGCTGCGCACGAGCAGGCGTTCCCGAAGTTGCGCGACGCGCCGGTCCCGAAACGCGATGACCTCGGGGAAGTTGTGTCCCGTGTCCACGTGCAGCAGCGGAAACGGAAAAGGCGCCGGCCGAAAGGCCTTGGTGGCCAGATGCAGCAGCACGATGGAATCTTTGCCGCCCGAAAAGAGCAGGACCGGATGGGTGCATTGACCGGCAACCTCCCGCAGTATGTGGATCGACTCGGCTTCGAGCCAGTCGAGATGCGACAGGCCGCGGCGGATTGCGCCGCTTGCCGCCACGGTCGTGCTCATGCCGCTTCCCGCAGGCGGATCGTCCGGGTCTCCGAGCGATGCAGGCCGCACTCCTTGGTGTCAGGGTCCTCCCACCACCAGCGCCCCGCGCGGGGCTGCTCCCCGACGCTGACCGCACGCGTGCAAGGCGCGCAGCCGATGCTCGGATAGCCCTGGTCGTGCAGGCTGTTGTAGGGCACCGCATTGGTACGCAGGTACTGCCAGACCTGCTGCTCGCTCCAGTCAAACAGGGGGTTGAATTTTTCCAGGCAGTAGGCCAGATCGTATTCGCGCGGCGGTAGCGCATCGCGCGTCACGGACTGCTGCGCACGCAGTCCCGTGATCCAAGCGCGCTTGGCCCAGAGCGCGCGCGCCAGGGGCTGGACCTTGCGCACCGCGCAGCAGGCCTTGCGGTTTTCCACGGACTGGTAAAAGCCGTTGACGCCGTTGGCGCGAACAAGGTCGCTCAGCGCCTGCGGATCGGGGTGGACGGTCTCGAATGAGGCCCCGTAGTGCTCGCGTACCTTCTGCATCAAGGCGTACGTCGGCTCGGGCAAGCGACCGGTATCGAGGGTGACGATGGCAATGTCGAGGCGGCTCTTGCGGATGAGGTCGAAGACGACCATGTCCTCGGCGCCAAAACTCGTCGAAAAAACGGCGGGAGCCAGGCCGGCGGCTTCTTGCAGCAAGGCCAGGGCGGAAGCAACCGGGCTCTCCAGTCCGGACGGGGGATTCATCAGCATGGGGAAGCTCTCCGAAAAAGAGGCAGCGGGGGATCGACCGAGCCCTGATAGACATCCGAAAACGGGGAAAATGACTGCAGGGCGCGGACGGGATCGCAGTCCGCGCGCAGTGCAAAGCTGTCAAAACCCACCCGACGCAGCGCAAAGAGCTGGTCGGGCAGGATGTCACCCAAGGCACGCAGTTCCCCGCGCCAGCCGTAGCGATTGCGCAACAGCACCGCGCTCGAGTAGCCGCGTCCGTCGGTGAATTTGGGGAACTGCACGCCAAGGAGCGCAATCCAGTGGAAAAACTCGACGGCGCACGCCGGATCGTCGGTCGGCGTGAGCCAGATGCCGGCGCGGCCGCTGGCGCGCACGCGCTCGGTTTGCGCCACCACGAGTTCGAGCGGCAGCAAGGCACCGGGCGAACCGTCCCATTGGGCTGCGCTGTGGATGAGGCGCCAGCGGTCCGGGACGACGCGCGGCACCCCGCCCAACAGGCGAATGAGATGCGCGCCGTCAGACATTTTCGAGCTCGTCGTGCGTGCACGGCGCGGTGTAGACCGCGGATTTGAACGCCGCCAGCCCCACACGCGCCAGCGTTTGGACAAAGCGCTCCTGCGGCATTCGGACAGCGGCGTACAGCTCCAGGATCGTCGCCACAACGTCGGCAACCTGCGTTGCGGCAAATGCCGGACCGATCACGACCCCGATGGCCGTGCGCGCGGGATCCGGGCCGATCTGTCCGCCCAAGGTGATTTGATAGAACTCGGCGCCCTGCTTATCAACACCCAGGATGCCGATGTTGCCCACGTGGTGGTGGCCGCAGGAATTGATGCATCCAGAAATGTTGAGGCTGATCTCGCCCAAGTCGTGCAGATAATCGAGATCGTCGAAGCGCTCGAGCACCGCTGCCGCGATGGGAATCGACTTGGCATTGGCCAAGGCACAAAAGTCGCCACCCGGACAGCAAACAATGTCCGTTAGCAGTCCGATGTTGGGCGAGGCCAGCCCCAGCGCGCGGGCCTGGACCCACAACTCATAGAGCTCGTGCTGGGCAACGTCGGCCAGCACCACATTTTGTTCGTGCGTGATGCGCAGCTCGCCAAAGCAAAACCGGTCGGCCAGGTCTGCGAGCGCAAGCATTGTCGAGGCGTCGAGGTCGCCGGGCGCCCAGCCGGCCCGCTTGAGCGAGAGCGTGACGGCGGCATAACCGGGCACGCGGTGCGCGCGCACGCTGCGGCTATGCCAGCGCGCGAAGGCGCGCTCGGCCGCCATGCGCTCCTGCAGCACGCGCGAGTCTGCGGCCGGCGCCCCATAGGGGGGCGGCGCAAATCCTGTCGCGATCCGTGCGAGCTCGGCTTCGGTGACGGTGCCGGAGCCGTCTTGCAGAAAGGCGAACTCCTCATCGACTTGCCGCGCGAACTCTGAGGCGCCCAGCGCCCGCACGAGGATCTTGATGCGCGACTTAAACAAGTTGTCGCGTCGCCCATAGCGGTTGTAGACGCGCAGCAGCGCCTCGGTGTAGTTCAGCAGCTCGCGCCAAGGCAGCGCCCGGCGAACGATCGATCCGACGACAGGCGTTCGCCCCATGCCCCCACCCGCGAGCACGTCGGCCACGACCTCGCCGGCCGTATCGCGGTACAGGTAAAAGCCCAGATCGTGCATTGCCGTCGCGCAGCGATCCTCGTCGCGAGAGGCGCTGACAGCGATCTTGAACTTGCGCGGCAGAAAGGAGAATTCCGGGTGCACCGTGCTCCACTGGCGCAGCAATTCGCAATACGGGCGCGGGTCGACGGTTTCGTCCGGGGCGACGCCCGCAAACGGATCGCTCGTAATGTTGCGCACGCAGTTGCCCGATGTCTGGATGGCGTGCATCTGCACCTGGGCGAGGGCCGCAAGCACGTCGGGCACTTCCTCGATCTTTACCCAGTTGAACTGGATGTTTTGCCGCGTGCTGAAATGCCCGTAGCCACGATCCCAGGTCCGGGCGATGTCGGCCAAGGTACGGAGCTGGCGCGAGGCAAGCAATCCGTAGGGAATGGCAACGCGCAGCATCGGCGCGTGGCGCTGAACATACAGGCCGTTTTGCAGGCGCAAGGGACGAAACTCCTCGTCGCCCAGCTCGCCGGCTTGCCAGCGCGCGACCTGATCGCGGAACTGGACAACCCGCTCGTTGACGATGCGCTGGTCAAATTCCGAGTACCGGTACATGCGCGATCCTTCAGACCCAAAGAAGGCGCAGGCCGATGAGCAGCAGCATGCTCGCTAAGACCACCCGCAAGGTGCGCTCGGGCAGGCGCCCAGCCACGCGCGCCCCGAGGTGAATTGCCGGAAGCGAGCCGATCAGCAGGGCCGCCAGCATTTCCCAGTCGACCGTGCCCAGCGCCGCGTGGCCGAGACCGGCGACGAGCGTCAGGGGCACGGCATGCGCGATATCCGCCGCGACGATCTGGCGCGTCGGCAACACCGGGTACAGAAACAAAAGCGCAACCACGCCGATCGCGCCCGCGCCCACGGAGGTCAAGGTCACCAATGTGCCGAGCAGCGCACCCAAGGCCAATGTCGGCGTAGCGCGCGGCTCCGGATCGCCACCGAAGGCCACGAAGCACAGCGAATTCGTGCTCCCAAGCAAGCTCCGCTCGCCGCGGACGGTTGCAAGGCGAGCGCCCCACGCCTGGATCTGCGTGCGAAAGGCCAGGGCCCCGGCGGTTAGCAGCAAAGCCAACGCAAGGCCCGGGCGCAGCACCGAGTTGAACTGTGCTGCCTCCGGCTGCCATTGGCGCACCGCCGCGAGCGTAAGCACGGACGCAGGCACCGAGCCGAGCGCCAGCCAAGACACGATGGGCCAGCGAACCTGCCCGCGTCGCGCATAGGTCCATGCACCGCCCGATTTGGTGATTGCGGCAAACAGCAAATCCGTGCCGACGGCAATCTGGGCGGGCACTCCAAAGACGAGGGTGAGCAGAGGCGTCATGAGCGAGCCGCCGCCAACGCCTGTTGCGCCGACGACGAAACCGACAAGGGCGCCGCCCGCAATGAGTTGAGAAACCACAAAATTGCTCCGCAAGCTTTGTCGACAAGCAGCGCTCGCGGCGCCGGCCCGCGAGGGAAGCCGTCGGTTGCGGCGCTGCAAGATCTCGAGTTGTTTTGAAGGCTACGGGCTGGCGGCTGCTAGCGGAACAAACCGATGGCTATGTCAGTATGCGGCAAGCGCATAGCCTTTTTGTGCGGCAAATCGACCGCAAGGCGCGCGCGGTTACCCCGCATCGCCTAGGCTTGCTGCTCTAACTGCGCAAGGATCGCGCCCACGAGGAACCCGTCCATGCCGGGCAGCTCGCTCAGCACGGGCAAAACCCGGACGTGCACCTCGGGTTGGCGTGCCGTGAACTGACGCACCACATCGGGCAGGTCCTGCGCGACGTGCCCGCCTTGCGCCCAGAAGATGGGCGCGATGTCGATGCGGCGACATCCGGCGGCGGCCAACTGCGTGAGCGCCTGCTCGAGGTTGGGGCTTTGCAACTCGAGAAAAGCGAGCTGCACGGATGTGCTCGGGCGCGCCTGCGCAAGCGCCTCTTGCAGCCGCTGCAACGGTTGCACCCAGCGCGCGTCGCGCGCGCCGTGCGCAAACAAGATGATGGCATCTGTCCTGCTCATGGTTCGTGCGGCCGTGCCCTGCCTACCGCCCGTGGTAGGCCCCGATCCGTCCGGGGCTGGCAAGCTCCCGTCCGTATGTATTATGGCTGCCTGCATGCCTACCGATGTCCGGGCGGGCACCGGCGATGCGGCCGGCGAGAAAATTGACGGGAGAGATCAATGGCATCTGTGAATAAAGTGATTTTGGTGGGCAATCTCGGCCGCGATCCGGAGACCCGCTACAGCCCGGAGGGCGCCGCGATGACGAATATCTCGCTGGCGACGACCTCCCAGTGGAAGGACAAGAACACCGGGGAGAAGCGCGAGGAAACCGAATGGCACCGGGTGGCCTTTTTCGGGCGCCTCGCGGAGATCGCCGCCGAGTACTTGCGCAAGGGTTCGCAGGTCTACATCGAGGGGCGGCTGCGCACACGCAAATGGCAAGACAAGGAGACGGGCCAGGATCGCTATGCCACCGAAATTGTCGCCGACGCGATGCAAATGCTCGGCTCCCGCGCGGCAGCGGCGCCTGGCGCCGAGGAGGAGCCACGCTCCTCGCGCCCGAGCGCGCCGCGCGCCGGCGCCGGGGCGGGCAAAGCCGCTGCCAAGGAGCCGGCCGGGGGCGGCGTGGCGGACCTCGACGACGACATTCCGTTTTGAAGCAGTTGCGCGGTCAGCTCTGCTCCGGGCGGGAGCCGTCTGCCGGTTTTTCCCCCTGCAGCAGGGCAAGGATCTCCTCGTGCAAGGTTCCGCTTGAGGCGATCAGGGATGGCTGGCTGAGCGGATCGCCTCCGCTCCAGCTCGTAACACGGCCGCCGGCACCCTCTATCACGGGCACCACCGCGGCAACGTCCCAGTAGGAAAGTACCGGATCGAGCATGGCATCGGCGCCGCCGGTCGCAAGGGCAAAATAGCCGAAGCAATCGCCCCAGGTGCGCGCCAGGGCCGCGCGTTGCACGATGCGAAGCATCGAAGGGTCGGAGTCCTCGTCGCGGGAGCCGGGCAGCGCTGTGGCCAGCACCGTGGACTGCGCCAGCGTGCGGGCGGCGCGCACCCGCGCCTGGCGTCGCGTTCCATCGGCACCGAACAAGGTGGTACCGCGACGGTGCCCGATGAGGGCAAAACCTGCGGCCGCGTGCGCGATGCATCCCAGTACCGGTCGGTGGCCGTCGCCGTCATCACGCTCCAGCGCGATGAGCGTGCCGAAGAGAAAACAGTTGCTGATGAACGCCTTTGTGCCATCGATCGGGTCGAGGATCCAGCGATAACGCCCGCCCGGGCGTTCGCCGTACTCTTCGCCGACGATGCCGTGCTGGGGATAGCGGGTTTCGATGAGCCGGCGCAGCGCAGCTTCGGCCTCGCGATCGGCCTTTGTTACGGGCGATGCGTCTGCCTTGATGTGCACGCGCGCGCCCGCAAGAAAATAGGGACGGATGACACAAAACGCCTGGCCGATGAGTTCGTGCATGAAGGCAGTGAACTCGCGCTCCTCGTGGGCGTCCAGCGGTGCGCTAAAACACTTCCAGTTCACAGGACCTCCATCGCCCTTTGGTCTCATCGTGCCCGGCTGCAGACGTTTTTCGCGGACGCCGGTCATGGTACTGGCCGGCAAGCCCGCTTGGGGAGGGGCTTACACTGCGCAGTGCACAAAAAATCCTCCCGAACGCATCGGAGTTTTTTTCTCAAATGGCATTGCCTTCCGACACGGCCCGGGGCGAGGGCGGCGGTGAAGCCGGCGCTGTGGCGTCGCCGCCCGCGGTGCGCCTGACGAGCGCGCGCCCGGCCCTGGGAGCGGCTCAGGGAACGCTGATTCTGGGAGCGCTGGGCGTCGTCTACGGCGATATCGGAACGAGCCCGCTATATACGTTAAAGACGGCCTACGAGGCCGCAGGTGGCGCCTCTGCCGAGATTGCCCTGGGCCTGCTGTCTTTGATTGTCTGGACCTTGATCATCGTTACGTCGGTAAAGTACGTGGCGCTGGTCATGCGTGCCGACAACGACGGGGAGGGCGGAATCCTCGCGCTCATGGCGCACCTGGCCTTCAAGGGCCGCGAGCGACCCCTTGTGGTGGGCATCGGCGTGCTGGGGGCCGCCATGCTCTATGGCGACGGGGCCATCACGCCGGCCATCTCCGTATTGAGCGCGCTCGAGGGCCTGAAGCTGCCCGCGCCCGCTGTGGGACCGTTCGTCTTGCCCCTTGCGGTGCTGGTGTTGCTTGCTTTGTTCGCATTTCAGCGTCACGGCACATCCGTGATCGGACGACTCTTCGGCCCCATCATGGTCGTATGGTTCCTTTGCATTGCCGCGCTCGGCATTGCATCGGTTGTGCTGCGGCCGACGGTTTTGCGGGCCTTGTGGCCGGGCTACGCGGTGCAGTACCTTGGCACGCATGGATTTACGGGTTTTTCGGTTCTCGGCTCGGTTTTTCTGTGTGCGACCGGCGCCGAGGCCCTATATGCGGACATGGGCCACTTCGGTGCGCGACCCATTCGGCTTGGTTGGTACTGGCTGGTATTCCCGTCGCTGGTTTTGAGTTACGCGGGCCAGACCGCGCTGGTACTCGAGCGGGGCGTGCAGCGTGACGACAACCCCTTTTTTCTTCTCGCCCCCGGGTGGGCTCAGTTGCCTTTGGTCGGCCTGGCCACGGCGGCCACCATCATCGCCAGCCAAGCGATCATCAGCGGGGTCTTTTCTATGACCCGCCAGGCGATCCAACTCGACTTGTGTCCCCGCCTGAGTGTGACGCAGACCTCGGAAGTCGGCTACGGCCAGATCTACATTGGCGTGGTCAACTGGCTGTTGGCTCTGTTTACGCTTGGCCTGGCTTTGGGCTTTGGCTCCTCGGACAACCTCTCCGCAGCCTATGGGATAGCGGTATCGATCACGATGCTGCTCACGACCTTGCTGATGTTTCGTGTCATGCACGAACAGTGGCGTTGGCGCCTTGGGCTGGTCATCGCCATCGCGGTGCCCTTGTTTCTCGTCGACTCGTCCTTTGCCGCGGCCAACTTGACGAAAGTGCGCGAGGGCGGCTGGGTACCGCTGGTGGCCGGGGCGGGCATTTACTTCCTGATGCAGGCTTGGCGAACAGGGCGCAAGGCGATGCTGCGACAGCTCGAGCGCGAGACCTTGCCGCTTTCCGTGTTCCTGAGTTCGTTGCAAGACATTCCCCGGGTTCCGGGAACCGCCGTGTACCTCGCCCGCCGGCTCGACATCGTCCCGCTCGCGCTGCTGCACAGCCTCAAGCACTACGCCGTCTTGCACGAGCGCAACGTCCTGCTGCACGTGCTCACCGAACAGGCGCCGCGGGTGGCCGCGCGCGATCGCATGCAGATCAGCACTTTGGGGCCGGGTTTTTATCGGATCGTATTGCGCTACGGTTTCATGGAGTACCCGGACCTTCCGGTTGCTCTGGCGCATTGTTCGCTTGATGCACAGGGCTTCGACATGATGCGAACGACATTTTTCTTGTCGCGCGAGACGGTGGAGCGCAAACCCGGGCGGCGCCTCCAGGGCGTTGCACGCCGCCTCTTCACCTGGATGCACCGCAACGCCACCGATGCCACCGAGTTCTTCCGCATCCCGCGCAATCGCATCGTCGAGCTCGGCGCGCGCATCGAGCTTTGACCCCGGCGCGAGTCTGCGCTGCGGCAACCGGCGCACCTTATAATTCAACCAGTTGCGAATTTCTGCGAGTCCCGCGATGCCGATTTACGCCTACAAGTGCTCGAGCTGCCAGCACGAGCTCGACGTGCTACAGAAAATCTCCGATGCCCCGCTTAGCATTTGCCCGCGCTGCGGTGCGGCCACTTTTTTCAAGCAGCTCACCGCCGCGGGCTTCCAACTCAAGGGAAGCGGCTGGTATGTGACGGACTTTAAGAACCGTCCCGAGCCCGAAGCCAAGCCGGGGAAAAAGTCCGACGAGGTCAAGCCGGGCGCCGCAACGGAGCAGACCAAAGCGGCCGAGACCGCCTCGACGCCCTCCCAGGAGTCGGCGGCTGCCAAACCGTCCGCACCTGCCAATGCGGCTTCCGCACCGCGCGATGCGGGCGGTGGCTCGACGGCCAGTTGACCGGCTCGGACCAAAGGCGGGACTGCGCCGATGTTCAAGCGCTACCTCATGACGGGCCTGCTGGTGTGGGTTCCGCTCGCGCTGACGCTGTGGATCCTGGACTTTGTCATCACGTTCATGGATCCGATCGTATTGCGCCTGCCGCCGGCCCTGCGACCCGAGCAATGGTTGGGGTTTCGGGTGCCGGGGTCTGGGCTGGTGCTGGCCGCGATCATCGTCTTTCTGACGGGCATGCTCGCGGCCAACATCATTGGGCAGCGATTTGTGGTTTGGTGGGAAGCGATGCTCGGCCGGATCCCCATCGTATCGAGCATCTATCGCAGCGTGAAGCAGGTGTCGGACACCCTGTTGGCGCAAAACGGGCATTCGTTTCGCCGAGCGGTGCTGGTTGAATTCCCGCAGCGCGGACAGTGGGCCGTCGGATTCGTTGTCGGGGCTGCCGGAACGCGGATCGCCAAGCACCTTTCGGCCCAGTCGCTAACGGTGTACGTACCGACTGCACCGAACCCGACGTCGGGCTATACACTCATTTTGCCGGCGAGCGAAGTGCACGATGTCGAGATGAGCGTGGATGAGGCGCTGAAGTTCGTCATTTCGATGGGCGTCGTGGTGCCTCCAGCGTCTGCCCGACCGCACTCCTTGCCGCCGGCCGCCGCCGATTCCATCGGCAAGGTCTAGTCCTTGACCTGCCCGAATTTGTCGGCCCGGCCGGAGCTGGGTATTCATCGGATACGCACCTGACGGAGAACTTATGCGCACGGAGTACTGCGGCTTGGTTGACGAACGCTACATCGGCCGCGAGGTGACGCTGTACGGCTGGGTGCATCGTCGGCGCGACCACGGGGGCGTGATTTTTATCGACCTGCGCGATCGCGAGGGGATCATTCAGATCGTGTGCGATCCGGATTTGCCGGAGATGTTCCGCCGAGCCGAGACGCTGCGCAGCGAATACTGCGTGTCGATCTCGGGTCTGGTGCGCGCCCGGCCGGCCGGGACTACAAATGCTGCACTCACCTCGGGCGGTGTCGAGGTGCTGTGCCGCCAACTGGCCGTTCTCAACCCTTCGCTTCCACCACCGTTTTTGCTCGACGACGATGAGCTTTCGGAGACGACGCGTCTGACGCACCGCGTGCTGGATCTGCGACGCCCCGCGATGCAACAGAATCTGCGTCTTCGCTATCGGGTCGCCATGGCGGTGCGCCGCTATCTCGATTCGAAAGGCTTTCTGGACATTGAGACACCGATGCTCACCAAGAGCACGCCGGAGGGTGCGCGCGACTATCTCGTGCCATCGCGCGTTCACGAGGGAATGTTCTTTGCGCTGCCGCAGTCACCGCAACTGTTCAAGCAGTTGCTCATGGTTGCCGGCTACGACCGGTATTACCAGATCGTCAAGTGCTTTCGCGACGAGGACCTGCGCGCGGACCGCCAGCCCGAATTTACGCAAATTGATATCGAGACTTCGTTTCTCGACGAGCAGCAGATCCGCGAGCTCATGGAAGCCATGATTCGCGACGTTTTTCGCGAAGTGCTCGGTGCCGCGCTTCCGCACCCTTTTCCCGTGATGCGCCATGCCGAGGCGATGGAGCGCTTTGGCTCCGACAAGCCCGATCTCCGGGTCAAGCTGCAACTCACGGACTTGACCGACGTGATGAAGGACGTCGATTTCAACATCTTTCGCTCGGCTGCCGGCCTCAAGGACGGCCGGGTGGCCGCGCTGCTCGTTCCGGGCGGTGGCGCGCTGGCGCGCTCGGAAATCGACGCCTACACCCAGTACGTCGCAATCTACGGAGCCAAAGGTCTGGCATACATCAAGGTGAACCAGCGCGCGCAAGGTCGCGAGGGTCTGCAATCGCCGATCGTGAAGAGTCTGCACGACAGGGCGCTTGCGGCCATTGTCGAGCGCACCGGGGCGCGCGACGGGGATTTAATCTTCTTTGGCGCCGATCGCTCCAAAATTGTGGCCGACAGTCTGGGTGCGCTGCGCACGCGCATCGGCCACTCCGAATTCGGCCACCAGCGCGGTCTGTTCGAGGCGGGATGGCAGCCGCTGTGGGTCATCGATTTTCCCATGTTCGAGTTCGATGAAGACGAGCGGCGCTGGGTTGCCGCCCATCACCCCTTCACTGCACCCAAGGACGGCCACGAGGATTTGCTCGAGACCGATCCGGGTCGATGCCTGGCAAAAGCCTACGACCTGGCCCTCAACGGCTGGGAGATCGGCGGCGGCTCGGTGCGCATCCATCGCGAGGAGATCCAAAGCAAGGTGTTCCGTGCCCTGAAAATTGGCCCCGAAGAGGCGCGCAGCAAGTTCGGGTTTCTGCTCGATGCCTTGCGCTACGGCGCGCCGCCCCACGGGGGAATCGCCTTTGGCCTGGACCGGATCGTGACCATGATGGCCGGTGCCGAGTCCATACGCGACGTCATCGCCTTCCCCAAGACCCAGCGCGCCCAGTGCCTGCTCACGCAGGCGCCTTCGCCCGTTGATGAGAAGCAGCTGCGCGAGCTGCACATTCGTTTGCGCCATGCCGAGCCCAAGCCGATGTCGTAGCGGGGCGCGGCACCCGGCGACCGGCTGCCAGCCATG
The DNA here is from genome assembly GCA_035625725.1 of Burkholderiaceae bacterium. Taxonomy (GTDB): domain Bacteria; phylum Pseudomonadota; class Gammaproteobacteria; order Burkholderiales; family Burkholderiaceae_F; genus GJ-E10. Next base: position 35,437 of record DASPPB010000014.1, read on the forward strand.
AAGCCAATAAAGTTACGAGTCGCGACCTACAACATTCACAAGGGAGTGACGACTTTCCGCCGGCGCTCGCGCGTGGCCGAGCTGCGTTCGGCGCTGCACCGCATCGACGCCGACCTGGTCTTCTTGCAGGAGGTGCAGGAGCGCAACGAGCCGTTTGCGCGCACCGGGGCGGAGCGTTGGCGCTCGGGGCAGCTCGATGCATTGGCCTCCAGCGGATACGAGCATCGTGCCTACGGAATCAACGCCGTGTACGCGCACGGTCACCATGGCAATGCCATTCTCTCGCGCTGGTCGATCGAACACTTCGCCAACCACGATATCTCGGACCACATGCTGGAGCGCCGCGGCATGCTCCACGCCGTGGCGCGCATGCCGGGTAAAGGATCGCGCGGCATTCACCTGATTTGCGCGCACTTCGGACTCGCCAAGCGCAGCCGCATGCGCCAGGCCGAGTGGGTGGCCCGATTCATCGAGCGCGAGATTCCCCCCGCAGCGCCCCTGATTTTGGCGGGCGATTTCAACGACTGGCAGCGCGGAGTCGACGCCCAGCTGCGGCAGCGCCTGAGCATGCGCGAAGTCTGTGACGAGATGCAGGCGACGGCCTGGCTGGGGGGGCTGCTGCCATGGCGCAGGCCCTTGCAGGTCGCACGAACTTTTCCGAGTCTCGTTCCGTTTCTTACACTCGACCGCATCTACGTGCGCGGACTGCGTGCACGCGGCGCGTTGGTGCCGCGCGGCCGCTCCTGGGCCCGATGTTCGGATCATGCCCCGCTCATCGCCGACCTGGAGCTCTGATGCGCGCGTCATCGGGCGCGATAGCAAGAAGAATTGCCGGCACCTTGCGACCGCTCATGCGGCCGCATTTCACGGACGGTAACCGCATTCGGCTGCTCGGCTCGGCCCAGCACTACTTCCCGGAACTGCTCGCGGCGATCGCAGGCGCCCGACGTCTTGTGCACCTGGAGACGTACATTTTCGCCGACGACGATGTCGGTCGCAGCGTGGTCGACGCGCTTGCCGCGGCGGCACGACGCGGGCTGGAGGTGCGGGTGCTCATCGACGGTTTCGGCGGCGGCGAATTCGCGCGGCAGCTTGCCGTGCGCCTCCCGGAAGACGGGGTTCAGGTGCGTATCTACCGTCCACAGCGCTGGTGGCGGCCGAGGCGCCAGCTACTGCGGCGCATGCACCGCAAGCTCGTCGTGGTTGACGATCGCCTCGCCTTCCTGGGCGGGATCAACATCGACGACAACCCGCTGCGCGACGAGTTCACCGGTGAGCCGATCGGGCCGCGCTTTGACATCGCCGTCGAATGCGAGGGGCCGATCGTCGCGGCCATCGCGACGGCCATGCGGCGCCTGTGGTGGGGGGTGGCCGTGGCCAACTGGCGCGAGATCTCCGAACCTCCGCCGCGCCGAGTGCGCCCCCCCCGCCCCTTGCAAGGAGGGGTGCGCGCGGCCCTCCTGCTGCGCGATAACTTTCGCAATCGGCGCAGTATTGAGCACAGCTACCTCGGGTCGCTGCGCGCCGCGCGGCGCCAGATTTTGTTGGCGAGCGCCTATTTTTTACCCGGCCGCCGCTTTCGCGGCGCCCTGGTCCGTGCGGCCCGTCGAGGCGTGCGCGTGCGTCTGTTGCTGCAAGGGCGGGTCGAATATCGGCTGCAGCATTATGCGCAGCGCGCGCTCTACGGCCAGCTGCTTGCCGCCGGCATCGAGATCTACGAGTACCGGCGTAGCTACCTGCATGCCAAGGCGGCGGTGGTCGACGAGGACTGGGCCACGGTAGGCTCGAGCAATATCGATCCGCTGAGCTTGCTCCTGGCGCGCGAGGCCAACGTGGTCGTGCGCGCGCGTGAGTTTGCCGAGGAATTGCGCGGGCTTATCGAGTCGGCCATGGGCGACGGCGCGCGCCTTCTGCACGCCTCGGATTTCGCCCGCCGCTCGTGGCCCGAGCGAGTGCGCGATTGGATCGCCTACGGTTTGGTGCGAGCGGCAACCGTTGTGCTGGCTCGCGGAAACAATTACTGACGACGGCGAAGCAGCACGATCGGCCCCTCGGCGTACAGCACGTCGGCCGACACGCTCGGGTCGAACCGATCGGTACGCGTGAGCGCCATTTCTCCCGGTGCGGGGGGGCGTGCGGGTGTGATCTCTCGGCGATAGACACTGAAGCTAGGGGCGGCGATCTGCCACTGCACAACGGTGCCCGGCAATTGGGCCGCCACCTGTCCCGCGTGTTTCACGGGACCGTTGAGCATTTCTCCCGCCCAGGGAATCAACCCCCAGCCCAAGGCCAGCGCCAGCGCCCCGCTTGCGGCCAGCGCCCTGCGCAATGGCGGCCCGGCGCGGTACGCAAGCAAGCCCAGGGCCGCCAAGGCGCCGGCCAGCGTGAGCGCGTAGTAGGCGTAGTGGGAGCGGGTCGCGATCGTCGTTGCCCTTGCGGCGAGCGCGGCATAAAAAGCCAGGCGCGGATCGGTGGTCGTCGCACTCAATTCCCGGACGAGCGCAGGCACCAGCGGCAGCGCGAGCAGCAACAGGCAGGGCAGCCACAACAAGCCGGCGCTTCCGGCGCCCTCCCGGGCCCGACACGCCAGCAAGAGGAACACCGGCGTCATGCCGTAGAGCAGATAATGGGGTAGCTTGGTGCCCGAGAGCGAAAAAAAGACGAAAACAAAGCCAAACCAGATCACCAAGTAGCGCGCCAAGGGGTCGCGCCAGTCCTCCGGCAGGTGCCGCAGCGCGCGCAGCAACAGTCCCGACCATGGCAAAAGCAACAATGGCGCAACGGCGAAGTAGTACCACAGGGCGCCGCCGTGCCCCTCGAGGGTGCCGCTAAAGCGCTCCAGGTTGTGGCGCAGCAAAAAACCATCCACGAATGCGCGGCCATGAAGAATGAGTTGCGCCAGGTACCAGGGTCCGGACAGAGCCAACAGCAGCAGCCAGCCCAGCGGATCAAACGCCGCGCGTGCCCAGTCGCGCCAACGCCGTGCCATCGCGCAGTAGCCGAGGCTGACAGCGAAGGGGATCAGAATGGCGATGGGCCCCTTGGTCAGGGTGCCCAGCGCCATCCAAAGGTAGACGCGGCGCAAGGCCACGGGGCGTCCGCTTCCCTCCAAGTGGCGCCAAAGATCGAACATGGTCGCCGCCAGCAACGCGTTGAGCAGCGCATCGGCGGTAGCTGCCCGGCCCATCGCCATCACGCCCAGGCTCGTCGCCGCAATCCAGCCGGCAAGCAGGGCGCTATTCGAGCCCAGGCGTGGCGTCGCAAAGCGCACAATGGCCGCAACCCATCCCAGTGCGGCCAGCGCGGAGGGCAGGCGCAGCGCAAACTCGTTGAGCCCCAACACACTCACGCTCAGGGCCTGCAGCCAGTAGATCAGTATCGGCTTGTCGTAACGGGGCACGCCGTTGAGGGTGGTTGAAACCCAGTCGCCGCTTTGCAGAATTTCTCGTGTTGCTTCGGAAAAAGCCCCCTCATCCACGTCAAAGAGCGGGTACAGCCCCAGTGTGGGCAACAGCAACAGGGCGCAGGCCAACAGCAGCCACGCAAGGGCGAAGCGCGGCTCGCCCGGAGTGCGCGCCGTGCTCGCAGGCTGGCTCACGGGCGGGCTGCACCACTCTGGCGCTCGCGCAGTGCGCGCCAGAGTGTCGCGACGGCGGTGCCAGCGCCTATGACAACGGCGAGCCATTGCAGCGGCAGCGCAAGGGGATAGCCCGTGTCGGCGGCGGCCAGGGAAGCGGCACAGGCCAAAACGATCAGGGCCAACGCGATGCGCGCGCTCGCATGGCGCCAGAACGGCCAGCGCTGCGCGGCGAGCGTGCCCGCCAGCGCGGCGAGCATTCCGAAGAGCGCCCCCCCGAAAACGTCTGCTGGCCAGTGCGCGCCCACCATCACGCGCGAGGCGGCGGCCAGCAGCGCCGCGCACAGCAAGGCGAGCGCCGCTAGCGGCCGCTCGCGCAGTCCTTCGGTTCCGAGAACGACCACGGAGGCGACGAGAAAGATCGTAATGGAGTGTCCCGAAGGAAAGGAGTTGTGGCCGCTCAGAACCGGCCCCTGAATGCGAAAACTCGACAAATCAAGCACGCCGGCAGGCCGCGGTGCAGCCACGAGCCACTTTCCGCAGCGAGAGAATGCCGCGGCGAGCGGCGTAGCGTACAGGGCCGCGGCCAGCACTTGGGGGGCGCGCCGCAGCAAGGTGGCAAGCAGCATCACGGCAACCAAGCCGTGGCCCAGCAGGGTCAGGCAACTGGGCACCGACTCGGGCAGCCAGCGCGCGGAGGCGTGGTTGATCGCCAAAAACCACTGGCGATCGATTCCGGTATCCGCGGCCGTTATCGCCGCGGCCAATGCGCAGGCGGCGGCAAAGCCCAGGAAGAGGCGGAAAACGGGTGCGCGCAGCATCGCCGGGCGATTTTACCGGTGCGCTGCCGCAGGTTTTTCTACAACGCGTGGAGACATCCGCACGATCAGACCTACATGTTGTGTCGATGCCGCTTGCGATGAACAAATTCATGTGCAGCGAACAGACGCATTGCCTCTGAGAAATGTTGCGTCGACCCAAGAAAATCGAATTTTTCCCTCTGAAAACGCTTGATTCTCGTCGCAAATCGCATAGTATTGCGGTCACGCAACGAGAGCGCTCTTTGAGTACCCTCTGCAAGCAACAAGAACGCTGTCGCTGTATTCGTCATTCCCAACCAGGAGATCGTTGATGGCAACTGCCAAGAAGGCAAAGAAAGCAGCAAAGAAATCCTCGGCCAAGAAGGCCTCGAAGAAAACGGCGAAGAAGGTTGCGAAGAAGGCGCCGGCCAAGAAGGTCGCAAAGAAAAAATCGGCACGCAAGCCCAATGCGGCGTTCATGAAGCCGCTCACCCCCGTCGGCCCCTTGGCGGCGGTGATCGGTTCCAACCCGCTGCCGCGCACCGAGGTGACCAGCAAGATCTGGGCCTATATCAAGAAGAACAAGCTGCAAGACCCGGTGAACCGCCGCAACATCAATGCTGACGACAAGCTGCGCCCGCTGTTTGGCGGCAAGTCGCAGGTTTCGATGTTCGACCTTACCAAGTTCGTCAGCAAGAACCTCAAGTAAGACCGAGTCGAGCGGGCGGTTGCGCCCACGAACCGGGCCCGTGGAGCCTTGCGCTGCACGGGCCCGATTTGCTTTTTTGCGTTCCTTCGGCGGGCGATGTCGGCTCTTTGCGCGCCGACGATCTTAGGCCTGAGCCCAGCGTGAATACCGTGGAAGCGTAGCCTGCAGAAAGGCCATCTGGTCGGCCAGAATGCGCCGGTTGCTCAGGATGAAGCCCTCGTTGCGGCACACCGCGTAGGGTACGTACAGCAGGGGCATTCGCGCTTCTTCGGGACTGCGATTGCCCTTGCGGGTGTTGCAGGAGCGGCAGGCCGTAACCACGTTCGTCCACTCGTGGCGACCCCCCCGGGATACCGGCACGATGTGCTCGACCGTCAGGTCCGGCTCACTGCAATGCGCGCCGCAATAGGCGCATACGTGGCGATCGCGGGCGAAGAGCCGGTGCTTGGTCAGGCCCACATGGCTGCGCCCGCCGGGGCTGCGATGGCGCCCGCGGATCATGACGATGGAACTGCTGACGACGCAGGAGCGTTCGCCCGATAATTCCTGGAGGCCCCCGGTAAGAGAAAAGAGGCGTTCGCCGAGATCGTTTACGACCTTGCCGCAAGCGTAGTATCGCGCTGCACGGGGCAGCGCCGCCCACCGCACCGGCTGCCCGTGGGAGTCAACAATCAGAATGCGGGGTGGGTACTCGGTTCCGCGCATAAGCGCATATTGCCACTTCGGAATAAGTTTTGCATGGCCAAGGGTGCTGCCGCACTTCGGAAGGCACGGCTCGCATCGCAAGCGCTGCCTGCCAGCGGGCTTCCTGCGCTCGATTCTGGCCAGGAGATCGAACTCAAGCTCAAGCTGCGTCCTCAGGACGTATCCGCGCTGCGCGCGCGGCTGAACCGCCTGGGCCGAGCGCGCAAGGAGCACATCGACAGCGTGTATTTCGACACGTCGGACCAGCGTCTGGCGCAAAGCAAAGCGGCGCTGCGACTGCGCGCCATTGGCACGGGCCGCGCGCGTCGATGGGTCCAGACCGTCAAGACGCAGGACTCGGAGGCAGCGCTGAGTGTGCGCGGCGAGTGGGAGCGCCCTGCGCCCGGGGGGCGCATCGACCTTGCCTCGCTGACAGATTCTCCTCTGGGACAGCTCTTGGGGCCGGAACTCGCGAATCTGCGTCCGGTTTTCCGGACGAGGTTTGTTCGTTCGGCCTGGACCCTCGTCTGCGACGATGCGCAGGTCGAAGCCGTCATCGACCTGGGCGAAATCCGGGCCGAGGATCGTGCCGAGGCCATCTGCGAAGCGGAGCTCGAGCTGCGGGCCGGGGCGCAGCAAGCGCTGCTCGATCTGGCGTTGCGACTGTCCGGCTCCGAGGGAAGGCGCCGATCCGACCTGAGCCTGCTGCCCTATGGCATCTCCAAGGCGGCACGCGGCTATCGGCTGGCACTCGGTCGCGGCCCGACACCGTTTGCCGCGGGCTCTTCCATGGTGCACCGAGCCTTCGCGCCCGAAATGCGCGTCGGCGCAGCAGCGCGTCGCCTCGTTGCGCTGGGGATGACGACGATGTTGGCCAATGCTGCGGATTTTTCCGCGGCTGGGGACCCGGAATTCGTTCACCAGGCGCGCGTTGCCATGCGGCGCATGCGTGCGGGCCTGGATTTGTTGGGTTCTGGGGCCGAAGTGCCGCCGCATTTGCGCCGCAGCCTGCAGCTCTGGGCCGGGCGATTTGGGGTCGTGCGGGACTGGGACGTGCTCTGCGGCGAGCATCTCCCACCCCTGGCATCGGCTGCCGGGCCAAGCAGTGCGCCAGTCTGGAAGCGCCTGTGTGCAGCGGCCGCAGCGCGGCGCGACGCCGCGCGCGAGGCCCTTTGGCGCCAGTTGCAATCCCCGCCATTTGCGGAGTTTGCGTTGCGTGCGCTGCGCTGGAGTGGCAGCGCTCCGGCCAAGGCCAGCAAGCGGCTTGCGAGCCTAGCGCCTAAGGCGGTGCGGGTGCGACAGCGCCGTTTGACCGCTACCGCGCGCTCCTTTGCGCAGCTCACGATCCGGCGTCAGCATAAAGCCCGCATTCAAGCCAAGGCGTTGCGCTACGGCATCGAGATGCTGCACGCGAGCTTGCCCAAGCGGATTCGTCGCCTCGGACTCCCGGCGCTGGAGCGATTTCAAGACGCCGCCGGCGGTGCGCGCGATGCGCTGATTGTGGAAGCGGTCGTGGCGCGTCTGAGCCGCTCGCCGGCGGTTCGGCAGCAGGTCGGCGATTGGGCCCATAGACAGCGGGCTGCGGCCATCGCACGCGCGCAGCGGCTGGCGGCCGATTTGAAGGATCTGCGCTGAAGCCTAGCCGCAAGCGGGGCGCAGGTCGGTGCGAATCTGCGCGGCTCGATCCACGAATTCGGTACGATGCGCCGCCTGCGAATCGCGAAACGGGTTTAGTGCGGGCCGCACGGCATTGCCCTGACCAAACCCGATTCCGGCCTGCATGGCGCGTTCAACCTGCTCCTGGCTCTGCAGGCCCGCAACAATCAGCCATTGTTCGGAGATGCCCGCGACGCGCGCTTCCAGGGCGAGGTTGTCCCAGGCCTCGGCGACATTGGAGCTCGGCGCCAGAATCTTGGCGAAATCCGGCTGCACAAGCCCAAATGCGCTCAGCTCCATCACCAGCCGGGGCGAAGTAATCCGCAGTCCGACCGGTATGCGCTGCGCTCGCAAGTAATCGACGAACGCGCGGACCCGGTAGCTCGAGCGTACGAGCTCAACGGAACCGCGCAGAATTACCGTGAGTCGGTGGGCCACCAGGGCGTGCGCGCGCAACTGCGCGTCGATGCGCTCGTCGTACTTTTGCACCGTGCCGAAGGACAGGGTGACCCCGACTTGCTCGCATTCTTCGCGCGCAAGCAGCCCAAGGGCGCGACGCAGTCCCAACAACTGGATGCGTGACCATTGCACCGGGTTTGGCTCAAAGCCGTCGGTCCAAAGATACAACTCGTCGAACCATCGCTCGCGCGTCTGCAGCGAGCGCGTGGGCCATACCGTCGCACACACGGCGCCGGCCTGCGCATTCGTCTTGCCGCTGATCGTTTGCGCCGGCCAGCGGTGCACGGTGGACAGGGACATTGCTGCCAACGGGGAGGAAGCCTGCGTCACTGCGCGCCGACGCGCGATCGAGCGCGCCCGTGGGGATTGGAGTTCGGATGGATGCGACCGCAAGCCCCGCCGCGACCGCGGGCGCGTAGTTTCGGCATCTTCGGCATCGGTCTCCAGTGCATGTCTCGACGATACCGGTTCCGTCTGGCGTTGGGACCCACCCCAATGCGAGAGATAACTGCCTTCTAGCCCGCCAACTTGGCATTGGCGGGGGATTGGAGCAGAATCCGTTTTATGCTGCACTGCAGAAAACAGGCAACCTACCGTGCATAACGTGCTCTCGGCCCTGGTGCCGCAATCGGTGGCCATCGTTGGGGCAACCGAGCGGGTCGGCGCGCTTGGGCGTGACGTCTTTCGCAACGTCTTGGCTGGCGGATTCCGCGGCGACGTGTTCGCGGTCAACCCCAAGCACACGCAAGTTCTCGAACACCGCTGCTATGCCAGCCTGACGGATCTGCCGTCGGCGCCCGATCTGGTCGTTGTGGTTACGCCCGCGGCGGCGGTGCCGCAAGTGATGCGAGAGGCCGCCCAACGAGGCGTGGCCGGGGTTTTGGTTCTGTCCGCGGGCTTTGCCGAGGTGGGGCCCTCGGGCCTGGCGCTTCAGGAAGAAGCACTTGCGCGCGCCCGCGAAGCCGGGGTGCGCGTTATTGGCCCGAACTGCCTGGGCTTGATGCGGCCTTCGATCGGGTTGAACGCGACGTTTGCTCGCACCGCCGCGCGCAGTGGCAACATCGGACTGGTTTCTCAGTCGGGCGCCGTGGCTGCCGCCTTGCTCGACTACGCCTGGTCGGCGGGCTTCGGATTTTCGTCGGTCATCACGACCGGCGACGGTTCGGATGTCGAATTCGGAGACCTGCTCGATTTTCTTGCACTCGATGCGCAGACCCGCAGCATCGTGCTGTATGTCGAGGGTGTGCATCGTCCCCGCCAGTTTCTCTCGAGCTTGCGCGCTGCCGCGAGCATCAAGCCCGTCGTCGTGCTCAAAGCCGGGCGGCACGCGAGCGGTTCGAAGGCCGCGTTCAGTCACACCGGGGCGCTGGCGGGCAACGATGCCGTCTTTGACACCGCGTTGCGGCGCACCGGCGCGATTCGAATCTCCAAATACGCGCAACTGTTTTCGGCTAGTGAGGCGTTGCAAAGTGGCCGACTGCCGCACGGCCCTCGCCTGGCCATCCTGACCAACGGGGGCGGCCCCGGAGTGCTTGCCGCCGACGCTGCGTCGGACGTGGGCGTGTCGCTCGCACTGCTCGGGGCCGAGACCAAGCGCGATTTAGACGCTGTGCTGCCCGCGACCTGGTCCAAGGGCAACCCAGTCGACATCATCGGCGATGCCGACTGCGCGCGTTTCTCGCGCGCCTTCGAACTGTTACTTGCCGATGAGGCCAACGACGGCGTGCTGGTTCTCTTTTGTCCGACCATACGTCTGGGTGCGGCCGAGATCGCGCGAGCGCTGCTGCCCCTGGCCGCCGCGAGCAGCAAACCGGTTGTTTCGGCTTGGCTGGGCGAGGCCGACGCGGCGCAAGGCCGGTCCATTCTGAAGCAGGCGGGCTACGCGGCCATGCGAAGTCCCGAGCAAGGCGTGGAGGCGTTTGGCTATCTGGCGCAGTTTGTACGGCACCGTCAGCTGCGACTGCAACTGCCGCCGCCCATCAGTGGCGGATCCGAGGGCGCGAGCGCGCTCGAAATCACGGCCGCGCGCGGGGTTCTCGCGCAGGCGCAACGGCAAGGGCGCACGCTGCTGGCGGAGGACGAGGCCAAATCGCTGCTAGCGGCCTGCGGCATTGAAGTGGTGCAGGGACGGCTTGCAGCGACCTCGGCGGAGGCCAAGGCATTGGCCGAACAAATCGGCTACCCGGTCGTGCTCAAAGTGCGGGCCGAAGGCATCACCCACAAGAGCGACGTCGGTGGCGTGCTCCTGGGACTGAAGTCGCCCGAGGAGGTCGGGCTGGGCTTTGAGCTGATTCGCGAGCGCGTCCTCAAGCGCGCCTCGGCGGCGCAGTTTCGCGGTGTCCTCGTGCAACGGATGGTGAGCCGGCCCTCCGGCCGCGAGCTCATCGTGGGCATCGCCCGCGACCCTGCCTTCGGTCCCGTGGTTAGTTTTGGCATGGGTGGCATTGCCGTGGAGGTCGTGCGTGACTCGGCCCTGGCGCTTCCGCCTTTGAACCGCATGCTCGCCGGCGACTTGATTGACCGCACGCGTGTAGCGAGCATGCTCAAGCCTTTTCGCGGCATGCCGGCCGTGGACATGGAAGCCTTGATCGACGCCCTGTTGCGGGTCTCCGAACTCGCGTGCGAACTGCCCTGTCTTGCGGAGCTCGACATCAATCCCCTGCTGGCCGATGAAAACGGGGTCATCGCGCTCGATGCGCGCGTGGTAATCGATCAGGCGCCCTTGGCACCGGATCCGGTGTATTCGCACCTGGCGATACATCCGTATCCCAAGACGTTGGAATCGAAGTTGCATCTGACCGATGGCGCCCTGGTGTTGTTGCGCCCGGTCCGGCCCGAAGACGCGGAGGCGCAGCGGCGCTTCGTCGCGCGTTTGTCCGATCTGACGCTGTACCGGCGCTTTCACGCGCCGGTGCGCGAATTGACACTCGACCGGCTGGTGCGATTTACGCAAATCGACTATGACCGCGAAATGGCCTTTGTCGCAATCGATGCGTCCGGATCGGAAGAGGAAATTCGAGGCTTTGCACAGTACAACCGGGTCACCGGCAGCGACCAGGCCGAATTCGGAATCGCGGTGGAAGACAGCTGGCAGGGACGCGGGCTGGGATTCGCAATGATGGAGGCGCTCGAAAACTGCGCGCGCGAGCGCCACGTCTCGGAATTGTTCGGTTACGTGCTGGCCGATAACGATTCCATGCGCGGCATGATGGTTGCACGGGGCTATAGCGCGCAGCGCGACACGGGCGAAAGCGGAGTGATCCGCTTTCGCCTGCCGTTGGTGCCGCAGCCGCAGGTGGGTGCGCAGCCGGCCCTGGCCGCTACCTCATGATTTGAGCAGTCCCTCGGCCTGCAGCGCCTCGCGGACCTTCGGTCGGGTCGCGATGCGTTGGACGTAGGCCCCAAGCGCCGGCCATTGCGTGAGGTCGATGCCTACGTGAGGCGTCCAGTTGAGCACCGTGAACAGATAGGCATCGGCCACCGTGAAGTTGGCTCCCATCAGGTAATCGTGTCCTGCCAGTTGTTGCGCGACCCAGCTCAGACGCCCACGCAAACGTTCGCGCTGGCGCTGCTTGAGGGCGTCGTCGCTTGCCGGATCAAACAGGGGCGAGAATTGCTTGTGCAGCTCGGTGGAAATGAAATTGAGCCACTCCTGCAGGCGGTAGCGATCGAACGTGCCAGCCTCGGGGGCCAGACGGCGTGCGGGCACCTGGTCGGCGATGTACTGGACGATCGCCGGGCCCTCGGTCAGACGCCGGCCATCATCGAGTTCAAGCGTGGGAACATATCCTTTGCCATTGACGGATTTGTAATCCTCGCCGCTTGCCGTGCGCTTGCTGCGCAAGTCGACTTTGACCAATTCCACGGGCAGGCCCGCCTCGCGCAATACGATGTGCGGCGAGAGGGAGCAGACACCGGGCGAATAGTAGAGCTTCAACTTCAATTCTCCTTTCGATCGTTTTACCCCTGTGGCACGTGCGATTGCACGAGCAAGGCGCGCATGTTACGCGGAAGTCGCACGCGCCTGGAGCATCCGGGCGGCGAGCTCCTGCGCGGCAAGGCGGGGCGTTTGGCTCGACAAAGAAGGGTGCGGGCCTTGTGCCCGGTGCGCCCGTCGCAATCGGGGCATCTCGCACCGGGCTGCTAAGCCCTGCGCGCGGTAAGCAAGAAGACGGGATACTCGCGCACGACGCCGTCTCGCTCCTTGCCAATCGTGAAGACCGTATCAAAGTGCACGTCGGCGAAACCGGCGCTGCGCGCCTTGCGCTTTAGCGCCTCACGTTCAAAACCGTGATGCACGTCAACATCCTCGCCGTGAAAGCTGCCGTCCTCCCGATCAAGATCGGCCAGACAAAGCCAGCCGCCAGGCCGCAGATGGGCAGCGAATTTCGCGAGTATGGCGTCGGTGTCCGCAATGTGGTGCAACGTCATCGAGGACATGATCAGATCGAAGGGGGCACCCGGCAAATCGGCTGCCGCAAGATCGTGGAGTTGGGCGTTGACATGGGTCAGATGCTGGGCCGCGATCTTTTCGTTGAGCACCTCGAGCATGCCGGCAGAGGTGTCGATGCAGGTGATGTGTCCAAGATCGCCAGCCAGAGGAATGCTCAGCAGTCCGGTGCCGCAACCGACGTCAAGCGCCCGCATCCGCGCAGTGAGGGCGACGCGGCCACGAATTGCGGCGGCAATTTTGCGCCCGCGCTCTACAAACTGCGCATCGGCATCCCACTGGCGCGCCCGGGCGTCGAAATCGATCATGGTGGCAAGACCCGAAAACGTGAATCGCGAGCGGATTTGCAGTGCAGAAACCGCGGCGCGGACCGCAGGCGCTCACCCGGCGGGCTTGGGTCCGAAGGGACAGCGCAGTCCGCCTGCGGCCATACGCCGATTTCATAAGCTTAGCTCGGTTGGCGTTTCGCGAAGCGCGCTCAGTGCCACGCGGGCAGGCGCAGCCCGCCTCACCGGGAAGGCGCGGTCTGCGCGTTTCCGAGGCCGCGCGCGCGACAATGTGGGGCGCGGTCGAGCTGCAATTGGGTTTCACGTTCATCACACACGGGGCGGTGCAGGGGCTGTTCCGCGTGCGACCAGCTCGCCCATTGGCCGGCAGCGAGTGTTGCCGTGAAGTCGTAACGCGCGAGTTCGTTACACCTATTCCGTGCTTTGCTGATGCAGGTCAGCATTACGCCGATGCCGCACGTTAGTGTGGCTTTTCACGAAAACAGAAGCGGAGCGAAAAATGTGGGAGCGTGCGGTGAGACGCTGCTTGCGCGACGTGGCAATGGTGTTCGCGCTGATTGCGCCATCGATCGGAATGGCCCAAGAAAAGCTCGACATTGCGTCGCGAACGCCCAGTACATGGAGCGAGTACGTGCATGGCCAGGGCTCGCCGGTGACGGTCGTCGGCTACCTGTACCTGCCGAGCGCCGCAAAAGGGCCGGTGCCGGCGATGATTCTCAAACACGGAAGCGGCGGCCTTGGAGGGGCGCAGGGCGAAAATATTCGAAAGTGGGCCAAGAGCCTTACCGAGTGGGGTGTAGCGGCGTTTGTCGTCGACAGCTTCGCGCCGCGTGGTATCGGGGAGAGCGCAAGCGACCAGAGCAAGCTCAGGAGCCTGGCGGACCTTGCCGACTCCTTTGCGGCACTCAAGGTGCTGGCCTCCGATCCGCGCATCGACTCGGGGCACGTTGGGATCATGGGATGGTCGCGAGGCGGCGCGGTGGCCATGGAGTCGGCGCTTGAGAGCGCGCGAGCCGCCGTGCTGACTACAACCGGGCCGAAATTCGCGGCCCACGTCGTGTTCTACGGAATGGCCGAGCCGCAGTACCGCGATACGACAACGGACCGCGCTCCGATGTTGTTCTTTCACGGTGATGCGGACAACCTCGTGCCGGTTGGCCCGACGCGGGAGTTTGCCGACTGGATCCAAACGCAGGGCAATCAGGTCAGTTTCCAGACTTACCCCGGCGTCTACCACGACTTTGACGTGGAGGGCGGGATCGACGGAACCGTCGGCATGGTCGAGACGGCGCGTAACTGCGATGTGCTCGTCGATTTTTCGACCGGCCAGGTCGTGCGAATCGACCACAAGCCGGTGACGGGCGTCTCCGGTCTCGCATTGATTCGTTACATGCGAGGTTGCATGGAGCGAGGGGCCCAATTGCATCCCAACCGCACTGCGCGCGCCGATGCGGTGGAGAAGGTGCGAACCTTCCTTGTGCAAACGTTGGGCATCGCGGGCTGAGTGCCGAAACGTCGACCGGCCTAGCGAAGCGGCCTGCGGCGGGGCTTCGGTTGCACCTGCCGCGCAGGGTTGAGCCGCGCGAACCGCCCGTGCCCCTTCCCGGGAGAAACCAGCCTCCGGGTCGGCACTGCGCGTCGCGCCCGCGATCGAGCGCCATTGCGAAGGAGAAATTGCACCGAATTTGAGTTGCCCCTGCGCGAGCCCAACGGCACCGTCGGGCGCCGCAAAACGCGCGGAGTGCGCTTGGGCCGAGAGGAAATTCGAGGTTTCCGCCGCTCGGGTCTGTGGCGATCGGCCTCCTGAATCGCGCGCGTCATCCACAGCAGCGCGAGACGCCGCGTCAAATAAATAAAACGAATTGCGACCAGGTCGACGCATGCAGCGGAAGTCCTGACGCGAAGTGCTTCTCATTTGCCCGAACCGAAGCATTGAAAAGACGGCGGTTTGTTCCTCTCGTGTGTGGGAGGTTCGGCTCGCTTGGCTTTAGCCTTTCTAGTACCGACTGCATGACGGGTATACGTGGGAGTGCGCGATGACGATTGTGTGGAACTCGACACTGAACACAGGGATCGATGTCATCGATTCCCAGCACAGGAGGATCGTCTCGTACATCAACGCGCTCGAGGAGGCACGTGCTGCCAAGGATCGCACGCGCGTGGGTCACATCATCGAGCAACTCGTCGACTACACCCAGTCGCACTTCGGCTTCGAAGAGTCCCTCATGGAGGAGGCCGGCTATCGCTTCCTTAAGCCGCACCAGAAAGTTCACGAACTCTTCATCAAACGGGTGAACAGTTTCACGGTGCGTGCGGCAAAGGGAGAAGATATAAGCGACGAGCTGCACACGATGCTCTCCACCTGGCTGCTGAACCATATCGCGCATGAAGACCGCGACTACGCGGCTTCGGTCAAGAGGATGGCGGACGCCGAGGAAAGGACGCAGCCCGCCCCGGTCGTGCAGGCTAAACGAAAGAGCCTCCTGCGCCAGTTCTTCGGCCTCGGCAACTGAAGTCGCAAAAGAGAACCCGGGTTCGCGATTTTCGTGCCTCTTGCGCTACGCGAGAGCACGCCCGCAGTTGGCGCCCAAATGGCCGGCGCACCGGCGTCTCGGGGTGTGCCCGCACCGTAACGAGGCAGTCGTGCTGCCGGCCGGCCGCGAAGCCCCGAGTCGATTTCCGGGCCATGTCAACTTCCGTGATGTTGGCTTAACCCGCAAAGAGAGGCAAGCCCGCATTGGGCCAACGCGATTTCCGAGCTGATGCAAGGGCGAAGCCGGAATATTCGTTTGGAACGCAAGCGCATCCCTGGAGCCGGGTTCGAAGTGGCAAACGTCTCGAAGCGTTGAGGGGCGAAAGGTTCGAAGCCCGCGGCTACATGTCCCGCGTTCAGCGGCAGCAACCTGCCGGCTGCGGCCCCTATCCGAGAAGGCCTAAGAGCGTACCCTGAAAGGGGTCAGAGGCGTGCTCGGGCGAGGGCTGCTTCGAGACGCTTGTTGTCTTTTTTTTGAGTGACCCTTCAGCGGTCGTCTCACAGCCACTTGCGCACGCGCATCCGGACGGGAAGAATCAGCTTGAGGGCTCGCAAGAAATCCTCCGCCGGGATTTCTAAGACATCGAATTGATCTGGAGACGCGGTCCGGTAGGACGAGCGAGGCCAAATGTGCTTGATCGGAAATGCTTGGCAGGTTGCAGCCGATGCGCACCGCAATCGCGTAAAGCCTGCGAAGACTCTGGCCGGGCACCGGAGTTTCCTTAGCTATCGTCTGTACGTTCATCGCCACCGTTGGAGCGTATCCGATGCAGCAGACCCAAATGGACTCCGGGATCGTCACAATTCCCTCGCAGCACAGTGTTGCGGACACGCTCGACCAGCTCGAGCGACTTCTCAGGGAGCGTGGTCTGATTGTCTTTGCTCGTATCGATTTCAGCCGGGATGCCGCGTCCGCGGGTTTGACGCTGCGTCCGGAACAAATGCTGATCTTCGGCAATCCGAAGGCGGGTACGCCGCTGATGCAGGCAGCGGCGGTGTCGGGAATCGATTTGCCGCTCAAGGCGCTCGTCTGGGAAGACGCGGAAGGCAAGACCTGGCTTGCCTACAACGCGCCCGAGTACCTCGTGCGGCGGCACGGGCTCAGACCATCCTTCGCTGCGAATCTGGCCTCGCCCATCGCTTTCCTCGAGGCGGCGACGAAGTGAAAGGGGTCAAATAGCATGGCAAAACGGGACGGATCTACAGAGGCGGGCATGTCAACCCGACGGACGCCCGCCTGCGCGAACGATCGGGCCCCAGGCACCTCGTCGCGCGTTCTCTCGGAGGCTTTTCGCCGGACGGAATGTCAGGCGGGGGTCGAGTATGCCTGTAGCGCATGGAGGCGGATTGCTATGGCGAGTCGTGGCGCTTTGCTGCTTGGCCTTGCTCTTGCGTTAACCCTTTCTTTGGCGGCCCCCGGATGGGCCGACGATACAGTTGAGGTCGGCATCGGGCATCGAGGATGTCGTGAGGCGCTGAAGATCTTGCGCGCGACCGAGTCGCGGGATCGAACGCTGCTTGGCCAATGGTCACAGGGATACCTTTCGGGGCGAAATGCACTGACGCCGCCGGATCTGGCCGCGTGTCGACGTAGGTACCGGCCGTTGCCCGAAATGGAGGCCATGATGAAATGGCTGGAGCAGTATTGCGGCCGAAACCCCGATCACGGTTTCATAATGGCCAATGATGTGCTCTTCGACAGTTTGCCTAAAAGGGAGCTCAGAATTCCGGACTGCAGAGCAAACTGATGAGTGACCGCCCTTAGGGCCGGAGAGTCGTCTTGGATTGAGTGCGCCGGGCGCAGTGAACGCCCGTCCCAGCCTGGGTAGAACTTGCTACGCGAAGCGCTTGAACTCCCGTCCCAGCGAATCGGGGGTTGGCGGGATCGCGGTCCGAGCGGTCGCGGGGCAAAATAGCTGCGGATGGTCCCTGCGCACGGGGGAGCGACGTTCATGACGCGGCGCTTTGACGCAATCATCATCGGCAGCGGACAAGCCGGGCCGCCACTTGCCGGCCGGCTGACGAACGCGGGGATGTCGGTCGCTTTCATTGAGCGCGAACACTTCGGCGGCACCTGCGTAAACGACGGCTGCATTCCTACGAAGACGCTCGTGGCGAGCGCCTACGCGGCTTTCATGGCGCGTCGCCACGCGGACTTCGGCGTAACGCTGAGCGGGCCGATCGGAGTGGATATGCGGGCCGTACGGGCGCGCAAGGACGGCATCGTGCAAGCTTCTGTCGACGGGGTCGCTGCTTGGGTCAAGGCAATGCCCAAGTTGAGCGTCTTCTGGGGATCGGCGCGCTTTACGGGGGCGCACCGCGTTGCCGTCGATGGCGAGGTACTGGAATCGGAGCGCATTTTCATCAACGTTGGCGGAACACCCTTCGTGCCTCAGTGGAATGGACTGCGCGATGTGCCGTACCTTACGAATACCAGCATGATGGAAGTGGACTATTTGCCTGAGCACCTCGTGATTGTGGGGGGTAGCTATATCGGGTTGGAATTTGCGCAGATGTATCGGCGCTTTGGCTCGCGAGTGACGATCGTCGAGCAGGGTCCGCGGCTCATCGCGCGGGAAGATGAAGATGTCTCGGAAGCGATTCATGACATTTTGGTCGGCGAAGACATACAAATCCGCTTGAATGCGAAATGCATCGGCGTCGCTCGGCATGGAGCGGGCGTCGCGGTCCGGTCGGAGTGTGTCGCAGGCGAACCCGCAGTTGCCGGCAGTCACCTGCTACTTGCGATCGGCCGGCGCCCCAACACCGACGGGCTAGGGCTGGACGTGGCGGGGATCTCGTGCGATGAGCGCGGGTTCATACGCGTCGATGAGCAGTTGCGCACGAACGTGCCGGGAGTATGGGCGCTGGGGGACGTCAATGGGCGCGGTGCCTTCACACACACTTCTTGGAATGACTACGAGATTGTGGCAGCCAATGTACTCGATGCCGATCCGCGTCGCGTAAGCGAGCGCATTGGTGCCTACGCGCTTTTCATCGATCCGCCGCTGGGGCGGGCGGGAATGACCGAGCGCGAGGTGCGCGCTTCGGGCGCAAAGGCGCTCATCGGCAAGATCCCAATGACTCGAGTCGGCCGGGCGCGCGAGCGCGGGGAGAGCCTCGGGTTCATGAAGATTCTCGTGGATGCGCCGACAAAGACGATTCTGGGAGCTGCGCTGCTCGGCTTAAACGGCGATGAAATTGTCCATACGATTCTTGACATCATGTACGCCAGAGCGCCCTACACCGTGATTGCCCGGGCAATGCACATTCACCCAACGGTTTCCGAACTCCTTCCCACCCTGTTGCAGAACATGGCGCCACTGCACTGACAGCCTGGGTCTGGCCGGAACAGAAAAAAGCGCTTATGGACCGCGTAGAGCCGACAAAGCAAAGCGACCGCCCCCCGCTCCCGGGCCAAGTCGTCCTCGTACTGCAGGGCGGTGGCGCCTTGGGTGCATTCCAGGGCGGGGTATATGAGGCGATGCACGAGCAGGGCATCGAGCCCGATTGGGTGATCGGCACCTCGATCGGCGCGATCAATGGAGCACTGATCGCGGGCAATGCGGTGGAGCATCGCCTGGAGCGGTTGCAGCAATTCTGGAAGCGAGTGTCCGTAGGCGCCGCGCCCACGTCTCTGGCCAGCACCATGGTCGGCCAATTCTTCTCCAGTTTTTCGATTCTCGCCGGCGGCGTACCCGGATTCTTCAGTCCGCGACCGCTGGGGTGGCAGGGTCTCTACGCCGACAGGGGCGTGGACCGTGCCTCCTATTACCGCACCGACGCTCTGGAGCAGACGCTTTCGGAACTCGTCGATACGGACGCTTTGAATTCGCGTAAGCCGCGGCTGACAGTGGGTGCGGTAAACGTCTGCTCGGGTGCAATGCGCTACTTTGATAGTCGTGACGAAAACCTCACGCTCGATCACATTCGGGCGTCTGGCGCGCTGCCGCCGTACTTTGGCGCAGTGCGCATCGATGCGGAGCCCTTTTGGGATGGCGGCATTTATTCGAACACGCCGATCGAAGCGGTGCTGGACGACCGACCGCGACGCGATTCCCTGATTTTTGCGGTTCACGTCTGGCAGCCGACGGCCGTCGAGCCGCCTACGATCTGGGACGTACTCGGCCGCCAAAAAGATATCCAATATGCCAGCCGCGACATGAGTCATCTGGGGCGTCAGCGCCAGATTCATCGCCTCCGGCACATCATCCGCGAGTTGAGCATGCGCCTGCCGCAGGAGCAGCTTGGGCGACCCGAAGTGCAGGACCTCGTCGCCTACGGCTGTGGCACGACGATGCACGTCTTGCATCTGCAGGCGCCCCGCATTGACGGGGAAAATCACATGAAGGATATCGACTTCACCCCGCACGGCATTCGAATGCGCTGGGATGCGGGCTATGCGGATGCTGTGCAGGCGCTGGAGCGTCGGGCATGGCTCGAACGAAGCGATCCGATCGAGGGGATCGTCGAACACTGAAGAACGCGGCGCTTCGCGTCTCGCGCGTGCCTCGCGCCAAAGCAATCATTCCGATCATCGCCGCCACTGCGCTTCGAAACACCGGCGCGAGCCGGCCCGACCGACCCAAGCCAGTCGCTGTTGCGCGGCACCAACGTGCATGCGCTCTACGACCTATACTGCCCGCAAGCGTGTTCGAAGGCACTTCCAATACCAATACCGCGGGAGAACACCATGAATGATGCGGCTGCGATTGTGCCGACCACCGTGCAAGGCAAGCTCCTGTGGGCCGTCGTCGCCGCCGTCGGTGCCATTTCGCTGGGTGTTTTTGCACTCAACCGCGGAGAGGCGATCAGTGCTTCGTGGCTCGTGGTTGCCGCGGTGTGTGTTTACCTGATCGCATACCGCTTTTATGCCCGGTTCATTGCCTATCGAGCGCTGGGCGCCGACGCGACGCGACAAACGCCCGCCTATCGCCGCAACGATGGCTTGGATTACGTGCCAACCAATCGTTATGTCCTCTTTGGACATCACTTCGCGGCAATCGCTGGCGCGGGGCCGCTGGTCGGTCCGGTGCTCGCGGCGCAGATGGGCTATTTGCCGGGGACGTTGTGGCTTCTTGCAGGCGTTGTGTTTGCCGGGGCGGTCCAGGACATGACGGTACTTTTCCTATCGACCCGCCGCGATGGCCGCTCGCTCGGGGAGATTATCCGCGCCGAGATGGGACCGGCTCCGGGCACGATTGCCGGCATCGGCGTTCTTCTTATCTGCATCATCATCCTGGCTGTTTTGGCTCTTGTAGTAGTCAACGCGCTCAAAGGCAGCCCCTGGGGCACCTTCACGGTGTTTTGCACGATTCCCATCGCCCTCATCATGGGCATCTACGGCCGTTATGTTCGACCCGCGCGCGTGGGCGAAATGTCGGCCATCGGGGCCGTTTTGCTCATCGTCGCCCTTCTTTACGGACGCACGGTCGCGGAAACGCCGCAGTTGGCTGCCCTATTTACCTTTAGCGGCCCGAGCCTCGCGCTGATCATCATCGGCTACGGCTACGTCGCATCGGTGCTGCCGGTTTGGCTGCTTCTCGCGCCGCGCGATTATCTTTCCACGTTCATGAAGATCGGGACGGTCGGCTTGCTGGCGATCGGCATTCTCCTCGTCCGACCCGAGTTGCAAATGCCGGCCCTCACCCAGTTCACGGACGGTACGGGCCCGGTATGGGCCGGCAGTCTGTTCCCCTTTCTCTTCATCACGATCGCCTGCGGCGCGGTTTCCGGATGGCACGCGCTGATCTCCTCGGGCACGACGCCCAAGATGATCGAAAACGAAGCCCAGGTGCAGTTCATCGGTTACGGCGCGATGCTGATGGAGTCTTTTGTCGGGGTGATGGCGATGATCGCAGCTTGTGCCATTCACCCGGGAGCGTATTTTGCGATGAACAGCGCGGCTGCCGTAATCGGGACAACGGCGACGCAGGCCGCGGCGACCATTTCCTCCTGGGGTTTCGTGGTCACGCCCGATGCGCTGGCGCAGATCGCGCAAGACGTGGGCGAGAAAACGATACTGTCGCGTACCGGTGGCGCTCCGACCTTGGCTGTCGGCATGGCCCAGATCCTGGCCCAGTTCCTGGGCGGAAAATCGATGATGGCGATCTGGTACCACTTCGCGATCCTGTTTGAGGCCCTGTTCATATTGACCACCGTCGATGCGGGTACGCGCGTGTGCCGGTTCATGATCCAGGATCTTGTCGGCAATGCGATTCCGACGTTCCGCGAAACCAAATCGTGGGCCAATAACCTCGTTGGCTCTGCAATTTCATGTGCGATGTGGGGCTATTTTCTCTACGTCGGCATCATCGATCCCTTCGGTGGGATCTGGACGTTGTGGCCCCTGTTCGGCACGGCAAACCAGATGTTGGCAGCGATCGCGCTGATGCTGTGCACCGTGGTGCTGTTCAAGATGAAGCGTCAGCAATACGCCTGGGTGACCGTGGTACCGGCCACCTGGCTGGTCGTTTGCACCGTCAGTGCGGGATTCGAAAAGGCCTTCAGCTCGAACCCGGCAGTCGGCTTTTTCGCGCACGCGGCAAAATTCGGCAGTGCCGCCGCGGCGGGCGAAGTGCTGGCGCCGGCCAAGACGCTGGGCGACATGACGCGGATCGTGTTTAACGACAACCTGGATGCGATGTTGGCGGTCGTTTTTATCGTGGTCGTGCTTTCGACGCTGGCCTATGCGTTGATCAGCATCCGCAAGGCTCTTGCGGTACCGACCAGCACCACCCAGGAGGTGGGCGCTGTCGCTTTGGCGGGAGGCACCAGATGAACAAATTGCGGATCGCCTATGGCTGGGCGCAGCGCGCTGCACGCATGATGATCGGTATTCCCGACTACGAGACCTATGTCCAACATCGCAAAACGTTTCACCCCAACGAATCGATCATGAGCTATGAGGAATTTTTCTTTGAGCGCCAATCGGTGCGGTACACGGTGAGTCGGGATCGAATGAAGGGCTGCTGCTAATGCGCACTGCGCGCCGCCGCAATTGCGCTGACGCGTAAGCTCGCCGGCGTTGCTTTGCGGCGATCACTAGGGGCTGGGGGCCGTGCATCGGGCATCAACCCCGGAGCGACCGGCGCGTGAATCAATCTGCCGGATTTTTCTGCGTAGGCCCTCTTCTGCGATTGTGCGCCGCTCGCAAAACGGCACATTTTTGTGTCGTCGTTGCGGCCCTCGTAGTAGGTCGGTTCCCAACGGTGGCGAAGATTCGGGTGGTGTTCGAAGCTGATCCGATGGGACGCGGCCCGGAGACTTCGGTCTCCTCGGCGGGAAGCCGACGGCGCGCGCACCGCCTCGGCGTTGTCGAAAGTGTGACCAACGTGTTGGGCGGTGGCGAACGGAAATTCGCGCGACTCGTGTTGGGCGAAGTGGCAGGTACGGACCATGCGCCACGGGAAGCGAAGGCCCGTAATTGCGCGCGTGTGGCCGTTGCGCAGGATGCCCGGACTGTAGGCGAGACCGCGCCGCGGCAGGCAGATGAGACTCGGCTAACGACCGCTAGAGCCTCGGAATTTCATGTGCCGTGAACGGCGTCCGGAACTTCCTCTTCCGGCCAAGGATGCTCGGATTTTCGTTCAAAGATCATGTCCGGCTTGGCCGGCGTAAGAGTCCAGTCGCCGCGCGCAATTTCGGCCTCCAGCTGGCCCGGCAACCAGCCGGAATGGCCGATGAAAATCCGCAGACCCTCCATCGGTTTGTCCCGGGCCAGGAGCTTGCGCAGCAGCTCCAGATTCGTGCTCACATAAACGCCGTCGAGTACCTGGATCGCATGTTCGGGCAGCGTGTCAGCACGAAAAAGAAATGACAAAGTCGCGAGTTGGACAGGACCGCCGAAGTACACCTTGTCTTGCAGTTTCGCAAGGCGCTCAAGATCGGGAAAGAGGTGCGAGACGGAGATCGGCGTGGGGCGGTTGATGATGACACCGGCCGGCGCAGGACCGATGTTGTTCATCACGAGCACGACCGAGTCCTTGAAATCGGGATCAGGAAGATCTTCGCGCGCGACCAGGAGGATTGCGGTCAACGGCTTGGTGGTGTCGGCCGATATCGACAACGATATGCCGAACAGAATCAAGAACGCGTAAAAGGCTCGGTTCATGTCCTGCGAAAGGCCTCGACACGGGCCCTGCGCACGAAGCTGGCCGCAAATTCCGTCCGCATTCGGTGGCGATTGAAGAGGACCCCGAGATTCCGACCCCGACCTTGGCGACAAAGACCGCTTTGGAACCCAGGCAACCACGCTACGCGTTTGGCCTGAGGGGGTCAAGGAACTCTTTCCGAAGGGAATTTGCTTGCCGGTGCAACGGGGCGACGCGATGCAGAAAGCGGTTGCAGCCTCTCGTGAGCCGTCGTTCCCGCGCTTGCGCAAAGCACACACGGGGCGCATCATTTCATCGAAAACGTCGACCGCTTATCGCAGGGTCGCCGTGCAACCCCCCGGGGGCGGCACCAACGGTCTTATTTCGGAGTCAATGCCATTGCGGGCCACCGTGGGCTGCAGTAAATCACGGGTCAACGAAGACTTCCTCCCGGAGGCGGACGTTCGCGAACTCGGAGACCGCCGCGACCGGGACGCTCGCCCGTTTCCGAGTAGCCGGGACCCGCTACGGCTATTGACGGGCCCGATTCGCGTATTGTTTTCACTAGTGCTCGCTTTCTTACCAGCAGCGGCGCATGCCGAGGCGGTCGCGGTCGAAGTTGGTTACGGCCAGGATGTTCGCGTCCAGTCGATCGATCTCGACTTCGATTGGTGTCGCACCTGCGAGCTGGCTGCACCCGAGCACACTTCGCTCGCTCTGGAGTTCGCTGTAGAAGCGATGCAGGGCCACCGCTCGCAAGAGGCCAACAACAACCTTTTCGCGTTTGGTGCCATGCCGCTGTTGCGATATGCCTGGCCTAATCGGGAGGGTGCGCTCTTCGTCGAGGACGGGGTGGGCGTGCGCCTGGTGTCCCGAACCCGCCTCTATAACGAACGAGTGCTAAGCACCGCATTCCAATTTGGCGAGCTGCTTGGCGTCGGCATGCGATTTTGCCGCCACAACGTGTGCGAAGTTGGCCTTCGCGTGCAACACATGTCCAATGGCAATATCAAAAGGCCCAACGACGGCGTGACATTCACCGCGATCCGGGTGGCGCTGCACTGGAAGTGACGGCCAACTCGTCGGGAAGGCAAGGCGCCCCGAGGTTTGCTTCATACAGGACGCCGGCACCCGATTGCCGGCCAGCCACGATCGATTCGCGGCTGCCGAGCTCCGGATCGCTTTGCGTTGCCACGGGCGCCGGCGAGAGTGGCGGCAAGCCGGTGTCGCGTGCGCTTTGGGCGAAACCATCAGATTCGCGTGCGTGCGGCGACCTCGCGGATGAACTGCGCCGTACGGGTCGGCGCCGTGACGGGCAGCATGTGTCCGCCTTCGATGAGCGCAAGCTGCGCGCCCGGCAGCAGGGACCTCAGCGTTTCGCCTTGCCGCAGGGGACTCAGTACGTTGTCGCTGCGCCCGTACAGGATGCTCACCGGCAGCCGCATCGCGCCGCAACCTTGCACGATTGCAGGCAGGCTCTCGGGAATTGCGCCGAGATCGGCGCAGGCCGCAACGAAATGGCTTGGCCGCAGGGCGAGCAGCCCGCCACCGCGCATGGCATAGTCCCGCGGCACCGCTTCAGGACGGAAGACCAACGCCAGCAGATCCTCGCGTTTGGCGATCAAGATGGGTATGGCAAGGGTCCACGCGATGAGTTGGCACAGCCGCGGTTGAACGATCCTCAACCCGCGCAATGCCGCGGGGACGTCGCTCGGATGTATGAGTGGCGCCACCAATGCAAGGGCGGCCACGCGCTCCGGATGGCGTTGCGCGAGTGCAAGGGCGATTGTGCCGCCCAGCGAATGACCTACGACTATCGCGCGATCGAGCGCGAGCGTCTCAATAAGCGCCGCCAGGGCATCGGCCTGCGCAGATAGCGAAGCGGAGGCCGTTGGGGCCCGGGCCGAATATCCGGAGCCGGGCCGGTCCACCGCTACCACGTGAAAATCGTCCGCCAGTTCATCGACCAAGGCGTACGTGAAATTGCCCAGCTGACCGCCAAGGCCATGCACGAGCAGTAGGGCCGGGCCGTGCCCGCGCTCTACCACGTGCAGGAGCGCGCCGGGTACGTCGACGAACCGGCCAGCGGGAGGCAGCGCCGCTTCGACCCTGCGGACCGTACGCAGGGTAAGTAGCGCGAGTGCTGCGGCGAGGCCAACGACAAGCAGCAGCACAAGCAGGGCAACCGAAACGGCGGTGGACATCAATGGGACCCCAACGGGCATGAGCCGTAGCTAGGAGAAGTGCGGACGAGAACGGACCAACGACTTGTCACAAGCCGTTACTCGATCGGGCTTTGCGCCTCGGTTGCATTCTCGCGCGGATGCGCTCGCCGAGCGGCCTTCCTTCGGCGTCGATGCTGCGGGCCGAGCAACATCCGCGGAATCGGCGCCATGAAAACGAGCCCGGCGACCCACCGGGCACGCGCGAGCGATAATGTCCACCGTGACGCTGCGGCAGGTGCGGATCGGTGCTTGTTCGCCGGCCTCCGACGACGGCCGCATGCTGCGGTCGTGGGGGGCCCGATTTTTGGTGGTCGGCAATTCGGTATCGAGGGCCCGCGTAGTCTCGAGCGTCTGCTCGCGCACGCAGCAAAGCCGGTCACGAGCGAGTCCGGCGAGTAGCGGCGCCTGCGCGACTTTGACGCAGCGCGCTGGCAAGGCCCCGCCGATTACGGCGTCGAGGAGGAGTCAACCATACCCATGGCCAATCCGTCCAGCAGCCCTGAGATCTCCTCCGTGCGCCGCGTCGTCGTTGCGAGCCTCGTCGGCACGTCGCTTGAGTGGTACGACTTTTTCATCTACGGCACGGCCGCCGCACTGGTCTTTAACCAGTTGTTCTTTCCGAGTTTCGAGCCGCTCGTCGGCACGCTGCTCGCCTTTACAACGTATGCCGTCGGATTCGTCTCGCGGCCGCTCGGCGGAATCATCTTCGGGCACTACGGCGATCGGATCGGCCGCAAGAACGTGCTGGTTGTCACGCTGCTGCTGATGGGCATCGCCACGTTCGTCATCGGGCTGCTGCCGACGTATGCAATGCTCGGCGTCTGGGCGCCCGTTTTGCTGGTCGTGCTGCGCTTTCTCCAGGGGCTTGGGCTCGGTGGCGAATGGGGCGGCGCCGTGCTGATGGCGCTCGAGTCGGGCGCGCGCAACCGTCGCGGAGTCAATGCCAGTTGGCCCCAGGTCGGCGTGCCGATCGGCCTGCTTCTGGCAAATGGCGTCTTGTCGCTGATGGGCGCCGTTACCTCGGATGCCGAGTTCAAATCCTGGGGCTGGCGGGTACCATTTCTTCTCAGCGGCGTGCTCGTCGTCTTTGGCATCTGGATCCGTAGGACAATCGCAGAGAGCCCGCTGTTTCGCGAGCTCGCCACAGGGCGCACCGAGGTGCGTGCGCCAGCGCTGGAGGTGCTTCAGCACTATCCGAAGCAGGTTTTGTTGGCCATTGGCGCGCGCGTAGGCGTCGACGTTGCCTTTTACACCTTCGTCTTGTTCATCGCCACCTATGTCGCCACGTTCCTGAAGCTGCCTCGCGGCTATGCGCTCAACGCGGTGCTGATCGCGGCAGCTTGCCAGGTGGGGGCGATTCCAGCCTTCGGCGTGCTCTCCGACCGCTACGGGCGCCGGCCGATCTACCTGCTGGGTGCGATTGGCGCGGCGATATGGGTCTTCGTCTTCTTCGCACTGCTCGATACGGGCAATTTCACACTGATCGTCCTGGCGACAGTCATTGCGCTACTCCTGCATGCCGCGATGTACGGCCCGCAGGCCTCCTTCATAGCCGAGATGTTCCCGACCCGGGTGCGCTACAGCGGCGCGTCGATGGGCTACCAGCTCGCGGGCATACTTGGCGGCGCGCTCGCACCAATCGTCTCGGTCGCGCTGCTCGGCCGCTACGGTTCCTCGCTCGTGGTGTCCCTCTATGTGCTCGCCATGCTCACGGTCACCACGCTGTGCGTGCTTGCCGCGGAGGAAACCTCGCGCAGGGACTTGCACACGGACCCCATTGACCCAGGCGGGCGCTCGGCGCGGGCTTCGTGATGCGTGTCAAAGCCGGAACCTGGCGTATGGCGCCGCTTGGCGATCGCGCGATGATCATCGAGTTCGGGCAGCACGTCGATGCCGATACCAACGCACGCGTGCTGGCGGTCGCGCAAGCCATTTTGCGCGCTCCCTTGCCGGGCGTTACCGACGTCGTGCCCGCGTACGCAACCCTTGGCCTGCACTACCGCCCCGAGGCTCTTGATGGCCCCTCACCCTATGAGACCCTGCGCCGGCGGGTCGAGGTGCTTCTGGCCCAGGAGATCGAGTCGAGCAAGACGGCGGCACGCCTCGTCGAGATACCGGTTCACTACGGCGGCGAATGGGGGCCCGATCTCGAGGTAGTCGCGCAGGCGTGCAAACTCACGCCGGACGAAGTGATCGCACGGCACGCGGCTCCGATCCACCGTGTATGCATGCTGGGCTTCGCGCCGGGGTTTCCTTACCTTGCAGGCCTTGACCCCCGCCTCGCAGTGCCACGGCGCGCCACGCCGCGCACCGCCGTGCCGGCGGGCAGCGTGGCGATCGCGCGCGACCAAAGCGCCATCTACCCGTTGGACATACCGGGAGGATGGAATCTGATCGGGCGCACACCCGTGCGCCTGTTCGACCCGACGGCGCAGCCGCCATGCTTGCTTGCGCCCGGTGACGAAGTGCGTTTTGTGCCGATTTCTGCAGCGGAGTATCGCGCGTTGGAAGGTCGCAAATGACCATCGAGGTCGTCAAGCCCGGCGCGCTCTCGACGCTGCAGGACCTCGGACGAAACGGGTTTCAGCATTTAGGCGTCCCGGTGGGGGGCGTCATGGACGAACGGTCGCATCGAGTCGCCAACTTGCTCGTTGATAATTCAGAGCGCGAGGCGACACTCGAAATCACGCTGTTGGGTCCGAGTCTACTGTTCCACACGGTTGCATTGATCGCGATCGCTGGCGCCGATTTATCTGCGCGCATCGGCGAACACCTTGTTCCCGGGCACACGCCGGTGCTGGTGCGCGCGGGCAGTCGGCTCGACTTCGGGAGTCGAGTCGCGGGTGTGCGCGCATATCTCGCGGTTCATGGTGGCTTCGCGGTCCCGCCCGTCATGCACAGCAAGTCGACCTACCTGCGGGGCGGGTTCGGTGGCGTTCAGGGCCGCGCGTTGCGCAGGGGCGACGTGCTCGAGCTTGTGTCGGCCGACGCCGAGCGCGTGTATCCGAGGCTCGCGCGCACGTTGCGCGCGAGCCCGCTGTCGTTTGCCGCGCTCGGGAATCGACCGCAGCTGCCGGATGCGCCCATCCATGCTTCGGAGACGGCGGTACGGGTGATCGCAGGAGGGCAATGGCGGGCGTTTACAGCGGAGGCCCAGCGGCACTTTCGGGAGGCGCCGTTTCGCCTAACCCCGCAATCGGATCGCATGGGATTCCGGCTCGAGGGGCCCAGGCTTGGGTTGCGCGAACCCACAGAAATGATTTCCGAAGCCGTCGCCTTCGGCACAGTGCAGGTGCCGCCGGACGGAAACCCGATTGTTCTGATGGCGGACCGGCAGACGATCGGCGGCTACCCGAAGATCGCGAGCGTGGCAAGCGTGGATCTGCCGGTGCTTGCGCAACGCATGGCTGCGCAGGACGTGCGCTTTTCGCTGACCTCACTCGAGGAGGCGCAGCGACTCTACCTTGCGCGGGAACGGACGATGGCAGACTTTGCAGCACAGTTAAAAGGGCTGCAAGGGAGTTGACGATGGCGCGGATCGACCTAAATTGCGATATGGGCGAAAGCTTCGGTGCCTGGCAGATGGGCAACGACCTTGAGATTCTCGACTATGTCACGTCGGCAAATATCGCTTGCGGATTCCATGCCGGTGACCCCGCGACCATGCACAAGACGGTCGAGGCGGCGCTCGCCAAGGGCGTCGCCGTCGGGGCCCATCCGGGACTGCCCGACCTGCCCGGCTTCGGACGCCGCCCGATGGCGCTTTCGCCAGGCGAAGCCTATGACATCGTCGTCTATCAGGTCGGCGCCCTCGCCGGGTTTGCAAAGGCCCTGGGCGGGAAGCTCTCGCACGTGAAGGCGCATGGCGCGCTATACAACATGGCGGCGATGGACCTCGAACTGTCGGCGGCCATCGCCCGCGCGGTGCGCGACGTCGATTGCGAACTGGTGCTCTTCGGTCTTGCGGGAAGTGAGACCATACGGGCGGCCGAAAGTGCCGGCCTGCGCGCCGCGGCCGAGGTGTTTGCGGACCGCACTTACCGCGACGACGGATCGCTCACGCCGCGGAGCTGTCCCGATGCCCTGATCGAGGACGCAGATGCGGCCGTGAATCAGGCAAAGCGTCTGGTAATCGAAGGCCGCGTTTGGTCAACCACCGGCAAGGACGTCCACGTCCGGGCCGACACGCTTTGCATCCATGGCGACCAGGCCGGCGCGCTGCTGTTCGTGAAGCGCATCCGAACGGAACTCGAGCGCGAAGGCGTGGCGATATCCGCGTTACGCAATGCGCCCTTCTGAGTGGCCGGCCGCCGGCGACCGAGTGCGCGGAACGCGGCGCCGGGCGTGTCGTGCACGTACCGCTTGTCCACCCGACGTCAGGGGTGCGCGCGGCGCCCTTCACTGCGGCGCTCGCGCATCCGCGCGCATTCCTTTTCTTCGGCCAGAGGCGCGCCCCCACACAATCGTGCCTCGTTACGATCTTGCCAGTCGATCTGCCTGACGCTCGACGCAAGCAAGGCGCATGGGGCCCGGACCCGATTCAGCGGGCCTCGTAGCTGAAGCGGGGCGTCCAGTTGCCCCGCCCCCCGGGCAGCAACTCGAGAAAATGCCACAGGCTGCAGAAGTCGTCGCCGGGGCCGAATCCGGAATCGGAAACGCGCACGATGCGGTCGCCTTCCCGCTGAAACACAGACACACCGGGCAGCCAGTTGCCGTTGACGGAGCGATATCCCATGTCCTCGGCAAACCGGGTGCCCGCGTGGCTGACCATCGGGAACCGCCAGCCTCGAGCCTTCGCGAAACGCTGCTGCGCCTCCGGGGAGTCCGGACTCGAAACGACGAAGGCGGCGCGATCGGCCAGATGGTGATAAATGCCGTTGTAGCCGTCGGCCCACAGTGTGCAGTACGGACAGCTCGCCCCCATGTTGTGGATGAGGAAGAGATCCTTCTTGCTGCCGAAGAGCTCCGAGAGCCGAACCTCGCCCGCGCTCGTTGCAAACCGATAGTTCTGAGTCGCCTGTGGCTCGACGCTCGCCTGCACCGAACGCATTTCTTCGCGCGTCTGGGCGATGCGCTGGCGAAGCTCGTCCAGACGTTTCTTGGCATCGACATAGTTCATCGCACGTTCCTCCTGTGTCCGCTTTTTTGCCGGGTTCGCGCCCGGCCGCTGACGCGACGCCGCTCGATCTCGTCCAGCCAGCCGGCCAGCGTGTCGAACTGGGCCTGCCAATACTTGCTGTAGCGATTGATCCAGACCGCGGCCGCAAAAATCGGGCCCACCGAAATACTGCAGCGGCTGATGCGCCCGCTGCGGGCCTGCTGCACCAGGCCGGCCCGCACCAGCACCTGAATGTGGCGAGAGACTGCCTGTAACGATATGTCAAAGGGAGCCGCTAGCTCCGAGACCAACAACTCGTGTTCGCCAAGTCGTTCGAGGATCGCGCGGCGAACCGGATCGCTGAGCGCGAAGAACACACGATCCAGTAAGTCCTCCTTGGACTGTTTCTGGCTCGCGGCCTCCTCGGTGACGACCCGCAGGGCGGACGAATGGACATTGCTCACGTTCACAGAATATCAACCAGATGGTTGAATGTCAACAGATCGGATGAGTATCGTTGCGCCCTGGGGCAGTGCCGGCGTCGAGGCGGGCGGCGCGGCATCCCGGCGCCAGCGCAAGAGCAAACCTTGGCCTGCGTGCGCCGAGTCGTTGCCCCAGAACGTTCGGTCGATCCGTCTCGGCGGTGATGGATTGAGCCCGCGCAAAAGTAGATCGGGCGGTTTGCAGCTGGCAGGGTGTCGGGTTTTGGGGAGCCTCGCGGCACCGATTGCGGTCGCTCCGAAGCGTCACGTTGCGCTAGCAGAGAAGAAAGGCGAAACTTGGCAGCGGTGATCCTGCCGGCGAGCGTGCGAGCAGGGGGTGTTGGGCAAAAGGGCGGGATTGGCCGCGCCTGCCGACCGCCGACGCTGGGCGCAAGCACGCGCTCGTCTGGTTAGCGAGGCCCGCGCGCTCGACGGGAGGAGACCAATATGGAATACAGCACGCTCATCGTCGAGGTGGCCGACGGGGTCGCCACGATCACGCTCAACCGGCCGGACCGCGCCAACGCGATGGAAGAAGCGATGTGGCATGAGCTGCGCGCGGCGATGCGGTGGGCCGACGCAACAGCGCAGGTGCGCTGCGTGGTGCTGCGAGGCGCCGGACGGCATTTCACGAGCGGCATCGATCTGGCCATGCTGGCGGGCCTGGAAGGGCGCATCCGCGACGAGGACGCGGCGCGCGCTCGCGAGAAGCTACGCCTGCTGGTGCTCGACCTCCAGGACTGCCTGACTTCGGTCGAGCGTAACCGCAAACCGGTGCTGGCAGCGGTACACGGCGCCTGCATCGGGGGCGGCGTCGATCTGATCACGGCATGCGATGTTCGCTATTGCGCGGCGGGTGCGCGCTTTTGCGTGCGCGAGATCGACGTGGGGATGACGGCCGACGTCGGCACGCTCCAGCGGCTCCCCCGCCTGGTCGGGGAGGGCATGGCGCGCGAACTGGCGTATACGGGACGAAGCTTCGAGGCTCCCGAGGCGCTGGCAATGCGCCTGGTCAATCGGATCTTTGAATCCCCCGAGGCTCTGTTCGCGGGCGTGCACGAGATCGCGCGCACGATTGCGGCAAAGTCGCCGCTGGCGATCCGCGGGACCAAGGAGATGATCACGTACGCCCGCGATCATTCCGTCGCCGACGGCCTAAATTACGTTGCGACCTGGAATGCGGCCATGTTGCAGTCCCGGGACCTGGCCGAGGCCGGACGCGCAGCAGCCGAAAAGCGAGCCCCGGACTACTCGGACTAGCCCGCGGCGGGCCGGGTCCGCCTGCGCGCATGCGTTGCGCCGTGGGCCGTGGGCAGAGCGCGAATCCGGCCACCGACGGGACGCCACCGTTTTGCGCAGACTCGCCGGCCTTGCCCCGGAGGAAGATTCGCGTGACGTTTGTCCCCGCAGGCGGTAGGGTGCGGCCGCCCATGAGCGCTCGCGGCAACCGCAATATTTCGGTGACGCGAAAACGCTAAATTCAACAAAAATCCATACCCGCTCGATTGCGTCGGCCGCTGCCGCTGTCTTGGTCTCCGGGTTTTCGCCCTTCGCGCAAAGGCGCGACCGACGCCTTCTTTGCGGCCGTGGCCCCGCTTTGGGGGACTTGACAGAAGGAGAAATTAGTACGAACGTTCGGTTTTTTTATGGGCGAAGGAACATGCCCCAGATGCTGTTGCCCACCGAGCCGGCCCGCGTGCCGGCGCGCGCCCGCAAGGGCGAGCTCACGCGCGCGGCCATCCTTCGGGCTGCGCTGGCCGTCGCGCAGCGCGACGGCATGGAGGGGCTGACGATCGGCTTGCTGGCCGAGCGGCTGGGAATGAGCAAAAGCGGTGTCTTTGCCCACTTCGGTTCGCGCGAGGAGCTGCAACTGGCGGTGCTCAAAGAGTACGCCGCACGTTTCGTCGAGCGGGTCCTGCGTCCGGCCGTGCGCAGCGCGCGCGGCTTGCCGCGTGTGCGCGCGATCGTCGACCGGTGGCTGGCGCTGTTGGCAGAGGAGCTCGAGGCGGGGTGCATCTTGATTGGCGGCGCATCCGAGTATGACGATCGGCCGGGGCCGCTGCACGACGCCCTGGCGGCGATCATCACCTCGTGGAAGAGCGAGTTGGTTCGCGCGCTGGAGCAGGCCAAGGCCTGCGGCCACCTGCGCGCGGACGTCGATGTCGAGCAGATGGTTTTTGAGATTTACGGATTGATGCTCATGCTGCACCAGGACGCGCGGCTGCTGCACGGCAAGGACAGCATGCAGCGCGCGCGACGGGGTCTGCAACGGCTCCTCGACAACGGGCGCAGCGCGGCCTCAGGCGCTGCGATGCGCCGCAAACCGGCGGCGCGGAATAAAGCCGGCAGGCCAACGAAAACCCATTGAACCCGATCGGAGATTGTCATGCCCACCTACAAGGCGCCGCTGCGCGATCAGCAGTTTGTAATCCACGAAGTGCTGCACGCGGTCGATGAATTGCGCGCCCTACCGCGCTATGCGGAGCTTGACGCCGAAACCGTCAACCAGGTGCTGGAGGAGGCCGGGCGCTTCGCCGAAGAGGTTTTGCTGCCGCTCAATCAGGTGGGCGACGAGCAGGGTTGCAGCTACGATCCCCAGACGCGCGCGGTGCGCACGCCCGACGGATTTGCCAAGGCTTTTGCACAGTTTCGCGAAGCGGGCTGGCAGGGACTGACCGCCGAAGAGGAGTACGGCGGTCAGGCGCTGCCGAACCTGTTGCAGATCGCATTTGACGAAATGCGCTGTGCGACGAATCAGGCCTGGACCATGTACTCGGGCCTGACCCTTGGAGCCTACGAGTGCATTGCGCACAACGGCAGCGCCGCTCAAAAGGCGCTGTATCTGCCCAAGCTCGTTTCCGGGGAATGGACCGGAACGATGTGTCTGACCGAGCCGCATTGCGGAACCGATCTGGGACTGTTGCGCACGAAGGCGCAGCCGCAGGCCGACGGCAGCTATCTGCTAAGCGGCGCCAAGATATTCATCTCGGCTGGCGAACACGACATGGCCGAGAACATCGTGCATCTGGTGCTCGCGCGGCTGCCCGATGCCCCGGCGGGCACGCGCGGAATCTCGCTGTTCATCGTGCCCAAGTTTGTGCCCGCGGGCGAAGGCGTTACCGCCCGGGTCGGCCGGCGCAATGGCGTGTACTGCGGCGGAATCGAGCACAAGATGGGGATTCACGGAAATTCCACCTGCCAGATCGTCTTCGAGGACGCGGTCGGCTGGCTAATTGGAGAGGCCAACAAGGGTCTGAACGCGATGTTCGTGATGATGAATAGCGCGCGCCTGGAAGTCGGCGTCCAGGGCCTGGGTTTAAACGAAATCGCCTACCAAAATGCGGTGGCCTATGCCAAGGATCGCATCCAGGGACGGGCCTTGGGCGGTCCGAAGGCCCCGGAGCGGGCGGCCGATCCGATCATCTTCCACGCGGACGTGCGGCGCATGCTACTTACGGCGCGCGCCTACGCCGAGGGCGGGCGCGCGTTCGCCTACTGGGTGGCGCTCATGGGCGACCGCCAGCTCCACCACCCCGACGAGGAGCAGCGCCAGCTCGGCGCAGACATGATGGCGCTGATGACGCCGATCGTGAAGGCCTTTATGACCGACAACGGGTTTTTTTGCTCGTCGGAGTGCCTGCAGGTGTTCGGCGGGCACGGCTACATACGCGAGTGGGGCATGGAGCAGCTGCTGCGCGATGCCCGCATCAACATGATCTACGAGGGCACCAATACGATCCAGTCCTTGGATCTGCTCGGACGCAAAGTGCTCATGGACAACGGCGCGAAGCTGCGCAAGTTCGGGGCGTTGGTGCAGCAGTTCATCGAGGAGCACGGCACGTCGGCGGCGATGAGCGAATTCATCACACCGCTGGCCGATTTGGGGGACAAAGTGCAAAAGCTCACCATGGAAGTGGGCATGAAGGCGCTGGCCAACCAGGAGGAAGCCGGCGCGGCGGCGGTGAGCTACCTGCGCGTGCTCGGTCACCTGGTCTACGCCTACTTTTGGGCGCGCATGGCGCAGGTCGCGCTCGCCCGATTCGCCGCCGAAGGTGATAAGGTCGATGCCTTTTATCGCAGCAAATTGGCGACCGCGCGATTTTACTTTCAGCGCCTGCTGCCGGAGACCGCCTATCACATCCGGGCCGCACGCTCCGGCGCGGGCAATCTGACGGAATTTCACAGTGACTGGTTCTAGTGCCGACAACAACAGCGCGCAAGCGACGCCCTGGCGATCGCGATGTGGGCGCCATTAGGGAAAGAAGATGAAAAACTTCGTGGTCAGAAAGGTGGCAGTTCTCGGCGCCGGCGTGATGGGCGCGCAGATTGCGGCGCATTGCATCAACGCGCGCGTTCCGGTTGTGCTTTTTGACTTGCCCGACTCCAAGTCCGGGGATAAAAACGGCATTGTCCGGCGCGCTATCGAGGGCCTCAGAAAGCTCAGTCCCGCGCCACTGGGGCGGGCCGACGAGGCGCGCTTCATCGACGCGGCCAACTACGAGCAGCACCTGGAGCTGCTGCGCGAGTGCGACCTGGTGATCGAAGCGATCGCCGAGCGCGTCGATTGGAAGCTCGACTTGTACCGCAAAGTCGGCGGCTACATCGGAGCCGAGGCCATCTTCGCGACCAATACGTCGGGGCTTTCGATTTCGCAGCTCTCCGAGGGCCTGCCCGAGGCGCTGCGAGCGCGCTTTTGCGGCGTGCACTTCTTCAATCCGCCGCGCTACATGCACCTCGTGGAACTCGTTGCGACACACAGCACGAAGAGCGCGGTGCTCGACGAGCTCGAGGGTTTTCTCACCAGCACGCTGGGCAAGGGCGTCGTGCGCGCCAAGGACACCCCCAATTTCATCGCCAACCGGATCGGCGTATTTGGCATGCTGGCCGTGTTCAAAGAAGCGGAAAAATACGCGCTGCCGTTCGACGTCATCG
The DNA here is from genome assembly GCA_035625725.1 of Burkholderiaceae bacterium. Classification (GTDB taxonomy): domain Bacteria; phylum Pseudomonadota; class Gammaproteobacteria; order Burkholderiales; family Burkholderiaceae_F; genus GJ-E10. The sequence goes on from DASPPB010000014.1 coordinate 71,422, forward strand.
ATGACCTGACGGGTACACGACTGGGGCGCCCCAAAAGCGCGACCTTTCGCACGATGGACGTGGTCGGACTCGACACCCTGGCGCACGTCATCAAGACCATGCAAGACAGCCTAGGTCCGGACCAGGACCCCTTTGCGGCGCACTATGCGCTGCCGCCGGTACTCAAGTCGCTGGTCGAAAAAGGCGCACTGGGCCAGAAAAGCGGTGCGGGCTTCTATCGCAAGGAGGGGCGCGCGATCAAGGTTCTTGATCCGCGCTCGGGCAATTATGTCGACGGCGGGGGCAAAGCCGACGAGCTCGTCACGCGAATTCTCAAAAAACCGCTTGCCGAGCGCCTGCCGCTTTTGCGCAGCACGGATCACCCGCAGGCCAAATTTCTGTGGGCCCTGGCGCGCGACCTCTTTCACTACACGGCCGTGCACCTGGCCTCGATTGCCGACACCGCGCGCGACGTCGATCTGGCCCTGCGCGGGGGCTTCGGATGGAGCAGCGGGCCCTTCGAGGACTGGCAAAACGCCGGCTGGAAGCAAATTGCCCAGTGGGTGCAGGCCGATATCGATGCGGGCGAAGCCCTGTGCAAAGCGCCCCTGCCCAAGTGGGTATCGCAGGGCCCCGTGGCTCAGGCCGGCGCAGTGCACACGCCGCAAGGCTCGTGGAGCCCGGGGCGGCGCGCGTTCGTGCCGCGCACGGAGCTGCCCGTCTACGCGCGGCAGCTGTTTCGCGCGCCGCTTGCGGGCGATGGGGCGCCGGCCGCGCAAAGGGCCGGCACTACGGTGCACGAGGACAATTCATGCCGCATCTGGCATCTCGATTCGGGCATGGCCTCCGAAGTACTGATCTTCTCGATCAAGACCAAGGTCCATGCCATCGACCCCGGTGTGGTCGCGGGTCTTGTACGGGCGGTCGATCGGGCCGAGGCGGCCTACCGGGGGCTGGTGATCTGGTCGCCGGACGATCCGTTCTCGGTGGGGGCCGACATCAAGGCGATGGCGCCCCTGTTCATGAGCGGCGGCCCCAAGGCCATCGCGGAGGGCGTGCGGCAACTGCAAGACGTCTATCTGCGCGTGAAGTACGCGCAGGTCCCCGTGGTGGCCGCGGTGAGCGGTATGGCGCTGGGCGGGGGCTGCGAACTGGCGCTGCATTGCGCCAAGCGCGTGGCGGCCATTGAGTCGTATATCGGCTTGGTGGAGGTCGG
>DASPPB010000015.1:0-2129 GCA_035625725.1 Burkholderiaceae bacterium
GCGGCCGCCAGATGCGCTTGAGCGGGCGCCATCGAGTTAAACGGCCTGCCGCCTGCGGTCACGTTAGACGGTGCCATGATCTGCACGTGTCCGCTATCGCCCGGGCGCACTTCCATGCCCGGGCGCAAAACCGGGGGCGCGCCAACAACGACTGCGGGATTCGTTCCCACAGGTGCCGGCACGATCACGCCCGGCCGCGAGCCCGGTGGCGGCGGCACGAACACTCCCGGTGGGCCTTGCACAGGCGGCCCCATCACCACTCCCGGGCGCGCCTCGACAACGGTAATGGACAGTCCAGGAGCCGGAGCGACGAAGGCCACGCCCGGCGCCCGCCAGAAGCCGGCCACGAAAACGACGACGCCGGCGCGATTTTCGTAATACGGCGGCGCCCAAGCATAGCCAACCGCTGGCGGAGGAAGCCACCGGCCGTGCGCCCACACCCACTGTCCTTCCCACACCCAGTAGCCACCGGTCCAGACCGCGCCATAAAACGGCGGCGGTCCCGGATCTTCGACCATCATGGGAGGTGGCGCCCACGGCACGCCAATGGGCTCGGGCTGCTGCACCGGTGGATCCACGTACACGCTCACAACCGGTTCGGGCGCAGGCGGCAGGTAGTTCTCATCCGTCGGCGGTGGATAGTACGAACCCGCCGGCGGAGGCGGCGGTGGAGGTAGGTACTGCGGTTGCGGTGGCGGTGGTGGAGGCGGCGCGTATTGCTGCGGCGGAGGCGGCGGGGGCACGTACGCAGGAGGCGGTGAGCGCACGGGCTCAACAACGCAAGCCGCGAGGCTGGCAATCAATGGCACAACGAGTAGTCGCTTCACGCAGGACTCCTCCAAAAAAGACGTTTTGCGCATGCGCGCATTGAGCGAGAACCAACGCTTGGACGCGATCAACCGTTGACACTCACGGGTTTTTCACGCACCCAGCATTACAGCGGCAAATGCAATCTGCCACGATCGGCCGGAAGCATTCCCGCAGGCAGGGGCACGGTATAATTTAAGAAAGTTTTTCAGCGCGAATGCCTTTTGTGACCGGGCATTTGACCGGCAATTAACGAGTAACGGACCTAGCCCATGGCACGCATCACTGTAGAAGACTGCCTCAAACAAATCCCGAACCGCTTTCAACTCGTGCTTGCGGCCGCCTACCGGGCGCGCCAGCTCACACAGGGCCACGCTCTGAAGATCGAAACCAAGGACAAGCCTGCAGTGGCTGCACTGCGGGAGATCGCAGCCGCGAAGGTGGGCATTGAAATGCTGCGCAAGGTACCAACCTAATAGCGCAAGGAGCCGCATTCTTCAGCTCCCTTAGCACCGCATCGGGCGCGTCGCATTCGCGCCTTCGGGTGGTTTGCTCAGCGTCCTTGGGCGCGCTAGCGTGGAGCTTATGACGACTTCGGCGGATAGCCCCGCCCCTGCCCTTCCGGCCGATTCCTCGGCCCTGCCCTCGGCCTTGCCGAAGGCACCCGGCTTTGCGCGTCGCGCGGCCCAAGCGTTGCGCAAGGCCGCCGTGTGGCGCTCCGATGGCACGGCGACGGCTGAGGCTGCGCCGCCCACCCAGCAGGTCGTAAGCATCGCCGATTTGGTCGCCGCCCTGAAGACCTATATGTCTTCTGGCGACATCCAGAAGGTCAAGGCGGCGTTTCGCTTCTCCGATGGCGCGCACCTTGGGCAGTTTCGCAAAAGCGGTGAGCCCTATATCACGCACCCGATCGCCGTGGCCAAGATCCTGGCGCAGTGGCGCATGGACGTAGGTGCACTGCAGGCGGCGTTGCTGCACGACGTGATGGAGGATTCGGGGGTTTCCAAACACGACCTGACAGTGCAGTTCGGGCCGGCGGTGGCGGAGCTCGTCGATGGTGTCTCAAAACTCGACCGGCTCAACTTTGCGACCAACGCCCAGGCGCAGGCCGAGAGTTTTCGCAAGATGCTGCTTGCGATGGCGCGCGATGTGCGCGTCATTTTGATCAAGCTCGCCGACCGACTGCACAACGTGCGCACCTTGCGCGCGGTGGATCACGAGCGTCAGGTGCGAATCGCGCGAGAAACGCTCGAGATCTACGCGCCAATCGCGCACCGGCTGGGTCTAAACGAGATCTATCGCGAGCTACAGGAGGCGTGTTT
>DASPPB010000016.1:0-2303 GCA_035625725.1 Burkholderiaceae bacterium
ATTCGGCCTGACGCTCTACGACATCGATTCTCCCGACCAGGGCATCGTGCATGTTATCGGCCCCGAATTGGGCGCGACGCAGCCGGGGCTGACCATCGTCTGCGGTGACAGCCACACTTCCACGCACGGAGCCTTGGGCGCGCTGGCCTTTGGCGTTGGCACCTCAGAAGTCGAGCACGTGCTCGCTACGCAGTGCCTGCCGCAGCAGAAGCCGCGCACCATGGAGATCCGCATCAACGGCCCGCTGCCCGAGGGCGTTGCCGCCAAGGATCTCATCCTCGGAGTCATTGGGACCATCGGCACCGACGGCGCTACCGGTCACGTTGTTGAGTACACCGGCGACGCCGTGCGCGGGCTCTCGATGGAAGGCCGCATGACAGTCTGCAACATGAGCATCGAGGCGGGTGCGCGCGCTGGCATGGTCGCGCCCGACGAAGTGACATTTGCCTACCTTCGCGGCCGGCGATTCTCGCCGCAAGGCGCCGCCTGGGATCAGGCCATCGAGCACTGGAGCGCTTTGCGCTCCGATCCCGGCGCCCACTATGACAAGGTGGTCGAGATCGACGCCGCCAGGCTGTCGCCCTTTGTCACCTGGGGCACAAATCCCGGAATGGTTGTGCCCGTAACCGGGCGCGTGCCCGATCCCGCCGCCGCACGCTCCGCCCCGAACGCGGCGCGGCCGAGCGAGCCTTGCAATATATGGCTCTCACGCCGGGAACGGCGATCGAGCAGATCAGCGTGGACCGCGTGTTCATCGGCTCGTGCACGAACTCGCGCATCGAAGACTTGCGCGCCGCCGCGCGAGTGGCGCGAGGACACAAGGTAAATCCTAAAGTCCGCGCCATGGTTGTGCCCGGATCGCAAGCCGTGCGGCGCGAAGCCGAGGGCGAAGGGCTGCACGAGGTTTTCCGGGCTGCCGGATTCGAGTGGCGCGACTCCGGCTGCTCGATGTGCCTGGGGATGAATCCCGATGTGCTGCAGCCGGGCGAGCGCTGCGCCTCCACCAGCAATCGCAACTTCGAAGGCCGCCAGGGACGCGGCGGGCGCACGCACCTCGTCAGCCCGATGATGGCCGCAGCCGCTGCCATCGAGGGGCATTTCACTGACATCAGAAAGTGGCGGTTCCAATGAAGGCTTTTCGCACCCACACCGGCCTCGTCGCCCCGCTCGACCGCGCCAACGTCGATACCGATCAGATCATCCCCAAAGAATTTCTCAAGCGCATTGAGCGCACCGGCTTTGGCGAATTTCTGTTTTATGACTGGCGCCGCAGGCCGGACCGTACTCTCGACCCGGCTTTCGCGCTCAACCAGCCGCGCTACAAAGGCGCGAGCATTCTGGTCGCAGACCGCAATTTTGGCTGCGGCTCCTCGCGCGAGCACGCTCCCTGGGCGCTGGACGATTTTGGTTTCCGCGCCATCATCGCGCCCTCGTTCGCCGACATCTTCGCCAACAACTGTGTGAAGAACGGCTTGCTGACAGTTGTGCTGCCGGAAGCACAAGTCGCGACCTTGATGAAGCGGGCGCAGGAAAACGAGGGATACCGCGTTACTGTGGACCTGGAGAAACTTCAGGTACGCGACGACGCTGACTTCGCCGCCTCGTTTTCCATGGACGACTTCAACCGCCGCTGCCTGCTCGAAGGGTTGGACGACATCGGGCTGACTCTGCAGCACGAAGCCGAAATCGCAGCGTATGAAACGCGCCGCGCCGGCGTCGCCTGATTCACAGCCCATGAGATAAATCTGATTCGTATCACGGCACGGCTTCCAACCGCACCCTTTCTGCGCCTGAGGTGGGCGGGCGGCCTAGTCTGAACTACGGGCTTTGATATTGGACCAGTACAGTGCCCACGAGTGGCGGTACAAGGCACTGCGCGGGCGTGGAAATTGACAATGTAACCGGGTCGCCGGCGCCGTAGTTTAGCGAAAGCGGCCCGCTGTCGTTTGCCGCCGCCGCGATCGTCAAATTGTTCGATGTTGTCCCGTCGCTGATTTGGATTACCGCTTCCGTCCTGCAGTTTGATGGAGGGACAGCGACCTGCGCCTGCACACGGGTAACGGTTATCGCCGAGCCGGGAGTGAACGTTGATACTTTGTATTTCGCAGCGAACGCGGGCACGAAAGCGCTCCACAGTTGCGCGGTGACAGTTTGTGGCTGCCCCGGCGCTAACAGGATCTCCAACTCAGCCTCATGGCTGGTATTCACGTTCTCCTTGCTGTCGAAAACGACAGACGTACTGGGTGACGCCAATGCGGGCGTTATTTCCAGACCGTCGTTCGTTGAAGGACTCGTAACCCACC
>DASPPB010000017.1:0-31127 GCA_035625725.1 Burkholderiaceae bacterium
TTAACAGGCGTTTGCTACCTCGCGACCTTCGGACTGTTTTGCTCGCGGAAGAGCACATGATCGATACGATGCGCTTTGATTTGTCCCATGGAATCAGCCTGCACTGCCGGGTTGCGGGACCCGCAGGCGCTCCCGTCTTGCTGTTTCTGCACGGCTTTCCTGAAGCCGGGTTTATGTGGGACGACCTGCTGGAGCATTTCGGCGACCGGTATCGATGCGTTGCACCCAATCTGCGCGGTTACCCGCCCTCCTCAGCGCCGTCCGATCCCGAGCAATACCGCACGCAGCACATCGTCGCCGACATCGACGCGTTGATCTCTGCTCTGGGCGCGCGACCGATCGAGGCGCTGGTTGCCCATGACTGGGGCGGCGCCGCGGCGTGGGCAATTGCCGCGCAATACCCGCAATGGATTCGGCGCCTCGTCATCATCAATTCCCCGCACCCCGGAATATTTCTCCGAGAGCTGCAGTGCAACCCGCGGCAGCAGGCCGCGAGCTCCTACATGAACTTTTTGTGTCGACCCGACGCGGAGCTGCTGCTTGCGCAAAACGATTTCGCTCGCCTGTGGGCGATGTTCACAGGCACGGGCGCGGGGGATCCCGCGCCGCCGGGCGCAGACTGGCTCACCGAAGCCCTGCGCGAGCGCTATCGCGCCGTCTGGCGCGCGGGCCTCAGTGGCGCTTGCAACTACTACCGGGCCTCACCTCTGCGCCCCCCAACGCCCAAGGACCAAAGCGTGATGCATGTCACGCTGGCGCCCGAACGCATCAGGTCACGGCGACCCACGCTCGTGATTTGGGGCGAGAACGACGTGGCGCTGCCTGTCTCGATGCTCGAGGGCTTGGGTTCCTATGTTCCCGATCTGCGGATTGTGCGGGTCTTCGGCGCTACGCACTGGATCGTGCATGAGCGCCCGAAACTCATTGCGGCCGAACTCGAGCGCGAGTTGCAGGCCTAGCGCGCAGCACGGGCCGCGGATGCGCTCCCCGCGCATCACATGGGGTCGAGCAAGGTGGCGTTCTTTGTTTCGCGTGCGAAGCACGTAGCAACGCCGGTGAGAAACGCAAGGACCATCAGCATCAGGGACACGCCGGCCGTGCCCCCCAGATAGCCGACCAAGGCCGTGGCGGCGATGGGCGACAGGCCCCCTCCCAGTGCGGCCGAGACTTGAAAGCCGAAGGATGCACCGGTGTAGCGAACGGGCGTTCCGAAGAGCTCCGGAAAGTACGTGGACTCCAGGCCGAACATCGTTCCGTGACCCAGACTCATCGCAACGATCACCGTGGCCATTATGGTCTGGGGATCCTTTGTATCGAGCAGCCAGAAAAGGGGAAACGCGAAGCACAACGTAAAGAGCACCCCGATGAAATACAGCGTGCGGCGTCCCAGCAAGTCGGAGAGCCATCCGAAGAGCGGAATCGTGAGCACTTCGAGAAGAGCCCCCAGGAAGATCGCGGTGAGCAGCAACTGTTTTGGCAGTTGCAGCTTGGTGGTCGCGTAGATGACCACGAATATGGTCAGGATGTAGACCCAGGACACTTCCGAGATTTTCAGTCCGACGGCGATAAAAAAGCTTTTGGGACTTTTGAGGACAGCCTGCAAAAACGGGTTGCGCACAACACTGCCGCGCCGCTTGATTTCCTCAAACATCGGGGTCTCCGGAACCCGGATGCGCACGAACCAGCCGATGGCCAGCAGCACGACGCTCAACAAGAAGGGAATGCGCCAGCCCCAGGAACGAACGTCGGCTTCGGGCAGCGAGGAGATCAAATTGAAGACGCCGTAGGAGGCCACCATTCCGAGCGGAAATCCGACCTGGACCAAGCTTCCATACAAGCCGCGGCGCGAGGACGGGGCGTGCTCCAGAACCATCAACGAGGCCCCGCCCCACTCACCTCCGAGGCCTACACCTTGCACAAAGCGCAGTGCGACAAGCAAGATGGGCGCCCAGATGCCGACTTGATCGTATGTCGGAAGCACTCCGACAAGAAATGTGCCCATGGCGGTAACGACCATGGTCAGCATCAACATGACCTTGCGGCCGATCCGATCGCCGAAGTGCCCGAACAACACCGCGCCCAGCGGGCGACCGAAAAAACCGACGGCAAACGTGCCTAGGGAGGCGAGCGTGCCGGTCAGCGGATCAACGTTCGGGAAGAAGAGCTTGTTAAAGACAAGTGCGGCGGCGGTGCCGTAGATGAGGAAGTCGTACCACTCCATCACCGTCCCGACGACGCCGGCGAAAACCACCGGCGTCATGGAGCTGCCCGTGGTCGATGAAATTCCCAACTCTTGCGCGGTGCTCTTCATAAAAGCCCTTCCCGGAAGCGGCGGCTCCTCGCGTTTCGCGCGAACCAACGGTGATCTGAACGCGAACGCCCCGGCCTTAGCGCAAGGAAAAAGACCGAAATGGAAGGACTTATCGTTGGCCGATGCCCATCAAGACCGACGACGAAGGCAAAGACGAACGACTCGCATTTGGCGCGCATCTCAGAGCCGTGCGCAACCATGGCCGTACAAGCGGCGAATTCTGAACCGGATCTGCGGCCTATCGAAGCGGTGCTTGCGCGCGCCGCATTCGCTCCAGGGCACTGCCCGAATCGAGCACCCGGCGCACCGCGCTTGCCGCGCTTTGCAAACTCTCGTGCCGCCGCAAGTTCCATAGGCAAAGCGCGGCACCGCACACGAGACTATCTCGCATCGGCCCCGGTTGACCCGAAAGCGCCGCCAAGCCCGCCTGTGCCGCCTCTTGCGCCACAGCCGCATTGTCCAGCGACGGCGCATCGGCGGCCTCGGAGGCATCGCTTTCGCCCGGGGCGCGGCCGGCAAGAGGAGGCGCCAGCAGCGTCTGATCGATGTCCATGTCGGCCGGACGAAAATCGACGAATTGCTCTTCCCCCTTGTCGTGGTAGTAAAACGCCTTGCCGGCCTGACGCAGCGAGGCAATGACGCCACCTTCGACTCCGCGCACGATGAGAGCCGAGTCAAAGCCGGAGCGCCGCGCAAGCAAAGCGTAAATGCGCGGATACGGTTTGTGCACGTAGCCCGTGACGAGATGGGTCCGGCTTTGTCCGCGTATCGGGGCGAGGAGTGTCTCGACCGTGGTAAGAGCGGGTCGCTTCACGATCAGGGTGCGCAGGCCGGCCAGGGCGTAGAGCTTGGGACAAAACGCCTTTTGATCGACGTAGGCCCATCCCACCGCCGCATCGCCCACCTGCGCTGCGGCCTGCGCGGGAGCAAGATCCACCGGCACCCCCGCAGCCGCCAGTACCTGCCGGTGCGTCACACCGTACTTCGGACCCATGCGCTCGACACCGTGCGTGACACTGGGCAGGCCGCAGGAGGCGAGCACCGCGGGCAAAAACGGGGCCGAAGGCAGCGTGCGGTTGTAGCCGTCGTAGGGATCGGCCACATCGACGACTTCGGCCACGGGTGCGGTGGCCGATTCGGTCACCTCGAGAACGGCGTCGAGCAATCCAAGGTTCTCATCGTCGGTCTCGCGCTTCATGCGCAGTGCAATGAGAAACACGCCGGATTGGACCGGATCGACCGCACCGTCGAGTATCAAACGCATTGCCTGGCGCGCCTCTTCGCGCGAAATGTCCTTGCTTAGCTCCGGGCCGGTGGCTATACGTTTGATGATCGAACTCATCGCCTGCGTCGCTTGCGCGCGCATGCTCTGCACGGGGCCGTTCATCGCGTCACCGTCTCTTTCAGTTCTACGAAAATGCTCTCGTCTCGCACGCGCACCGCATAGGTCTGCAGATCGACCTGCGCCGGCTCCTCCATCGCCTGGCCGGTACGCAGGTCAAAGCGGCTGCCGTGGAGCGGGCACTTGACGAAGGCCCCGCGCAGGGAACCCGTCGACAGCGAGGCGTCCTCATGGGTGCAGGTGTCATCCACAGCATAAAAATGGCCCTCGACATTGGCCAGCAGAATTCGCCGCCCGCCAACGGCCACTCGCATCATTTTGCCAACCGCGAGATCCGCAACGCGCGCCACCTTCACGAAACCATCAGACACGAAACACCCCCTCCTTTTTCAAAATCAGGCCTCTGCAAGGCCGCGCCAATGCCGCAGCCACACCAACGTACCTTCTCCCAGGCGCTCTGGAGCGCGAGGCGACCCCGGCTCCCGCCCAGCCGGATCGCGCCCCTTGGGCGCACCGGGGCAACGGCTGATGCGGCGCAGCTGCGCGGCCGCCTTTGCGTTAGATCAATGTAGCCGGATTGCGCGGTCGCGGCACCGGCCGATGCCGCCCTGTGCCCGCGAATTTCAGCCCCGAGGCCGCCTCGCGCGAGCGTAGAATAAATTTGTTGTCGTTTGGCTCAGGCAGGCGTCATGAAAGCGGCTCGGTTTGTCCTTATAGCAACGTTGGCCGCCTCCTTATCCGCCGGGGCTTTCGCTGCGACAAGCGGCGGATACCACGGTGGCGCCGGTGGCGGGTATTCGGGCGGTTACTCTGGCTACCACGGTGGCGCCGGTGGCGGGTATTCGGGTGGTTACTCCGGCTACCACGGAAGCTACGGCTATTCCGGGTATCACGGGGGCTACTATGGGGGGTACCACGGCGGGTACTGGTATGGTGGCCGATGGTACGGCTATGGCTACGGGGGTTGGGGCTGGCCGTACTGGGGTTGGGGTTTGGCCTGGGGCTGGCCATACTGGGGTTGGCCGTATTACGCATACGCTCCCTATTACGGTTATCCCTATGGTGCGGCGCCTCCGGTTTACCCGGATCAGAGCCAAAGCGCGCCGCCGCCAACCAGCGGGCCGGCCGTGACCTACTGGTACTACTGCAGGGACTCGCAGGCCTACTATCCCTACGTCAGAAGCTGCAAGGGCGCTTGGGAACCTGTAACGCCTCAGCCTCCGCCAGCTCCCACGCACTAGGCGGGCCCCACAAAGACCGGAGGAGATTGGCGCGTAGTCTCTGCGCGTCGGGTTGGCGCACCGGTGCAGGCGCGTGGCCTGTCGGCGGCAATCGCGCTGCGGCGGCCCTTCCCTTTGCGCCGCAGATGCCGATCGGCAAAGTCCGCTCAGGGCATCGATCGGGAAACCGCCGAAGGCGTATCGAGCCGGTCGGCCCGGCACGCGTATTGCAAAAGCGCGAATCCGCAGACGGCTGACAAGACCGAGCCCAGAACAACGCCCAGACGAACGAGGGTGACGTACTCCGCGGTCTCGAAGGCCAGGGAGCCGATAAAAAGGCTCATCGTAAATCCAATGCCGCACAGTACGGCGGCGCCCGCCAGATGCATCGGGCCGATGCCCGAGGGCATGTTGGCGCGGCCCGTCTTAACGAGAGACCACGTGATGCCAAATACGCCGATGAATTTGCCAAGAAACAGTCCCGCCAGAATCCCGGAGGGCAAGGGCTGCAGCAGCGTATTGAGGTTCATCCCCGCAAACGAAAGCCCCGCATTGGCAAAGGCGAAGATCGGCAGGATCGCGTACGCGACCCAGGGATGCAGTCGATGTTCGAGGCCTCGCAGCAGCGAGTGGCCATGTGCGTCTTGTACGTTCAACGGGATCGTGAAGGCGAGCACCACGCCGGCCAGCGTTGCGTGGACTCCGGACTTCAACATGAAAAACCACAGCAAGACGCCGACGACCAGATACGCCGAGATGATCCGCACGCGAAAGAGATTCAACAAAACCAGGATGAGCACTGCGACCGCCGCGGTGACAAGCATCGGCAAAGTCAGCTCGGAGGTATAAAACGCCGCGATCACGATGATCGCACCCAGGTCGTCGGCAATTGCCACCGTGGTGATGAAAAGCTTCAAGGACCCGGGCACGCGATTGCCCAGCAGCGACAAAACGCCCAGCGCAAAGGCGATGTCGGTGGCTGTCGGGATCGCCCAGCCGCGCAGCCCGACGGGGTCGGAGCGGTTCATGAGAAAGAAGATGGCTGCGGGTACGACCATGCCGCCGACCGCGGCAGCGGCCGGCAGCAAAACCTGGGAGGGCGAAGACAGCTCACCTTCGAGGATTTCGCGCTTGACCTCCAGGCCGACGAGGAGAAAGAAGATCGACATCAGTCCATCGTTGACCCAGAGCAGCAACGGTTTGGCGAGCTCGAGCGTGCCGATGCGCACCTCCACGGGCATGAAAACGACCGAGTCGTAAAAATCGTTCAGACCGGTGTTGTTGAGGATGAGCGCGAGCGCGGCGGAAGCAATGAGCAGCAGCCCCCCCGCCGATCCCAGCTTGAGAAAGCTTGTCAGCGCATCCGACAGATGTCGAAACGGCATGCGGACCAAGGCTGTCGTGGAGGTGTGAGGAAGCCGCAGAACCGCCTTGCCGGCGGCGTCGTGCCCACTGCAACGCGCAGGCGGCAGCATGGCCAGCGCCAGTTTAACAGCAGGGCATCGACGGGCACTGCCGCGCAAACGCGCTGCGAGCCTCTCGGCCGCGGCTTTTGCGATGCTGCCCAAGACTGTTTCACGCGTTGCAACCGTGCGTCAGCTCTCCGCCACAGCGTCAACTCGTACTATGATCGCTGCGCATCGGGGAAGGTCGATCGCACGACGCATAACAACTATGGCGACGATTCCGGGAGGGCCGTGTGCCGCTTCGCTGCGCCGTGCGCTGGGCGCGGTGTCGGCGTGTGCGCTCCTTTGCTTGAGCTCGTTTCCGCTGCCCGCGCACGCCGCCGCCGGAGATACGCTGGCGGCCGTCAAGTCGCGTGGCAACCTGCGTTGCGGGGTGGCGGATAACTCCGTGGGATTTGCCACCAAAGACTCGGCCGGGCGCTGGTCGGGGTTGGACGTGGATTTTTGCCGCGCGCTCGCCGCCACGGTGCTCGGCGACGCCGGCAAAGTGACGTTTGTACCGCTGCGGACTTCGGAGCGCTTCCCGGCGCTGCAGGCACGCACAATCGACTTGTTGGTCCGGCAGTCCACCTGGACGCTGCTGCGCGAAGGCAACCTCAAGGTGCTCTTCGCGGGCGTTTTGCTCTACGACAGCCAGGGATTTCTCGTCAGTGCCAACAGCCGCATCAAGACGCCGGCGCAGCTTAAGGACTCGACGGTTTGCGTGCTGAAAGGAACCACGAGCGGCCAGAACCTGACCGATTACTCGGTGGCCTACGCGCTCAACATCAAGCCGCTAATCACCGAATCGATCGATGAGTCCCTCAAAGCCCTGGTTGCGAACCGCTGTCAGGCCCTGTCCTCGGATTTCTCGACGCTGGCGGGACTGCGCCTGCAAGCGCCGGGGGGAGCGGATGCTTACGTCATCTTGCCGGAGCGCATCTCCAAGGAACCGCTCGGTCCGGCCGTGCGCGCCGGCGACGATGACTGGTTCACTTTGGTGCGCTGGGTGCTTTTTGCACTCATCGGCGCCGAGGAAGCAGGGATCACGCGCGAGAACGTGGACCGACGCGCTACCGAAGCTTGGGCGCAGCGGATTATGGGCCGCAGCGAACACTTCGGCCAGGCGCTCGGCGTAGATGACGATTGGGTTTTGTGGATTGTTCGCAGCGTCGGCAACTACGGCGAAATCTACGAGCGCAATCTGGGCAGCAACAGCCCGCTCAAAATCGAGCGGGGACTCAATCGGCTCTGGTCCGACGGCGGACTGATGTACTCGCCGCCATTTCGCTGAGGTTTTTTGCGCGATGAGTAGTCTGCAGAGCTACATCGTCTTTGCCGTGTTTGCCGGCGTCATTTTGCTCATCGCATTTAACGCGGTCGACATGACGCTGGCGGCAATGCTCGGCGCAAGCCTCCTCATGGGGCTGGGCCTGCTCACACAGCAAGATATCTTAAATTCGCTGCGCTCCTCCGAAGGGATGCTCTCGTTACTCTTTGGCGGAATGCTTGTCGCCCGCGCACTGGTGCCGACCGGAATCTTCGAGTACGCCGGCAGGCACTTTTTGCGCGCCACGCGCGGCAGCGGCAAGCGCTTTTTGCTCATGCTCGTTGCCATGGTGGCGCCCATCTGCGCATTCCTGCCCAACGCCACGACAGTCATCTTGCTCGCGCCCATCATCATCCGCGTAGCCATCGCGCTGGAGTTCGACTTCGTGGGCCCCATGATCCTCACGGCGATCGTCAGCAACTCGGCCGGCCTGCTGACGCTGGTTGGCGATCCGGCGACGTTTCTGGTCGGCAGTTCGATCGGCATGACATTTGGACAGTACTTGCGTCACGTCAGTCTCGGCGGGCTGATCGCGGTTCTCGTCGTGATCCCCCTGCTGCCTAAAGTCATGCCCGAGATCTGGAACGCGCGACGCGAGCTGCCCTCTGACCTCCAGCCGCAGCCGCTTGCGCGGCCCGGCTTGACTGTCGCGGCGCTCACCGTCCTGACCTTGATGATCGGCCTGTTCATGTTCGGCGAGGATCTGCCTTCGCCGGTAATTCCGCCCTCGGTTGCCTTCATCGCCGGTTCTTTGGCGCTGCTCGTGATCTACTCCATGACGGTCGAGCCGGTGGGCAAGATGCTGGCCGATGTCGATTGGAAGACACTGATCTTTCTCTTATGCATGTTCTGGCTGGTCGAGGCCGTCGTCAAAACGGGCATCGTGCAGACGTTTTCGCTGCAGCTCTACGCAGGCTTCGGAAGCCACCTGTGGGTGGTGGCCCTCGTGATGCTGGTGATGATCGCGCTTGCCTCGAGCGTGCTTGCAAACACACCGGTGGTTGCCGCCGCAATTTTGCTGATCAAGGGCTACCTGGTTGTCGCGGAGATCGTGCCGGAGCTCGCACTCGGGCCGACCTTCAATGCCTGGCCGAAGGCGACCTTGCCGCTGTTCATCGCCATGATGTTCGGCGGAACACTCGGCGGAAATTCCACTCTCATCGGCGCCGCGGCCAACGTCGTGAGCGCGGGGATCTGCGCGGCCAACGGCAAGCGTGTCACATTCGTGAAATTCTTGCGCTACGGCATTCCGATCACACTCGTGCAACTCGCGGCTGCGGCCATTTACGTCATGGTGCTCTTCCTCGTCACAGGTTGATGATGCGCCTACAGTAGTCTTGCGGTTTTCGGATAGTCGCTGCGAAAACGTGCCGCTATGCTTCCCCGATGTGCGGCATTGCCGGGCGCGAACACTCCGATATCCTTCTGCCTCTTCTTTTCTAACCCGCGGAAAAAAACCGGGCCGAGGCGGTGCGCTCGCGCCACAATCTTCAATAACCAGAAAGGGAAATTAGTCATGCGTAAAGAACTCATCGTCGTCCCCTTCCTCGCCGCTGCGCTCGCCGCGCCGGCGCTCGCCCAGCAGGCGCCCTCCGGCGGCAGCATGATGCCGCCCAGCGGCGCGGCGACCGTGATGGCAAGCGAACCGGGCAAGGCGTTGGTCGCGCAAACGGTCGAGATTTCCGCGAAAGTCGTCGGGATCGACAAGGCAGATCGGATCGTGACGCTCAAGGGTCCGAAGGGCGACTCCGTGGATGTGGTCTGCGGTGACGAGGTGCGCAACTTCGACCAGATCAAGCTTGGCGATACGGTCACCGCGAAGTACGTCGAATCGATTTATCTGGAACTGGTAAAAACCAAGGCGGGCGTGCGCACGGCCACGGAGGGCGGCGCCATGGAGCGCGCCCAGCTCGGTCAGCGCCCCGCCGGCGCCGCAGTGCGCGAAGTCGTAGTCTTGGCCGACGTGGTCGGAGTCGATCCGCAGAAGATGACGATCTCGCTCAAGGGACCCAAGGGCAACGTCGTGACGCTCCCCGTACACAACCCCGATCAGTTCAAGGTCGTAAAGAAGGGTGACCAGGTCCAGGCGACTTACACGCAGGCCTTCGCGATTTCGGTGACCGGCGCGCAGAAGTAATTTCAGCCACAACATCGCCTGCTGGGCACCGGCGTTGCAAGGCGCCGGTGCCCTTTTTGGTTCACGGACTCGCCGACACCCAACGCACGGATTGGCCGGCGCCTAGACGAAACGGCTGCGCTGGCTGTTCCGACCCGCCACAGGCAAGCCGACCTTGAATCCTTCGGGCTGGCCTATACGACTGGGCCTGGTTGCACTGGCCGCAGTCGCCATTGTTGTCGGCGCGGCACTGATCGGCGAAGCAAGGTTTCTCGACCTTCCCTCGGTCAGGACCGCCGTCGAGCACAGACTCTCGCAGGTCGCTGGCGCCGACATCGCCTGGAGCGAACTGCGAATCGGGCTGCTGCCCGTACCGCGCGTCGAAATGCGCGGGCTGACGATCCAGGTCCCGGGCCTCGCGCATGCCTCTATCGAGCAGGCACAAGCCCGGCTGCGCCTGCTCTCCTTGCTGCGCGGACGAGTTGAAGTCACTTCCCTTGCCCTCGTGCAACCGCGGCTTCGTATCGACCTTGCACCATCGCAGGCGGCGCCGGGAGAGCGTCCTTCTGATCCGCTGACCGCGTATCGCGCGCTCGCAGCGACACTGGTGCGGGTAGCGCGCAATGCCGCCCCCGGGATGGTCATCGAGGTCTCGCAGGCGCAATTGCTACTGCAGGCCGCCAATTGGCCCGCCGTCCAGGTGCGCGAGTTGTCACTGCAGGCCCAGATCGATCCAACGGGTTTGGAGCTGCGCGCAACTGCTGCGGGCAACTTCTGGGACGAGGCGAATCTGCGCGGGCAGCTGCAATTTGCCGATCTGTCGACAGACCTGCGCGTCGACGTTGCCGGATTCAACGCGCAGCCCTGGTTTGATCGCCTGCTTGCCCAGTCGGGGCTACGCGTCGAGGTTGCGCCCGCGCAAGCGCACGTGCACTTTCAGGCCGACGCCGGCAGTGAGCTGCGGTTCGATTTCGGCGCTCAAGTCGCGTCCCTGCAGATCGCGCGCGCCGCGCAGCCCCTGCAGTTCTCCGAGAGCAGCGTGACGGGCGCCGCCATCGTGGGCGCGCAAGTAACCGAGGTGACTCTCGACGCCCTGCGCCTGGGTTCGCTGCTCGAGCAGGGGCGGGCTCGGCTGCGCCTGACCAACGACGCCGAAAAGCCTGAGTTGACGCTGGAGCTCCCGATCATCGACGTGAGCGCTTTGCGCGCGGCGGTCCTGGCTCTGACGGCCGAAGACGCATCAGCGCGCCGCCACGTGAAGCGTGCCTTGGGCGGTGTCATCAGGGGTCTGACGCTTCGCACCCGGGCCGAAAGCTGGGGCGGGATGCTCGACATCGCCCGTTGGGAGGGCGAAGCGGCTCTCGAGCACGCATCGGTGCAGCTGCCCTTTTTCGAACAAGCCGCCACAGATCTCGACGCGCGGGTGGCACTGTCCGGCGCGAACATAGAACTCGCGGGAGCCAGCGCGCAATTGGGGGCAAGCTCATTGAACGATACGAAGCTGCGCTATTCCTTGCGCGACGGCAGCTTCAGCGCCAACGTTGGCTTCGGGCTGGATGCCACCCAGCTGCTCGACTTCGCACGCGAGCGCCTCGCGCGCGAGCAACCGGCTGTGCTCGCCGAGCTGCAATCCGCGGCCGGCCGATTCCATGGCCACGCGGTCTATGCATCGGCGCATGCGCAATGGGATGCGGGAGTTGAAATCACGCAATCCGATGCCTCGGTACGGCTGCGCTCCCTACCCTGGCCCGTCTTGCTGCGGGCAGCGCGCGTGCACCTTTTGCCCGGCCAGCTCACCGTAAGCGCGTTTCGGGCCGCTGCGGGCGGCTCCCAGTTCTCCGACTTCGATGCGACGCTCGCGCTCGGAGCCCATCCCCGACTCATGCAGGCAACCGGCCGCGCGACGCTCGCACTCGAGGAGATCTATCCGTGGACGCGTGCGCACCTCGACCACGCCGGGGCGCTCGACGACGTCGAGTCGGTCAGGGGCAACGTAGCGCTCACGCTCGAGCGACTCTCCGGGCCCCTGGAAGAGCCTTCCGCGCTCGCCTTCGAGGCAACGCTGCTTCCGCAGCAACTGCAAATTGCTCACAAGCGAATGCCTGAGGCGCTGCAGATCGGAGGCGGCAGCGTGCATGTGGATCCGAACGGCATCGTGCTCGATCAGGTGCGCGCGACCTTCCTCGATGCAAGCGCAGTCGTTTCGGGCCACGTTACCGGCTACCGCGCAGCCAACCCGCAGATCCAAGCGACCATCGCCCAGGCCGAAGCCGGCGAGCAGTTCACGCACTGGGCTTGGGATTTCTCGGGCGCGCCCGCGTACCTGGAGCCCCGCGCGCCGCTTCGCTTGGAGCGCGCGCAGGCAAGCTGGGTGCCGGGTCATTTCGTCGAGGCGCAATTCGGACTGGCATTCAAGCAGGGCCCCGAGCTCACCGCGGATTTGCGCTGGGAACCCGATACCTTGGACTTGCGCCAATTGGTCCTTCGCGATCGGGCAAATCAGGCGGTTTTTGGTTTGCGCACAAACCACGATCTGCTCGAGCTACGGTTTTCGGGCACGATTTTGGCCCAAAGCATTGCGGCGATGTTCAAGCGCACCGGCCAGTACCAGGGTCAGGCCGACGGCGATCTGCGCATGACGCTCGATTTGCAGCGCCGCGGACGCACGGTGGCACAAGGCTTCGTCAAGGCGCAGGACCTGGACCTGCAGGAGCTTTTGCCCTCGCAGCTCGCAACGCAGGCGCGAGTGGATCGTCTCGATGTCTCTGCCGACGGAGCGAGCCTGCAGATTCGTGAGGCCTCCGTGCACTGGCAGCAGCAGGCGGCAACGATTCGCGGCCAGATCTCGCGCAAGGCGGCAGGCGTTTCCGTCGATCTCGAACTCGACTCGCCCGGCATCAAGGCCGATGCGCTCCTGCAGCGTGGTGCACCGGCCGGCCCGCCGGCGGCCGAAGACCGAAGGGCCTCCAGGCAAAGCCTGCGCACGGAGTTTTTCTCCTCGCTGCGCGCGCTGGCCATCAACGGCCGGGTGCGGCTGCATTCGAATTTTGTCGATCTCGCTCGCTACCGTCTTGCCCCCGTGACGGCCATTCTCACGTTCGACCCGGAGCAGGTGGAGATCGTCTTGCAAGACACCAAGCTGTGCGGGCTTTCGCTGCCCATGACGGTGCGGTTTGCACCCGAGAGCCTCAGTGCCTCGGCGCAGGTCCTCGCACACAAGCAGCGTCTCGAAGCCGTCGCCCCGTGCCTGTTCGGGGAGCGCATGATCCTCACCGGCGAGTTCGACGCGCGTGCGAGCCTCGCGATGCAAGGCGCGTGGGACGCGCGACTGAGCAATCTCGAGGGAAGCGTTCATTTCGAGTCGCGCAAGGGCATCGTCAGGCGCTTTGCGCTCATCGCCAACATCCTGGCCATGACCGATGTTATCGGCTCGCTCGGCGGAGGTCTTGCCGACCTCAACGCCGAGGGTTTTGCCTACCGTACGCTCGATATCGACGGGCATCTTGCACAGGGGAGCTTGGTTGTCGAAGATTTCACCTTCGACAGCAGCGCCTTCGGACTTGCGGCGGAAGGATCGGTGGGCCTTGCGCAGGGCGACACCGACCTCACCGTACTGGTTGCGCCCTTTAGTCGCCTCACAAATCTGATCCGCAAAATACCGATTATCGGCTATCTCGAGGGAGGCACGCTCACCAGCGTGCCGGTGGCCGTACACGGCGATATTCGCGATCCGACCGTGGTGCCACTTGACCCGCGTGCAATCGGTTCGGATCTCACCGCGTTATTCACGCGGGCGCTCAAGATCCCCGAAAAAATACTCGCCCCCTTGGGAGCGAGCTCAGCATCGCCCGCATCGTCTTCGGGCCACTGAGCTCAAAGCGCCGTGCAGGGACCAAACAGGACGTAGGCACCCTCGTGGTCGGTAAGCGTCGCCGACATGCGGCCGTCTTGCTGATCGATCGCAATCGACCAGGCAAAGCCAAGCTCGCTGCCCAGAAGCAGTATCTGCGCGTCGTTTTTTTCGATCGCGATAATCGGGGTGCTGCGCTTGGGTCCGATGACGACCTTCTTGCTAAAGTCGATGCGAATAAATGCCGGCGCGCCAATCTCGTCGGGCATGCCCCGGGCACATACCGCACCCGGCGAGCAATCCATTGCCTCGGTGGGCGCGCAGATGATCGCTTTGGAGCCGTCGAACTCCGCGGCCGCCGAGGCGCACACCGCACCGAGCGCGAGCGTCGCGAGGCCGATTCGAATGGTGTTTGTCATGTTCGCCTCACGCTTCAGTTGACGGTATACCCACGGCCCGACAGGCACGCGGCTTGGGCCCGGTAGAAGGTGTTGATCTGCTGCTGGCGATTTGCCTGCGCTTGCTGATTGGCCGCAGCCTGGTTTTGACTCGCGCGGTGCGCGCCCCCCATGGTCCCCACGACCGCTCCGATCGCAGCGCCCTTGCCCGCATTGCCCGAGATCGCGCCGATGGCCGTTCCTGCCACCGCACCGCCCGCCGCACCTCGGAGCACGGTGCCGCCGGCCGGTTGTTGCTGCGCCTGCACGGGCGTTGCCGCCAGGACCGCAGGATCGATGCCGGTGGACTGCTTGGCCCAAACGTAGCACTCGCCTTCGTCCTGGTTTTGCTGCTGCGGGCTTTGGCCGCGGGCCGGATATACGATCGGCGCCTGGGCCCCTGCCGCGGCGACAAGCGACAGCGCCATTGCCCCTGTCACGATCCGGTTGAATTTCGCCATCATCGACCCCCCGTTGGATTCGCCGATTCAATTCGGCGAGGCGCTTTTACTGCGCCAGATGTCTCAGCGTAGCAGAGGGCCGTTCCCCAAAGAAGTGCCCGTAGTCGGTAGCAAATCGTCCCAGGTGTCGAAAGCCCGAGCGCATGGCCACCTCGGTCACCGAGAGGCCGGGGGGTGCATCGCGCAGCAGGCGGCGGACCCGGTTCAGACGCAATACCTTGAGGTACGCCATGGGCGACATGCCGAAGCACTCCAGAAAGCCCAGGTGCAACGATCTTTCGCTTGCACCCGAATACTCGCAGACATCGGCAAGAGTCAGCGGCACATGCATTTTGCCCCGTATGAACTCCTCGGCACGGCGCGCCAACACCTGGCGCCGAGCCGGAAGGGATCTGCCCGTAGGCGGACCGGCAGCTTCGAGCAGCGCGTTGATCACGTTTTGCTCGACCACGCGGGCGACGTGCGGATTGGACAGCGCGACCGGGTCGCGCTGGACCTGCGCGAAGACCGAATGCCACCGGTGTGCAAGGCGGGCGCGAACCGTCACGCTGCCCAGATTCATTCTGCCGTCGACGACACGCGATTCGAACGGTTCGCCCCAGCGCGCGGCTGCCTGCCGCTCGAGCAGGCCAACGCCGATCGAAATGACAAGATACTCACAGGTCTTCGCGCCGCGAAAGTCGACCTCCGTGCCCTCTTGCTCGGTCACGATCTCCTTGACGCCGACCAGAGCACCACAAAAGCTCGGTGCCGGACCGGGGCCGATCGGCAGCGCGATCGCCCGCGTGCCCTGGGGCGCCTGTCCTCGCGCCTGCACCGCCGTGTTCCAGTACACACGGCCCATCTGCAACTGGGCAGTATGGGCGACGGAAACGGTTCCAAAAAACCGACCCGGGCGAAGCTGCGTGCACTCCCGGTTCCAGCCCACCGCGGCGGCGGTCAGATCGTCAAGATCCCGAGACTGGACGGTGGCGACGAAGGCCGCCGGAAACAGTGACGCCTGCGAATCTCCGACGGTCCGCTGCATCCCGGGCACCAGCGGACCGGCCGAACCCGAGACAGCGCCGCACACCGCTGCCCGCAAGCGGTGCCTGGCAAATTCCGAACGCATACCCCTCTCCCGCACGGCACTCGTTGCCCGCGCCCTTGGTTGGCGCGGCGCGGCCCACGAGCACTTTGGTCTTTTGTTTCATGCTAGCACTGCGCTTGCGGGACTGCCATCGCGGGCGTCGACGACACGCGGTGCCCATGACACGGGCGTTACGTGAGCGCGAATCGCATCCGGGCATGTCCGATTGCAGTTTTCGGATAGTCAAGGCCGGGCCGTTGGGCTAGGCTGAAACACGACCTTGTCGCTGCACGGGCAATGCATTTCGGTCGGATTGAATTTGCCTGTCGTCAGAGCCTTCCTCACCTGAAATTCGGCGGGCGCCAAACGGGTGGGGCAGTGCGTCGCATTCCAACATGCGGGACAACGCGAGAGCAACGATGTGATGCCATGAGCGGGGACGAAATCATCGCCTGTCGCGAGTGCGACCTGCTGCAGCGAGTCCCGCGAGGCAACGGCGTTTTTCGCTGTGCGCGCTGTAATGCCGAGTTGCTGAAGATCTCGCCCGGCAGCTTCGATCGCGCCCTTGCCTATACGATCGCAGCAATCTGCCTGTTCGTCGTGGCCAACACCTTTTCGATCGTACGCATCGCAGTGGGAGGCAACCATCAGTCAACGACGCTGCTTGCTGCCGCGAAGACTCTCTGGAACGAGGGTATGCCCGAAATCGGCATGCTGGTGTTTCTGACGACCTTCCTGGTACCGGCGGCGCAATTGGCCGGTGTCACCTACCTGCTGCTGCCCCTGCGCTGGGGAAACCTGCTGCCCGGCGGGCGACAGGTCCTGAAATTACTGAGCCACGTCGAACCCTGGAGCATGATCGAGGTCTTCATGCTGGGTCTGCTGGTCTCGGTGGTCAAGCTGGGCAGCCTCGCACACGTTGAACCGGGCATTGCCCTGTGGGCGTTTTGCGGACTGGTCGTCGCAATGCCGGCAATTGCCTCGGCCCTGGAGCCTCACGATCTGTGGCGCCGGATCCTGACGCCGGGCAGCGCGTCGGCACGCAGCGCATTACCCTCGACTGCGTCCGAAGCCGGTTGGCTGGTCTGTCACACCTGCGGACTGGCGAGTCATCCGGCAGCGACGGGTGCGCACGGCTATTGTCCGCGCTGCGGCAGCGCGCTACACGAACGCAAGCAAAACAGCGTCGCGCGCACGTGGGCGCTGGTGATAGCCGCCGCAATCTTGTACATCCCCGCAAACGTCATGCCCGTCATGAACACGAGTTCGCTTTTCGGTTTTGAACGCGACACGATCATGAGCGGTGTTGTCTACCTTTGGACGAGCGGCGACGCGCCGCTTGCGCTACTCGTTTTCTTTGCCAGCATTACCGTGCCAGTGCTCAAACTCATCGCGCTCACGGTTTTGCTCATTTCGGTCCAGCGACGCACCACCTGGCAGCCGCTGCAACGCGCCAAGCTCTATCGCTTGGTCGAATTCGTAGGCCGCTGGTCCATGTTGGACATTTATGTGGTGACCCTGATGGCCGCGCTCGTGCAAATCCAGTCGCTGGCCACGATCACGGCGGGGCCCGGTGCAGTGGCCTTCGGAGCGGTGGTCGTGATCACCATGTTCGCCGCGACGTCGTTTGACCCGCGTCTTATCTGGGATCCAATGCGAGAAAAAAATGGCTGAACCGACCAGTTCCCGCCCGACAGACGGGTTGCCAGAGGCCGTGGTCCAGACTTCCGGCCGCTTCCGGCCGCAGCTGGTCTGGGTCATTCCCATTGTGGCTGCGCTGATCGGCGGCTGGCTCGCGGTCAAAACCGTCCTGGAGCGCGGTCCCACCATAACGATCTCCTTTCTCACCGCGCAGGGCATCGAGGCGGGCAAGACCAAGGTCAAGTACAAGAACGTCGATATCGGTGAGGTTCGGACCGTTACTCTCTCGGAAGACGGCACGCGGATCATCGCAACAGCGGAGTTCACGAAGGACGCCGCCAAGTTCCTGGTCAAGGACACCCGGTTCTGGGTGGTGCGCCCGCGCGTGGGCGCGGGCGGCATATCGGGGCTCGGCACGCTGTTCTCCGGGGCCTACCTGGGAATGGACGTGGGCAAGTCCAAGGAGACGCGACACGATTTTGTGGGGCTCGAGGTACCTCCCGTTGTGACGGCGGAGGTACCGGGCCGGCAGTTCGTCTTGCACAGCGACGACATCGGTTCCCTCGATGTCGGCTCGCCGGTGTACTTTCGGCGGATTCAGGTCGGACAGGTGGTGGCTTTTGATCTGGACGTCGACGGCCAGGGCGTCACGCTGAAGGTTTTCATCAACTCGCCCTACGAGAAGTATGTGACGCGCGACACGCGCTTTTGGCATGCGAGCGGAGTCGACATGACTCTGGACGCCAACGGGATCCGCGTGCGTACCGAATCGGTCGCATCGATCGTCTCCGGAGGCATAGCGTTTGAGGCTGGGCCCGATGTCACGCAGGCGACGCCTGCACCCGAGGACGCCAATTTCGATCTGGCCGCCGACCGGGCGCAGGCCATGACAACGCCGGAGCGCATCCGCAAGCAGTTTTTGCTCTACTTCGATGAGTCGCTGCGCGGACTCTCGCCTGGAGCGCCCGTGGATTTCAGCGGCCTAACGGTCGGAGAGGTGACCGGAATCAGCCTCGAGTACGATGCGCGGCTCAAACGCCTTCGCTTTCCGGTCTCGATCGACGTGTTTCCCGATCGCCTGCGTGCGCGCTTTCGCAAAGGCGCGAGCGTCAAGGCACAAGATCTGCCGGGAGCGGAGGGGCAACTGCTCGACGAGCTCGTAAGAAGCGGGTATCGCGCCCAGCTGCGCACGGGCAACCTCGTCACCGGCCAGCTCTACATCGCATTCGACCGGTTCAGCAACGTGCCGGCTGCCCGAGTCGATCGCAGCACGACGCCACCTATACTGCCGACCACGCCGGGCAATTTGCAGCAACTGCAGCTCACACTTGCCAAGATCGCCGACAAGCTCGACAAGGTTCCGCTCGAGCAGCTCGTCAACGACGCCCGCGATGCGCTCGAAGCACTCGATCGCGCATTAAACAGCACCGATCGGCTGGTAAAGCGCATCGACGGCGAGATTGCGCCCGATCTCCAGGCCGTCCTCAACAGTTCGCGCCAGACGCTGGACGCCGCCAGGCAAACCCTCGGTTCCAGCTCGCCCGAAATGGCCGAGGTGCGCGAAACGCTGGGCGAGCTGCGGCGCGCCGCCGAAGCCGTGCGTGTGCTGGCCGAGATGCTCGAAAAAAATCCCGAATCCCTGATCCGCGGTAAAAAAGAGGAAAAACCATGAGATCCGTGCGCTTCGCATGGGCGAGCGCGCTCGCGGCGCTGGCCCTGCTCGTGGCGGCTTGCGGCACTTCGCCGCCGGTGCGCTACTACACCCTGGGCGGCACAACGAGCGCAGAGCGAGCTGGCGCCCCGGGCCACGGCGCTTCCGGCTACACCGTCGCGGTGGGCCCCGTGAGCGTGCCAGCGGCCGTCGACCGACCACAGATCGTGATCCAGGTCGCTGCAAACCGCGTGGCCTTGCTCGATGACCAGCGCTGGGCCGAGCCGCTCAATAGCGCAATCCCCAACGCGATCGCATCGGACTTGGGCCAGTTGCTGGGTGCTTCCACCGTCTTGTTTCCGCGCGATTCCATGACCGACGTCAAGTATCGCGTGGCCGTAGAGATCCGCGATTTCCGATCGCAACCCGGCGAAGCCGCGACCATCGACGCCGCATGGACGGTGTTTGGACCCCATGATGCGCTCAAACGCGGTTCGTCGATCGCGCGCGAACCCGTTACACAGACCGATATGGAGGCGCTGGCTGCGGCGCACGCCCGCGCCTTGATGAAGATCAGCCGCGAGGTCGCGGCAACGATCACCAGCATGGAGTCCGGCCAATGACAGTCTGCGCCGGGTGGCGCACCTCCAGCCGGTAGCCGGCCTAAAGGACCGAATTCGATGGGCCGCTTGCACCGGAACAAGCACCTTGTGCTCGTGTTGACGATGGTTTGCGCCTACATCGTCTCCTCGGCGAGCCATGGCACTCCGATCGCACGAATCGTCTCTAATTCCATCGTGTCGGTCATCGCCTTTGTCGTTCTGGCGGTCGTCTTTGAGCACCAGCGCCACCGAGTCATTGCCTTCGTCTTCGCAATCGCCGGCGTCCTGAGCGCCTGGGCGCACTACGCCCTGCCCGCGGATCGGTTTGAGGTTTCCCTGAGCGTCCTTCACTACGCGCTGTTGGCCACATTTCTTGGGTATTCGGTGGCGGTGATCCTGGGCAACATTTTTCGCAAGGGCACGGTAAGTACCGACGATGTAATGGGTGCCGTAGGCGGGTACCTCATCGCCGGCGCCGCCTGGTCGAGCCTGTACGCGCTCGTCCAGACACTCGAACCCGACGCGTTTGCGTTGCCCGCCGCCTTTGCCAACCAGGCGCTGGACTGGTCCGGGCGCACGGCGGTATTTAACTACTTCAGCATCGTGACCCTGACCACCGTCGGCTACGGTGACATCACGCCTTTGCACGCTCCCGCGCCGGCGCTCGTGATGCTGGAGGCCGTCTTCGGGCAGTTTTACATCGCCGTGGTCGTTGCGCAGCTCGTCGGCGCAAGATTAAGCAATCCGGTGCCGCAGCAAAACGGCGATTCACAGCTCCATTTGGTGGAACCATCGATTAGGGGAGGCAAAACAAAATGAACCGAACCTTGTTGGCAAGCCTGGCTTTGCTCGCATTGACCGGCTGCGCTTCGCAGCAGCAATTGCTCGACAAGACACAGCCGACGGCCTTGGAGACCGCGGTAAGTCGCGGACGCTTTGAAATGGGCTGCCCCGATGCGACCGGACAGGTCCTCTCCCGCGTAATGACGCAGCCCGTCGTCGGCCCGGTCATGGGCGGTGTCGAACGCGCCGAGTACACGGTCGGCATCGAAGGCTGCGGCAAGCGGATGACTGAGGTCGTTATCTGCCCCGTAGACGGCAGCGGATGCTTTGCCGCGCAAGGGCGCTGATCATCGCGGCGCGATCGTGCGGTTTTCGGATATCTAATCGATGCAATTCAGACCAAGCTCTGCGTGCACAGTGCCCGGGAACCGGTCCGTCGCACGACGGAGCACTCCCGAGCGGCACGCTTGGGATCGGAGCGTAGAGTCGTTTCGCCTCTGACAAATTGGCGCACAGTGAGCACACAAAGAGCCACTCACAAGCCTCGGGACCTTACCCAAGCCGATCGACTGCAGATCGTCCTCGAGTCGTTCGAGCATGGGGCGCGAATCGCTGCCGTGGCGCGCCGCAATCGCGTCAATCCGAGCTCGCTCGCACGCTGGCGCCGCAGCTACAAGGCGGGGAGATTGGCGAGCGCGCACCCCGCGCCGTTGATGGTCCCCATTTCGGAATTGGCGATGGCCGCGCAACGGATTCGTGACTTGGAGCGCGAGCTCGGACGCATGGCACTGGAGAACGCCAAGCTGCTCGAGGCAGTGCAATTCGTGCAGCCACGCCCCGTGCGCGGGCAGCGCGGCGTGCGAGTCAAAAAGCGCAAAAAATGAGCGAGCGCCAGGCAGCGCTCGTGGCGTCAAACCCATTTGCGTTAGACGCCGGCAACGTCGTCGCTCAATCGTCCTTTAATAAATAGCGGGCGGGAGTGCTTCGGTGGGGACCCGCTGCGCAGCCTGCGCTCGCGAGCAAGGAGAAGTGTTTGCCGGCAGGCTGAACGATTTCGCGTATCGAGGTCGCCCACGAGCGTCGATGTCGGGGCGGAGAACAATCCCGCCGTTTCTGGCTGCAAGTGCATGCCCCGTGTTGGGGCGCGCAAAGCCCAGCGCGATGCGTCCTTGCGTGGCCATTGGCGCGATCCGCGCTGCGCGCGCGCAACGGCAGATGTCAGCGCGCGGGTTTTATGGTTATACTGATTTTGTGCCGCGCTTCGTGCGCCCGTTGCAGAAGGTCGGCACATGCGTTCCCGGTTTCGCAACCCCGCGTCGGTCGTTTTTGCGCGCGCCGCGCGCATTCGGGTTGGGCGCGGTACGCCGCGCTTGGCCCCACCTAACGCGTGGCTTTGTTGCGGTCGGAGCAGCCCCTGGGGAGGGGAGGCATTATGCAACGAGGGAGAGGGACTTCTATGCGCCGGCTTTTGTTCGCCGTGGTGTCCATCGGCGCGATCGCAGGCTGCGGCAAAGAGGCGCACAAGGCCGAGGTGTTGCCGCCCGAGGTGACCGTCATGACGGTCGAGCCGCGCGACACGCCGGTGAGCTACGAATATGTGGGTCAGACACAGAGCTCCCACCAAGTCGAGATCCGGGCGCGAGTCGACGGTTTTTTGGATAAGCGCGTCTACGTCGAAGGCTCCATGGTGCATGTCGGCGAAGTCATGTTCCGACAAGACCCCAAGCCGTTTCAGGCGCAGCTCGACGCTGCCGAGGGTGCGCTCGCCGAGCAGCGCGCCCGGCTGCAGGTCGCCGAAGACAATCTTGCGCAGGTGCGCCCGCTGCAGGCCCTAAACGCGTTGAGTCAGAAGGACCTGAACGATGCCGTCGGCCAACAGCAGGCCGCGGCGGCCGCCGTGGAAGTCGCCAAAGCAAACGTTGAGACCGCGCGCCTGAACTTGTCGTACACGACGATTGCGACGCCGGTTAGCGGGCTTTCGAGCTTTGCCCAAGTGCAGGACGGCGCGTACGTGAGCAGCGCAAACAGCCTGCTCACCTCGGTGGAGCAGATCGATCCCATCTGGGTGAACTTCACGCTGGCCGAAAACGAAATGCTGGCCTTTCGCGACGAACAGGCGAAAGGGAGGATCCGGCTGCCCGCGTCGGATAAGTACATCGTTGAGGTCATTCTTGCCGACGGCACCACCTTCCCCTCCAAAGGCAAGATCACGTTTGCCAACGCGAGCTATAACTCGCAGACGGGAACATTCTTGCTGCGCGCGACGATCCCCAACCCGACCGGAACCCTTCGGCCCGGCCAGTTCGTACGCGTTCGAGTTCTGGGGGTCACGCGCCTCAATGCAATCCAGGTGCCACAGGCTGCGGTACTGCAGGGGGCCAAAGGCAATTTCGTCGTGGTGGTCGACAAGGACAACAAGGCCGAGATTCGCGGCGTGCAGGTCGGACCGTGGCAAGGCAACAACTGGTTCATCGATAACGGTTTGCAGGCCGGCGATGTCGTCGTTACCGATGGCGTCGCGCGGCTAGCGCCCGGCACGCCCGTGCGCATCGCGAAAACGGCACCCGCGCAATCGTCCGAGGCCGAGAGCAAGGCGGCACCGCCTGCTGCTCCCAAGCCGTAGCTGCGGCACCCGGAGACGGCCCGATGTTTTCCCACTTCTTCATCGATCGTCCGATCTTCTCCAGCGTCATCGCGCTTCTTATCTCGGTCGTCGGCCTGGTCGCGATGGTGAAGCTGCCCATCGCGCAATACCCCCAAGTCACACCGATCCAGATTCAGGTCACCGCCACCTACCCGGGCGCAAATGCCCAGCTTGTCGCTCAGAACGTGGGCGCGCCGATCGAGCAGCAGGTCAACGGCGCAAATCACATGATCTACATGTCGTCGACGAGTTCGTCGACCGGCAACTACACGCTTACGGTCTACTTCACGATCGACACCGACCCTTCGCTCGCGCAGGTGGACGTCCAAAACCGTGTCAGTCAGGCGATGGCACAGCTGCCGCAGTCGGTCCAGGTGCAGGGCGTGAACGTTCAGCAGAAAACGAACACGTTCTTGATGGTGCTTGCGTTTTACTCACCCGACGGCCGCTATAACGCCGACTTCATCTCGAACTACACCAACACGCAGGTTCTCACCACGATCAACCGCCTGCCGGGCGCAAACCAGGCGTCAATCTTCGGCGTGCCGCAATACGCCATGCGAATCTGGCTCAAACCGGACCGGATGGCGCAGCTGCGCATTACCACCACCGACGTGGCCGAAGCCATCAAGAACCAGAACCAGCAGTTCGCCGTTGGGCGCATAGGTCAGGCGCCCACGCCCTTTCCAGTCGAGCAGACCTTTCCAGTGACCACGAGCACGATCACGGAACCCTGGCAGTTCGACAATATGATTCTGCGCAGCGAAAACAACGCCGCAGCCTTGGTCCGGGTCAAGGACATCGGTCATGCCGACCTGGGTGCCCAGAGCTATGCGCTGCGCACCTCGTATCAGGGCAAACCGGCGACGCTCATTGCCGTCTATCAGCAGCCCGGCGCCAACGCGATCCAGGTGTCAAAGGACGTACGTGCGACGCTCGAGCAGCTGTCGAAAGACTTTCCTCCGGGCCTGAAATACGAAGTGGCCCTGGACACCACGCTTTTCGTGCAGGCGTCGATCAAGGAGGTGGTGCACACATTCTTCGAGGCAGTGGTGCTCGTCGTAATCGTCGTGTTCGTCTTCCTGCACAGCATGCGGCTCACCATCATCCCCACCCTGGCCGTGCCGGTATCGATTTTGGGCGCAATGGTCGGAATGCTGCTGCTGGGCTTCTCGATCAACATGCTGACGCTCTTTGGCATGATCTTGGCCATCGGACTGGTCGTCGACGACGCGATCGTGGTGGTCGAGAACACCGAGCGAAACATGGTGCAGTACGGGCTGCCGCCGCGCGAGGCGGCCAAGCGCGCGATGACCGAGGTGTCGGGTCCCGTCATCGCCATCGTGCTGGTCCTCAACGCCGTGTTCATTCCCGTGGCGTTCTTGCCCGGCATCACCGGAGCTCTGTATCAGCAGTTCGCCGTAACGATCGCGATTTCTCTCGTTTTCTCCGGCATCGTCGCCCTCACGCTCTCGCCGGCGCTTGCGGCAATTTTGCTCAAGGCCAAGCACGGCGAGAAGAAGGGTTTCTTCAAATGGTTCGACGAAACGTTTGAGCGGATCACGAACGGGTACGTGAAAGGCGTGAAATGGCTCACGCGCAGCTACCTCCGGGGCCTGGCCGCTTTTGCACTGGTCATCGTGGCCTGCGTCTGGCTCTTCAGGATGCTGCCGACCGGTTTCGTGCCCCAGGAAGACCAGGGCTACATTTTTGTCGCCTATTTTCTTCCCGACGCAGCGAGTCTGGATCGAACCAACAGCGTGGGCGCGCAGGCGGCGGCCATCGTCGGCAAGCATCCAGCCGTGGCAAACGTCACGCAGGTCGACGGCTATAGCCTGATTGACTCGCAGAACAAGACGAACTTCGGCGTGCTGTTCGTGTCCCTGAAAAACTACGAGGAACGGCCCACGCCGGAGCTCTCCGCCGATGCGGTAATCGCTACGGCGCGGCGCCAGATTCAGGAGGTCCTCGGCGGGCTGGTGGTTCCGGTCAACCCTCCCGCCATTCCCGGCATCGGCATTACGGCGGGTTTCCAGATCTGGATCGAACAAAAAGGTGCGGGCGACTACCAGCAGTTGTCCAATGTGGTCGAACAGATCATCGCGAAGGCCAAGACACGGCCGGAACTGGCGGGAGTGAACACGACGATCCGCACCAATGGCCGGCAGATGCTGGCGGATGTGGACCGAGAAAAGGCCGAAACGCTGGGCGTCGCGGTGCAAGATCCGTATAGCACGCTGCAAACGATGTTCGGATCGCTGTACGTGAGCCAGTTTCCGAAGGACTCACGCCTGTACCAGGTCGTGCTGCAGGCCGAACCCAAGTATCGGATGACGCCGGAAGATATCGGGCGCTTTTACGTGAAAAACCGAAAGGGCGACATGGTCCCGCTCTCGGGGCTGGTTTCCACCCGCTATGTGACCGGGGCCGACCTGGTCACACGGTTCAACAATTACCCCGCCATCGCGATCAACGGTGCGGCCGCGCCGGGGTACAGCTCGGGCGCGTCGCTCGCTGCGATCCGCGAAGTTGCCGAGGAGGTGATGCCCCAAGGCTACGGTTATGAATGGGCCGGGGAGGCGCGCGAGGAGGTCTCATCGGGGTCGACGTCGGCCGTGGCCTTCCTCTTTGGTTTGCTGTTCGTGTTCATGATTCTGGCCGCACAATACGAGAGCTGGGCACTACCGGTCGGCGTGATGATGGCGGTGCCCTTTGCGATCCTGGGCGCGTTGGCGGCAATTGCGTTGCGCGGAATTCCGAACGACGTATATTTTCAGATCGGCCTGCTCACGCTCATCGGGCTGGGTGCCAAGAATGCGATTCTGATCGTCGAGTTCGCCGTCGAGCTCAACCGCAAGGAGAACCTGTCGTTCTTTGACGCAGCGGCTGAGGCTGCGCGCCTGCGCCTGCGGCCCATCGTGATGACCTCCTTCGCCTTTGTGCTGGGCACCGTCCCGCTGGCGATCGCCACCGGCGCCTCGGCAAACAGCCGCCACTCGATCGGAACCGGCGTCATCGGCGGCACACTCGCCTCGACCGTGATCGCGATCTATTTCACGCCGATGTTCTTCTGGCTGCTCGAGACGCTCAGCCACCGGTTTTTCGGCGGCGCCAAAGACTCCGGGTCGGAGCATGCGACGCAAGCCGCACAGGGCACGGCGCCCGGCGGGCATGCCGTGCAGGCGCCTCCTGAGGGCCACTGAGATGCGTCGGATCGCCGCCGCCACGTTGTGCACCGGGCTTCTCGCCAGTTGCATGGTGGGGCCCGACTATCACCGTCCGAGCGTGGACGTGCCCAAGGCCTACGTCTACGAGCCTGGGCAAGTCGCAGCGACCGCGGACGTCGAATGGTGGAAGCGCTTTGGCGATCCGGTCCTCGAGCAGCTCATCACCGAGGCGCTTGCCAAAAACTGGAATGTGAAGATTGCCGCCGCCAATGTCGAGCAGGCTGCGGGCGTCCTGACTTCCACCCGCGCGCCGCTGTTTCCGCAGTTGGGATACCAGGCCAACGCCCAGCGGCTGCGCTATGCCCAGGGCTCCGTCTCCGAGCTGCCCGGGGTCAGCAACCCAACTCCCAGCTTCCAGCTTCTCGGCGGGGCGAACTGGGAGCTCGATTTGTGGGGCCGCGTGCGGCGGCTCGCGGAGTCGGCGCAGGCAAGCCTTTTTGCCACCGAAGAGGCGCGTCGCGGCGTCATCCTGAGCCTGGTCGGTTCGGTGGCCAACGGCTACATCACGCTGCGAGGCCTCGACGCGCAGCTCGAGGCGGCCGAGCGCTCGCTGCACAGCTACGGCGAAACGGTTCACCAGATGGAGCTTCAGTTCCAGTATGGCCGCGCCTCGCAGCTCGAAGTCGAGCAGGCGCGCTCACAATACGAGACTGCGGCCGCGCAGATTCCGCAGATCCGGCAACAGATCGTCCTGCAGGAAGCTTCGCTCTCGGTTTTGCTCGCGCGCAACCCGGGGCCGATTGCCCGGGGTAAATCGATCTCCGAAATCTCATTGCTCGAGGTCCCCCCCGGCGTGCCGTCCGAACTGCTCGAGCGCCGTCCCGACGTGTTGCAGGCCGAGCAGCAACTCATCGCCTTTAACGCCCAGATTGGTGCAGCCAAGGCCCAGTACTTTCCGACGATTTCGCTCACCGGGGCTTTTGGCCAATCCAGTACGGAGCTGAGCAACCTCTGGAAGGGAACCTCGCGCGTCTGGAACTATGGCGGCTCGATCGTAGGCCCGATCTTCACCGCCGGTCTGATTTCGGGACAGGTGCGTCAGGCCGAAGCGGCCCAGCAAGCGGCCCTGTTTGCGTACGAACAGACGATTCAAAGCGCCTTTGCCGACGTAAACAACGCACTGTCGGCACGCACCGAACTGGTCGAACAGGTTGCGGCGCAGGGGCGGCAAGTCACCGCGCTGCGCAACTACGAGCGCCTGGCGCGTGCGCTGTATGACGGCGGCCAAGTCTCCTATACGACCGTGCTGCTTGCAGAAGAGCAACTGTTTCCGGCCGAACTCAATTACGCAGCGGGACAAGCGCAGCTCCTGGCGTCGATTGTGGGCATCTACGAATCCATGGGCGGGGGTTGGATCGACAAAGCGGCGCAGATGACCGGAACTCCGCCCGGGCCCGAGTAATTTCGTTGTGCGCAACCCGTCGTGCTACCGCGGGGAGGGTGCTGCCGCACGCAGCAATGCTCAATGAACGCAAGTTCCCGAGTTGCCTCTGAGAAAGTTATTCGTTAATGCCGCAACACGTTTGCAACCGCGGCGCTGTTTTCGCATTGCGTGCACTCGCTCGTTGGCGACAGGGTCTTCCGTCGGCGGTTTGCATAGCTCTCCTCGCCCTTGCGGCCGCACCATCAAGCGGGCAGCAGGCACCCCAACCCTCCCCGACTGACGCCGCCCAGCCGCCGCCGGCAGAACCGGCCGCCAACGCCGCCTCCGCAGCGCCAGGCGAAGCGGCAACTTCCCCCGAAAAGGCGGCTGCTGCAACCGAACCGGCTTCCTCCGGTTCGGGCAGCAGCGAGGTCGCCCCACCGACGTCCGTAGAGCAAGGCCACGTGCAACTGCCTGAGAGCTTCGAGCACAGGCCGCTGGAGCAGCTGCTGCGGGAATCGAAATACAAGGGGTTTCGCGATACGCAGATCAGTGTTCAGTTTCGCTCTTTTTACATGCACGGCGACGAGTTCAACAACGATGAGCAACTCGCTTGGGCGCTGGGCGGATCGGCCGGATTCAAGACCGGATACTTTGCCGATCACTTTGCGTTCGGCGCAACCGGCTATACGTCACAGAAACTGCTTGGGCCCATCGATAAGGATGGCACCGACTTGCTTCAGACGGGACAGCGCTCGTACTCGGTAGTGGGCGAAACATACGCAGAAGTGCTGCTGACCGAGGGCATCCGATTCAGTCTGGGACGCCGGGCCTATGACACGCCCTACATCAACACCGACGACAGCCGCATGACGCCCGCGACCTTCCAGGGGTACGCCCTTCAAGGCGAGGTCGGGGGAGCCAATGGCGCTCCGGCACTGCGCTTCGGCGGGGGCTACATAAGCAAAGAGAAAGATCGCAATTCCGAAGAGTTCGTGCCCATGTCGACCGTGGCGGGCGCGCCCGCGGGGGTCATGGACGGCGTGTACGCCATCGGCGCAAATTACGTATTCCGCGATTTCTCCCTTGGCGCGATCGACTACTACAGCGTGGACATCATCAACATCGCCTACACGGAGAGCCGCTATGCGATCCCGCTCGACGAACGCATACGTCTGCAGTTTGCGGCGCAGTACACCAACCAGCACAGCACAGGTGCGAACCTGTTCACTGGGAGCGTTTTTAATACGGAACAGTACGGACTCAAGGCCGAAATTGTGCTTGGCAGCGCGTTACTCACCACGGCCTACACAGGCACGGGCAGCGGCGCCAACATGCAAAGTCCCTGGGGCGCCTACCCCGGTTACACCTCGGTGCAAATCGAAAACTTCTATCGCGCCGGCGAGAAGGCGACCATGTATCGCGCTGCATACAACTTTCCCCAGTTGCGCGGACTCACGGCCTACGGCCTGTACGTGCACGGATTAAAACCCGTAAATCCCACGCAATATGCCCGCGACGAGTACGATCTCGACGCGCAATGGGATGCGCCCAGCGGGCCGTTCAAAGGTCTGTCGCTACTAGCGCGCTGGGGCCACGTCACGCAAGACAGTCCCGGCAATCCGCACGACGATGAACTTCGGCTCGCGGTCTATTACCAGTTTCGCTGACCTCGTTCGCACGCGGCAGCAGCGCGGGCAGATCCCGATCGGAGGGATCGTGGATCTGCTCCGTCTGCAGCGACCCGCTACTTTGCGCGTACGTAATTCGTGATCTGCGCTGCGGCCGCGTCCGTCCAGGTGTCGATGAGTTTTTTCACATCGTTGAATGTCACCGCTTTTTGGCCCTGCTCGTTTGACTCGACCTGTTCGCCCGTTCCCCCGCGAATCACGACCGCCAGTGTTTCGTTATTCACGCTGTCGGTGATTTCGGTCTCGTAGGCGATCGTTGAGTCCAGCGGCAGACCACCTTCGGCAGCTGCCTTGGCCCCAGTGATCACCAAGGCGATCGGAACGTACTGATACGGTTTCAGCGCTCGCTTTTCAGCTCCAGCCGCAGTCAGCGCAGTCTTCCAGTGGGCGACGCCCGGTCCGGGACTGCTGACCAGCCGCACCTTCGCTCCGACCTTACTGCGCAGCGATTCGTCGGCATATTCGCGAATCTGCCGCAAGGTGTCTGCCGTTACATACTCATTGGGTTCGGCCTCGGGGTAAAACCGCAGCGAATCGAGGATGATCGCGTCGTAATTGCCGGGAGTGAATTTTCCATTGACGTAGATGTACCGATCTCCGCCGGCGGGCGCGTGCTCGTCCTTATGAACGATCGCATAGTCTCCTTGCGGAAGAAAGCCGGAGTGCGGCCCCTCGTAAGTGGTCGCGCACCCCGTTACAAGTAGTGCGGCGGAAATCATGCAAGCGGTGCGGCGCGTTATTGAAAGCTTCATGTCTGCTCTCCCTTCGGCTGCAGTTTAGGTTTTTTTGGAATGCTGCAAAGAAACGCTGAAAAAATCCGCGTCCGGTTGCGTCGGCGAATCTGCAACTCTCCTGCGCCGATGCACCGCACGCGTCCCGGCGCGTGCAACGACCCCTCACTTCGCGCCGCGCATTGGTTTGGTTCTTCGCCTTCCTTTTGGAGCTTCAGCGGCACGCTCAATATAGCAACCTAAGCCTTGTCACGAAAGAAAACAATTGACCCCTTCGGGGGGACCCGGCGCGCCTGCCGGTGCAGGGCCCGGGCGCCTGTTTTGCATGCCCCGGGGGGGTGATGGCCTCCAGCGGTCTTGTCGCCTGGCAAGTCGACACTCCCGCTCCAACGCAGGGCAAAGAAAATCGGGCGTTTCTTGTAGCGCCCGAGTGCACCGCCCGATGGCTCATGCGCTTGACGTGAGACGCGGGGTACATCCGTTTCCCCGTCTATCGAAGAGCATCCGTCGGGCTCTCGGCCGTTTCAATTGTGGGCCCTGCGCCCCCGAGGCGAAGGCCGTTGCGGCCAGGGGACATACTCTTGCCCAACTTTCGCGAGCAAGGAATTCAAGGACCGTCGGCTTGCCTCGCGGGTCCTTGAGCAATCTCTGACCCAATCGAGGAAAAATCAATTAGTGACCCGAACCGAACGAAAAGCCGTACGCCACGGGCGCCGAAAAGGCGCTTGGGCGTACGGCTTAACAGGTGCGTCAGCTTCGAGGTCGCACCGAACCCTTATTTCATGGGCGCGGTGGTAGTACCCTCGATCCTAACCTCAACGCGCCGGTTCTTCGCGCGGCCTTCCTTGGTCTTGTTGTCGGCGACCGGATCGCGCTTTCCGCGTCCTTCAGTGTCGATCAGCTTCGGATCTACGCCTCCCTTGTTGACCAAATAGTCGCGTACCGCATCCGCGCGGCGCAAGGACAGCTTGTCGTTGTAGGCATCGGTCCCGATGCCGTCGGTATAGCCGACCACGTGCACCATCTTGATGTTGATTCCGCGCAGGTGCTCTGCCAGCCGGTCCAGATCCGAAAGCGCTGCGGGCTTCAGAACGGCCTTGTCAAAATCAAACTCCTGATCGGCCGCAAGCGTTACCTTTTCGATCATTGGGGTCACGACCGGCGGAGGCGGTGGTGGCGGCGGTGGCGGCGGCGGAGGTGGTGGTGGTGGTGG
>DASPPB010000018.1:0-32385 GCA_035625725.1 Burkholderiaceae bacterium
TCCGAGACGCTGCAGCGTGCCGTAGTGGAGAACCTTGCCTGTCTTCTGGCGCGCTTTCCTGATGTCGCCACTGCGCACGACTGGTATCTGGCTCTTGCCTACAGCGTGCGCGACAGAATGCTGGCGCGCTGGGTCGCGACCGTACGAACCTTTGCTGCGCGCGACGTCAAAGTTGCCTGTTATCTCTCCGCCGAGTATCTCATCGGTCCGCAGCTTGGCAACAACCTCGTCAATCTTGGCATCGAGTCGGCTGCGCGCGAGGCGATGCGCGCGCTCGGGCAGGACCTGGACTCCTTACTTGCGCTCGAGGAGGAACCGGGGCTGGGCAATGGCGGACTTGGCCGGTTGGCGGCCTGTTACATGGATTCGCTCGCCACCGTCGAAGTACCGGCCATTGGCTATGGCATCCGCTACGAGTTTGGGATCTTCGACCAGGAGATCCGAGATGGCTGGCAGACCGAACTGACCGACAAGTGGCTGCAAAACGGTAATGCCTGGGAGATTGTGCGGTCGGACGTGAGCGCCTATGTCAATTTCGGCGGCCACACGGAGGCCGGAACGGACGAGGAGGGTCGCTATCGGGTCCGTTGGGTACCCGGGAGGAGAGTCAAAGGAGTGGCGTGTGACATGCCCGTGCTGGGCTACCGGGTCTACACTTGCAACACGCTGCGGCTATGGAAGAGCGAGGCGGTCGAATCCTTCGACTTCCAAGACTTCAACGTCGGCGATTACTACGGTGCGGTCGAGGAGAAGGTGATCTCCGAGACGCTAACCAAGGTGTTGTACCCCAACGACGAGCCGGAAATCGGAAAGCGACTTCGGCTTGCGCAGCAATACTTTTTCGTCTCCTGCTCGCTGCAAGATTTGCTTCGCTTGCTCGACATGAAAAGCGTGCCCATCGGGCGGCTGCCAGATTTCTTCGCGGTCCAGCTCAACGACACCCATCCGTCGGTGGCAGTAGCCGAACTGATGCGACTGCTTGTCGACGAGCGTCTGTTGCCCTGGGACGAGGCTTGGGACATCACCCGGCGCACACTTGCGTACACCAACCACACGCTGCTACCGGAGGCGCTTGAAACATGGGATTTACCGCTGTTTCAGAGCATGTTGCCGCGTCCGCTTGAAATCATCTACGAGATAAATCGCCGATTTCTGGATAGCGTGCGGCAACGCTACGCGGGTGACGAAGCACGCATAGCCCGGTTGTCGCTCATCGACGAGGTCGGCGAAAAGCGTGTGCGCATGGCAAACCTCGCGACTGTTGGCACGCATGCCATCAACGGGGTTGCAAAACTGCACTCGACGTTGCTCCAGCAGACCGTGCTGCGAGACTTCGCCGAATTGTGGCCCGAGCGCTTTCATAACGTCACGAATGGGGTCACCCCGCGCCGCTTTGTGTTGCTCAGCAACCCCGGGCTCGCGCGCCTGTTGAATAAGACCGTCGGTGAGGGCTGGGTCACCGACTTGTCTCGGCTCAGGGCTCTCGAGGCACATGCGGACGATGGCGAGTTCCAGGAACAATGGCGGCGGGTTAAGCGACGCAACAAGGAGGAGCTGGCCCGTCGCATTCGCGATAGCACTGGCGTGCTGGTCGATCCCCAGGCGCTATTCGACATCCAAGTCAAACGCATCCACGAGTACAAGCGTCAGCACTTGAACGTCTTGCACATCATCACCCTGTACCGGCGTTTGACCGAGAACCCGCATCTCGCGATGGTGCCGCGCTGCTTCGTCTTCGGCGGCAAGGCCGCGCCCGGATACCACATGGCCAAGCTCATCATCCGCCTGGTCCACGGCGTTGCCGAAGTCGTGAACAACGATCCCGTCGTGGCCGGGCGTTTGAAGGTCGTGTTCTTCCCGAATTTCAACGTGAGAAACGCGCATGCCATCTATCCGTCCGCCGACCTCTCGGAGCAAATCTCGACGGCGGGCAAGGAGGCATCGGGCACCGGCAACATGAAGTTCACCCTCAACGGAGCGCTCACTATCGGCACGCTCGATGGCGCCAACGTCGAGATCCGGGAAGATGTCGGAGCCGAGAACTTTTTTCTCTTCGGGCTGAACGCCGAGGAAGTCGCGCACCTCCGGCGGGAGGGCCATCGCCCGGCGGCCCACGCCGAGGGCAACACCGAGCTGAGCAAAGCGTTGGAGCTGGTGGCCCAGGGACACTTTTCTCGAGGCGATCGGGAGGTGTTCCGCCCCCTTGTCGAGAACCTATTACATTTGGATCCTTTCCTTGTGCTGGCGGACTACGCGGCCTACGTGGCGTGTCAGGAGCGCGTGAGCGCGGTTTGGGGGAACCCAACGCAGTGGGACCGCATGTCGATTCTGAACACCGCAAGGGCGGGCAAGTTCTCTTCGGATCGAGCAATATGCGAGTACTGCGAGAAGATCTGGAAAGTCTCGCCGGTGAGAGTGGCGCTTGATTAAAACCCGAATTGCTCTCGGTGCGGTTTACGCAACCCGTCCGGGATCGCGTTTCCCAATGGGAACCACCGCGCTGGCCGATGGGGTGAATTTTTGCGTTTTCAGCCGCCATGCCTGGCGCATGGAGCTTTTGCTCTACGCTGCGCCCGACAGCCCCGAGCCCTTTCAGGTGATCGCGCTCAGCCCCGAGGAAAATCGCAGCTTCTTCTTCTGGCACGTGTTCGTTGAGGGTCTGCCGGCGCGGACTTGTTACAGCTGGCGGGCCGACGGCCCCGCCGACACGCAGCACACGGGCCGCCGCTTCAATCCTCGCAGGGAACTCGTCGACCTCGGCGCTCGAGCAGTAAGCGACGCGGTGTGGGATCGGCGCAAAGCCGCTGATCCACAGAATGCGGGCCACACGTCGATTCGCGGTTTTGTGACGCGCCCCCTCCCGAGGCGGCCCGAGGCGGTTGCTATGCAAGGACTCGACGATGCGATTATCTACGAGCTTCACGTGGGCGGATTTACCCGCCATGCGTCGAGCGGTGTCAAGCGGCCCGGTACCTTCGCGGGGCTGATCGAAAAGATCCCCTATCTGCAGGAGCTCGGCATAACGCACGTGGAGCTTATGCCGGTGATGGCCTTCGACGAGCAAGATGTGCCCGCCTCGGTGGCCGCACGGGGCCTCGCCAACTACTGGGGCTACAGCACGCATAGCTTCTACAGTCCGCATCCGCGCTATTGCGTCGATCCTGCGCGGGGCCCGCAGGAGTTTCGCGCCCTCACTGACGCGATGCACGAAGCGGGCATCGGAGTCTTGCTCGACGTGGCGTTCAACCACACGGCCGAGGGCGGCGCGACCGGGCCGGTCATCAACTTCAAAGGACTCGCCAACGACATTTCCTATCACCTCGACGCGGCCGATCGGCGCCGCTACCGCGATTACACCGGTTGCGGCAACACCGTCAACTGCAATCACCCGCTGGTGAGTGCATTTATCGTTCGCTGCCTTGAATACTGGGTGGAAGAGGTGGGTGTGGACGGATTTCGGTTCGACCTCGCGAGCGTTTTCGCGCGCGACCAAGGGGGCGCGCTGATGCAGGATCCCCCGGTGCCCTGGTCGATCGAATCCTCGCGCATCCTCAGTCATGTGCCTCTGATTGCCGAGGCGTGGGACGCGGCAGGTCTGTACCAGGTCGGTGCGTTCCCGGGTATGGCCTGGGCAGAATGGAATGGCCGCTACCGAGACGTGCTCCGTCGCTTTGTCCGTGGGGATCCCGGAGTTGTGGGCGAGGTCGCGACCCGTATCGCCGGAAGCTCGGATCTGTACGAACACGACGGCCGGCTGCCGACAAACAGCGTGAACTTCATTTGCTGCCACGACGGCTTCACACTCGCGGATCTCGTGAGCTACAACGCGAAGCACAATGAGGCGAACGGCGAGGACAACCGCGACGGGACGAACGATAACCTGTCCTGGAACTGTGGCGCTGAGGGCGAAAGCAGCAATCCCTCGATTTTGCGTCTGCGCCGCCGTCAGGCCAAGAATTTCATGGCCGTCTTGCTGCTCAGCCAGGGCGTGCCCATGATCCTCTCCGGCGACGAGGTGCTGCGCAGTCAAGGCGGCAACAACAACGCGTACTGCCAGGACAACGAGCTCTCGTGGTTCGATTGGCGATTGGTCGCCGCCAACGAGGACATGTTGCGCTTTGTGCGCGAGTTCATCGCGCTGCGCAAGCGGCACCCAAACCTGCGCCGCAAGCGTTTTCTCACCGGTCGCCCCGCCGCGGGCGCGACTCAGCCCGACGTGACCTGGCACGGCGAGCAGCTGCTGCAGCCCCCGTGGCACGATGCCAGCGCACAGCTTTTGGCATTCACGCTCGCCGGAGTGCACGCCGACGAGATGCCGCTACACGTCATTTTGAATATGTCAGAAGCCACGCGCCCCGTGGCGGTACCGTTGGCCAGGGGCGGGCAGTGGTGGCGCGCCGTTGACACCGCACTCGAGTCGCCACAGGACATCGCGCCGCCGGAGCGGCAACATCTGGCCCAAGGCGGGCACTACGACGCGCAGGGGCGAAGCGTCGTGGTTCTCGAGGCGCGTTGACCGGCGCGGGGATTTGGCGAGCGGCAAGCGTCGAACCGCGCATCGCCCGGCCGGCAGCGCGGCGTGTGCGAAGGCAAATTGCAACTGTTTAGCGTTGTGCGCCGCCCGCGCGGTAAGTCTGTGGGCGGCAGCAGCGCAGTCCGCCGGCCGTTCGTTCAAAAATGGTGTGCCCGAGTTCAGTTCAAGCGCCGGCTAATTTGAAATCGACAATCACTTCATCTTGTACCGCAAGCAAGCCGCCAAGCACCGAATACGGATGCACGCCAAAGTCGCTTTGGCGCAAAACGAGCGAACCGCTCACCGAGATGCGGTCGGGTAATCCTTCAAGGGTCAGAGGTACCCACACGTCCCGCTCCTGGCCATGCATGGAAACTTGTACCTTGACCGCAAGCTTTGGTGCCTCGCCGGCAATCTGCACGCTGTGCACACGAACGAAGGGAAACCGATTCGCCTGGAAGTCGTCCTCGCCCAGCATATGTTTGCGCGTGTCGTCGATGGCTTCTTTCGATATGAGCGAAGCGAAGGCGGGTCCAAGTTCCCTACGGTATTCGGGATTGTCGATTTCGAGCTGGTCCAGGCGAAATTCGAGGTCGAAACGGCTGCCGGCTAGCCCTGAAAAAGGGACATACACGAATCCGGCGAATTGCGGCGCGGACAGTACATGGTTGTGTCCCGCCTTGGCGTCGCGGCCGCCGCGAAAGACATAGATTCGAATCGCCGAGGCCTTGGGGTCGAGCGAATAGACCTTACCGGCGCTTTGGGCAAGCTGTGCATAGGTCGCCTTCCAGTTGGCCGACTCGGCTTGTACTGGTGCTGCGGCGACCTCGGGCGCCGGCTGCGGGCTCCAGGCGCAGCTCGACAGCAGGCAGGCACCGGTCAGGCATAACGAGATCAGTCGGAGGTTCTTCGGTCGCATGGGCGGTCCTTCACTGGGATCTCGGACGTAAGAACTGTCCGTTCACTTGAGGAAAACTCCTCGACGAGGAAATGGCGCGGGGGAAGTTCGCGGCGGGTGAACGAGGAAAGCCCCCAATCCGGGAAGATCCTCGCAAGCGGCTGTGGGGACGCCGGCGGGCGAATCGGCCCGCGATAGAGCAAGCACGGCGCGCCATCGGCGCTTATTTTGCGTTGGAATTGCGTTGATAGTCGCTCGGCGACATGCCCATGACCCGGCGGAAGGCTCGACTGAAATTGGCCGCGTCGCGAAATCCCAGATTCCGAGCGACGTTAGCAACCGTGGCGCCAGGAACGCAGAGCAGCTCGCGGGCGCGCTGAAACCGGACCTGCTGTGAGAGATCCCGGAAATTCAGGTTTTCCTTCTTTAAATACCGGTCGATTGTCCGGGGCGAGACCTGGGCGCGCTGCGCCAAATCCTCAAGCGTGAGCTGGTTGTGCTTGGTTTCACGCAGCATCATCATGACGTAACTGCCCCAGCCGGTCTCGCCCGTTGGGGGCCGCTGGCCGAGGGCGCCGCACTGCTCGTCGATCTTCTCCACAACTCTTGGATTGGCCATGGGGAATGGACGATCGAGCAGCTCCGCGCCCATGACCGCACGCACGCCAGGCGGCGCGAATTCATCGAAGTGAAAACGAACCGGCGCCAATTCGAAGTAGCGTCGGGCGTGCGGTGGCGGCGGCATTGCGAGGTAGATGTCGTAGGAGCTGTCGCCGCCGCAAAGCATGCGTACCTGGTTCTCGTGCGCCGTCGCCAGCGCTTCATAATAAAAATGCAGCATCTCAAGGGGCATCGTCAGGGTTGGTGTGTAGACGGCCTCACCGACGCCGCGGTTGCGCCGGTAGCGCAGCGTGAACGTCTCGGTCAGGAGATGATAGTGCCGCACCGCCAAACGCAGCATCTCATCTAAGTTGCGACAGCTCAACATGCCATAGCCAAGCAGCTCGTGCGAGGTCGTTTTGATCCGTCGCCCGAGTTCAAAACCCAGATCCGTGCGCCCTGTCAGGCGCCGGGCGCTGGCAATGAGCGCTTCGACTTGCTCCGGCCGCAGCATCCCTTCGTGGGAATCAAATTCGCGTGTCTCGAGACCGGCCATCCCGAGCAGTTGCTCGGTGTCGATGCCTTGGGCGCCCAACGCATCGAGCAGCAGCATGAAGTAGCGCGTTGGAACGCGCCGAGGCGCCGTCCTCATCGCGTCGACCCTCGAAGGCGTGTCATCTGCGAAAGATGTCGGATTCTGACAGGCGATTGTCTGTCACGGACATCGTCTCCGTACCTCTTGTGCAGGCATCATATTGCATTGAAGCCGCATGCACCGGTCCGTCGGGCGGTTTAGCGCGGTGGGACGAGGGCCAATGGTGTCGCACGGGGGATTGGGAGTCGCGTTGATTGACGACGAGTCCCTGCCGTGGGTCCCCTTTGAACCCTATGGCGCGCGCGTTGTCTGCAAACCGTTCCGGCTCGACCCCGTCCATGGCGAAATGATTGTCCTCATGAAGGTGCCGGCCGGTGCACAGCTTGCCCGGCACCGACATGGGGGCCGGTGCGTCGTCTACACGATGGCAGGCCGCTGGAAGCACCGGGAAGAGCATTGGATTGCGGGCCCCGGTAGTCTCGTCGTTGAAGCGGCATCCTCGACGCACACACCGGTTGTGATGCGCGGCAGCGAAGACGTCATCACCCTCAACGTCATGCTCGGCGATTTCTCGGTCCTCGATGAGAACGGCGAAATTGTCGCGGTCGAGAACTGGAAATCGGTTTTGCAGCGCTATGAAGCCTATTGCGAGCGAGCCGGAATCGCGCCGCGCGATCTCGCGGCCTTTTGATATTACTGAGGAGTGGATCGGAGCGAGTCGATGGGGCTTGGCAATTTGCAGTCGAGATGGGTGCTGATCACGGGTGCCGCGGCAGGCATCGGACGCGCCACGGCTTTGGCCTTTGCCGATGCGGGCGCCTCGCTCATCCTCACGGATATCAGCGGGCAGGGGCTCGAC
Source organism: Burkholderiaceae bacterium (assembly GCA_035625725.1). Lineage (GTDB taxonomy): Bacteria > Pseudomonadota > Gammaproteobacteria > Burkholderiales > Burkholderiaceae_F > GJ-E10. Next base: position 7,466 of record DASPPB010000018.1, read on the forward strand.
GCGGTACGCAGCGAGGTCAAGCGCCACGATATCCCTTGCCTGACTTTCACCATGGATGTGGCCGATGAGGCGGCGGTAAACGCCGTCGCCGATCGCGTCCATGATTGCATTCCGGCGCTCGACGTGCTCGTCAACAACGCGGGTATCGCCTACCTCGGCTCCTTTCTCGACACTCCGCTCGATGCATGGAGCCGTGTCTTGAATGTCGATTTGATGGGGGTCGTTCACGGTTGCCGGGCGTTTTTGCCCAACATGATCAAGGCCGGCGGCAGCCGCCGGATCGTCAATATTGCATCCCTGGCCGGAGTTGCACCGGCACCGAACCTCAGTGCTTACTCGGCGGCCAAGCACGCTGTCGTCGGACTGTCCGAGGGCCTGGCTATCGAGCTCAAGTTGCATCGCAGCAGCGTCGGGGTCACGGCTGTCTGTCCTGGGATTATCAATACCGATATCACAAAGGCGCAGCACAACATCGCTCCCCAGATTACCCGAGAGCAGTACGAACGACTGCGTGCCTATTACGAAAAGCAAGGCGTTGCGCCCAAAGTGGTCGCCGACGCGATCGTGGCGGCTGTGCGCAGTGGGCGCAGCCTTGTGCTGGTGGGCCCGTATGCCAAGCCCCTATACCATCTGCGGCGCATCTCGCGCGCCCTGGCGCAGACGATGCTGCTGGCAGACGCGCACAATGCCGGATACCGCTGAGCGCCTCCGAGCTATGCAGGCGAGACGGTGTCCATCGGCAGTGCGGAGCACACCGTGAGCGGTTTGGGGACTGTGCGCGCGCACGCAAGCAATCGCCCCCGTGCGCAGGGACCGCAAAACCCGCGCCCCTTTGGCGTCCATCGCCATGCGCATGCGGCGGAAACTGCAATCCGGTCGGCAGTTCGCCTTCGGGCATGCGCCGATGCGGCGGTAACGTGCGCACTTCATCGAGATGAGCCGGCGCGAAACCTTCGCGCGGTCCAGACAAGGCGCCCGATTCGCACGCGCCGGCCAATAGGTGCCGCCAGCTGACACGCACGAGAGGCATTTTGGCATTGCGGAGCCGGCGCGCGGCGGGTACCCACGAACGGCGCCGCCGGATGCAGTCACCGACTCAAACCTGTGTGTTTCGGGATTTCACGCCGCGCGGATCGTTCTTATGCGTTGTGTAGCGGGTTTGCGGAGTCCAGCGGCCCGTGCGTCACGTCTTGCGGGCAACAATTCCGACCCGCGCCGACGCGGGCACACGCCCGTCCTGTGCGTGGCACCCGACGAGCGTCACCCATCCCAACGTCACGCGACGGCAAAAAACACAACACCCAAAATCGTGAGCGCCAAGGCGATGAACACAAAGAACCGAATGCTTCTCCAGACGCTTGCATCTTCCTTGTCGTCGACTTCTTCCATTTTTATCCTCCGTCGTCCCCTCCGTGGACTGACCTGTTCTGTACAGTACGCTCGGTGTCAACGTGTTACAAGGGCTCCAGTCAAGTCAACGGCGTCGATGGGGATAAGACGCTATCGGCGGGTGGGCAACGGCTCGACGGGACAAGGGCGCGCGGGACATATAGCCGCGTCCCGCGCCAGTTGGGGAATCGCCCAGTACTTCAGTCAGCTTTGCCGCTGAGGCAGCGGGTCAAACCGGCGAGATCCCGAATCTGCAGATGTTTGTTGCGCACTGCAATGAGGCCATCGCCTTGAAGCTTGGACAATTGGCGGCTCACCGTTGCGTCGTTCATGCCTAAGTAGCTGGCAATATCGCGCCGGGTCATGCGCAAGACAAATTCGGTTGGCGAGTAGCCGCGCGTTGCAAAACGCTCCGAGAGATTGAGCAAAAATGCCGCGAGACGTTCTTCGGTTCTCCTCGTTCCGAGCAGCAGCATCACGCCGTGCTTGCGCACGATCTCCCCGCTCATGGCTTTTTGCAGCCGGTACTGCAGTTCCCGTCTGTAGCGGCCAAACTTCGTGATCTGCGAGTAAGGAATGGCGCAGACGTGACTGTCCTCGAGCGCGATTGCATTGCAGTCGTGTCGTTCTGAACTGATTCCGTCCGCGCCCAGAAGATCCCCCGGCATATGAAAACCTGTCACCTGCTCACGCCCGGCCTCCAGACTCTGGACGGTCTTGTACGAGCCGGTACGCACGGTATACAAGGCGGTGAACGGGTCGCCGGCACGGTAGAGGTACCCGCCCTGCACGATATGCTGGTCGTTGACGATCACGTCCTCCGCGCGACCCGTGCTCACCAGCACGAGGTCGCAACTCACGCAGGCATCGCGCAAGCCGCAGATGGAGCAGCGCTCCGGCAGCCCGAGCGGAAGCGTGGAGTGCGCGCGCTGTCGCTCGGCGGCTGCTCCCGTCGCAACGCTTTGGTAGGCCTCGGCCCCAAGGCCGTTGGGCGCACTCATCTTCGACGCCTCGCTCTTCCCTCTTCTTTCAGTTCGAGTGTGCCAGCGGCCGGGCAGACTAGACCATGGGAGTACCATGGTCATTGCGTCAACGCGGCATCCCGGGTCGACCCCCGGGAGGAAAAGGGGTCATAGGCGCTATTTGCGTCGTTTTCACGCACAGACCGAAAGCCACGGCCGGGTGATTGACAACTGTCAAGCCAGCAGGGGAATTGAGCGCCTACTGTGCGAGCTGCAGCGGGTCGTGATGAGCTGCGCAATGCGGCGCCTTTGCGCTGGCCGCGTGCGCAGCATCGTTGCCGCGAGCTGCTCGGGTGGTTTGCGTCGCCAACGCGACGAATTGCCGCGCATCTCACCCAGCCAGCCTGGCCGCATTTCGCGCAGACCCTGGAGCGCGATCGGGTCCAACAACATCCGGCGCCACGCGCCGTAGACTTTGCCTGGGGACGGAGCGCCAGGATGACCGTATCGAAAAAATCTGTGTCGGGCAGCGCGCAGTGGAGGGCGCTGGCTGCGCACCAAGAGGCGATCGCAAAGCTGCATCTGCGCGAACTCTTCGCGAAGGACCCGGGGCGCGGCGAGCGTATGGTGATCGAGGCCGCCGGTTTGACTCTCGATTACTCCAAGAACCTCCTCACCGATGAAACGATCGGGCTGCTCGTGGCACTGGCGGCGCACTCGGGTCTGCGCGAGCGTATCGACGCGATGTTCCATGGCGACCGGATTAACACGACCGAGAATCGCGCCGCGTTGCACGTGGCGCTGCGCGCGCCTCGCAACGCCTCGATCCGCGTCGACGGCGAGAACGTCATGCCCCACGTGTACGCGGTTTTGGACAAGATGGCGGAGTTTTCGGGGCGCGTGCGCAATGGAACCTGGACGGGTTATAGCGGCAAGCGCATTCGTAACGTGATCAATATCGGCATCGGCGGATCCGATCTCGGTCCCGTGATGGCCTACGAGGCGCTCAGGCACTACAGCCAACGCAATATCGAATTTCGGTTCGTCTCCAACGTTGACGGTACGGACTTCGCGGAGGCTACGCGCTCGCTCGACCCTGCCGAAACGTTGTTTATCGTTTCCTCGAAGACGTTCACGACCCTCGAGACGATGATCAACGCGCACACCGCGCGCAACTGGCTTGTGCGCGCGCTCGGCGACGATCCGAAGGTGGTGAGCCGACACTTCGTCGCTGTCTCGACTAACGCCGAGAGGGTCTCCGAATTCGGTATTGACACGGCCAACATGTTCGGGTTCTGGGACTGGGTGGGGGGGCGCTACTCGATGGATTCGGCGATCGGTCTGTCGACCATGCTCGCGGTCGGTCCCGAGAATTTTCACGCCCTGCTCGCGGGGTTTCACGAGATGGACGAGCACTTTCGTACGGCGCCGCTGGAGCGAAACTTGCCGGTTGTGATGGCGCTGATGGTGGTCTGGTACAACAATTTCTTCGGCGCCCAGACGCACGCGGTCCTGCCCTACGATCAATATCTCAAGCGCTTCCCGGCCTACCTGCAGCAATTGGCGATGGAGAGTAACGGGAAGAGGGTCACAATCGAGGGCGAGCCGGTTGACTACGACACGAGCCCGATTTACTGGGGTGAGCCCGGCACGAACGGTCAGCATTCGTTTTATCAGCTGCTGCATCAGGGGACGCGGCTCGTTCCGTGCGATTTCATTGCTTTTTGCAAGCCGTTGCACGCGCTCGGCCGCCACCACGACGTTTTGCTAGCGAACGTCTTCGCGCAAACCGAGGCGCTCGCCTTTGGCAAATCACCGGAGCAAGTCAGGCAGGAGGGCACGCCGCAGTGGCTTGTTGCGCACCGAGTCTTTGAGGGCAACCGGCCGTCGAACACGATACTGGCCGAGCGTCTCACGCCCGAAGCGCTGGGTCGATTAATCGCGCTCTACGAACACAGCGTCTTCACCCAGGGCGTAATCTGGGAGATCGACTCCTTCGACCAGTGGGGCGTCGAGTTGGGCAAGGTCCTCGCGGAACGCATCATCGGCGAACTGGAGAGCGCAGTGGAGCCCGCCCTCGGGCACGACGGCTCGACCAACGCGCTCATCCGCCGCTACCGGAAAATGAAATCACTTCCCGATTAAAGGCGAGGGGTCCGGGCGCGTTTCGTGTGGCCGATTGCGCGTGGATTCGCAGGATTTCGCAAACAGCGCCGCAAAGCAACTCCTCGTTCGCTTTTAGCAGCAACGCCACAACCGGGTGCGTTCCGTATCGGTTCTTCCAACGGGCGCTAGTGGCGGCGTCCGTGCTTCGGCGGCTAGCCCAACGGCGACAATTCGCCGAGTCGAAGCGGCGGGCCGATCCGCGCCTCGCGCAGCCCTCGCACTTCGACCGAGCCGGTAGCGAAGTCGACGACCAAAAACACCGGTTCGTAATCGCGATGCAGCGAGCCCGCGTTCACGACCGTCAAACCGGCAAAGTGGCGCACCATTGCCTCGTGCGTGTGTCCATTGAGCACGATCTGCACCTCGGGATCGACAATCAGGCTTTGCAGTTCAACGTTGGCCCTTACGGCGTTTTCATCGTCGCTGCGCTCGACGCTCGCATTGTTGTTTGTCCCGAGACCGTGGCATAAAAGCGCGTTGCCATACGGCGTGCGGTACGAGAGCGTTCGGGGCAGCGCGGAGACCAGCGCCTGCGATCGAGCCGAGAGCGACCCCACGGCCGTGGCCTCCTCGAGCTCACGATACTCGCCGCCGAGAAACCACTCGTCGTGATTGCCCAGTACGGTGACCACCCCGTGCTCCTGGAGCAACCGGCAACAGCGCTCGGCGTCGCCCCACCCATCCATCACATCGCCGGTGCACAGAACCGTGCGGATGCCAGTGCGCTGGAAAAAACCGAGGGTGAGTTCGAGCAGCGCGTCCTCCGCATGCACGTCTCCGACAAGCCCGATCCGATTCGGACCAAGTTCCGGGCGTGATCTCTCGTTTTCGGACGACATACGGACGAACGCGGCGCAAGATCCCGCGCGCTGCAGCGCTCCCTGACGCTGGGGCCGGAGGCTGCGCCCGCGCGCCTTGCCGCTGCAAGGAAGTGGGTGCGTCTGCATTCTGCCACGGTCGGTGCGTCTGTGACGTGCACCGCGACCGGCGCGCTGCGCTTCGCCGCCGCAATGCACGAACCGGGTCAGTGGCAGGCCCGGTGCGAGCCACTTTTTTTACTCGATGGCTTCAACCCTCGCCGGGTAAATGTTTTTCCGCACACGGCCACGTCCGCGGCCAATCCTTCGAGCAAGCGATCTGGTGCGAATCGGTGCGTATCGTGATCCTTCCCCCGGGGCATCCCTCTTTGCAAAGATCGTGCATCGGCGTCCAAAACTCTTACGGTGCGGGGAGCCCGGTGCGGCAAATGCATTGACGGTGTTCCCCAGAAAAAACGGGTGTTTGCCCCCTTCCACGGAGCAAAGGAAGGCCGCAGCGTCCAGCCCTTGTGCTCCAAGGCTGGGTCGATGGGCACGGAGCGGAAATTGCGTCCCGGCGCTGCCCCGTCAGGGCCATTTCCGTGATCGAGAAGTGGCGGCCTTTCCACAAGCAAATCTGCATTTGCAGGCTCGCCCCGAACTCCATAATTCCCCGTCAATCGCTCGCACGCAGGCAGCAGGCCAACGCTGTCGGCCGGCCCCAGGCGGCCAGCCGCAGGCAAGCCGGCTGCGGCTCGAAGACAGCGAAGTTGTCCCGGGGTCGGAAAAAAAAGAGAAGGTCCGAGAATACATAACCGCTTCATGGCAAAGATCCCGGGTCAAGACAAGCTGGCTTTCCAAGTTGACGCGGAGGCGCAGCGGCAAAAGACGACGCTCCTGTTTCGCAATGTGCGCATTGCGCTTTGGGTGACAGTGGTCAATGCGTCCCTGCTCGCCTTTGTCAATGCGAAGATAAACACACCGCCCAAAACCGCGTTGTTCTGGTGGTGCGCCGTGGTGGCTATCAGTGCGGGCCGGTATCTTCTGGCCAGCCGCTTTTACGCGCAAAGTCCGGACGCGACCGAAGCTGCACGCTGGCGCAAGGTCTACATCGTTGGCACCGCGATTCTCGCGCTCACCTGGGGTGCGGGCGCCTTGCTGTTTGTCTGGAACGCTCCCGACGGGGCCCGATTTTTTACCGGGATGGTCCTCGCCGGCATGGTGGCCGGGGCGGTTCCCATTCTCGCGCCGGTACCAACCGCGTTCAATGTGTTCGCGGTACCCGTCGTCGTGCCCCTGGCCGCGGCCATATTGTGGCAGGCCAAATCGCCCCTGGACTGGGCATTTGGCTCGATGACGATCGTGTTTTTCACCGCGGTGCTCGCCAGCGCGCGCTACTTGCACGAAACGCTCGATGTTGCGATCCGCCTGGGGCTCACCCAGGGTCACTTGGTCGAGGATCTGGAGCGCGCACGCGATGCCGCCGAGTCGGCACTGGCCGAGCGGGAGCGCACCGAAGCATCGCTCAAGGCCAGCGAGGAGCGCTACCGGCTCATTTTGCAACACTCACCGACAGGGATCTTGCACTACGACAACAATCTGAAGATCACCTTTTGCAACAACCGCGCGGGCGAAATCCTCAAACTTCCGCTCGACCGGATCCTTGGGGTGGACATGCCGACCTTAAGGGACCAGCGCGTGATGCCGGCACTTCGGGCCGCCGTCGAGGGTCGCGACGGCGTCTACGAGGGCGAGTACATCGTTACACAGAGTGGCGCGCACGTCTGGCTGGCGATGTCCTGCACACCGCTGCGGGGGCTTGATGGCCAAATCGAAGGCGGCATCGCCATCTTCGAGGATATGACGGACCGACATCGATCCGAGGATGAGATACGCAACTTGGCGTACTTCGATCCGTTGACTCGCCTGCCCAACCGGCGCTTGCTCATGGATCGGCTGGGCCATGCGATGACCGCGAGCAGCCGCAGCCGGCAATTCGGGGCTCTCATGATCCTGGACCTGGATCACTTCAAAGGCATCAACGACACGCAGGGTCACGATGTTGGCGACCGCATGCTGGTAGAGGTCGCGCAACGACTCGCGGCATGCCTGCGGCAAGACGATACGGTCTGCCGCCTCGGCGGCGACGAGTACGTCGTGTTGCTGGAGGGCCTCAGCGATTCGGAGTCGGCCGCTGCGACCAAGGCCGAAGCGATCGCCGAGAAGATGCGCACCACCATCAGTCTGCCCTACGAACTCGGGGGCAGTGAGGCAGAGTATTTCAGCACGACGAGCATCGGTCTGACGCTGTTTTGCGGCCAGGAAACGTCGGCGGAGGTTCTGCTCAAGCAAGCCGACGTTGCCCTGTACCAGGCAAAGGACGCGGGACGCAATGCCGTGCGGTTCTTTAGCCCTGCCATGCAGGCCACCATCGAGCGGCGCGCCGCCCTGGAAGCCGCGCTGCGTCGCGGTCTGGACAAAGACGAATTCCGTCTGTTCTACCAACCGCAAATCGGCCGGGACGGCGCTATGTTCGGCGCCGAAGCTCTCATTCGGTGGATGCCATCGGGGCATAGCGTCGTGCCGCCTGCCCAGTTCATACCGCTTGCCGAGGAGACCGGTCTGATCCTGCTCATCGGCCGCTGGGTACTCGATAGCGCCTGCGCGCAGCTCAAGCAATGGGAGCGCGATCCCCACACGCGTGAACTGCAGTTGTCCGTAAACGTGAGCGCAAGACAATTCCACCAACCGGACTTTGTTGAACAGGTACGCCAGAGCCTGTTGGTGAGCGGGGCGAACCCGGCGCGACTGAAACTGGAGCTCACCGAGGGCGTCGTGCTCGACCACGTCGAGATCGTCATCCGGCGCATGGAGCAGCTCAGCGAACTGGGCGTGGGGTTTTCGCTCGACGATTTCGGCAAGGGGTATTCTTCCTTGTCGTATCTGAAGCGCCTACCCCTGGATCAGATCAAGATCGACCAGTCCTTCGTTAGCGATATACCGTGGGATGCCAATGATGCCGCGATCGTGCGCGCGATCCTGGCCATGAGTCAGTCGCTCGGCCTGCATGTCATCGCCGAGGGAGTCGAGACTGCGGAACAGAGAAATTTCCTCGAACAAAACGGCTGCCACGCCTATCAGGGCTTTTTATTCAGTCGCCCGCTTCCGATCGAAGCGTTCGCGGAATTCGCCCTGCGAGCGCATTCCGAGCTAGTCACGTAGGGAGCCGACCCCGGGCAGCGGCGGGCGAATCCGGACTGCCCGCAGGTAGTGCCGCCGGACTGCGCGCCTTTTTTACCTTGCAAAGCGCGACCCGACTACGGCAGGCGGCGCCAACTTCCGGCATTAAAGACGTTCGAAAATCCGTGCCGGCGCAAGATCCGGCGGGCCGCCGCACTGCGCGCGCCCGATGCGCAGCACACGATCACCCCCCGCCCCGAATCGAGCTCCTTGACCCTCGTCTCGAGTTCACCCAGGGGAATGTTGCGGCCGGCGGACGAATGCCCGCTCGCATACTCCGCCGGCGAACGAACGTCCACGATCTGCGCGCCCGCGCGCAGCAGCTCGGGAACCTTGCGTCGGACCTGCCAGATCGAAAATAGACGCCAGGCGGCAAAGACCACAAGAATGGCCGGTATGAGATAGTCGGAGAACATTTCCTTAGCAACCGGGCGCGAAGCGAGCCCCTGCGCAGCCTCGCCGTCGCCGGGAACATTCGCGTCGGCGGGGCAGGGCACCGTGAGGACCAATCGGGAGGGCCGTAACGCGAGCCGCTTTTGTTTGTCGGAACATCGCGCACGCCCCAGCCCGTTAGTCTACCCCTGCGCTGTGCCGGAGCCTTCGGAGCTGACAAGCGACGCGCACCAGATGCCTGAAGCGTCAAGGAGGCGGGGCCAATCTACGACACGTTTCATCCGCAGCGGCCGGTGACACTGGCTGATTTCATCCGCAGCGCGAAGTTGTGCACGCAAACCATTACGCCGCTGGCGCTGCTCGGGAAGCTGCGGGCAAAAGAAGGCCTCTTGCTCCTTGACGTGCGCGAACATGCGGAATTCGAAGCGGTGCGCGTCCCTGGCGCGCACCGCGTGGCGCGAGGCGTCCTGGAGGCGGCCGCTGATCCCTCGTATCCGTTGTACGTACCCGAACTGTGCGCCGCCCGCGAGCGCCTGGTCGTTGTGTACTGCGCAACCGGCGGTCGCGGTTCTCCCGATCATGGGCTTTCGCAATGTCCTAAACCTCGACGGCGGCTTCGCGCGCTGGGACGACGAGGGTGTGCCGGAGATGCACGAAGATTCGTACTGAACGGGGTGCCAGTTATCAAGCCAGGGTCGACGCAACTGCCTCGGCAGGCGCGTCTTACTCCGGCGCGGGAGCCGTGCGCGCGAGCTGTTGGACAAAACTTGTCAGGACATCCTCGTTCACGTCCGAGACCGCGAGCCAGTCCCAGCCAGCGCTTTGCGCGTGGACAACGTGAAAGCCGCGCACGGTGGCAGGACCCGAAGGGGTAGCCGCCGGCACGGGTCGGACGAAAACATCGATCCAGTGCTGACGATATCGATACACGAGCGTGGCCACAGGCCGGCCCTGCACCGACTCGAGCCTGGCCCCGATGAGCGCAAAGCCGGAACTTGCGAGATCCGGTACCGGGGGCGAATAATCGAGACGGGCGGATAGCCACGGTTTGACCGTGTGCTGGTCTGAGGAGGCGACCTCGATGCGGTGCTCGGTGAGCGTGGCGTGCACGTGCATTGCTACGATCTCCTCGACGATGTTCTCCCGTAGGCGCCACTCGAGCAGCTTGCTGCCCGCGAGCATCAGGAGCAGCGTAGCGGTGCAGCCGGCAAGTGCGCCCGCAGCCAGCCAGCGCCAGCGATCCGGTTTCGCGCGCGCGCCCGCCGCCGGCACGCCGGCCGGCGCATCGGCGAGCAGCGTCTGGACTCGTGCGCGCAGCTGCGCCGGAGCGGAGAACCGCGGCGCCTGGGCGCGTACCTGTGCACGCATTGCCAGCAGCTGCTGATGCTGGGCGGCGCACGCTGCGCAGCCGCGCAGATGTCGCCGAATTCGCCAGCCCTGCAGGCGGCCGGTTTCGCCGTCGGCGTACGCCGAGAGAAGATCACCGACCCTATCGCAGTTCATGCTGCACCTCTTGAGGTTCGCCGCGAATTGCCTGCGCGAGCACGGAGCGCTGCAGGAGGCTGCGGGCGCGCGCGATCCGGGACATCACGGTGCCGACCGGCACGCCGGTGATGCGCGCGATTTCCTTGTAGGAGAGATCCTCGAGCTCCCGCAGTATCAGAGTTTCGCGAAAGGCAAGCGGCAACTGCGCGATGGCGTCGGCGAGAAGTCGCGATTCGGCGCTGTGCAACGCCGCCTGCTCCGGGTCCACGCGCCGCTCGTCGACGAGCTCCTCGATGACCGATTCGTCCACCGGGTCCAGTTGCGCCGGACGATTGCGCTTGCACCAGTCGTAAAACGTGTTGCGTATGACAGTCAGAAACCAGGCGCGGGCGTCATTGCCAACGAGCGTGCCGATGTACTTGAGCGCACGCAGGCATGCCTCCTGCACCACGTCTTCGGCGTCGTCGGAGTTGCGCGTGAGCCAGCGCGCCAGGTTGTAGCCGGCATCCAGATGCGGCATCACGAACTCTTCGAAGCGCGTTTGTCCGGCCATGGTGATGCGCGATGCCGCCTCAGTCGTGCCCCGGCTCCGCCCGCGGAACCGGCTGACACCAAATCATGCCGGCACCGTGGCTCCCTGGGCGAATGTTCGCGAGAGCCGGGGACCATCGCCGCCGCCCATGGTCCGCGAAGCCCGGTCGGCCTGCACGCCGGTTCGCGTTGGAGCGCCGCCCGGAGCCGAGCGCTTCGCCTTGTGCCGCTATGAGCAACAAGTGTACGACCGAGCACGTGATGGGCGGCACGATCAGCGTGCCATGTGCAGCCTAAAGGCAATTCGCACCTCATCATCAAGCGTCGAGATGTCAGACCACTGCCCCTGGCCGACGTCAAATGCGAGCCGGGAGATGGGCACGGCTCCCTCATACCAGGTTCCGGAGCTGTCCGAGCGCGTTGTGAAGACGATGGCGAGCTGCGACGTGTGTCCTTTCAGCGTAAATGGGCCGCTCGCCTGGAACGTCCCCGGCCCAGTTGCCTGAACCGACGTCGCCGTGAATGTCGCGCTTGGAAAACGCGCCACGTCGAAGAAATCCCGGCCTTTGAGCAGATCGTTGGCATCGGCCCCGCCAGCGTCCACGCTTGCGAGGTCGATCACCACGCGAATTTTTGCTGCCTGCGGGCGTTGTGGATCGAGTTCGACGTCCGCCGAGAACTGGTTGAATCGGCCTTCGAGCGCTCCCTCGGACTGTTTGGCGATGAACTTGACCTCGCCTTGGCCGGCGGTGCCGGTGCCCGCGACAGCGGCCCAGGCGGCCGCGGAAAGTCCGATGGCGGTTGCCATTACGAGGGAGAGTACAGGTGGTCGGTGCATGGGAGCTCCCGCTATGGGTTCGTGGTTTGGGCGCACTTCAGATCATGCGGTGCAAAATTCCGTCGTGATGGACGAAGTGGTGGCGCACGGCCGCCGTCGCGTGCAAGCAGGCCAGCGTGACCAGCGACCAGGCGCAGGCGACGTGCAACGGTTCGAGCAGTTCTGCGAGGATTTTGTCCTTCGCGCCCAGGCTGGGGAGGCGAATCCACCCCAGATAGTTCGGCGCAAAACCCATTGCGCACGACAGCCACCATCCCATCAGTGGAGTCGCGAACATCAGAACGTACAGGCCCGCATGGGCGACATGGGCGGCTTCGTGCTCCCACGCGTGCAACCGCGGTGGCAATTCGGGGGGCCTGTGAGCGACACGCCAGAGCATGCGCACAATGGCCAGCCACAAGACCGTCAGCCCGACCCATTTGTGATAGTTGATCAGATGGATTTTGTGGGGCGTGAGCGGCAGACCATCGAATTCGGCTGCGATAAGGAAGGCTGCCGCGATGGCGAGCGCCACCAACCAGTGCAGCGCGCGCGCAGTTCGGGTGTAACGGGGATGGGTCATCGCATTCATGCGCCCGCCTGTATCGGAAATTCGTGAATTTCCGCGTGCTCGTCCTTGGCGCCGGTTTCGACCTGGCGCCAACCCAACCCGCGATACGGCGCTGCCGGGTCCCAGGCAATCGGCTTGTGGTCCGGCGATCCGGGCGGCGGAAGCGGAAAAATCAGCGATTTGGCCGCGTGCTGTGCGATGCCTCCCGTCATCTGGTGGTGTTCCTGGTGAATATGGCCGTAGAACACCGTGACGTTCGGAAACGGCGACAGAAGTTCGACGGCGCGCGGTGCATCGACCGTCGCCCAACCCCACTGCGGCGCAAGGTCAAAGAGCGGCCGATGCGTCAGCACGACGATCGGTGTGTTTCGCGGCAATTTCGCCAGATCGGCCTCGAGCCATGCGAGCTGTTCCGTGCCGATGGCGCCGCGGGGATCGGAGACGTTGTCGAGAGCAATGAAGTGCACCCCCTTATGGTCGAAGGTGTAGTGCGTCGGCCCAAAGAATTCCTGGTACGCCTGACCGCGATCGACCGAAGCGTCGTTTTCGCCGGGAAGAAAGCGCACGTCGCGCACCCTCAACTGGCTCGCGATGTCGCGAAACTGCGCCATGCGCTCGCGTCGCAGCCGCGCATCGAGCGTCAGGTGGGTGAGGTCCCCCGTGAATACGACAAAGTCCGGCGGCTGCGCCAGCGCATTGACCGCCGCAATTGCCTTGGGCAAGGTACCCTGCGCGTCGGGGTTGGGCGGTCCCTCAAAGCCCCAGTGGGTGTCGGAGAGCTGTACGAAGTAGAAATCTTCGGACTCGGAAGCCCCCGCGGACCGCGTTGTTGGCGCGCCCGCGCAAGCCGTGACCCCTAGGCCCGAGGCGAAGACAACGCCGCCCAAGCCTGCAATTCGGATGAAATCACGCCGATCGATATTCCTTTCCATAGCAAGCCTCCGTGGTTTGCGCGCCGCGCGCACATACCTGCAATACCGGGGGAGCCGTCGATTTATTCCCAAGGGCGGGCGACGATCCGATGCACCTTGCTGCGGACAACCATTGGCCAGGCGCGGTTTTTGACAAGAAACCTCGCGACGAAACCCTACGGGAGGCAGCCCCGAGCAAGGCCCGAGGCCGCCGCACTGCGGCCCTCCGGTGAGGAACGTGGGTGCGCCCGTGTCGAGCGCAGGGCGCGGCAAAAATGCGCCGCTGCCCGATTGCAGAGCGTCGAGGGAAAATTACGGCCGCCGGCCTATGGCTTTGCGGGCTCTTGGCTGTTGTCGCGCGGCTGCGGTGCACGCTTTGGCGATGTACTGCCGTATCTCAAGAAGTAACCCACCGGAAGCAGCTGAATCGCAAAGCGCTGCTCGAGCGTGCCCCAGATACCCCGCGGGAGCAGGAGCGAAAAAACGAGCGCCGTGGCGCCCAGGCCGATCATGTACCAGACGCCCGCGGATCCGAACAAGGTCTCGACGGCAAAAAACAGCACGGCGCCCAGCACCGGTCCCTCGAACGTGCCGATGCCGCCCACCAGGACCATGAAGATCATGTAGGCGGACCATTGCACGCTGAAATAGGCCTTGGGCTGAAAGCTGATCGTTGTCGCCACCCAGAGCGCACCTGCAGCCGCGCAGCCGAAGGCCGACAAAATGAACAGCGTGCGCTTGGTGGCGGCAACCGGCACGCCGACCGACGAGGCGGCCTCTTCGTTGTCCCGAATGGCCTGCGCCGCGGTGCCCAGCCGTGCGCGAAGCAGCGCGAACACCACCCAGGCAAGGGCAACCATGGTTGCCAGCGCGGCCCAGTAGGTAAAGGCGCGTCGCTGCGGTGGCGCGAACGCGAGCATGGCTACCAGCGAGGTTCCGGTTTCGCCCTGGATGAAAGAATCGAGGTTTACGAGCAGGTGCGCGAGTTCTGCCACAACCCACATGCCAACAGCGAACTCGCCCACGCGCAGGCGCAGCATGACCAAGCCGATCGGCACGGACACGAGTGCAACCAGTACGGCCGCAAGCAGCATCGCCGGAAACACGCTTACGCCGAAATCGCAGAGGCGAAGCACGGCGTAGGCCCCGAGCCCGAAAAACGCCTGCTGTCCGACGGAAACGAGGCCACCGTAGCCGGCGAGCGCGTTCCACATGAGCGCAAGGATGCCGTAGATGAACAGCGTCGTGAGGCGCTCGATTGCGTTGGCGCCCAGGAAGAGCGGCGCGACCGCGAACGCAATCTGCAAGACAGCCACGCTCGTCACGGAGACGATCGACAACTTCGTCCAGCGGTAGACCTGGGGCGGGTTCTCGTCCTTGCCGTCCATGGGAAAGCTCAGGAGTGCAGCCAGCGCGCCGCCAGCAGCGCGCGCAACCGGTCACCGGCGTACACGCGCGCGAGAAGCACCGCGAGGAACGTCACATGACCCGCGATCAAAAACCCCTGGGGATTGATGCGCGCGCCTACGCTTTGCGCGATGCCCAGCGTGACACCGCCCAGCAGCGTGCCCCAGAGGGAACCCGCGCCACCCATGACAACGGCCTCGAAGGCGAAGATCAGCTGCTGCGGTCCGGCGTAGGCGTCGAAGGTCGCGCGCAGTCCCAGCGCGATTCCGGCCGCCGCAATGATCGCGAAGGCCATCGCGGTGGCCAAGGCGTGGATGCGCCGTGTATTTACGCCGACGATGCGCGCCGCATCCTCATCTTCGGAGGTCGCCCGAATCTGCCGCCCGACGCTGGTGCGAGTAAGCAGTAGGTGCAGCCCGCCCAGCACGGCCACGGCCAGAGCGAATTCGATCACGGCCAGCTGCCCCACGATGATGTCGCCGGGCAGCGTCCAGCTGTCGTAGGCGAGCGTGTCGAAGTACGGCGCGAGCGAGCGCGTATCCGCCCCGAAGTTCTGAAAGAGCACGTTATCCAGTACCGTGGCCAGGCCGAAGGTGCTCAAGATCGGGATCAGGGCGCCGCCGTGCAGGCTGCGCTCGAAGACCAGCCGATAAAGGCACCAGCCCACGAAACCCATGAGTGGCAACAAAACCAGTATCAGGAGCAGAGGCTGGAGTTGCCAGTATTCGGCCATCGCCCAAAACACGTAAGCCGTGACGACAGCCAGGCTGCCGTGCGCGAGGTTGATGATGCGCATCACGCCGTAGAGAAACGAAAGACCGCCCGCGAGCAGGGCATAGTAGCCGCCCAGCAGTGCGCCCTGGATGATCAAATCGGCCCAGCTCACACGCTCGGTGCCCCACCGGCAGCCAGACGCGCGCCGAAGTAGTGCTGCATGACTTGTTCGCGCGTCATTTCGTTTGCGCGACCCTGTGCAACGATCTGACCCTCGAGCATACAGGCCACACGGCCGGCAAACGACAGGCTGCGCTGCAGGTCCTGCTCAACCAAGATGATGGTCGTCTGCGCGTCGGTAAGGGCGCGTAGCGAAACATAGACGCTCTCGATCGCCTTGGGCGACAGTCCCAAAGATAGCTCATCGAGCAGCAGCAGCCGCGGGTTGGCCATGAGTGCTCGGCCGATTGCGGTGGCTTGCTGCTGGCCGCCGGAGAGGTGCGTCGCCTTGACTTTGCGCAGCCGCTGCAACATGGAAAAGGCGTGCAGCACGCGATCCAGATCCCAGCTTCCTTTGCGGCCCGCGGCCGAGCCCACACGCAAGTTCTCCTCGACCGTCATCTCCAGAAACAGGCGCCGCCCCTCCGGGACCAGCGCAATGCCCCGGGCAACCCGCTCGTGCGGTGCGAAGTGCGTGATGTCCGTGCCGTCAAAGAAGATCCGTCCTGCCGCTGCCCGGTGCACGCCGGCAATCGTGCGCAGCAGCGTCGTCTTGCCGGCACCGTTGGCGCCGACGAGTGCCAGAACTTCGCCCTCGCCCAGGCTCAGATCGACTGTGCGCACCGCCTGCAGCAGTCCGTGCGCGCTGCAAAGCCCTTGGACCGCGAGCAGCGTCACGCGTGCGCGCTCCCCAGGTACGCGTCGATGACTTTGGCGTCGGCCAGCACCTGCCGCGGCTCGCCCTCGGCGATGACGTGGCCGGCGTCCATGCACACGAGCCGGTCGACGACTTGCAAGAGCACGTGGACGATGTGCTCGATCCAGACCAGTGCAATGTCCCGTCGGCGGATTTCGCGAATGGTCTGGACGAGTTGCGCGGCTTCGGCATCGGTGAGCCCGCCCCCGATTTCGTCGAGCAGTAAAACGGCCGGACCGGTGGCCAGCGCACGCGCCATCTCCAGGCGCTTGCGGTCAAGAAGCCCGAGGGCCTCGGTGCGCCGGTTGGCAAGCGCAAGCATCCCGCAGAGCTCCAACGCATCGATGCAGCGTGCGTAGGCGCCGGCACCGGAGAGGCCGCCGCCATGCGCTGCGGCCGTCATCAGGTTCTCGAATACGGTCATTCCCGTAAAGGGCCGCGGCACCTGGTGCGAGCGCGCGATGCCCTGCCGGCAGCGCTGCGCTGCCGACAGGGCACTCACATCTTTTCCCCGAAAGCGGATCGTGCCCGCGCTGGCACGGTACGAGCCGGCAAGGACGTTGAGCAGACTTGTTTTGCCGGCGCCGTTAGGCCCCACGATCCCCAACGCCTCGCCGGGGGCGAGCGCGAAGTCGACCTTCTCGAGGACGACCAGCGCCCCGAATCGCAGATCGACCTGCGCCGCGGATAGCAACGCTCCGGCGAAATCCATTCGCGCCGTCGGGCCTCAGCTGTACGGAACGAGCTTGGCCGCGACGGGAACGTTGCGGTCATCTGCGTTGTCGGTGACGAGGTAGTCGAATTTGTACTTGGAACCGGCTTTTGCCTTTACCCATTGGGTGCCGATGATGGGTGCGGTTGCGACGTTGGGCACGGGGCCCTTGGCAAAATTGATCGTTCCCACCATGGTTGGTGCGACCAGGGTGCTCATCGCCTTGGAGACGGCTGCCTTGTCCTTGGGGTTGCCGCTTTCCTTGAGCGCCGCAAAGCCGGCATCGAACAGGGCCATGGTGGCGCCGAGCTGCTGGGTCCACTGCTTGCCCGAAGCCGCTTCGTAGCTATCGGCCAGCTCCGCGCCCGACATCCCCGTGAGCGATGACTTGTAAGGATAGGCCCGATGCCAGTAGGCCCCGCTGGCCAGGTTGTTGCCCAGAGCGCCCAGCGCCTCGATCGTCGAAGGGAACAATCCGGTCTTGGCAATTTGCGCAATCTTGACCACCTTGGTGTAGCCCTGTTGGGTGGCCTGGCGCCAGAAAGTCGCGAAGTCCGGCGGTAATGGGAAGGTGTTGAAGATCTCGCAGCGCTCGGACTTGAACTTCGCGATCTGCGCCGAGTAGTCGGTCGTGCCGTCCTCGTAGGGACCGGGATCGACGATTGTGAAGCCCGCTTTGGCCAGTTCGGGCGCAAGGTTGGCGCGGATGGCGTTTCCGTCGGCGTCGTTCGGGTAGAGCACACCCACCTTGCGATTTGTCGGCACGCCCTGCCACTGCGAAATATAGGTGCGCGCAAAATTGGCCACGCCAAACGAGAAGTGATAGCTCCAGTGGTACGGAGACGGTGCCCCGGGCTTGGCGCCGCGCCCAAAGTACCACGCTTCCCACGGCATGACCGAGGACATGCAAGGGACCCCGGCCGCCTCACAGGCGTCGGACACCGGATTGACGACCTCTGGCGTGGAGATCGCCAACATCACGTCGACTTTGTCCTCGTTGATCAGGCTCTTGGCGAGCTGACTGGCGCGCGCGGGATCGGACTGGCTGTCGCGGTCGATGATCTGGATTGCGTAGGATTTGCCGCCAATCGCGTAGCCGCCGGCCAGCGCTTTTCGCACCACCGTGAGCACATGCCCGTCGGTCTCACCAAAGCTCGCCAGCGCGCCCGTGCGCGGGCTGATGAAACCCACTTTGAGCGTCTGTTTGGCCTCGGCGCCCTGCGCCCAGAGCACGCCGGGAGCGGCCAGCGCAACGCCCGCGGCACCGGCAGCCGCGACAAACTCGCGCCGGGACTGCGAGCATTGCGCACCCTGCGCCGGCGATGGTGTCGTTGCGTCTTGCTTCTTCTGCACTGGTTTCATGGCTCTCTCTCCTTGGTAGTTTTTGCCAGTTCTTTGCGACGTCGCTAGCCTAGATTGCAACAGCTGTCTTCTAGTTCTATTGCCCGCCGGCGCTGCACCCCTTTGCTTTCCAAGCGCGGGCCCTCGAAGAAAGCGGATTTTGCGCCGGCGCGAGCGCTATGAACACACCCGCACGCAGTTAACTGAGGCCCGCCATGCCCAGTAAAACATGGGCATGCATGCCCCCATCGCACGGAATGTTCGTGCCCCGGATCCAGCCGCTGGCATCGGAAAGCAAAAACGCGACGACCGGCGCGATGTCCGAGGGCTGCCCGGGTCGATCCATGACACGCATGTCCTCCTCGGCCCGAGCTCCGAGCGTCTTGAGAAAGTCCTCAAGGATGGGGGTGACGACCGGTCCAGGGCTCACCGCATTGGCGCGTATGCCACGCTCGCGCCACATCCAGCGCGTTTGCATCGTCCAGACAATGAGCGCCTCTTTGGACAGAAAGTAGCTGCGTGCGTCATCGACTTGGTGCGCATCGCACAAAGCGCCGATTCCGCCAAAGTCGCGCAGACCGATGCACGCCCGAACCGCCGGCAGCGCCTGGGGCCAGCCGATTCCCGCCAACGAGGCAAGATGCACGATCGAGGCGCCGTCATTGAGGTTGGGGATCATGGCCTCGGTAAACTCGCGCAGACCAAAAAAGTTGACCCGCAGCACTGCGATGCGACCGCGCGTCGGTGGCAGTCCAGCAATATTGCACAATCCGTCGATGCCCTTGCCGATGGATTGCGCGGCTTGCCGCAGCGAGGAGAGCTCCCCCAGATCGGCCTTTACCATGCGATCGACGTACGCAGCGTCGTTGCGGTCGACCCCGATTACGCGGGCGCCCGCATTTTTGAGCACGCGCACCGTCTGCGCGCCGATTCCCGAGGCCGCACCCGTCACGACGATTTGTTTGCCTTCGAGGTTCATCTTCCTGGCTCCTTGCGCCCGACAGAGATTGGATGTTCGCCGCGCTGCTGTCAACGCACGCACGCATCAGATCAGATCGGGTAGTGCTGCGGGCCGCTTTGGATCGTGACCCAGCGCAGTTCCGTGAACTCGGCGATCGCCGCCTTGCCGCCAAAGCGGCCGTAGCCGCTTGCCTTGACGCCGCCAAAGGGCATCTGGGCCTCGTCATGTACGGTCGAGCTGTTGATATGGCAGATGCCCGATTCGATGCGCTGCGCCACCGACAGGGCCCGCATGACGTCGCGCCCGAAAACCGCCGAGGAAAGACCGTATTCGGTGTCGTTGGCGATGGCCAGCGCTTCGTCGATATCGCCAAAACGCAGAATCACCGCGACCGGCCCGAAGGATTCCTCCCCATACAGACGCATGGCGGGAGTGACGTTGTCGAGGATCGTGGCGTTCATGATGCTGCCGTTGACGGTTCCCCCCGTCACGAGGCGGGCTCCTTTGGCGATGGCGTCGTCGACGAGCGACTTGACCCGCGCGGCTGCCTCGGAACTGATCATGGAGCCCAGTGCACAGCTCTCGTCGGTCGGCATGCCGGCCTTGAGCGACGCGGCCTTGTGCGCGAGTCGCTGAACGAACGCGTCGGCGACTTTTTTGTCCACCACGATGCGTTCGGTGGACATGCAGATCTGGCCCTGGTTGAAGAACGCTCCGAACGCCGCGGCTTTCACGGCCTCATCCAAGTCCGCGTCGTCGAGCACAACCATGGGTGCCTTGCCGCCGAGCTCGAGCAGGCAGGGTTTGAGATATTTTGCGCCCAACGCGGCGATCAGCCGGCCGACACGGGTCGAACCCGTGAAGGTGACGCGCCGGACGGCGGCGTGCGCGATCAGGGCTTCGACGATGGCGGCCGCATCCTTGGGCGCGTTTAGCACCACGTTCAATACGCCTGCCTCCAAACCGGCTTCGCGCATCACCTCCCCGATAAGCCGATGGGTCATGGGACATAGTTCCGAGCCTTTGAGCACAACCGTGTTCCCGCAGGCCAATGGCATGGCAATGCCACGCACACCGAGGATGACGGGCGCGTTCCACGGTGCGACGCTGAACACGACGCCGGCGGCTTGGCGCATGGCCATGGCAAGGCAGCCGGGTTTGTTCGAAGGAATGACTTCGCTTGTGATCTGCGTAGTCATGGCCGCGGCCTCGCGCAACATGTTGGATGCGAGGTAACAGTTAAAGCCGCCCCAGCCCGCCGTGGCGCCGGTTTCTTCGGCCATCGCGCGCACGAACTGCGGCGTGCGCGCCAGCAAGATGTCGGCGGCCTTGTTCAGGATGTCGCGGCGTTTCTCGGGACTCGTCACCGACCAAGCGGCGAAGCCCTTGGCCGCCGAGTTGGCTGCGGCCATCGCACTGCTCACGCTGGAGGCCGCAGCGCGCGTTGCGACCGCGCCGCTGATGGGATTGAGTCGTTCGAATGTTGCCCCGTCGCCGGAGGCGACGTCCTTGTTATCGATGAGCAGGGGTGCCTCGAGCATTTCGCTTCTCCGAATGCCGTGGGGTCGGCCGAGTTGGCTTGCTCCCGTGCGACGCAATGCGCACGGCGCGTCGTTTCGTCGTGAGGACGAATCTACGATGCCGCTACCGGTCCCGAGATGTATTTTTTTGGTATTTCGTGTCTTTTTTCGGGACACGCGGCGCTGCGCAGCGGGGTCGGTGCTTGCAGTCAAGAATTTGTTTCGGCAGCATTATTGCGATCGCACGCGCCATCTTGCAGTGCAATAACAAAAACCATCTGGACAATTTTTCGGGAATTCATTTCAAAATTCCGGCCAGCGTCGAATCCGGAGGCAAGAGCGGTCGTGAGAAAACAACCGCGTATCAATGAGGCCATGGGGCCGGTGGCGGCTTTGCCGTTTGCCCCGGGAGCTAACGTCGTGGCAATTGCGCTTGCACCGGCGCTGCATCCGCGCAAATTCACTGCGCCCTCGAACCTGACGGGTGCGCTGTGCCTGTGTGTCTTGCTCGTCGATGGCAAGGCAAAGATTGGCGGCTCGCCGTCCGATCTGGGACTCTCCGGCCCCACGCTGGCCTGGGTTCCGGTGATCGCGGGCCTGTACTTGCGCGTCGAGCCTGGCACCCAAGGCTATCTGCTCTGGGTTCCGGATGGTTTTGCCAAGGAGGCGCTGGGGCACGATCCCGCCTCTTCGCAGGTTCGGCGGCTGCTCGACCGGACGATGATCGCTCGCGAGTTCGAGTCCGACGAAGTGCTTGGCGAACTGCAGCGCGCCTTTCGGGCCGTGGATCGCGAGACGCGCCGCCATGCGGGGGGTTCGCCGCTATATTTGCGTGCGCAACTCGCGGTGCTGATCGTTCAGGCCTGGCGAGGTTGCGGCCTGGAGGACGTTGCCGCCCGAGGCTGCGGCGCCGAGTCGACCGTGCTGTTGCGTTTTCGGCACCTCGTGGAGCTGCATTTTCGCGACCACTGGGCGATCGCGCACTACGCGCGGACGCTCGGAGTCTCGCACGACCGGCTCTACGACACCTGCGTGCGCGCTCTCAAGCGCACGCCGATGCAGCTGCTGCACGAACGCCTGGCGCGCGAAGCCACGCAGCGGTTGTTGCGCTCGGGATTGACGATCGAGCAGATCGCGTCGGACTTGGGGTTTCGCACGACCTCGTATTTCAACCGGTTCTTTCACCGTCAGACCGGAACGAGCCCGGGCCGGTATCGGCGCCAGTCGCTTGGGGCAACGGCCGGGGCCGATGGGGCGGTCGTGGGCGGATTTGCCGATTGGCCTTGAGGGGCTGTGCACGCTTCGGTTTTTGAGCGGGTCGCGCGGCGAGCGCGCGCGCCCAAGCGCCGGGTTTTGCAACCGACCTTGCGACGCGGGGCGGCGCATCGAAGGTTGCGCCGAGGCGCTACGCGCTTGAGAGCTTGCGGATGCCGCGCAAGAAAAGCGCGACGCTGCGCTTTGCCCAGGCATCGAGTTCGGCTGCGGTCATGCGCGAGCCAAAGCCGATGGCGCGCAGCTGCGGCAGCGAGACGACCATCTGCAGAAACTGCTGCGCTGCGAATTGCGCGTCCGGCGCTTTGAGTTCGCCCTGCGCGCCGTGGCGCATAAGCAATCCGCTGATGAGCGCGACGGCTTCCTGGCGCCCACCGGCCGTTGCGATCGCGGATGCCAATTCCGGAAATCGTTGCGATTCGGCCACGATCAAGCGGTGCAGCGCCAGCGCGCGGGGCGTCAAGGCGGCGCGAAGGATGAGTGCGGCCAGGCGCACGAGAATCTGCTCGAGATTCTCGCCCTGGATCAGGGGCTCCTCGGCTGCGGGGCGCAGGCTGTCGATCAGGTGCACCACCACCGCGCGCATGAGCCCGGGCTTGTCGGCAAAGCGATCGTAGAGTGTCCGCTTGGAGACGCGCGCCTGGCGCGCGACCTCCTCGATGCTGGTCGCGCCATAGCCTTGCGCGAGCAGCAGCTGCGTTGCCACTTGCAAGATGTGCTCGCGCAACTGATGGGCGGCTTCGCGCGACGGGCGGCCGGCGCGAACGGAGCGGCGGCGTGGTGACGCCTTTGCTTTGGGTCTTGCGCCGCGCGTGGCCATGCGCCTAAAAGCGCCTCGCTAGCGGGGGTAGTAGCCCGGATAGTAGGCGGGCGGCGGCGGGGCGTAGCCGTACGCGGGTGCCGCCGGAACATAGACGCGCGGGTAGTAGGCCACCGGGGGATAGGCGGCGGCCGGCGGATAGTACGCCGGCGGGTAGTAGGCCGGTGCAGGCGCCGCTGGCGCGGCGGCCGCGGCAGCGATTGCCAGGGGCGCGGTGATGATGGCTGCGGCTGCGCCGACGACGGCGGCCACGGCCGCCACCGGCCAGGGGCCATGGCCGTAGTAGCCGTGCCCATGGGCGTATCCGTGGTCGAAGGCCTGGGCGTTTGCGCTGCCCAAGGCCAGCGCTGCCAGTGGAACGGCGGCGATCAATGCGCGTTTGCTGTTGATCATGATTCGCACCTCCCGAAAAGCCGTTCGGCAACGCGCCGGACGATGGACACATCGTAGGCCGGGCAACAATAAAACGCAACGGTACCGTTTCATTAAATTGCAACCGAATGGTAACAATGGTTGCGGCTGCCAACACACCGGGCGCGGGCAATGCGGCGTGGCGCCGATGCCGGGCTTGCGCGCTTGGTGCATCAAGCCGTCGCGCTAGGCCGTGCGGCGGGGGACCAGGAGATTTGCGACGAGAACCTGCACCGCTTCGTCGTTTTGGTTCCACGTGGTGGTGCGTACCTTGATGAGCCCCTGCGTCGGTCGCGATCGCGACGTCCGCACCTCAAGGACCTCGCTTTGCACACGCAGTTCGTCGCCCGGACGCACCGGTCGCGGCCAGCGCAGTTCATCGAAACCCATCCCGACGATGCCGCCGCGCGGCCGCAGTTCGCTTTGCACCAGCAGGCGCATCGTGAGAGCCGCGGTATGCCAGCCGCTGGCCGCAAGGCCGCCAAAAATCGACAGCTTTGCCGCGCCCTCGTCCAGGTGAAAGGGCTGCGGATCGTATTCGGCGGCGAATCGGTGGATCTGCTCGGTCGTAACGCGAGTTCGAGGCGACCCGAAGGTCTGCCCCGGCGCATAGTCTTCCAGGTACCTTTCGTTCATCGCGCAACCCTCCCGGTCGTGCACGAAGCCCAACGGCCGCAACAGACGCACTGTAGCTTGGCGCAAGGCCGGGGCGCGGGGCAAGCGCGAAGCGCCCGCACGATGGACCTTGCTCTGTGAAGGGCATCGAGGCACGATGCGCCTTGCGCCGCGCGTGCGCTCGCGCATGGAAAGGGGAACTCGTGTCCATCATCGCCGACGTGGTCGTGGCTTGCGTTGCGGCTCTGCACGTCTATATCCTCGTTCTCGAAATGTTTTTGTGGGATAAGCCCGCGGGCTTGCGCGCTTTCGGGCAGACGCGGGCTGCGGCGAGCGCCTCGAAGGTGCTTGCGGCCAACCAAGGCCTGTACAACGGATTTTTGGCAGCGGGCCTTCTCTGGGGCCTGTTACTCGGCGCAAGCGGCACGAGCGTGAAGGTATTTTTTCTCTCCTGCGTCCTGGTCGCCGGATTGTTTGGTGCGGCAACGGCCAATCGCAAGATCTTGTTTGTGCAGGCTGTCCCGGCAGCCCTCGGGCTCTCGCTGGTCCTGCTCTCCTGAGCCTTGCGTCAGGCCCGGGTCTGTGCCCGATTGCGAAGGCGCGATCGGGCGCACGCGATTCGTCGCTTCCGCGCCCGAAGTCTTCGTCGTCGGCTGCACACCGATCGGGGCACGTTCCAGGGCGCTTTCGATTAGCGCGAGCGCTGCCTTGCGGCGTCGCCCGATGGGTCAGGGCGCCATCGCAATGGCGGGCCGCGCCTGCCCGGCGATCTCTTCGATCGTCCAGGAGCGTTGGACGAGGGCTGGGACGTCGTGTGCGGGGACGGGAGGGCTGAAGTAGTAGCCCTGGAGGTTTTGGCAGGCCATGGCCTTGAGGGTGGCGGCCTGCTTGAGGGTTTCGACGCCCTCGGCGGTGACGCTCACCCCGAGGGTTTTGGCCAGTGCGAGGATGGCCCCGACGATGGAGTCG
>DASPPB010000019.1:0-13130 GCA_035625725.1 Burkholderiaceae bacterium
CGACTCCATCGTCGGGGCCATCCTCGCACTGGCCAAAACCCTCGGGGTGAGCGTCACCGCCGAGGGCGTCGAAACCCTCAAGCAGGCCGCCACCCTCAAGGCCATGGCCTGCCAAAACCTCCAGGGCTACTACTTCAGCCCCCCCGTCCCCGCACACGACGTCCCCGCACTCGTACAACGCTCCTGGACGATCGAGCCGATCACGCCCCAAGGCGAAACCCTTGCTTTGGTGACGAAATAAAGCAGGGCGTAGGGCGTGCGGCGGGCAACCGCGGCCGGCCCAGATGCAACAGAGCCGCGCTGTGGCCAGCGCATTGGTGCCCTAATTTCGCACGAGCTTGGGGCTAGCGGCCTGCGGCGTTGGATAGGTGTTGCCCAACGCCTCACGCGTTGCACGCTTGCAAAGAGAGGTGTGCCGGCGGCCTTGGTGCGGCTCGGTCGCCAGCGATCAGAACTCCGCCCAGTCGCTTTTGCCAGCGGAGAGCGTGCCGGCCGCAAGCTTGGGCACAACCCCTGCCGCGGATTGCTTGAGCGGTTTCGTCGTTTTGGGACTCGTCGTCTTGGTGCGCAGGGATGCCGGTGCACTGGACTGGGGGCTAGAGGCTGGCACCTCGCTCAGCTTGAAGACGGACACGGCCTGCGCGAGACGTTCGGCCTGATCCTTCAGGCTCACGGCGGCCGCAGCGCTTTCCTCGACCAGGGCGGCGTTTTGCTGCGTGACCTGGTCGATTCGAGCCATGGCCTCGTTGATCCGCTCGATGCCGGAGCTTTGCTCCATTGACGCGCTGGAGATTTCGCCAATCAAATCCGTGACACGCTTGACGTGCTCGACGATCTCGGTCATCGACAGGCGCGAATCGTTGACGAGCTTGCTGCCGGCTTCGACCTTTTGCATGCTGTCGTGGATCATTCCTTTGATTTCGTGCGCGGCCTGGGCGCTTCGTTGCGCCAGGCTGCGGACTTCGCCCGCGACAACCGCAAAACCGCGCCCCTGCTCGCCCGCGCGCGCCGCCTCGACCGCGGCATTGAGGGCCAGGATGTTGGTCTGGAAGGCGATGCCGTCGATGACGTTGATGATTTCGGCCATGCGTTCGCTCGCATGGGTAATTTCGTTCATCGTGCCCACGACGCGCCCAACGACCTCGCCGCCTTTGGCTGCAGCGTCGGTCGCCGCGCCGGCGAGCTGGCTCGCTTGCCGGGCGCTCTCCGCGCTTTGTCGGACGGTGTCGGTGAGCTGCTCCATCGAGGCCGCCGTCTCCTGCAGGCTTGAGGCTTGTCCCTCCGTGCGGCTGGACAGATTCTGGTTGCCGGCTGCGATCTGACTCGTTGCCGTAGCGATGCTGGTCGCACCCGTGCGAACTTGGCCCACGACTTGTGTGAGGCTCGCGTTCATCTTTTGGAGCTCCGCGAGGAGCTGACCGACCTCATCGTCGCTCGGGACCTCGATGCGCGAGGACAGATCCCCCGCGGCCACGGTTCGCACCACGCCCACAGCCTGGAGGATCGGATTGGTGATCGAACGCACGAGCCACACGCCCAGTGCGCTGGTGAAGCCGGCCGATACGAGAACGAAGGCGATGATCGCTGTTCCCCACCAGTGCAGACCGGAGAGGTCGCGATTGGCCGCCTCGGAGTCCTCGCTGCTTGCCTTGCGCTGCATGTCGACGAGCTCGGAAATAGCCTGAACGCTCGCAGCTCCCATCGGCGTGGTGACGTCGGTGCGCTCGCGCGCCGCCTCCTCGATCTTGCCTTCCTGCATGAGGCGCAGCCAGCGCTCGCGCGAGCTCCAGTACCTGTCGAAGTTCTCGTGCACCCGGCCGATGAGCGTCTTGTGCTTTTCATCCCAATCGCTTCGATCCACGCGCTTGAGTGCCAGATCCCAATCGGCGCGCTGCTTGGCGCTATCGGCAACGATGGCGGAGCGCACTGCCGGATCGGCCACGGCCATGAACTGCGCCACGCCCCAACGAAGTGCCCAAAGCGCGTCTTGCGCGTCGGCCAAAGCGGCAGTCTCGAGCGTGTCTCGACGTCCCTGCTCGAAGTGGGTTTCGGCAGCGTCTTTGAATGTCCAGACAAGTGCGCCGCTAATGATGAGCAGCAAGGCGATCAGTCCGAAGGCGGCCGACAACTTGACAGAAAGCGAGCGGTTCACTGGGATGTCTCTGGTCTTGTACGCCGGCGCCGAACCCTGCGGGTCCAATGCCGGTTCCTCCGTGGGAAAGGCATACACAAACGCGAAATCGCGAAGCGTCCTTCGCGACCTAGTTTCCGGCAAGGCGATGCAGGCTTGATCGGTCGAGAAGGGCTAGCGGAGTGCGGCTCCTTTTCCGATCGGTGCGCGGCGGGCGCGCACGTTGGCGCAGCCTGCAAGCGCTCGCGAGGCGCCCAACGGCAAACCGTGGCGCATCGACCGATGAGCGCAGCGCTCTTTTTTTCTAGACAAACATCCAGGCATCCATGCTGAGCATGCCGTAGTGCACGCCGCCGGACAGATGTCGCGGTTTCGCATTCGCCCCGGCGGCTCCCAGCGCCCAGAACAGAGGCAGCAGGTGCTCGTCGGTCGGGTGGGCGCGCGTCGCGTACGGGGCCTGCCGCCGATAATCGAGCAAGGCGGCGCCATCGCCGCGATCGATCGCCTGGCGCATCCACTCCACAAAAGCGAGCACATAGGGTTGCGGCGCCTCATCGGTGGCCGATGCGGGATTAAAGTCCCCCAGGTTGTGCGTCAGGCTTCCCGTGCCCAGCAGCAGCACCCCTTCTTCGACGAGGGCGCCCAACGACTGTCCGAGCCGATGTGCCCCCGCGGCGTCCAGCGGCCACGGCATGGCTACAGGGACGACGGGGATGTCGGCCTGCGGAAACATGAGGCTAAGCGGCACCCAGATGCCGTGATCGAGTCCGCGGTTGGGATCCAGTGGCGCTTGCCAGCCGGCGGCCTGCAGCAAGGCGGCGGTGCGCTGCGCAAGCCTCGGGTCCCCGGGTGCCGGGTACTGGAGTTTGTACAGGGCCGGATCGAAGCCACCAAAGTCATGCATGGTCGCCGGTTGCGGACTCGATCCGACCAAGGGTATGCGGGCCATCCAGTGGGGTGAGAATGCGAGCACCGCCTTGGGCCGGGGCAGCTCGCGGGCAAGTGTTCGCAGCATCGGGGCGGCCGTGCCGGGCTCCAAGGGCAGCATCGGCGAACCGTGCGAGAGAAACACAACGGGCTGACGGCTCATACGTACATCCTCCTGCTCGTTTGCATCGTGCGATGCCCGCACGACAAACTGCGGTGCACGCACCCCCAGCCAAGGCATGAGAGGTGCGCGAAGCGCGCGGGCCCGATTTTGCAGAGCGCGCTCCCGCTTGGTCCCACAGCTTTGGACGGCCTCGACGGATAATTGTGCATCGTCCTTAACGCGCGCGCTCCAGCCAGCTGCGCACCTGCGCGGCAACCCACGGGCCGTCGTCGAGCGCCAGATCGTGTCCGGCGCGCGGGTGCTGCCGCAGTTCGCACTGCCAGCTTGCGGCGAGCTGCTGCGAACAGCGTGGATCGACAAGCGTGTCCCCGGCGCTTGCCAGAACCAGCAGGGGCGGACGCGGCTTGGTGCGTGGTGCGCGGTAGGTCGCTGCCGCGAGCAGCTGGCGCAACCCATTGGTGCGCGAAACCGGGTTTTCGCGCGCATAGGCGCACCAGCGCGGCAAAACGTCGTCGTGGGTGGGCTGCCCGCTGCTGGTCATCGCCAGGATCGCCTGCTCGCGCCCTGGCGCCGTCGGTGCGCGCAGCGCAAGCCCGAGCAGGGTCGGGTAGTTGCGAAACCGCAGGCGCCGGTAAAACGGACTCAACGGGCGCAAGCTCGTGTTGATGAGCACGCAGCCCAGCAGTTCGTCCGGATGCCGCTGCGCCCAGGCAACGGCGACCATCGCTCCCAGGGACATTGCCAGCAGATAGTACGGGGGTGACAGTCCCTGCTCGACGAGCTGCCTGCGGCAATGCGCCGCGATTTCCTCGACGCTCCAAGGACTTTTCGTCCGATTCAGTCGACCGTTACCGGGCAAGTCGATTGCGACCACGTTCGCTTCGGGCAACTGGCTGCGGAAGGTCTGGACAAACTCGCCCCAGTGCCGCCCCTCGCGCGTCAAGCCGCGCAAAAACACCCAAGTGCTCACTGCACGGTCCCGCTGTACCAGGACTGGAGCGCGAGCGCGCGGTGCGCGCGCCTTGCCTCATCGGTGGGCACCCACCGCGCGTGGCTGCAGGCCGCACGCGCTACGAAGTCCAACCACGGCAGGTGGCGTCGCAAAACCCGGTGCTGGCGGTGTTCAATCGTGGGATTGAAGATGCCATAGCGCGTAAAGAGCTGGCGCGGGTTTTTGCGCACCCAGAGCCACGACCCCATTTCCAACGTGAGCGGAATCATGGTTCGTTCGGGCTCTTTGCAGGCGCGCAGGTACAAATAATCCCAGAGGTCGCCGTGCGCAAGGTACATGCGACACTGCGGCTCGAAGATGTAGCGGTGGTAGGCATGCGTGCGATCGAAGATGTCCTTGAGCGCATGGATCTCAGCGAGGTGCCCGATGGGGCGCGTCGTGTAGGCGTATGGAAACCAGATCCGGTCGCTGATGCCAAAGCCCGAGTGGCAATCCAGTGCGATGCTAAAGCGCCGCGAGAGCAGCTCTTCGTCCACGACCTGGCACACCGCTTCGTTTTCGGGCTCCATCGCGCCGTGTGATGTGCCGCGGTACCAGGGTAGCCGCGGGCTGATGCGCTGGCCGCCGATGAGAAAGGGCACATCTTCGAGCGCACTGATGGGGGCGTTGCGCATCAGATCCACGCCCCGGGGATTGGCCCTGGTGCCGAGGGACATCCCGCCCGGATTGACCAAGGGCATGAAGACGAAGCGCAGATTCTCGAGCTGCCACTGCAGCACGCTGTCCCATTTCAGGCGCATTACGAGACTGGCCAGATAGGCAATGACCACTTCGGATCCGATGCGCTCCAGACCGTGAACACCGCCAAAAAAACCCACGGCAGGCACATCCCGGCTCGGATTGCCCAGCGTGATCACGTGCACCGGAAACGAGTGCTTGCCCGATCGCACCTCGCACACGACGCGCGCTTGCAACTGCGCGCCGCCCGCCGCAACTATGCGCTGCAGCTCGTCTAACTCTGGCAGTTTGTCGTGGTTCACGCGTCCCGATGCGGGTGAGGGCAGGGCGTATGCGCGACGCCGCCTCTGCGTGCTCTTGTGCGGGGCGCTGCGCGTCTTGTGCCCATTGGGCGGCGCAAGCGTACCTTGCTTTTCCAGGCGAGGGCCAGACCGAAACCTTGTTTTTGCAATCTTCGCGTCACACTGTCTTGTTAAGTTCGAGCAAGGTGCGGTGCACCGGGCAGTCGCTCAGCCCTGTGGTCCGCGTAGGAAAGGATCTGTTGTGCGGCTTTGGCCTCGAACCCCTCTTTCGCGCGCCAGCCTTGTGCTTGCAGGCGCGGTGCTCTGGGGAATGATCGAATTCGTTGCACTGTGGCGCTCGCGCCGCGTCGCGCGCTGACTGCCAGCGCGTGCACGGCCGTGTGGTCGCGCCCCGGCTGAAGGCTCGCGGCCGGGAGCGGCGGGCAGCGCGCCGCTGCGGCCTAATTGCTCACGCGGCCGGCAAGGCCCCTGGCGCGGCGATGTGCCCCACGGGGCGCAACACGCGCTCCTGCAATGCTGCCACCACGGCGAAGGAACTCTCGCGCGCCGCGAAAATCACCTCGTCGTCCAGCCCGCGGGAGAGCATCATGCGCCCCACGCGCGAGCGTCGCAGGACCTCGAGACCTTCGGTGTGATCGTGCAATAGTTCGGCGGCAAGCGCCGCATCGGAAAACTCGGGGCGCGCCGCCGCCGCCGCCGCCGCCGCGTGCTCGCGAAAGAGCGCGACGAAGTAGCCCGCGCCGTAGAAGTCCTCGAGGTTGAAGTTATCGGCCGAGCCCGAGCACACGATCAGCACCGTGGCGCCCGGGTGCTGCCGGGCGATGTGCTCGACGGTCGCCCGACCGTTGAGCAGGGCGGCGGCGTAGACGTGCGCGGCTCCGTGCGCCTTCATCAAGGCCACGGTACCGTTGGTCGTGCAATAGATGAGGGTGCGGCCGGCCAACCCTTGTTCGAGCAGCCGCTGCGGGGTCGGATGCACGAATCCGGGCAGCGTGTTGGCATGCAACTCGCCCGAGAGCACGAAGCTGCCCGGGGCGTGCTTTTTCGATTCGGCCAGTGCCGCGCTGCCGTCGGGCGTCGGGATCACGGCTGCGGCGCCGTGCGCCAAGGCCGTGACGATCGAAGACGTCGCGAAGAGGATGTCGAGGACGATGACAACCTTGTCTTCGAGGCGCTGGATGTCGAGCTCTTCTTTTTTGAGCAAGACGTGAATCTTCTGCACCATAGACAAAGCGCCGCGATGCCGGACTTCGAGAAATTGCATCGAGTGTACCCTCGTTTGGTCGGGGCGCTGCCGCCATGCATTTCGTAGTCGTGGTGACGCGCGCGCCCTGCGGTCAAGCTGCACGCTCGCTGTGTCGGAAGCGGGAGTTCGTCTCGGGGCTTTGAAACCGACAATGGCCGCGCGCTGCGGCGATTCTGTGCAAGCGCGCCGCTTCGGGGTGCGCCTTTTTGGGGCGCAAGATCCGGATCGCGCAATGCGAGCCTGTCCGCTAGTGTGCAGGGCCAAAGGGGCAGACCATGAAATTTCAAATCAGCGCATTGGACGCGGAGCCCTTCGCGCCGCTTTTTGCAATGACCGCAGACGCCCTGGCGCAGCACTTGGCCGTCCGCCGGATCGCAACGAACAAGCCCGGGTTTCCTTGCCGCGTAAGTCTGCAGGACGCAGAAGTTGGCGAGCCGGTGCTGCTGGTTCATTACGTGCACCAAGGCATTGCTTCGCCGTATCGGGCAAGTCATGCGATTTTTGTGCGCAAGGACGTCCCGCGCGCGCTGCTCGCGCCGGGAGAGGTTCCGCAGTCCTTGCGATGCCGGGTGCTGTCGCTACGTGCATTTGATTCCGAGGGAATGATGGTCGCTGCAGACCTGTGCGAGGGAGCGCGCATGGAGACGCTGCTCCGGTCGCAGCTCTCGCAAAGCGATGTTGCTTACGTCCACATTCACTTCGCGCGCTTCGGGTGCTACGCCGCGCGCGCCGACCGCCTCTGACCCTGCCAGCATATTGCGACGCACAATCGCTGTTTCCCGACCGAGGAATCCGTCCGGCGCAGCGCCTCTGGCGGACTGACGGCGGGGGGCTGCGGAGGTCGCTTCTCGGGCCATTAGTCCCACAAAAGCGGGAGGCACGCGGAATACCCCCTGAAACGCGTCATGAGAAGGCTCGCGGTGCGGCCGAAACTGCAGATGCAATGGACACGGACGACATCACCTTCGAAGATCTGCTCGCCGCTGAGCCCCCGGCCTCGACGGCTCCGACTTCGTTTTCCGACCTCCGCGCCGAGGGTTTCCCCCACCAGGGCGGCATTGCCGAACTCGCGGCCATTGCCAGGCTGCGCGATCCGGGTTCGAAGTTTGCCGCAGTGCAGCACGCCTATCGGGACATCCTCGAGCAGCAGATCTCGGGTCTTTCGACGCGTGCCGAGGCGCGGGTTCCCGTCCGATCGACCTAGGGCGCGCTGGCGCGCGCGACCTAGGCCACGCGCAGCCGCTGCTTTTGATCTCCCTGACCAGCAAAGCGCTTTCGCGCCTCGGGCGCGGGCAAAGCCCAAGCGACTCGCGCAAGGATCTCAACGGGCGCGCGTTCCTACGCTGCCCGCCCATCTCTTCGCAACGTATTGCTGCAGCGTCGGGCGCCGCAAGACTGCTTGCGCGGTAGCGGCAGTTCCCTTGCTCGGCTGGCGCGGATCCGCAAATCGACGGGCTTCTGAGAGCTCCCCGCAAACTCGTGTCCGTGCGCGAGCGCGCGATGCGCGGACGAGGAGCGTTGGACCGAGCGCAGGCCACAGCGCTATGCTGAATTTTTTGTACCGTTGCCGAAGGGAGCGCACCGATGAGTCTGGTTCTGTACTACGCACCGAGGAGCACTGCGACCATCACCCAGCTTGTTATCGAAGAGCTCGGCGTACCGTGCGAGCGAGTCAAAGTCGATCTGAAGAAAGGCGAGTCGCACAGCCCGGAATTCTTGCGCCTGAACCCCAACGGAAAGGTGCCCTTGCTCGTACACGATGCGACTCCCATCTGGGAGTCCGTGGCGATCACGATGTACCTGGGCGAGATGTTCGGCGTCGAGAAGGATCTGTACCCGGCGCCGGGTCCAAGGCGCGGCGCGGCGATGAAGTGGATCGCCTGGGGCAACGTCACGCTGGGTGAAACCGTTGGGCGATGGCTGCGCAATACCTCGGATTGGACGCCGGCGGAGCAGCACAACGCTAAGGCTGCCGAAGTGGCGCGAGACGACATGCACCGTTGTCTGCGCATTCTCGACCAGGAGCTCGAGGGCAAGTCCTTTCTCGTGAACTCCTATACGCTTGCCGACACTCACCTGAACTCGCTCGTGGACTGGCTGCGTTTTTTAAAGCTCGACTTCTCCGCTTACGCCAACCTCAATGCTTGGAGCCGGCATTGCGCGGCGCGACCCGCGTATGCGCGGGTGATGGCCGGTGCGTGAACTGATGTCGCTGAGCCTTTGCCTGCACGTAACCCTGGTTTCGTAGACTCGGCGATCTGCGCGGGCCGGGCAGCGATTCGATTTTGCGCATGCGCGATGCGGCTTGCGCAGGAGTGCCCCGGGAGAGGACGCCTTCCGGCGTCCGCCCCTCGGTGATGGACCTTAGGCGCGATGATGCTCGCGCTGATCAGACGGTGAGCCTCTGGCGCGACGCAGCCCCCTCGAAGGCCTTGCGGCGCGCTTCGAGGCCAAGCGCGAGTTGATGCGCGCTACCAGCAATGACTCCTGCGCCCAAGCTGATCAGAAGGACCTCTGCGCCCTGGAGGATGATGTGCGCGCGCACTAGCGCCTCGGGAGAAGCCAGATACGCGTAGGCAATGATGAGCAGGGTGGCCAGCATTGCGCCCCAGCAGAGAATTCCCGCAAACGACAGCGCGGCCGGCGAGCGGGTTTGCAGCGAGAAGTTTTCGTTCGACATGGTGACTCCGTGACGTATGAGGTATTTAACACGGTGTCACTTTGCGCCCTCGGACTAAACGGGAACTGAACACGAAACCCCGCGGCATTCAGGATTCGTTCAGAAAGAGACCCAGCGGCAGATTGCTGCGCGCTTGCCCCGGTCTGTCGGCTGCGTCGCGGCGCTGGCGCAAGACGCCAGCTCGCGCGTGCTTGGGGTCAATTGCTCCGAGCGGCGCGATCGGTGCTGCGGTCCGAAGCGGCGCGCACGCAACGCGACCCCAATGCGCATGCGTCCGGAACTGACGCACCGTTGACCGGCTAGCGCACGCGGCCCGCGGTGCGCGCGATCGGTTTCGAATCGGGCTGTCTCGCGCGTTGCCATGAGACCAGCGCAACCCGTCCGCGAGGGTAGCTCGCACAAGGCCAATCGCACGGTTGATTTGCGGTGCGTGCGGGCTGCTCGCGCAACACACAGGCAGCCGCATGCTCGAGGCGTGCGAGGCTCCGACGAGTCCGCCCGCCCGACGCCGGAGCAACGGCCCCGGGACTTCGCGCTCTTCGCTTCGCTACTTCGCGGCTTAGCCGGGCGTCGGCACTACGCGGTAGTACACCCCGTTGGCGCCATAGGACGGTTGGAACCACGTATTTCCGCACAGGTAGTAGGTGCCGCCTTGCACGCTTGGTGTGATGCATCCGGCGGGCAAGGTCGCGTAGATCGCTCCCACCGGGAAGGTGCCACCGGCCGGGGCGGCGGCACCCGTGCTGCCGGCCGCGACTCCGGCGTTGTAGGCACTGGTGGTTGCTGCCGCGGTATTGGCACTGCCTGCCGCCATGCCAGCATAGTAGGCGTTGGAAGTCGCAGCCGCAGTGCTGGAGCTGCCCGCAGCGACACCGGCTGCGTACGCGTTCGAAGTGTTGGCCGCATTGGCCGCGTTCGCAACTGCCGCACCCGCGACAGCGCCAACGACCACGCCTGCAGCAGCGGCGCCCGCGGCATTCCATCCGCCGCAGTTGTAGCAACTCGATCCGTATACGTTCACGGTTGTGGGTGGATGGTAGGCGACGTAGGACGGTGGGTAGTAGGCGCCGGGGGGCGGGTGGTAGCCCGGGTAGGCCGCGCCGTAGTAGGGCGAGTGGTAGGCGGTCGCGCCGTTAGCGCCGGTATAGGTCGTGTAGCCCGATCCCGCCTGGTGCGTCGCCGTGCCCCCGTACTGGTTGGTTGCCGTCGTGCCTTGGCCGTAGGTGTGCGTCGCCGTTCCGTACTGGTTGCTAAACGTCGTCTGGTTTGAACCCGCCTGGTGAGTCGCCGTGCCGCCGTAGGCGCTCGTTGCGCTCGTGCCCTGTCCATAAGTGTGCGTCGCGCTTCCCCCATAGGGATTGCTGAAACTCGTCTGCCCGGATCCGGACTGATGGGTCGCCGTGTCGCCGAATCGGTTCGTTGCGGTCGTCCCCTCCCCAGCCACGTGCGAAGTCGAACCGCCATACGCGTTCGCGTGCGACCACGCTCCGGCCGGATCGATCGCAAGCGGCGCGATGAGCAAGCCAGTAATACCGGTGAGAACTCTTTTCACGATAGCCCTCCTTACGGAGTTTTGCCGGGCTGCGCCTTGGCCGACTGCGATTGGGGCGGCGGTTTCATGCCAGGGGCATCCATTGCATCGGGCCGCGCAAAGGCAATTTGCGCCGCCTTTGCGGCCCGCGCCGATACAAAGGCGTCGGCCGGGACCGCCGCATCGAGTTGCCACTTCGACAATTGCAGTACATGGCGCAGCCGGGCGGGATCATTGAGGAAGATCGCGTACAGGCGACGGGGCAGTTTGTCCTCGGCGCCGATCCAGGCTTGCACGAACACGTCCGCGTTGACATACGCCACGATGTCCGTCGTCGTGTCCCCGACAATCGACGACTGGCCGACATAAAACGCGGTCGTCAGCCCGTCGGCAAGGTCCTTGTACGGATCGGTCACGACCACATCGCTAAACGGAAAATAGATGGCGGCCGTCTTGTAGGCGGCCTCCAGCATCGCGTCGATGGTGGGCGGCGCCTCGGCGACAGCGACCAGGTTCTCGTTGGGCGAAAAAGCGGTCATCGTCTTGCCGTCGTAGTAGAACTCCGAGGGCGGACCGTCGCCCACGGTAATCGCCTTGAATTTGTCCGGGCGCACCATCGTCACCTGCGTTTCGGTCGAGTACACCAGCGGGGGACCGAGAAGGCTCGGACTCTCATAGGAAACAATGGCTGTAAACGACATCGACCGTGCGGCCGCAAGACGCGCACCCGCCGCCTTGAGGATCTCGATCGCGTGGTCCTCGAGTCCCGGCCGATATGGCGCAACCGGGGGGGCGGCCGCAGGCTTGGCGGCGGCGGCCTTTGCTTTGGGGGCGGCAGGCGCCGTCGTCTGGCCGTTTGCCGACGCGGCCAAGACGGCGGCGAGCGCGAGCCCTGCGACGCATCGCATTACATGCCTATGCCTCATTGCTGCCTCCGGGCGCCTGCGCAAGCGCTGCCGCGCGCTTGCTCAAGGAATCATGCCGCACTCGAACTCCTTGTTGGCAATCGGAGCCGCAACCCGGTTGATGAACATGGCGCGCATCTGCGCATCCTCGTGCAGTATCCGGATCATCTCCTGTTCCCGATCGGATTTGGGCCGTCCCTGTTTCATGGCCCGCTCTTCCCACAACTGCTCGCAGCTTGCCTGCTGGTAGTGCTGCACGAGTTTGTCGGCGACCATGTCCAAAACCGGGTATTGCGCGAAGGCCACACCGACAAGGAGCAGCGCTGCGGCCGAGCAGGACCACAAGACTCGTTTTTTCATACGATCTCCTTCCTCACGCTTTTTGTTAGACCGCGCCGCAAACCCAAGATGAGCGGTTGAACGGCGTGCAGGTTGCAAAGCGTACTCCCGAATGAGGCCGATGCGTGTGAAACCATGCCCGGGCGATCGAGTTGCAAATCCCTCTTGGTGCCCAGCTGCGGCCCCACGGCAGGCGCCGTGACGACGGGTGCCCAAATCATCGAATCGCGGGCAACGCATGCACGAAGGTCGGGCGCGCGAAACGCCGCGTGTGCCTGCATGCGCGATCGTCTTGCGCGCGATCGGCCTCGAGGCGCGCTGCGCGCTCGCTTTTCGTGCGTGCCGTTCCTCGATTTTCAACGCCTCGCTTCTCGTCGGAATTCGTTGGCAAATTCATGTCGCGAGGATTACAAAAAATTCATCTTGCGCGCATGCTGTTGTTTTGCTGCAAACGCAAAATCACGTGTATGCGTCAAAATCTTCCCCTTGGCATGACCTTGCTCAACCTGTCCGCGGGTGCGCGAGTGTCGATGTCGGAGCGGCGGTATATAAATCCCCTAGATGGTTTGCTCGGACTCTTGCGAGTGCAGGGGCGTTTGAATTTCTTAGAAAATCGGAGGAAGAAATGAAATTGGTTCGCATTGCAACCCTCGCCGGCGCATTGGCGGTCTCCACGTCAGTACTGGCCGATGCACCGCTGGAGGGACCGTGGGTTGGCCTCGGAATGGGATTCCGCAGTCAGACTAATGAGGTGACCCTGAACAATGGCACCGACATCGACGGCGGCAAGACCAGCGTGTTCGGAATGATTCAAGGCGGCTACGCGTGGCTAGTGCACTCGGACGTTGGCGACTGGAACCTCGGGCCGTACGCCTTCTACATGCCGGGCAGTGTCGACTCCAATACCTTTGTTCCGGGCGGCGTGGTTAACGTCTACACGACGTGGAAAAACCAGTGGGGTTTTGGTCTTCAGCCCGGTTACTATCTTGGCAAAGAGACGGTCGTGTATCTGAAGGTGGGCTTTAACCAGATCACCGGCCAGATCAACGCCTCCAACGCATCGGGCCAGATCAGCCCGTCAGATCATTTCAGCGGGTTTGGCTACGGACTGGGCCTGAAGCATCAGTTTGCCGGTCCCTGGACGGTCTGGGTGGATACCTATCAGGCCACCTTCAAGAACAACACCTACACCTACGGCAACGAGACGGTGCAGATCAAGCCCAAGCAAACCGTGGGCACGTTCGGCATTGGCTAC
>DASPPB010000020.1:0-2418 GCA_035625725.1 Burkholderiaceae bacterium
GCCTGCAGTTCAGAAATGCGTTGCTCGACTTGGCGGCGTGAGGCCGCCAGGTGCTGTAGATGCCGGTTGGAGGCCGAAATGGCCGATTCGGACGCCGCCAACGCGTCGGCGGCTTCGGAGTGCGCCGTTTCGGCGGACGCCAAGGACTTTTTAAGCTGCGCTAATTTCGCCTTGAGCTCGCGCTGCTCGGCTTGTAGCTCTCGCTGGCGCCGGGAGGACGCAGCAAGCGGGCTCGCCGCCTGATTTGCAGACGTCGGGGCATGCGTCCGTGCGGGCGAAATCTTGGATTGATCGTGTGCGGCTTGGCTGGCCGGGTTTTTATCCACGCTCGCCGACGATTGCTGGGCGAGAACGGCCGTGTTTACCAGCGTGACGCCCAGGGCGGCCGCCAGCAAATCGCGCCCCAGCGCGGGCCAGCGGGCGAGCGCGCGCCGCCCACCTAGCGGCTCGCGTGAATTCAACGAGCCGCTGCCCGCCCTTGCGCGGCCACCGCCGCAGTCGCGCGGGCAATTTCTTCCGGGTTCCCCAGGTAGTAATGCCGCAATGGGCGCAAAGTCTCGTCAAACTCGTACACCAGCGGCTGGCCCGTGGGAATGTTCAGTTCCACGATCGCCTCATCGGAAACGCCATCGAGGTGTTTGATCAAAGCGCGCAGCGAATTGCCGTGCGCAACCACGATCGCGCGGCGTCCGCGCACTAACGCGGGCGCAATGGAATCGTTCCAAAAAGGGATCACGCGCGCCACCGTGTCCTTCAGACACTCGGTCAACGGAATCTGTTCGGGTTTCAGATTGTGGTAGCGCGGATCCTTACCGGGCCAGCGCGGATCGTCCTTTCGTAGCGGTTCAGGAGCAACCGCGTAGGAGCGGCGCCAAAGCAGTACTTGGTGCTCGCCAAATCGGGCGGCAGTTTGTGCCTTGTCCAGGCCCTGCAGCGCCCCGTAATGGCGCTCGTTGAGCCGCCAGCTATGCACCACGGGAATCCACATCTGGTCCAGCGCGTCCTGAGCGATCCACAACGTGCGGATAGCTCGGCGCAACACCGAGGTGTACGCCAGGTCAAAGCTATAGCCTTCGCGCAGCAAAAGCTCTCCGGCGGCACGCGCCTCGGCGCAACCTGTCTCGGTCAGGTCAACGTCGGTCCATCCCGTGAACCGATTTTCCCGATTCCATAGGCTCTCGCCATGGCGCAATAGCACAAGTTTGTGAATAGTCATCGACACTTCCCGGTAAGACGCAATCGCCCGCATTACGCTGGCCGGCCCTTGTGCGCGGGCCTGACCGTCCGCCATTCTATAATCCGTCTGCTGGCACGTCGGAGCAAGCGGCAAGTGCCGCACTGCCCCACGGGCGCAGATTCGCGGCGATCGCCGACCTGCCCAGCCGATTCCGACGCAAGATGAGATTCATAATTGACAATGTCGCTCTTATCGCGGTAGCCCTGGTCAGCGGTGGTTTCCTTGTCTGGCCGCTACTGCGCGCACGCGCGGGTGGCCCGAGCCTGGGCACGCTGGCAGCAACGCAACTGATGAATACGCGCGAAGTGCAGATCGTGGACGTGCGAGCCGCCACCGAATTTGGCGCGGGATCACTTCCCAATGCTAAGAACCTGCCCCTACCCGAAGTCGCGAAACGAGCCGGGGAACTGCGCAAAGACCGGCCCGTGCTTGTAGTCTGCGATCTGGGGCGTCGGGCCTCGCTGGCGGCGGTCAAGCTGCGATCAGCCGGCATCAGCGAGGTTTACATCCTCGCCGGGGGGCTGCAAGCGTGGCGCGCAGCCGGACTGCCGGTGGCCAAATAGGGAGAAAACAAGCAGATGAGTGCGAAGGTCCGCATGTACAGCAGCGGTTTGTGCCCGTTTTGCCGGCGTGCCGAGGCGCTGCTGGCGGCGCGCGGCGCAAAGAATGTCGAGACCTTGCGCGTAGACCAAGACTCGAAGCTGCTCGCGGAGATGGTGCGGATCACCGGCCGACGCACGGTGCCGCAGATTTTTATCAACGAGCGCCATGTTGGCGGCTACGACGATCTG
Organism: Burkholderiaceae bacterium; assembly: GCA_035625725.1. Taxonomy (GTDB): domain Bacteria; phylum Pseudomonadota; class Gammaproteobacteria; order Burkholderiales; family Burkholderiaceae_F; genus GJ-E10. Next base: position 2,029 of record DASPPB010000020.1, read on the forward strand.
GCGGCCATGGACCGCGAAGGTGGTTTGACCGCGCTACTGGCAAGTTAACTGACCGGCTGCCTGTGCGTCCGCGATGCGGCAGCGTGTGGTTGCATCCGTATTGTGAAGAACACTCCTGCGCGCCGCGCCGGAGTCCACTAGTGTGCCGAGGCGAGCCATGACGAGCGAAACAAACAGCAATCGACAAAACGCGGGGGCCGCGATGCCGCCGGGATCACCGGTCTTTCAGTTGCAGCGTGTATATCTGAAGGACGCGTCGCTGGAGATGCCGCATGCTCCGCAGATTTTCCTTGAGCAGGGTTCGCCGCAAATCGAAGTTCAGCTCGACGTCAGCCATGAGGACGTCGTCGAAGGGGTCATCGAAGTTGTCGTTCGGGTCACCGTTACGGC
>DASPPB010000021.1:0-15643 GCA_035625725.1 Burkholderiaceae bacterium
CCAGCGCCGCCTTCCACGAAATGCGCGCGGCTGTGTCTTTGACTGCTGCTAGAAACGAAAGTGCGCGAACGCCTTGTTGGCGTCGGCCATGCGGTGGACCTCCTCGCGCTTTTTCATGGCGCCACCGCGACCCTCGGCCGCTTCCATCAGCTCGCCGGCGAGCCGCATCGGCATGGATTTCTCGCCGCGCTTTTTGGCCGCCTCCCGCAACCAGCGCATCGCCAAGGCCATGCGCCGCACCGGCCGCACCTCTACCGGAACCTGATAGTTGGCCCCGCCGACGCGCCGGCTCTTGACCTCGACCATGGGCTTGACGTTGGAGACCGCGGAAGTGAAGACCTCCAGGGGGTTTTTGCCGCTCTTGGACTCGATCTGCGCAAACGCGCCGTAGACGATGCGCTCGGCGACGGCCTTTTTGCCGTCGAGCATGATCACGTTAATGAACTTCGTGACATCCGTATTGGAAAACTTCGGGTCGGGGAGAATCTCCCGCTTGGGTACTTCGCGTCGACGCGGCATAGGGCACCTCGTTTTCATTCAGTTGGGTCGCGGCCTGGATGGGCCACCGAGCGGCCCCATACACCGGGCCGCGACTTACTGCATAGCAATCGCTCTGGATCGCAGCGCCGGGGGCCGAGCCGCGCTCGCCGGCGGGGTCGCTGGTCGCAACCGCTGCCGGTTGCGACACGCCGCACTCCGTTTTAGCTTGCCTTCGGGCGCTTGGCACCGTACTTGGAGCGCGCCTGCTTGCGATCCTTCACCCCTTGCGTGTCGAGCGATCCACGCACGATGTGATAACGCACCCCAGGCAAATCCTTCACTCGCCCACCGCGGATGAGCACCACCGAGTGCTCCTGCAGGTTGTGTCCTTCCCCGCCGATGTACGAAATGACTTCAAAGCCGTTGGTCAGGCGCACCTTGGCGACCTTGCGCAGCGCCGAATTGGGTTTTTTCGGCGTCGTCGTGTAGACCTTCGTGCAGACCCCTCGCTTTTGCGGACTTCCCCGCAGCGCCGGGCTCTTGCTTTTGGTTGTCGTACTTTCGCGCGACTTGCGCACCAGTTGATTGATGGTCGGCATTCTTTCGCTTTCCGCGGACCCGAGAAACGGGCGGTCCCTGTACGCGGCCTCACCGCGCCCTGTGGCTTTAGCACTTCCCTTTTGCAAACTCGCGTACGCCCGTGCCTGCCGCGGCAACTTGCCCCAGCAGACGACCCACATTTGCGATCGTCGAGCCTTTCGCGAAGCCTTACATTTTAACTGGGGCGGGCCGCCGCGGTCAAACCGCCGGCGCCGGCTTGCTACGCTTGTTCGGGCAGATGCACCAGATCCCAGGCCGGGCGGGGCTGCGGATGGCTATTTCGCAGCGCGCTTTCCCCGCGCTTGACGGCGCAGTACAGGTCTACCAGAGGGTCTCCCAACAGGCTGCGAAGCAGCAAGTCGGCGTCCAGACAGTCGAGCGCCTGCGCCAGCGTGCGCGGCAAGGCCGGGGCGTGCGAGAGCACCTGCCATCCTTGTTCGATGCCGGTCAGCCCCAGGCCGAGCGTGGCGGCGACAATCAAGTAAGGGCTTGCATCGGCTCCGGGCAGGCGGTTTTCCACCCGGCGGTTGGTCGCACTCGAGGTCGGAATCCGGAACGCGAGCGTGCGGTCGTCCAGACCCCAGCCGGCCTCCGAAGGAGAGGCGTCGGCGCGTGTAATGCGGTCGTAGGAATTGTCGTAGGGTGCAAACAGCGCGGTGGCGGCCGACGCATGCCGCTGCAGCCCCGCGACGAACTGCTCCAGGCGCGGTCCGTCGCTGTCGCCCCCTGTTGCCAAAAAGGCGTTGCGGCCGTCGTCGATCTGCTGCAGGCTGAAGTGCCAGTGCATGCCCGCGCCCGGCTGGTCCAAAAACGGCTTGGCCAGGAAGCTGGCGAGAAACCCGTGCCGCACCGCGACCTCGCGGGCCAGGCGCTTGAAGCGGAAGACCGCGTCGGCCTGCTGCAACGGCGGGCCCGGTCGGAAATTCACCTCATACTGGGAAAAGGAGGACTCGTGCGCATAGCCGCTCACCGGGATGTTCACGCGCTCGCAGGCGTCGAACAGCTCGTCGAAATAGGGCGCAAAGTAGCCTGCGCGCTCGGCCGAGCCGGCCTCACAACCGCGCTCACGCGCGGGCGATGCCGGAGTGGAGCGCGCCGCGATCAAATCCGAGACGCCGGGGTCGGCCGGTCGGTTCAGTAGATAAAACTCGAGCTCGGGCGCGACCATCGCGCGCAGTCCCGCCTGCTCCAACCGCGCGAGCACCCGCCGCAAGGCCGCGCGCGGGGAGAGCGCGTTGGCATCGAGCTCGCGGCCCGTCGCTTCCGCGCGCAGCGCGCCGTGGGGCTCGCATAACACCGTCGCGGCAAGGGGGCGCCCGACCTGCGCCACCAGCGTGTCCGGATCGGCGCGCAGCTCGACGTCGCGGTAGGAGCTCGGCAATATGTGGCCGAAGACACCCGCAGGCGAATGGGCGGTAATCGTCAGACCGAGCACGACCGAGGACAAGCGGCATCCGCCGCCGGCAAGAAAATCCTCCCGGCTCACCGTGCGGCCGCGCGCGTTGGAAGAAAAATCGGCGATGCAGCACTCGACGCGGCGCGCACCGAGAGCCTCCAGCGCGCTGCAGAGCGCCTCGTTTGACGGCGACGGCAAACCGCCCCCCTCTCGAAGTCGTTACAAGCGCCAGACTACCGAGCGAAGGGCCGCCTTGCAAAGGCCCGGCGGCCCCCCCGAAACGCTCAGGACTCCGAGACCTCGGCGGAATGATCCCCGTCGGCCGCCTGCTCGGCCGTATCGACTGCGGCCGGCGGCGCGCTCGCCTCGAGCGCTGCCAGCGCCTCGCGCTCCGCCGCCTCGATCTCTTCTTTTTCCTTGCGCGCCCGGTGATAGGCAAGGCCCGAACCCGCAGGAATCAGCCGGCCGACGATCACGTTTTCCTTCAGTCCCCGCAGTTCATCGCGCTTGCCCATGATTGCCGCTTCGGTCAGCACGCGCGTGGTCTCCTGGAAGGAGGCGGCGGAGATGAACGAATCGGTCGACAGCGAGGCCTTGGTGATGCCCAGCAACACGTTTTCGTACAGCGCCGGACGCCCGCCCTTCGCGAGGGCCTTGTCGTTTTCGTCCAGCAGCTCGGAGCGCTCGACTTGCTCGCCCGGAATAAACGGCGTGTCGCCCGCCTCCACGATCTGCACCCGCCGCAACATCTGGCGCACGATGACCTCGATGTGCTTGTCGTTGATCTTCACGCCCTGCAGGCGGTAGACGTCCTGCACTTCGTCGACGATGTAGCGGGCCAGCGCCTCCACCCCCAGCAGGCGCAGGATGTCATGTGGGTCCGCGGGACCGTCGACGATCAGCTCGCCCTTGTTGACCACCTGCCCGTCGTGCACCAGAACGTGCTTGTCCTTCGGGATCAAGAACTCGTGCTCCTTGCCCTCCAGATCGGTGATGATCAGGCGCTGCTTGCCCTTCGTGTCCTTGCCGAAGGACACCGTACCGGTGACCTCCGCGAGGATGCCCGCGTCCTTCGGCGATCGGGCCTCGAACAATTCGGCCACCCGCGGCAGGCCCCCGGTGATGTCGCGCGTCTTTTGCGACTCCTGCGGAATGCGCGCCAGTACCTCGCCCACCGCAACCGGCTGACCGTCACGAACGACGATCAGGGCGCCGACCGGGAAGGAGATCGTGACAGCGTGCTCCGTGCCGTGGATCTTGACCTCTTCGCCGGTCTCGCTGAGGAGCTTGACTTGCGGCCGCAAACCCTTGGTCGTACTGGCCCGGCGCTTGGCGTCGATCACCACGAGCGTGGACAGACCCGTCACCTCGTCGATCTGCTTGGCGACGGTAACGCCCTCCTCGACGTTTTCGAAGCGGATCGTACCCGCGTACTCGGTGATGATCGGACGCGTGAGCGGATCCCACTGGGCCAACTGCGTCCCGGCCCGTACGGGCTTGCCATCGACCGCGCTCAGGGTCGCCCCGTACGGGACTTTGTGCCGTTCGCGCTCTCGCCCGTTGTCGTCAACGACCATGACCTCGCCCGAGCGCGAGATGACGACCTGCTCGCCCTTGGCGTTCGTGACGTAGCGCATCGTGCTCGTAAAGCGCACCGTACCATTGCTCTTGGCCTCGACCGAGCTTTGCACCGCGGCGCGCGACGCCGCCCCGCCGATGTGGAACGTGCGCATGGTCAGCTGCGTGCCGGGCTCCCCGATGGATTGCGCGGCGATCACACCGACGGCTTCGCCCGCGTTCACCAGCGTGCCACGGCCCAGGTCGCGTCCGTAACACTTGGCGCAGATGCCATAGCGCGTGTCGCACGACAGGGGGGTGCGCACCTTGACTTCGTCGATGCCCAGCTCCTCGATGCGGTCAACGCCATCTTCGTCGAGCAATGTGCCGGCCGCAAACAAGGCGTCCTGGGTGTCGGGGTTGATCACGTCGTTGGCCACTACGCGCCCCAAGATTCGGTCGCGCAGGGCTTCGATGACTTCGCCGCCCTCGACCAGGGCGCGCATCGCCACGCCGTTGCTCGTGCCGCAGTCGTCTTGCGTCACCACCAGGTCCTGGGTCACGTCGACCAGCCGCCGCGTGAGATAGCCCGAGTTGGCGGTCTTGAGCGCGGTGTCGGCCAGGCCCTTGCGCGCGCCGTGCGTCGAAATAAAGTACTGCAGCACGTTCAGGCCTTCGCGGAAGTTGGCGGTAATCGGCGTCTCGATGATCGAACCGTCCGGTTTGGCCATCAGTCCCCGCATCCCCGCAAGCTGGCGAATCTGCGCCACCGAACCACGCGCTCCCGAGTCAGCCATCATGAAGATCGAATTGAACGATTCCTGGCTCACGGTCGCACCGTGGCGATCCGCGGTGCGCTCCGTGGCGAGCTGCTCCATCATCACCTTGCCCACCTGATCGCCGGCGCGGCCCCAGATGTCGACGACCTTGTTGTAGCGCTCGCCCTGCGTAACCAGGCCCGAGGTGTACTGCGCCTCGATTTCCTTGACCTCCTTCTCGGCGGCCCGGATGATCTCTTCTTTTTGCTCCGGTACGCGCATGTCGCCGATGGCGATCGACAAGCCGGCACGCGTAGCCAGACGGAAACCCGACTGCAGCAGCCGGTCGGCGAAAATCACCGTCTCGCGCAGACCGCAGCGGCGGAACGCCGCGTTGATCAGTCGGCTGATCTCCTTTTTCTTCAGGGGCTTGTTGATCAGACTGAACGGCAGCCCGGGCGGAAGAATCTCCGAGAGCAGGGCGCGTCCCACCGTCGTCTCGTAGCGTGTGACACGGTCCGTGCGCGCACCACTGTCGCGATCGACCTCCGATTCCTTGATGCGCACGGTCACCCGCGTCTGCAGCTCGACGTGCCCGTTTTCCAAAGCGCGGTGCGCCTCGGCAACGTCGGCAAGAAAAGCGCCTTCGCCGCGGCCGTTGGTCTTCTCGCGCGTCGCAAAGTACAGTCCCAGGACCACGTCCTGGCTGGGAACGATCGAGGGGTCGCCGTTGGACGGGAACAAGACGTTGTTCGAGGAAAGCATGAGCGCACGCGCCTCGAGCTGCGCCTCCAGCGACAGAGGCACGTGCACCGCCATCTGGTCACCGTCGAAGTCGGCATTAAACGCCGCGCACACGAGCGGGTGCAGCTGGATGGCCTTGCCCTCGATCAGAACCGGCTCGAAGGCCTGGATGCCGAGGCGGTGCAGCGTGGGGGCCCGATTGAGCAGCACCGGGTGCTGACGAATCACCTCTTCGAGAATGTCCCAGACGATGGGCTCTTGCGCCTCGACCATCTTCTTGGCCGCCTTGATGGTCGTCGCCAGGCCCATGAGTTCGAGCTTGTTGAAGATAAACGGCTTGAACAGCTCCAGCGCCATGAGTTTGGGCAGGCCGCACTGGTGCAGCTTGAGCTGCGGACCCACGACGATCACGGAGCGGCCCGAATAGTCGACGCGCTTGCCCAACAGATTCTGGCGGAATCGTCCGCCCTTGCCCTTGATCATGTCGGCCAGCGATTTGAGCGGGCGCTTGTTGGCGCCGGTCATCGCCTTGCCGCGACGTCCGTTGTCGAGCAAGGAATCGACCGCCTCCTGGAGCATGCGCTTTTCGTTGCGCACGATGATCTCGGGGGCCTTGAGTTCGAGCAGCCGCTTGAGTCGGTTGTTGCGGTTAATGACGCGCCGATACAGGTCGTTGAGATCCGACGTCGCAAAGCGGCCACCGTCGAGCGGCACCAGGGGGCGCAGCTCGGGAGGCAGCACCGGCAGCACCTCAATGATCATCCACTCCGGCTTGATCCCGGAGCGCTGAAATCCTTCCAGGGTCTTGAGGCGCTTGGCGAACTTCTTGATTTTCGCTTCCGAACCCGTCTCCGACAGATCCTTGCGCAGCGTCTCGATCTCCTTGTCAACGTCGATCGAACGCAGCAGCTCGCGGATGGCCTCGGCACCCATCAGCGCGCGGAACTCGTCGCCGAACTCTTCGGTCTTGGCGATGAAATCGTCCTCGGTCATGAGCTGCCCGCGCTTGAGCGGCGTGAAACCCGGGTCGACAACCACGTAGGCCTCGAAATACAGCACGCGCTCGATGTCGCGCAGGGTCATGTCCAGGACCATACCCATGCGGCTGGGCAGGGACTTGAGAAACCAGATGTGCGCCACCGGCGAAGCCAGCTCGATGTGTCCCATGCGCTCGCGCCGCACCTTGGCCAGCGTGACCTCGACGCCGCATTTTTCGCAGATCACACCACGGTGCTTCAGGCGCTTGTATTTGCCGCACAGGCACTCGTAGTCCTTGATCGGACCGAAAATCTTCGCGCAGAACAGGCCGTCGCGCTCCGGTTTGAAGGTGCGGTAATTGATCGTTTCGGGCTTCTTGACTTCGCCGTAAGACCACGAGCGGATCTTGTCGGGCGAGGCGATCCCGATCTTGATGGTGTCGAACTGTTCGTCTTGCTGTACCTGCTTGAACAGATCCAATAGCGCTTTCATTCGCGTCTCCAGACCCAGGTTACGGGGAGAAAGGTGGGTTCGTCCCGTGTCGCGGCAGTGATGCCCGAAGGCATCCGGCCGCCGGCACGGTGTCGTCCGACGTTCCCGCCTCAGTCCCTTTCCAGATCAATATCAATACCCAGCGAGCGGATTTCCTTGACCAGCACGTTGAAGGACTCCGGCATGCCCGCATCAATCGAGTGTTCACCCTTCACGATGTTCTCGTAGACCTTGGTGCGCCCGTTTACGTCGTCGGACTTCACGGTGAGCATCTCTTGCAGCGTGTACGACGCACCGTAGGCCTCGAGTGCCCAGACCTCCATTTCGCCGAAACGCTGACCGCCGAACTGCGCCTTGCCGCCGAGCGGCTGCTGCGTCACGAGCGAATACGGTCCGGTGGATCGGGCGTGCATCTTGTCGTCGACCAGGTGGTGCAACTTGAGCATGTGCATGTAGCCCACGGTCACGTTGCGGCCAAAGGCCTCGCCGGTGCGCCCGTCGTAGAGAGTGGCCTGCGTACGCGAAGCGGTGAGCTGCAGGCGTGCGGCAACCTCTTCGGGGTACGCCGTGCTGAGCATGGCCTGGATGTCGCGTTCGGACGCTCCGTCGAATACCGGAGTGGCGAAAGGCACGCCGGCCGTCAGATGCTGCGCCAGTTCCCGCACCTCCGGGTCGCTCATCGCCTCGATCTGCTCGGGTTTTCCGGAGCGGTTGTAGACCTCGCGCAAAAATGCGCGCACTTCCGCGCCGGTGGCCGCTTGCGCCATCTCGCCGATGCGCGCGCCGAGGCCCTTTGCGGCCCAACCCAGGTGCGTCTCCAGAATCTGCCCCACGTTCATCCGCGAGGGCACGCCCAGCGGATTGAGGACGATGTCCACCGGCGTGCCGTCGGCCATGTGCGGCATGTCCTCCACGGGAACGATGCGCGAAACCACGCCCTTGTTGCCATGGCGACCGGCCATCTTGTCGCCGGGCTGCAGCCGCCGCTTGACCGCCAGGTACACCTTGACCATCTTGAGCACGCCCGGCGGCAGTTCGTCACCCTGCGTGAGCTTCTTGCGCTTGTCCTCATAGGCCTGATCAAACTGCAGCCGCTTGGCTTCGATCGACTCCTTGAGCGCCTCGAGCTGTGCCGCCGCCGCCTCGTCGGCCAGACGAACGTCGAACCAGTGGTAGCGCTCGAGCGAGTCGAGGTACTCCTTGGTGACGACCGTACCCTTGGCGATCTTGCGCGGTCCGCCGGTGGCTTCCTTGCGCAGCAGCAAGCGCTCGATGCGGGCGAAGGTATCGCTCTCGACGATACGCAGTTGGTCGTTGAGATCCTGACGGTACCGTTTGAGGGCGTCGTCGATGATCTGCTGCGCACGCTTGTCGCGCTGGATGCCCTCGCGCGTAAATACTTGCACGTCGATCACGGTGCCGTTCATGCCCGAGGGCACGCGCAGCGAAGTGTCCTTTACGTCCGACGCCTTTTCGCCGAAGATCGCCCGCAGCAGCTTTTCCTCCGGCGTGAGCTGGGTCTCCCCCTTGGGCGTGACTTTGCCCACCAGGGTGTCGCCCGCAGCGACTTCCGCGCCGATGTACACGATGCCCGACTCGTCCAGACGCGCGAGCTGCGACTCCGAGAGGTTGGAGATGTCTCGCGTGATCTCCTCGGGACCGAGCTTGGTGTCGCGCGCCACGACGTTGAGCTCCTCGATGTGAATCGAGGTGTAACGGTCGTCGGCGACCACGCGCTCCGAGATCAGGATCGAATCCTCGAAGTTGTAGCCGTTCCAGGGCATGAACGCGACCAGCATGTTCTGGCCCAGCGCCAGTTCGCCCAAGTCCGTTGAGGCGCCGTCGGCGATGACGTCGCCTTTGGCGATCTGGTCGCCCTTGCTGACGATGGGACGCTGGTTGATATTGGTGTTCTGGTTCGAGCGCGTGTACTTGACCAAGTTGTAGATGTCGACGCCCACCTCGCCGGTGACGGTCTCGTCTTCGTTGACCCGCACCACGATGCGGTTGGCATCGATGAAGTCGACCACGCCGCCGCGCAGGGCCTGCACCGTCGTGCCCGAATCCACGGCAACGGTGCGCTCAATGCCCGTACCGACGAGCGGCTTTTCCGGACGCAGGCACGGAACCGCCTGCCGCTGCATGTTCGAGCCCATCAGTGCACGGTTGGCATCGTCGTGCTCCAGAAACGGGATCAGTGACGCGGCCACCGAGACAATCTGACTCGGCGCGATATCCATGAACTCGACCCGGTCGGGCGACATCAGCACAAACTCACCATTCATGCGGCACGAAACGAGCTCGTCGGTGAATTTGCCAGAGGTATCGAGCGGGGCATTGGCCTGCGCGATGACGTACTTGCCCTCGTCGATCGCCGACAAGAACAAGATCTCGTTGCTCACGCGGCCGGAATCGACCCGCCAGTAGGGCGTTTCCAAAAAGCCGTACTCGTTGAGGCGCGCGTACAGCGCCATCGAGTTGATCAGACCGATGTTCGGTCCCTCCGGCGTCTCGATCGGGCACACGCGCCCGTAGTGCGTCGGGTGCACGTCACGCACCTCAAAGCCCGCGCGCTCCCGCGTCAGACCGCCGGGGCCCAGCGCCGAGACCCGCCGCTTGTGAGTGATCTCGGAGAGCGGATTGGTCTGGTCCATGAACTGACTCAATTGCGACGAACCGAAGAACTCCCGGATCGAGGCCGAGATCGGCTTGCTGTTGATCAGGTCGTGGGGCATCAGGTTTTCGGTCTCGGCCTGGCCGAGGCGTTCGCGTACGGCGCGCTCCACGCGCACCAGCCCCGCGCGGAACTGGTTCTCCGCGAGCTCGCCCACGCAGCGCACGCGCCGATTGCCGAGATGGTCAATGTCGTCGATCTCGCCGTGGCCGTTGCGCAGCTCCACGAGGACTTTCATCGTGTTGATGATGTCCTCGTGCGTGAGCGTGAGCGGGCCATCAATTTCGCTGCGACCCAGGCGGCTGTTGACCTTCATGCGCCCGACGCGCGAGAGGTCGTACGTTTCCTCGTCGAAGAACAGCCGCCGGAACAGCGTTTCCACCGCGTCCTCGGTGGGCGGCTCGCCCGGGCGCATCATCCGGTAGATGGCGATGCGCGCCGACAGCTGGTCGGCCGTTTCGTCGATGCGCAAGGTGCTGGAGATAAAGGCACCCTGGTCCAGGTCGTTGACATAGATCGTGCGAATCTCGCTCACGGCCCCGTCGCGCAGCCGCTTGAGCAGGTCCTCGGTGAGCTCTTCGTTGGCGTTGGCGAGCACCTCGCCGGTTTGCGAGTCCACGACGGCCGTGGCCAGAACGCGCCCCAGCAGGTAGTCCTCGTTGACCGCGATGCGCGTCATGCCCGCCGCCTCCATATCGCGGATATGGCGTGCGTTGATGCGCTTGTCCTTCGTCACGACGACCTTGCCGCTGGGATCGGCGATGTCGAAGCGCGCGATCTCACCGCGCAGTCGCTCGGGCACGAGCTGCATGAAACCGCCGCCCGCCGGCGCCAGCGTGAAGGAGTCGAATGCGAAGAAATGCGCCAGGATCTGCTCCACATTGAGCCCCAGGGCCTTGAGCAGGATCGTGGCCGGCATCTTGCGGCGCCGGTCGACGCGGAAAAACAGTACGTCCTTGGCGTCGAACTCAAAGTCGAGCCACGAACCCCGATACGGGATGACGCGCGCCGAAAACAGCAGCTTGCCCGAGGAGTGCGTCTTGCCGCGGTCGTGCTCGAAGAACACGCCGGGCGAGCGGTGCAGCTGCGAAACGATCACTCGCTCGGTGCCGTTAATCACAAAGGAACCCGTCGAGGTCATGAGCGGAATCTCGCCCATGTACACCTCTTGCTCCTTGACCTCCTTGATCGTGGGCTTGGAGGCTTCGCGATCCATGATCACCAGTCGCACCTTCGCGCGCAGGGGTGAGGCGAAGGTCAGTCCGCGCTGCTGGCACTCCTTGACGTCAAACGGCGGCGCGCCCAGCGAGTAACCGGCAAACTCCAAGCGCGCCATGCCGTTGTGGCTGGAGATCGGGAAAATCGATTCGAAGGCCGCCTGCAGCCCTTGCGAGAGCCGCTGCGAGGCCGGCCGGTCAGCCTGCAGAAACTGCGCGTAGGACTCGAGCTGGGTCGCCAGCAGGAACGGGACCGCCTGCGCCGCGGGGCGCTTGGCAAAGCTCTTCCGAATACGCTTTTTTTCAGTGAAGGAGTACGGCATGGACGCTCCGCTCAGAAATATCTACCTGGGAACCATGGACGCGCCAGCGCCGCGCAGGACGGGACGAGCCCGGACACGCAAAGTGACCATCCTCGCTGTAATGGCGCCGCTGACGTTACGATCATTGGGGGAAGTCTTGGATTTGTGCTCTGCCAGGCGACGGAACACACATCAAAGCCCTCTCCGCGCTTCGGAAATACGCCTGGGACGCACGCCGCACCAACGTGCGGCGCACCCCGGACCAACGCTTCTGCTGCCACCGCAGCGCGACGCCCGCAGCCCAGCACCGGGCCGGCACGGTGCACGGCCACGGGGCAAGACGGCGTGCGCACGCGCGGAACCTACTTCACCTCCACTTTGGCGCCGGCGTCCTCGAGCTTTTTCTTCGCAGCCTCGGCGTCGGCCTTGTTCACGCCCTCCTTGATCGGCTTGGGCGCACCATCGACCAGGTCCTTGGCTTCCTTCAGACCCAAACTGGTGAGCTCGCGAACCGCCTTGATGACGTTGACCTTGTTGGCCCCGGCTTCGAGCAGCGTTACGGTGAATTCGGTCTTCTCCTCCGCGGCCGCGGCCGCGGCGCCGCCGCCGGCCGGTGCGGCCACGGCGACGGCCGCCGCTGCGGCCGAGACGCCGAACTTCTCTTCCATCATCTTGATCAATTCACTGACCTCGAGCACCGACTTGGCGGCGATCGCATCGAGGATTTCTTGGTTCGACAATGCCATTTCTTCCAACTCCTATTCGAACGGTGTCAATGGGAACTTCTGCGATTCGGAACGTGGACTCATGTCGCCGCTTGTTTGGCGTCGCGCACCGCTGCCAGGGTACGTACGAGGCGCGAGGGCACCTCATTTAAGGTACGCACGAACTGGCCGATCGGCGCCCGCATGGTTGCCATCAGCTTGGCCAACAGCTCCTCGCGGGTCGGCATCGTCGCGAGCATCTGCACGGCCTTTTCGTCCATAACGAAATTGGCCATCGCACCCGCTTTGATGACGAGCTTGTCGTTGCCCTTGGCAAATGCCGAGAGCACTTTGGCGACCGAGACCGGATCCGCACCCATGCCGTAGACGAGCGGGCCGACAAGCTTGTCGGTCAGCACGGCAAAGGGCGTACCGGTAACGGCACGACGCGCAAGGGTGTTCTTTAACACCCGCAACTGGACACCCTGGCTGCGAGCATCCCGCCGCAACTGGGTGACCGATTCCACGTCCAGTCCACGGTACTCGGCGATGATGATCGCCTTGGCCTGCGCCACAAGGGCGCTGGCCTCATCGATCATGGCCGCCTTATCTTGCCGACTTAGACCCACGGTACTGGCTCCACAAAAAGGTGCTCGGCCTGCGCCTTGCACCGGTCCAAAAACCGGCGACCGCTGAGAAGCCCCGCACCGCGCGCTCCCTACCGGAATCGCACGACACCTACGCCCCCTTCGGCTACGCCGTCTGCGTTGGGCGAGCGGCGCATTGCCCACTGCCGGATCCGGTTCCCGAATCCATTGCTTTGCGCCCTGCTCGTTTAAGCCCAGGGGCTCACGGTAAGAAATTCCGCAAACCCTCGAGCCCCGACGGTCTTTGACAGCGGCAGCGCGGCGAACCGCGCAACTGCCCAAAGCACTGCAACTTCCGCCTCCGCACGTCACTTCCGTAACCCGTGGAGGCTTTGCTTCCAACTCTCCCAACCCCGCCTCAGCGCGGGGTCTGCCGCAATCCGCGCTTAGGAACTCAAGCTCGCCGGATCGACACGCACGCCGACGCCCATCGTCGACGACACCGCAATCTTGCGAAGGTACACCCCTTTGACCGACGACGGCTTGGACTTGTTCAGCGCATCGATGAGCGCCGTGAAATTGCTGCGCAGCCGATCCAGTTCGAAGGAAGCACGGCCGATCGAGCAGTGCACGATCCCGGCCTTGTCGGCGCGGTACTGCACCTGGCCGGCCTTTGCGTTGCGCACGGCGCCGGCTACGTCCGGCGACACCGTCCCCACCTTGGGGTTGGGCATTAGTCCTCGCGGGCCCAGCAACTGTCCGAGGCTGCCCACCACGCGCATCGCGTCGGGCGAGGCGATGACAATGTCGAAATCAAGGAACCCTTCCTTGATCCGTTGCGCCAGGTCCTCGAAGCCGACGTGGTCCGCCCCGGCCGTGCGGGCCTCCTCGGCCTTGGCACCTTGGGCGAACACGGCAACGCGCACGGTCTTGCCCGTGCCCGCAGGCAAGACGACGGAGCCGCGCACCGACTGGTCCGACTTCTTGGCATCGATTCCCAATACCACCGCGATGTCCACCGATTCGTCGAACTTGGCGGTGGCCGTGTCCTTGACCAGCTTGAGCGCCTCGGCGATCGGATAGCTTTTGTTCTCCGTAACCTTGGAGCGGATGGCTTTCACTCGTTTGGATAAGCGCCCCATTTATCGGCCCTCCACGGTGATCCCCATGCTGCGCGCCGACCCGGCAATCGTGCGCACCGCCGCGTCGAGGTCGGCAGCCGTCAGGTCGGGCATCTTGGCCTTGGCGATCTCCTCGGCCTGCGCCCGCGTGATCTTGCCGATCTTGTCGCTATGCGGTCGGGGGGAACCCTTTTCGATCTTCGCCGCCTTCTTGATGAGCACCGTCGCAGGCGGCGTTTTCATCACGAACGTAAAGCTCTTGTCGGCAAACGCGGTGATGACGACCGGGACCGGCAATCCCGGCTCCATGGATTGCGTCTGGGCGTTGAATGCCTTGCAAAACTCCATGATGTTCAGGCCACGCTGGCCCAGCGCCGGCCCGATGGGGGGCGAAGGGTTGGCCTTGCCCGCGGGCACTTGCAGCTTGATGAAACCGACGATCTTCTTTGCCATTTTGGCTCCTATCGGGTTCCAGCGGTCCCAGCCCAAGCGCGCTTATGCCCGCGCCGGCCGGAACCTCCCCGCCTCAAACACCCGGCGACGCCCAAGCGCGCCGGCCAAAAAAAACCACCACCCGCGGGCCGAGCCGTCAGACTTTCTCGACCTGACCAAAATCGAGCTCAACCGGAGTCGATCGCCCGAAGATGGTCACCGAAACTCGCAATTTGTTCTTCTCGTAGTTCACTTCCTCGACATTGCCGTTGAAGTCGGTAAACGGCGGCTCCTTGATGCGCACCATTTCGCCGACCTCGAAGAGCACCTTCGGACGCGGCTTCTCATAGCCTTCTTGCATCCGCTGGAGAATCTCGTCGACTTCCTTTTGCGACAGGGGCGAAGGGCGGTTGGCCGAGCCCCCAAGAAAGCCGGTGACCTTCGGCGTGGTCTTGACCAAGTGCCAGGCAACGTCCGACATCTCCATCTCGACCAGCACGTAGCCTGAGTACAGGCGTCGCTCGCTGATCGACTTTTTGCCGCCCTTGATCTCGACGACCTCCTCGGTCGGCACCAAAATGCGCCCAAAAGAGGACTGCAACCCCTCGCGGTCGATGCGCTCCTGCAAGTTGCGCGCCACGCTCTTTTCCATTCCGGAGTAGGCGTGCACCACGTACCAGCGCTTGGGCGAGGACCCGCTGACGGCCTCGGCCGCCACTCCCGTCGACGACGTGCCTGCACTCATCGTTTCCACCCCAGCACCAGGTCATAGAGCCCGTACTCGATTGCCTTGTCCACGAGAAACAAGAAAATCGCCATGATCGCCACAAACAGAAACACCACGCCGGTTGTCTGGACGGCCTCTTTGTTCGTGGGCCAGGTCACCTTCCTGACCTCCTCGTAGGCCTCCTGCGCGAAGGCAAGAAAGCGCTTGCCCGGCGCGGAAAACCATGCAATGCCCGCGCCCAGCCCCAAACCGCCAAGCAAAATCCCGAGCCGCGCCAGCAAGGCCAGTTCGGACCAGAAGCTAAATCCGATGACGCCCGCCAACGCAACGAGTGTGGCGAACCCGACCAAGAGATTGTCGGTGCCGCTACCGATCGTCTCGACTTCGCCTTTGTTCATCGAACCCGCGCTCCACGTACTCATTTGCCAACCATCGGGCGCCGAGCCGGCGCCGCACCGCGCTATTGCCAAGCCCGCAGGCTGGCAGGGGCAGAGGGAATCGAACCCCCAACCTTCGGTTTTGGAGACCGACGCTCTGCCAGTTGAGCTATACCCCTAGCAAACACCGCGACGCATTCCCCGACGCCAGCTTCGAGAACCCTATCAAACTTGCACATTCGCCCGGCAAATCATCCCGCCAACCCGGCGCTTGGAGCCGCCACGACATGCCCCGATCCCAATGACGGCCCGACGTACTTTTCCCGCTGTTCGTAAACCCAAGGCACCTACTGGACGATTTTTGACACGACGCCGGCGCCGACGGTTTTGCCGCCTTCGCGCACGGCAAAGCGCAGGCCCTGGTCCATGGCAATCGGGTTGATCAGGGTCACCACCATCTTGATGTTGTCGCCCGGCATCACCATCTCGGTGCCCGC